>NZ_JAYRMO010000015.1:0-105601 GCF_041912635.1 Inhella sp.
TCAGGCTGTGCTCGATCAGCAGGCGCGCGCTGCCGAAGATGAAGTCCACATCGCCGGCGATGCGGCTGTGCGCCACGCGCACGCGGCCGGGGCCGTCGGCATAGAAGGTGTCCTGGTGGCCCAGCAGGCTCACCGCATCGAGCTGGATGCGGTCGCCGCGCGTCAGCAGGGCCACGGCCTGGGCACCACCGCTCTCGCCCGCGCCGCTCGGGTAGCCCTGGCCGGCGCGCACGCCCTCCAGGGCGTCGTTGGCCACCGTCAGGCCGGCCAGGCGCACTTCGTCCTGGGCGATGACCAGGGTGGCGCTGCCGGCCGTGCCCACGCTGCGCTGGCCCCAGCCCGGCACGCAGGGCTGGGCCGCCGCCTCGGGGGACTTGGCCTGGCCGGCGTGACGGTTGTCGACCAGGCGCACCGCACCGGGCTCGCCCACGCCATAGAGCGTGAGGGGCCCGAGGCCGCGCAGGCAGACCGGGCCGCGATACTCGCCGGGTTCGATGCGCACGTAGCGGCGCGCACCGCTGGACGGAGGCAAGGCGTCCAGCAGAGCCTGCAGGGATTGGCCGGGGCGCAGCACGGCGTCGGCCGGCCATTGCGCGCGCGCGCTGTCGGGCTCGGGCGTCCAGTCGCCCAGCCAGGCTTCCCGCGTGAAGGCGGCGGCCTGCTCCGCACTCAGCTGCGGTCGTTCCTGAGCCCAGGCCGTACCCAGCAAGAGCGCCACCATCACGGTCAGCAGCCAGGCCTTCATGTCGGATCGGCCAAATCAGCGAGGTACAGCGCGGGCTCGCCCTCGGCATCGCAGCTGAACAGCACCTGCGTCTCGTCCGGCGTGAACGAGGGGTGCGGGTGCGTGACCTGGCGGTTGCCCTTGTAGACGCCCCAGCTGCTGTCGTGCCGCGCCACGCGGCGGGTGCTGCCGGCCTTCAGGTCGAACAGGTGCAGGAAGGGATCGGTGCGGATTTCATGGGCCGCGCCATCGGCCACGTCGGCGGGCGAGCCGCAGCCGTCGCCGATCAAGAGCGTGCCGTCCGGGTTGCTCATCAGGTGCGAGCAGGGCGGCATCTGGGTCAGCACGCGGTCCTGCAGGGTCAGCGGGTCCAGGCTACGGATCCAGCGCTCGCGCTCGCCCTTGCGGTAGGACACATAGACCATGGCCGAGCCATCGGGCACCCAGAACTCGTGCGTGCAGCTCTCGCCCTCGGCGTGCACCTTGGCGCAGCGGCGGTTCGTGCCGTCCTCGTTGATGAACCACATGCGTGCGTCCACAAGATCGTGCGGGCCCTCGTGGCAGTAGGCCACGGTGTGGTCGTCAAAGGGCCGGTACTGCGGGTGGCCCAACCAGCCCTGCTGTTCCAGGATGACGCTGCGCTCGCCGGTGGCCAGGTCGATGCGGATCAGCCGGCAGCGCGGCTTGGCATGGAACATCTGGTGGAACTTCTGCCAATCGCTCAGAGGGAACCAGTCGTCGGCATGGATCTCGATGCCCACCATGCGCGTGCAGGCCGAGTTGGCCACCCAGGTGCCATAACCCACCCAGCCGGCGGGCACGGTGTAGACGACCTCTTCGCTCAAATCGGCCAGCGCCAGGCGGACCAGCTGGCGCTCCTGGCGCACGAAGTAGAGGTGACGGTCGTCCGGGCTCAGGAAGCCGCCGAAGCTGTTCTCGCCAGGCTGGTCGGTGAGCTGGGTGCTGACCTGGCGGTCCAGGTCGAGCAGGTGGTAGTTGAAGTCCTTACCGCCTTCGTAGGCTGCGCCGTAGACGAGCCGGCGCCCGTCGTTGGTGAAGCACTTTTGATAGAAGTAGGTGCGGTGGCTGGCCACGTCCAACGGCGTCAGGCGCGTCACGCGGGCGCCGGTGTCCGGGTCCTGCCGGGTGACGAATTGCAGCGGGCGTTCGAGGTGTTTCATAGGCGGTGAAGCAGGGCGTTGCCCTCGCGCACCAGGCGACGGGCGGCGTCCTGGTCGGTGGTCTTGGCGTACGCGACGGTCTCGAAGACCTCGCGCATGAACTTGAGGAAGCGGGCGTGCTCGAACAGCGGCGCGGGGTGGCGCAGGCGACCGGCCTCGCGCTGGGCGCGGATCTGCTCGTGGGCGGCCAGTTCCAGCGGGGGAAGTCCACCCTGGGCTCTCAGCACCTCCAGCGCGCTGCGCGCCGAGGGCAGGCCGCGCGTGCGGCCCAGCAACTTGGCGGCCTCGGGGTCGCAGAGCAGGAAGTTCATCAGGCGCGTCGCCCATTCGGCCTGCGCGCTGCTGCGGCCCACGGCGTACATCACGGTGGGGCGGCCGAACAGGCCGCTGTCCTGGGCGCCGGGCAGGGTCGGGAACTCGCCCAAGGCCAATTGGTCGGCGCTGGGCAGCGTGGAAGCCCGCAGGCCGATGAGCGAATCCCAGGTGTAGTTGCCGGCCCAGCGGCCGGCCACCCAGTCGGGCTGCTGCTCAGTGGGCTTCTCGGCCCCGCCCAGGCTGGCGCGCAGGGGCAGCGGGGTGCACACCTGCTCATCCACCAGCCGGCGGTAGCAGCGCACCCAGTCCAGCGCCGCGGCCTCGCTCATGGCGATGCGACGCGCGTCGGGGTCCACGAAGGGCGTGCCGTGGCGCTGCTGCACCCAGCTCTGGGACAGCAGCATCATGTCGTAGAGCTCGCCGTCCAGCGGGTAATGGCCCTCGCCCAATGCCTTGCGGAAGGCGCGGCCGCTGGCGAAGAGCTCATCCCAGTTCGTGGGCAGGGCCAGCCCGGCGCGCTGGAAGCTGAGGCGGTTCCACAGCATCACGCGCGCGCTGAAGGAGGTGGGCAGGGCATTGAGCTTGCCGGCCACCTCGCCATAAGCCAGGTCGGCCGGGCTGAACTGGTCCAGCTGCAGGCGGCGGGCCTGGGCGTGCAGGTCGGCAAAGCCGTTGCCGCGCTTGCTGAACATCGCCAGCCAGGCCCAGTTGATCTGCATGAGATCGGGCTCGGAGCGGCCGGCGATCTGCGTGGTCAGGCGCTCCAGATAGCCGTTGAAGCCCATGTACTCGGCCTTGACGCGCAGGCCGGGGTGGCGGCGCTCGAACAGGCGCAGCGCGGCCAGCGTGGCCTGGTGGCGGCTGCTGCCCCCCCACCAGGCGAAGCGCAGCACGCGTTCCGTCTGGGCATGGACGAAGGGGGCGACGGCCCCGAGGCCGAGAACCAGGCGGCGCTTCATGCCAGGAAAGAGGCGCCGGCCTCGTCCGCAGCGAAGAGCTGCGCGTGCTGCATCTGGAACTGCAGCGTCAGCGTAGAGCCGCGTGCCAGGTTCATCAGGGCTGCGCCCTGCTCGGCCGGCACACGCGCGCTGAAGGCCTGGCCCTGCGCCTCGGCATGCAGGTAGACCTCGGCCCCCATGTGCTCGCAAAAACGCAGCTGGGCCGGCACGGCGACGCTGTGCGCGCCGGCCTGCAGGCCGATGTGCTCGGGGCGCAGGCCGAACTGCACCGGGCCGCTGGAGGGCCGAAAGCGGCCGGCGGGCAGCGGCAGGCGCAGCGTGCCCAGGCCCACCGTGTCGCCCTCGCGCGGCGTCTGGAACAGGTTCATCTCGGGCGAGCCGATGAAGCCGGCCACGAAAGCATTGGCCGGCCGCTCGTACAGCGCCGTGGGGGTGTCGACCTGCTGGATCACGCCGCCCTTGAGCACGCAGATGCGCTCGCCCATGGTCATGGCCTCGGTCTGGTCGTGCGTCACGTAAATGGTGGTGGCGGGCTGGCCGGCCTCGCGCAAGCTGCGGTGCAGCTCGGTCAGGCGCACGCGCATGGCGGCGCGCAGCTTGGCGTCCAGATTGGAGAGCGGCTCGTCGAACAGGAACACCTCGGGCTTCTTGACGATGGCGCGGCCCACCGCCACGCGCTGCGCCTGGCCGCCGCTGAGCTGCTTGGGGTAGCGCTCCAGCAGGTGCTCCATTTCCAGCAGCGTGGCGGCATGGCGCACGCGTTGGTCCAGCTCGGCCTTGGGCGTCTTGGCCAGGCGCAGGCCGAAGGCGAGGTTCTCGTACACCGTCATGTGCGGGTACAGCGCGTAGTTCTGGAACACCATGGCAATGCCGCGCTGCTTGGGCGCCAAGTCGTTCACCGCGCGGTTGCCGATGCGCAGCTCACCGCCGCTGATGGACTCCAGCCCCGCCACCATGCGCAGCAGCGTGGACTTGGCGCAGCCCGAAGGGCCGACGAAGACCATGAACTCGCCGTCCTTCACCTCCAGGTCCACGCCATGCACAGCCTTGAAGCCGTTGGGGTAGACCTTCTCGATCTTGCTCAGGGTGACTGCCGCCACGACTTATCCCTTCACGCCACTGCTGGTGGCGCCCTCGATGAAATGCTTCTGCGCGGCGAAGAACACCAGCACGGACGGAATCAGGGCCACCACCGAGATGGCGATGACGTTGGCCCACTCAACTTCCTCGGTGGCGCCGATGCTCATCTTGAGCGCCAGGCTGACCGGGTATTTCTCCACCGAGGCCAGGTAGATCAGCGGGCCCATGAAGTCGTTCATCGTCCAGATGAACTGGAACACGATGACGGAAATGATGGCCGGCTTGAGCAGCGGCACCACGATGTGCCAGAGCAGCTGCAGCGCGTTGCAGCCGTCGATCTGCGCGGCCTCTTCCATGTCGCGCGGGATGCCGCGCAGGAACTGCACCAGCATGAAGACAAAGAAGGTGTCGGTGGCGAAGGCTGAGGGGACGATCAGCGGCAGGTAGCTGTCCAGCCAGCCGATCTCGCGGAACACCAGGTACTGCGGCAGCCGCAGCACGATCAGCGGCAGCATCATGGTGGCGATCATGATGCTGAAGAGCAGCTTCTTGCCCCAGAACTCGAAGCGCGCGAAGGCGTAGGCCACCAGCACGCAGCTGATCACCGTCACGACGATGCGCGGGATGGTGATCAGGAAGCTGTTCAGGAAGTAGGTCGCGAAGGTGTACTCGGTGCTGGTCTTCCAGCCCTTGGCATACGCGCCGAAATCGAACTGGCTGGGCCAGAAGCCAGCCGAGGCAAAGATCTCGCTATTGCTCTTGAACGAGGCGCCGATCAGCCAGATCAGCGGATAGAGCATCACCGCCGCCACGGCGGCGAGCGTGAGGTAGCGCAGCCACGGGGTCTTGGGCGCCTTCACTTCTTGCTCTCCTTTTCCCCGGCATAGAACACCCAGTACTTGCTGCTCCAGAAGGACAGCAGGGCCAGGCCCCCCACCAGCGCGAACAGCACCCAGCTCAGCGCCGCGCCGTAGCCCAAGTTGAAGAAACGGAAGCTCTGGTCGTAGATGTAGAGCGCCAGCACGTAGGTGGAGTGCAGCGGGCCGCCCTCGGTGATCATGTAGGGGCCGTTGAACTCCTGGAACGCGTGCACCATCTGCATGATCAGGTTGAAGAAGATCACCGGCGTGATGAGCGGCACGGTGATGCGCCAGAACTGCTGGGTCTTGCTGGCACCGTCGATCTCGGCGGCTTCGTAGAGCGAGGTCGGCACGTTCTGCAAGGCGGCCAGAAAGATCACCATGGCCGAGCCGAACTGCCAGGTGAAGAGCAGCACCACGGTCCACATCGAGTAGTGCTCATCGGCCAGCCAGGCAATGGGCTCCATCCCCAGCTGCGCCAGCACCAGATTGACGAGCCCGTTCTTGGCGAACAGAAAGCGCCACAGCACCGCCGTGGCAATGCTGCCGCCCAGGATGGACGGGATGTAGAACGCCGCGCGAAAGGCATTGATGCCGCGCAGCTTGAAATTCAGCACATGGGCGATGAAGAGCGCAAAGCCCACGCGCAAGGGCACGGCCAGCACGGCGAACCAAAGCGTGACGCCGAGCGACTTGGTGAACAGCGGATCCGCCGTGGCCAGCTCGGCGTAATTGCGCAGCCCCACCCACTCGGGCGGGTCGATCAGGTCGTACTGCGTGAAGCTGAGCGCAAAGCTCATCACGAAGGGGAAGAGCTTGAACAGCAGCACCCCCAGCACGAAGGGCAATACGAACAGGAAGCCGAGGCGCTTGTTTTCGTACACGGTGGGTCGATCAGTGACTGTGAATCCGCCGCTCAGCGGAGGGCTCGGTGCGGGTCAGCGACGCAGGCTTTCACCGTGCCAACCAGCCACCGTCAACCGCCACCGTGTAGCCGTTGACGTAATCCGACGCCTGCGAAGCCAGGAACACCACCGGCCCGCCCAGATCCTCCGGTCTGCCCCAGCGGCCGGCCGGGATGCGCTCCAGGATGGAGGCGTTGCGCGCCTCATCCGCCCGCAGCGCGGCGGTGTTGTTGGTGGCCATGTAGCCGGGGGCGATGGCGTTGACATTGATGCCGTGCTGCGCCCATTCGTTGGCCATCAGCCGGGTGATGCCCATGACGCCGCTCTTGCTCGCCGTGTACGAGGGCACGCGCACGCCGCCCTGGAAGCTGAGCATCGAGGCGATGTTGATGATCTTGCCGCCCTTGCCCTGGGCCAGGAAGGTCTTGGCCACCGCCTGCGACAGGAAGAACACCGACTTCAGGTTGAGGTCGATGACATCGTCCCAATCGGCCTCGCTGAACTTGATCGCATCCTCGCGGCGGATGATGCCGGCGTTGTTCACCAGGATGTGGACCTCGCCATTCAGGGTCTTGGCCTGGGTGATGAGATCGGGGATGCAGGCGATGTCCGCCAGGTTGGCGCGCAGGTCCAGGAAGCGCCGGCCCAGGGCCTCGACCTGGCGGCGCGTGTCCTCGGGCGCGGAGACATTGACGCCGACGATGTCGGCCCCCGCCTGCGCCAGCGCCACGGCCATGCCCTGGCCCAGGCCGGTGTTGCAGCCGGTGACGATGGCCGTCTTGCCGGCCAGCTGAAAGTGTTCGAGCACCATGGCAGGCCTTAGCGGAGGGTGGTCATGGGCACGTGGTCCATGTCCTTGAAGACCTGGTTCTCTCCCACCATGCCCCAGATGAAGGTGTAGGCGCGCGTGCCCACGCCGCTGTGGATGGACCAGCTCGGGTTGATGACGGCCTGCTCGTTGCGCACCACCACATGGCGCGTCTCGGTGGGCTCGCCCAGCATGTGGAAGACCACCGCGTCCTCGCTCATGTCGAAGTAGAAGTAGACCTCCATGCGGCGGTCGTGCGTGTGGCAGGGCATGGTGTTCCACAGGCTGCCGCTCTCCAGCTGGGTCAGGCCCATCAGCAGCTGGCAGGTGGGCAACACGTCCGGCACCAGGTATTTGTAGATGGTGCGGCGGTTGCTGGTTTCGGCGCTGCCCAGGGTCTCGGGGCTGGCCTCGGCCTGCGTCACCTTGCGGGTGGGGTAGCTGGTGTGCGCCGGCGCGCTGTTGAAGTAGAGCTTGGCGGGTTGAGCGGCATCGACCGACTCAAAGGCCAGCTCGCGGGCGCCCTGCCCCACGTACAGCGCCTCGCGGGCGCCGATTTCGAACACCGTGCCATCCACCGTCACGCGCGCCGCGCCGCCGATGTTGATCAGGCCCAGCTCGCGGCGCTGCAGGAAGAAATCGGTGCCGGTGTGCTTGCCCAGCTCGGCCGCGAAGGCGACGGCCTTCGTCACCGGCTGGATGCCGCCCACGATGATGCGATCGATCTGGCTGTAGGTCAGCGTCGCCTGGTCGGGCTGGAACAGGGTCTCTACCAGGAAGTGACGGCGCAGGCCGGCGGTATCCAGGCTGCGGGCGTGTTCGCTATGAATGGGTTGACGGATTTCCATGGGGTGTCCTTGGCTGGATCGGATGAGTTGAAACGCAGTTCCGAACTCGCGCTGGCTCGCAGCATAGGTGCTGGCGGCGAAACCGCGGAATCATGGTTTTCAATTAGTGAACCGCTGTTCCACTTTTGCACGAGACCGCTATAGTCCGCCACAACGTAAAGCGAAACACCGTTCCATGAGCCCTTATTTCATTGACGCGGACACGCCCTGGACCGAGCTGGGCGACGGCATCCGCCGCAAGATCGTCGGCCACACGCCCGAGCTGATGTCGGTGCTGGTGCAGTTTGACGAAGGCGCCGTCGGCACGCCCCATGCCCACGATGCGCACGATCAGATTGCCTTCGTCCTCAAGGGCCGCTTCGAGTGCGAGGTGGGCGGCGTGACACGCGTGCTCAAGCCGGGCGACGCCTTCGTGGCGCCGCGCCTGACGCTGCATGGCGTGAAGGCCCTGGACGCCGGCGCCACCCTGCTGGACCAGTTCTCGCCCCGCCGCGACGACTACCTCTGAACAGAAACCGGATGGCCGGGCCGGCACTGCAGCCGCCCCGACCCTGAACACCGGGTGCCCTGCGTGCGCCCCAGAACGAACCCGCCGGCCGCGCCCCTTCGCCGCCGCGCCACACGCACCTGGAGACCCGTGATGCCCACCCTCAAGCCCCACCCCGTGGCCCTGGCCGCCAGCCTGCTGGCCAGCGCCGCCGCCCTGGCGCAAACCCCGCCGGCCAAGGACGAGAAGACCCAGCTGGATGCCGTCGTCGTCACCGGCATCCGCGCCTCGCTCGAATCCGCCCTGAACGCCAAGCGCCAGGACAAGGGCATCGTCGACGTCATCAAGTCCGAGGACATCGCCAAGTTCCCCGACACCAATCTGGCCGAATCCCTGCAGCGCATCCCCGGCGTGGTGATCGACCGCGACGCCGGCGAGGGCCGCAACATCACCGTGCGCGGCCTGGGGGCTGACTTCACCCGCGTGCGCATCAACGGCATCGAGGCCCTGGCCACCACCGGCGGCACCGACAGCAGCGGCGGCGCCAACCGCAGCCGCGGCTTCGACTTCAACGTCTTCGCCGCCGAACTCTTCAACAGCTTGACGGTGCGCAAGAGCAACCAGGCCGATGTGGACGAGGGCTCGCTGGGCGCCACCGTGGATCTGCAGGCCGCCCGGCCCTTCGACCTGAAGCGCTTCGTGGCCACCGGTTCGGTGAAGGCCAAGTACAACGACCTCAGCGGCGAGACCGACCCGCGCCTGGCCTTCCTGGTCTCCAACACCTGGGCCAACGAAACCCTCGGCCTGCTCGTGTCTGGCGCCTACTCCAAACGCCGCCTGTTCGAGGAAGGCTTCTCCACCGTGCGCTGGGACAACGGCGCCTCCTCCGGCGGCTGGTGCGCCCCCAACGGCGTGACCAACAACCCCGCCAACAGCACGGCCACCAGCTGCGGCCCCAGCGCCCAGGGCGTGGGCCGCCTGCCCGCCAGCGCCGAGAACACCGCCGACTACAACCTCGCCAGCAGCGCCGCCAACTTCCACCCCCGCCTGCCGCGCTACGGGCGCCTGACGCACGACCAGGACCGCCTGGGCCTGACCGCCTCGGCCCAATGGCGCCCGGCCGACACCACCCTCGTCAGCCTGGACCTGCTGTACTCCAAGCTGGACGCCACGCGCCAGGAAGACTTCCTCGAAGCCATCAGCTTCAGCCGCACCGCCGCCCAGGGCGGCAAGCCCCAGACCAGCGTGCTGCAGGCCGAGTACGCCGCCAATGGCGCCCTGCTCTACGGCCGCTACAACGGCGTGGACATCCGCTCCGAATCGCGCTTCGACGAACTCACGACCACCTTCACCCAGCCCAGCCTGACGGTGGAGCATGAGTTCACCGACACCCTGCGCGGCGCAGTGAAGATCGGCCGCGCCGACAGCAAGTTCCGCAACCCGGTGCAGACCACCACCACGCTGGATGCGCTGAACGTCAACGGCTATGTGCTGGACTTCCGCGCCAACGACCGCCTGCCCGTCATCGCCTACCCCTTCGACCCCGCGCAGGCGGGTGGCGCCCTGCAGATCGTGGGCGTGCCGGTGGTGGCCAGCGGCACCCAGCCCACCACGGTGCCCAACACCACCACCAGCGAGATCCGCATCCGCCCCCAGGGCGCCAACAACGTCAACGAGATCGGCCAGGCCGATCTCGTCTGGGACGCCCTGCCCAATCAGCTGACGCTCAAGGCCGGCGCCCAGCACAAGAAGTACCGCTTCGACACCTACGAATTCCGGCGCATCAACCAGAACGACACCGTGTTCGCCCCGGCCACCGGCAGCGCGCTCACCACCCAACTCAGCGGCTTCGGCAAGGGCCTGAGCCTGCCCGAGGGCACGCCCACCACCTGGCTGATTCCCGACCTGCGCGCCATCGCCGCCGCCTACGACATCTACTGCAACTGCCTGAAGAGCGGCCCGGCCGGCGGCCCCGGCGACTTCACGCTCAGCTCCACCACCAATGGCAATGCGCGCGGCAACAACCGCGCCGTGCAGGAAACCGACCAGGGCGCCTACCTGATGGCCGAGTTCACGCAGCGCCCCTTCGGCATCCGCGTGGACGGCAATGTGGGCGTGCGCTACGTCAGGACCGAGCAGGTCGCCACCGGCTACCAGTCGATCGGCGGCGGCACCGAGGTCACCACCACCAACCGCTACAGCGACACCCTGCCCTCGCTCAACCTCAGCGCCACGCTCACGCCCGAGCTGCTGCTGCGCGTGGCCGCTGCCAAGGCCATGTCGCGCCCCCAGCTGGGCAATCTGAACCCGGGCGGCTCCATCGCCACCACCGGCACGCTCAGCATCACGGCCGGCAACCCCTACCTCAAGCCCTTCCGCGCCAAGACCTTCGACACCAGCCTGGAGTGGTACCACGGCAAGAGCGCCTTCATCGGCCTGGGCCTGTTCCAGAAGAACATCAGCACCTACATCCAGAGCCTGCGCACCAATATGGCCTTCAAGGAGACCGGCTTGCCGCTCTCCCTGCTGCCCAGCAACTTCACCGGCGACGAGGTGTTCCAGTTCACCTCCCCCATCAATACCGACGGCGGCAAGTTGCAGGGCTTCGAGATCAACATCCAGCAGCCGCTGAGCTTCCTGCCCGGTTGGGGCAAGCACTTCGGCGTGCTGCTGAACTACACGCAGGTGAAGAGCAAGATCACCTACCTGGTCTCGCCCACCAGCAACGCCACCATCGTGGACGACCTGCTCAACATGAGCCCCAAGTCCAGCAACGCCACGCTGTACTACGACGACGGCGAGTTCAGCGCCCGCGTCTCGCTCTCCAAGCGCTCCGCCTTCCTGACCCGCGTGCCGGGCCAGAACAACAACGACGTCGAGGGCAAGAACGGCAGCAGCAATGTGGACCTCTCGCTGACCTACAAGCTCAACAAGAACCTGGACCTGACGCTGGAGGGCGTGAACCTCACCAACGAGGCCAACGACCAGTTCATCAGCCGCGCGCGCAACAGCTCGGTGGTCTATCACGTCACCGGCCGGGAGTTCCTGCTTGGGGCGCGCTACAAGTTCTAAGTGCGCGGCGCTGCTGGCGGCGCTGGCGTTCGGCGCCGCCGCTGCGGCCCAGGGCAGCCCGCCCGCCGGCCCGCGCCTGATCCTGGTGGGCGACTCCACCCTGGCGCCCCGCAGCGGCTACGGCAATGCCCTGTGCGCTGAGTTCCAGCAGCTGCCCTGCCTGAACCTGGCGCGCGGCGGGCGCAGCAGCAAAAGCTACCGCGCCGAAGGCCTGTGGCAGACCGTGCTGGCGCTACTGAACGAGACCGGCGCGCCGCAGCAGAACCTGGTGCTGATCCAGTTCGGCCACAACGACCAACCTGGCAAGCCCGGCCGCAGCACCGATCTGGCCACCGAGTTCGGCCCCAACCTGGCCGCGTATGTGCAGGAGCTGCGGGCCGCGGGCGGCCAGGTACTGCTGATCACCCCCCTGGCGCGCCGCAGCTTCAAGGAAGGCGCCCTGCCGAACGACTTGCGCCCCTGGGCCGAGGCCACGCTGCGCGTGGGCGCCGAGCTGGGGGTGCCGGTGCTGGACCTGAACGCCAGCAGCCACGCCACCGTGCAGGCCCTGGGCCAGGCCGGGGCGGACGCGCTGGCCGAGGCCCCACCGCGCTTTGACCGCACCCACCTCGGCCCCCAGGGTGCCGCCCTGTTCGCCGCCCAAGTGCGCGACGGCCTGCTGCGCCTGCGGCCCGAGCTGGCGGCGGGCCTCACCCTGCGGCCCTGAGCTTGAAGCCCCGATGGACGCGCTGCTGAGCCCCGCCCAGCTGCTGGGCTACGCCGCTTTTGTCTTCGGCGTGGCCTGTTTCGCGCAGACCGACGACCGCCGCTTCAAGCTCTTCATGGCGGCCGAATGCGCGGCCTACATCGGCCACTTCTGGCTGCTGGGCCAACCCACCGCGGTGGCCAGCACCACGGTCTCGCTGCTGCGCTCATTGGCGTCTTTGAAGGCGCGCAGCGCGGCGCTGGGCCTGGGCTTCATGGCCCTCTCGGCCGGCCTGGGGCTTTGGCTGATGCAAGGCTGGCTCTCGCTGCTGCCGATCGCCGCCAGCTGCATCGGTACCTTTGCGCTGTTCTTCCTGCAGGGCCTGCGCATGCGCGCGCTGATGCTGGTGGGCACCCTGCTCTGGCTGCTGAACAACCTGCTCGTGGGCTCGATTGGCGGCACGGCACTGGAGGCGGTGCTGGCCGCCACCAATGCGCACACGATCTGGCGGCTCTGGCGATCGCGCTAGAGCAGAGTCAGAGCAAATCCTGCATCGCCTCGCGCGGAATCACCGCCCCGGGGTGCTGGATCACGCGCGCGGCCAGGCGGTTGCCGAAGTCGGCCGCCTGCGCCGGCGCTTCACCGCGCAGGCGGCGGCTGAGGTAGCCGCCGGCAAAGGAGTCCCCAGCGGCGGTGGTATCCACCACACGCGCCACGGGCTGGGTGGGCACCTCGGTCCACGCGCCCGCGCCGCGCACCAGCGTGGGCGCGGCACCGCGCTTGAGCACGAGCTCGGGCACCGCCAGGTCTTGCGCGGCCGCCACGGCGGCCGCGGCGCTGGGCAGATCGAACAGGGCCTGGTGGTCATCGGTGGTGATCAGCGCCAGCGAGGCCACGGCGAAGGCGCGCTCGAACCAATGCCGCGCCGTGGCTGCATCGCGCCACAGGATGGGGCGGTAGTTGTTGTCGAAGGCCACCCAGCGGCCGGCAGCCCGCAGGCGCGCCGCCAGCTGCAGCAGGCGCTCGCGCCCGGCGTCCGGCAGGATGGCCAGGCTGATGCCCGAGAACAGCAGCGCATCGAGCCCGCCCTCGGCCTGCTCCAGCGGGGTCGGCTCGGTGCAGTCGAAGTAGTCGCGCGCGGCACTTTGGCCGCGCCAGAAGTGGAAGCGGCGCTCGCCCTGTGCATCCAGCTCGATCTGGTACAGGCCCGGCCGGCGCCCAGGCAGCCGGCGCACCAGCGAGAGCTCCAGGCCCTCGCCGCCCCAGCGCTGCAACAGGGCCTCGCTCAGGCTGTCATCACCCAGCGCGCTGGCGTAGCTGACCTTCGCCGGGCCGCAACGCGCCAGGTAGCAGGCGGCATTGAAGGTGTCTCCGCCGTAGTGCTGGCGCAGTTGGCCAAAGGCCGGCCCCTGCAGCTCCAGCATGCATTCGCCCACGGCGGCAACCCGGATGGTCTCCATATTGAACCTATCGCATTAATTTACTTAAAACGTCGTTTCAAGTGTATGGGAGAGCCGGGCTGAAGCCATCCGCGTTGCCCCCAGTGCGGCGCTGAAATGAAAACGCCCGCTGTCGCGGGCGTTGGGCGGGGGAGCATGGGGCGTGGCAGCTCAAGGGCGCCGTGCGAACTCAACCGGCAGCTCGCTGCGCGGCAAGGCCACCAGCAGCACCGGGTAGGTGATGACCGCGGTGCAGGCGATGCCGGGCGGGATGGGGCGCTCGCGGTAAGCCACCAGCAGCTTGCCGGCCTCGGCACGCACGTCCGCGATCTCCAACGAGGCACAGCCGCTGCTGCCCTGCTCGGCAATGGCCAGCACCATGTCCTGGCCGAAGTCCACCTGCGGCGCCGGGCGGTAGGGGCTGCTCTGCAGCTGCCAGGCGTCCACCAGGGCCTTGAACTCGGCGGCACTGCGGACGACCCGCTGCTCGCTCGGCGCAGCCTCGACCAAGCCGCGGTGCAGGTTCAGCACCTCCCAGGCCTGCACCTGCACACTGATCTGCGCGCTCACGCCGGGGAAGTCCTCGCGCTCCACCCGCACGTGGTACTGGCCCACCTGCGGTGGCGCCGTGTACTGGCCGCTCAGGGCATCGATGCGGCCGCCCTCGGCCTCCAGCACCGACCAGCGCACCGGCTGGCGGATGTACATGACGTTGGGCGGGTAGTTGGTGTCCGCACTGAAGCGCCAGCTCTGGCCCACGCGCAGGCTGAGCTCGGGCGCTGGCACGCTCAGGCGCGGCACGAAGGCATCGCGCGCCAGCACGGTCACCTCCACCGTGGCCCCGATGCCGGCGAAGTCGTCCCGCACCACCTGGACGTGATAAGTGCCGGGCTGGGCCGGGGCCTGGTAGGCACCGCTCAGGGCGTCGATGCTGCCGCCCCCCGCCTCCACCACGCTTCAGCGCAGCGGCTGGCGCAGGTAGCGCACATTCGGCGGGTAATTGGTAATCGCCGTGAAGCGATGGCTTTGCCCGGCTGCGAGCGTGAGCTTGTTTTCTGCCAGCGCCAGGGTGGGCACGAAGGCGGCGGGTTCAGGCAAGGGCCCACCGCTGGCCAGCAGGCGCGCCCAGCCGCTCCATTGCTCGGCGCTGGCGCGTTCCTTCAGAGCGTCCAGCAGCTTGTCCTGCGGGTCGGTCGAGGGCTGGCCGGGCGTGGCGGCCTTCAGGGGCGTGGCCACCAGGTCCGGCAGCGCGCTCAGGTCCACCACGCCGTTGAGCAGGCGGCGCACGTCGCTCTCGGCAGCGCGCACCTCGGCGGAGCTGGGCGCGCTGGCCGGGTTGAAGCCGTCAAACAGGCTGGCGGCGTCCTTGCGGCTGGCGCGCAGCACCAGCAGCTCGGTCAGCGGAGTGATGTTGGCCAGCGCCTGCTCGCCCGCCCCCAGGGCGAGCGAGTGCAGGCGGGTGCCGTCGCTCGCGCTCACGCGCAGCAAGCAGGGCTGGCTGGCGCCGCTGAGCTGCAGGCGGAAGCCGCCATCGGCCGCTGTGGTGGCCGTGGCCTCAGCACCCGCGCACTTGGCCTGCACGCTGGCATTCGCCAGCGCCAGACCCACCGCCGCGGTGCCGCTCAGCGTCAGGCTCTGGGGCGCCGGCAACGGTGCCGGTACGGGTGCCGGGTTGGAGCCGCCGCCACCGCAGGCGGCCAGCAGACAAAGCAGGCCGGCCAGCAGCGGCAGGCGTGGGTTCGAAGCGCTTCTGGAAATGGGGCTGGACATGGGAACTCCCGCTCGACGCGGCGCAGGAGTGTCCCTCGCACCCCGTGGAGCGAACCACGGGGTGCGGGTAAGCGGGTGTTTCAGCGGCCGAGGTCGAACACCAGCACCTCGGCCTGCTCGCCCTGCTCGAACTGCAGGCGCAGCGCGGCGCCGGCCCCCGGCTCCAGTTGCAGCGCATCGCCCGCGGCCAGGCGCTCGCCATTCACCACCAGGCTGCCGCGCGCCACATGCAAATAAGCCAGGCGGCCCGGGGCCAGCGTCAGCTCGGCCTGTTCGGCGCCATCGAAGCGGCCGGCGAACAGGCGCGCGTCCGAATTGATGGCCACCAGCCCACCTTCGGGTGCGGCCAGCAGGCCCAGGCGGCCGCGCAGGCTGGCCGGCTCGATCGCCGCCTGCTCATAACCCGGCGCACCTCCGCGGCTGCGCGGCAGCAGCCAGATCTGCAGCAGGTGCACGGGTGCGGCGCTGTGGTTCATCTCGCTATGCAGCACGCCGCTGCCGGCGCTCATGCGCTGGATTTCGCCCGGGCGGATCACCCCGGCATGGGCGCCGCCGGCTTCCCCGTTGCCCATCGAATCCTTGTGCGAGAGCTCGCCGTCCAGGATGTAGGTGACGATCTCCATGTCCCGGTGGCCATGCGTGCCAAAACCACTGTGCGGCGCCACGCGGTCTTCGTTGATGACACGCAGCACGCCGAAGCCCATGCGGCTGGGCTCGTACCAGTCGGCAAAGGAAAAGCTGTGCTTGGCCTGCAGCCAACCGTGGTTGGCGGCACCGCGCTGTTCGGAACGAAAGACCGTTTGCATGGCAGAGCTCCTAGGGAATGCCCTCACTCTAGGGGCTGCGCCCCGCCCGGTGGGCAAGGCAGGATGACGAGGTCGTTCAAATCCTTTAAACCCAGGCTGAGCCATGCACATCGCCGACAAGCGCAGCGTCCTCACGCCCGACGCCCTCGCCATGGTGGACGCGATTGCCCGCACCGGCAGTTTTGCCGGCGCCGCACGCGAACTGGGCAAGGTGCCCTCGGCCCTGACCTACTCGGTGCGCCAACTCGAAGACGCCATGGACGTGCTGCTGTTCGACCGCAGCGCGCGCCACGCCCAGCTCACCGCCGCCGGCCAGGAGCTGCTGCTCGAAGGCCGCCGCCTGCTGATCGAGATCGATGCCGTGGCCAACCGCGTCAAGCGCATCGCCACCGGCTGGGAGGCCGAGCTGACGATCGCTGCCGATGACGTCATCGCCCGCGCACCACTGTTCGACCTGATCCAGTCCTTCCAGACCCAGCAGATCGAGCCCTGCCCGCATGCGCCGGGCAAGCCCGCCAGCGGCCCCGAGCACCCGCCCACGCGCTTGCGCGTGCGCACCGAGGTGCTGTCCGGCACCTGGGAGGCCCTGGTGTCCGGCCAGGCCGATTTGGCCATCGGCACCAATTCCTCGCCGCCGGGCTCGCACATCAGCTGCGAGGTCATCGGTGAGCTGGGCTTCGTGTTCGTCATCGCCCCCAGCCACCCGCTGGCCGCTGTGGACGAGGCGCTGACGGCGCAGCAGATCGCCCAGCACCGCATCATTGCCGTGGCCGACACCGCCCGCCAGCTCACCCAAATGACGCTGGGCGTGGTGCCCGGTCAGGACGTGCTGACCCTGCCCACGCTGCAGAGCAAGCTCGAAGCCACGCTGCGTGGCCTGGGCTGCGGCTGGCTGCCCGAGCCCATGGTGCGCGAACCCCTGGAGCGCGGCCTGCTGGTACGCAAGACCACCTTTGACGACCGCCGCATCACCCTGCACTACGCCTGGCGCGTGGGCGCGCAGCCGCCCGGCAAGGCCCTGAGCTGGTGGCTGCAGCAGCTCAAGAGCGAGGCCACGCGGCGCGCCCTGCTCGAACACCACCGGCTCTGATGGCCTACGTCGGTCGTTTCGCTCCGTCGCCGACGGGGCCGCTGCACGCCGGCTCGGTGCTGGCGGCGCTGGGCAGCTGGCTGGATGCGCGCGCCCACCAGGGGCGCTGGCTGGTGCGAATCGAGGATGTCGACCGGCCGCGCTGCCCGCCCGGCACCGACCAGCTCATCCTGCGCCAGCTCGATGCCCTGGGCCTGCGAGCCGACGCGCCACCGAGCTGGCAGTCGCAGCGCGAGGCGCTGTACGAGCAGGCGCTGCAGCGCCTCATCGCCGCCGACCTGGCCTACCCCTGCGCCTGCACGCGCAAGGAACTCGCCGCCGCCCAGGGCGAGCGCGCAAGGCATGGCGAGCGGGTCTACCCCGGCACCTGCCGGCCCGAGAACGGCGGCCTGCGCGGCCGGCCAGCGCGCGCTTGGCGCTTCCGGGTGCCGGCGGGCGTGGTGCACTGGCAGGACCGCCGCCTGGGCCTCCAGCAGCAGGATGTGGCCCAGGCCGTGGGCGACTTCGTGCTGCGGCGCGCTGATGGCCTGTGGGCCTACCAGTTGGCGGTGGTGGTGGACGACGCCGAGCAAGGCATCACCGACGTGGTACGCGGCGAGGACCTGGCCGACAACACGCCCCGCCAGATCCAGCTGCAACAGGCGCTGGGCCTGCCCACGCCGCGCTACCTGCACCTGCCCCTGGTGCTGGCGGCCGATGGCCAGAAGCTCTCCAAGCAGAACGGCGCCGCCGCCTTCGACAGCAGCCAACCCCTGCAGGCGCTGCAGGCCGCCGCCACGGCCCTCGGTCTGCAGGGCATGCCCGCGTCCGCCACGCTGCCTGAGTGGCTCCACGCCGCCACCCGGGCCTGGGCCGCGACAATCGCGCCCTTTTGACCGGAGCCATTCCATGAACACCCTGCCCAGCGGCCTGCAATTTGAAGACACCACCGTCGGTGAAGGCGCCGAAGCCCAAGCCGGCCGCACCGTGCGCGTGCACTACACCGGCTGGCTGTGGAAAGACGGCGAAAAGGGCGCCAAGTTCGACAGCAGCAAGGACCGCGGCCAGCCCTTCCACTTCCACCTCGGCGGCGGCGAAGTGATCCGCGGCTGGGACGAGGGCGTGCAGGGCATGAAGGAAGGCGGCACCCGCGTGCTGATCATCCCGCCCGAGCTGGGCTATGGCGCGCGCGGCGCCGGCGGCGTCATCCCGCCGAACGCCACGCTCTGCTTCGAAGTCGACCTTCTGAAAGCCTGATCAACCCAGCACGCCCAAGGGCGTGCTGGAGAAATTGCCCAGATTGGGCAGAACGTAGGGCAGCTCGGTGGCGCTCAGGCCCATCCAGCGGCCCAGCTCGGCGCCCAGCTGCGTGACGGCTGTGCTCGGCAGCAGGCGGCCCGAGCCCACGTCGTCGGCCGTTCCCAGTGCCGTGACCGGGAAGTTGCCGTAGATGTTGCGGCCGCGCACGGCACCGCCGACGACGAAATGGTGCGAGCCCCAGCCGTGGTCGCTGCCGTCGCCATTGCTCACCAGGGTGCGACCAAATTCCGAGGCCGTGAAGAGCGTGACCTGGTTCTGCAGGCCCAAGGCGGTGAGGGCCTGCATGAACCAGTCCACCGACAGCGCCACGCGCGCCATGTGGTTGGGTTGGTCGCGCAGCTGGCTGTTGTGGGTGTCAAAGCCGCCGAGCGACACCATGAAGACCTGGCGGCGCAGACCCAGGCGCTGGCCGCTTTCCACCAGGCGCGCCACCATGCGCAGCTGCTTGGCCAGGCCGTCATTGGCCAGCGTCACCGCGTTGGCCGCGCCCAGTTGCACGGGCGTCGTCGGCAAGGCCGCGGTCTGGGTCTGCGCCAGCGCGGCCTGCAGGGCGGCACTGGTGTCCAGCGAGCGGCGCATCACCGCCGCGTACTCGGCCGAATAGGGGTCGTTGCCTGCCGCCACCAGGGTGCGGCGCAGCACGCCGGCCAGCTGGGACGAACCCAGGGTCCAGCTGTTGCTCAGGCCCCGCACGCCCACCGGCCCCTCGCTGCCCACCTGGTATTGCACCGCCTGCGCGCCACTGAGGAACACGGCATTGCCACTGACCGAGATGGCCGTGAACACTGGCTGGGCGTTGGCGGACATCAGGATGTCGCCCATGCGCCCACCCCAGCCGCTGGGCGCGCCCTCGGCCTGCAAGGACTGCCAGGCCGAGGTCTGGTCGTTGTGCGAGAAGAGCTTGGGCGGCAGGTTGCGGCCCTGCTGGAAGTCGGTCTTGCTGACCGGTCGCTGCAGCGGACCCACATTGGCCAGCACGGCGGCACGGCCCCCTTCGTAGAGCGCGCGCAGCGGCGCCAGCTCGGCCGGCATGCCGAAGCTGCGACCGCTGGCCTGGCGGTTCTGGCTGATGGGCTGCAGGCTGGCCAGCGGCACGGCGAGCTCGCGTCGGGCGGCGGCATAGGGTGCGTAGTTGGCGCTGTCGGTTGGCACCACCCAGTTGTGCATGTCGCTGCCGCCATGCAGGTACAGGCAGACCAGGGCACGGTAGCCGGTGGAGACATCGGCCGCCTGGGCCGATTGGTTGGCCAGGGTGCCCAAGCCGGCAAGGCTGAGCGCCAGCGGCGTGGCCGGGCCAACGGCCGAGAGCGCGGCGGCGCTGCGCAGGAACTGGCGGCGGGAAGCGGTTTGGCTCATGGCGGGTCTCACTGGATGTTGAACTCGGGGGCGCTGAGCGCCACGTACACGGCGATGCGGACCCGGTTGAGCTGACTGGCGGCGTCGTTGCCGCCCACCCCGGCCATGGCCTCGATCAAGGCCGACTGCAGCGCCGCCGACATGCGGCCCGCATACAGCTGATGGTTCAGGCGCTGCACCACGGCCTGGGCGTTGCCGGTGTTGAGCAGGGCCACGAGCGGCGTGTAGTCGGCCACCACATCGGCGCTGCTGCCGTTCCAGCCCAGGCCGCTGCCGGCCATGGACTCGGCGCGGTTCACCCAGGTGGCGGTGCTGCCCTCGTTGACGATCTGGAACTCCGGCGCCACCCCACCCTGCTGGGCGATGACGGTGCCCGGCGGCGTGTAGCCGGGGCGGAAGTAGCCGAACACCGAGGGCGCGTTCGTCACCATCTGCGCCAGCGGCTCGAAGTCGTAGACCATCTGGAACTCGCCGCTGGGCGAGCGGGCGTCGAAGGCGCGCAGCCAATGCGCCACGCGCAGCACGGGCTCGCGCAGCTTGCCGGCGCTGGGCAGCACGGGCGAGTTCTGTGCCCAGCCAGCTTCGACGTCCAGCAGCACGGCGCGCACGGTGGCAGCCAGGTCGCCGCGCACACCGCGGCCGTTGTTGGCGAAGGCCGCCGCCACGCGCTGCACATAGGCCGGGCTGGGGTTGCTGCGGGTGAAGCGCTGGATCAGCTGCTTGGCCACGAAGGGACCCATATTGGGGTGCTGGAACAGCGCATCCAGCGCCAGCTTCAGGCGCTGCGCCGGCGCCGCGCTGCCCGGAATGGCCACGGCGTTGGGCTTGCCGGCGAACAGCACGACATCCGCCGTGGAGGCCTGGCCGGGGTAGGCCTTCATGCGCTGCAGGTCGATCTGCGTATCGGCTGCGGCGCTGTAGTCCGGGCTCTTCCAGCGGAAGGTGCTCTCTGTGAGCTGGTTGTCCGGGAAGGCCCATGACCATCCGGTGAACACCTTGGCCAGGGCCATCACGTCGGCATTGGTGTAGGTCTCGATCGGCTGGCCGTTGGCGTCCTTCCTCACGCTGCCATCGGAGTTCAGCTCGTGCAGGCCGATGGTGAAAAGCTGCATCAGCTCGCGCGCGAAGTTCTCGTCCGGCATGCGGCCCGTCGCCGGGTCTTCCTTGCGGTTGCGGATGTGCGAGAGGTAGATGCCCATGGCCGGGCTGAGCGCGATGTCCTCGATCAGCTGGCGGTAGTTGCCAAAGGCGTGGCGGTTCAGGATGTCGAGGTAGTTCGCGTAGGCGCGCTGGTGGTGGTAGAGGTTCGAGTCCGCCATCGACACCATCAGAATGTGGTGCAGCGCGAGCGCCGTGCGGCGGCGCAGCTGGTCCTGCCCCTGCGCCACACCCGCCCAGAAGCGCTGCGGCAGCCAGCGCGTCTGGTACTTGCTGCCATTGGGCCGGTAGTCGGCCCCCAGCGCGTACTTGGCCTGGATGTGGTTCACGAAGTCGTTGCTCGGCTGCATGGCCATCTGGTCGGCGATCCAGCGCGTCGGGCTGCTCTGGCTGGCCAGGGTCTCGGCCTCGCCCGGGCGCGGCCCGAAGCCTGCCTGCAGCAGGAAGCGGGTGGCCTGCGCCACCGCGGGCGACGGCGGCGTGGCAGCGGCCGGCCAGCGCAGGCGCAGCGCCGCGTTCCAGTAGATGCCGCTCTGGCCGGGGCGGGTGTCCACGCCGTCGAAGGCGGCGGCGCCCTTGCCGCGGTCGATCAGGGCGGTGGGGGCCGTGGGCAGCACGGTGGTGGCGCCGCTGCTCAAGTAGTCCACGTAAAGGTTGCGGTCCTCGCCGTTGGCGGCCGCGTCATTGGTGAACACCACGTCCACCTGGGCGCCGGCAGAGAGCGTCGGCACCTCCAGGCTGAAGGTCTGGGCGCTGGTGTTGTTGATCTGCAGGGTGCGCACCAGCGCGCCGTTGACACGGACTTCCACGCTGGGGCCCACGCCCTGCACCAGGCTGCCGTAGGCACGCAGGTTCAGGGTGTCGGCCGCGGCGCCGGCGCACAGGGCCAGCAGCAAGGGCAGGAATACAAGTCGCGGGGAAGTTGAGGCGGCCATGGCAGCAATCTCGGCATTGGAGGCGGCCCGATTGGCGCATGGCCCGGCGCACCGGCCGGTAGCACTTTGTGTCGCGCCGAGCGCGGGGCTGTCGTAGCCCATGCACCAGCTTGGAGCCGCAAGTCAGGACTTGCACGGAGCCGCGTGACGCGTTTCATGCCGCCCCCGCTCCGAGCGGTTCATGGCAGCGGATGAGCGGCGCGCGGTTCGACACACGCGCGCCGGTGCCGCCGATGCAATTTGTCGCAGTTCAGCCGCGCAGCCAGTTCAGCCAGGGTTGCCAGGCAGGAGTGCACAGGCCCACCAGAAGCAGCAGGTTCAGGCTGGTCATGGCCCAGGTCCAGCGCAGAAAGGCCGGCTTGCTGATCTTGTGTGCGAACACTTGCTGGCCCAGCAGCGCGCCCGGCCAGCCACCCAGCAGAGCCAGCAGGTGCAGCGTGACCTCAGGCACACGACCAGCGCCGCGCCGGGCCGACCATTTGTCGATGCCATAGACCACGAACAGGGCCATGGACAGGCTGCTGTAGAGCAGCGGCACGGGCCGCGGCAGCGGCCAAGCCAGGTGGATGCCGCCCAGCACCAGGGCGAAGAGCGGAATCACCAGCAGGCGCGTCGAGGCCAGTTGGCGCGGCGAAGGGGGGGCCGCTGCCTGCGCCCGCGCAGGTGGCGGTGCCAGCAGCGGCTGCACCTGCACCGCGCGCTCGCGGCCGGGGCCGGAGCGGGCGCGGCGAAAACGCACCGCCTCACCCAGGGCCGGCGCCCGGAAACGCAAACGCCCGGCCAGATCGGCGCGCCGCAGCAGCAAGCGCTCACCGCCCTGGTCGGGCGCAATGAAGCCCAGGCCCTTGGCCGCGTCCCATTGCAGGACGCGGCCGCGCTCCTCGCGCGGGCCTGCCACTATTTACTCGTAGTTGCGGCGCGGCTTGCCGAAGCCAGCCGGACGCTCGGACTTGCGCTCGTCCCACGAACGCTCGGCCTGCGGACGGTCACCATGGCCACCGAAGGCGGGGCGCTCGCCATAGGGCTTGCGATCGGCGAACTGGGGACGGTCGCCGTAGGGCTTGCGGTCCGCACCAAAGGCAGGACGCTCGCCATGGGGCTTGCGGTCACCGAAGGCCGGGCGGTCGCCATAGGGCTTGCGGTCACCGAATGCCGGGCGGTCGCCGTAGGGCTTGCGATCACCGAAGGCGGGACGCTCACCGAACTGCGGACGCTCGCCAAAGGGCTTGCGATCACCAAATGCCGGGCGATCACCCTCGTGGAACGGACGGCCTTGGCCGGCAAACTGCGGGCGCTCGCCGAACGGCTTGCGGTCACCGAAGGCCGGGCGGTCACCGAAGGGCTTGCGCTCGCCCCAGGGCTTGCGGTCGCCGCCGAAGGCCGGGCGGTCACCGTAAGGGCTGCGCTCGCCACCGCCGAACTCGGTGCGCGGACGCTCGCTGAACACCACCGGATCCGGCTTCTTGGGCTCCAGGCCTTCGATGCGGCTCGGCGCCAGGGCTTCCTTGGTGTAGGCCTGCAGGCGGCGCAGGCGCGGCAGGTCTTCGCGCATGGCCAGGGTCACGGCCAGGCCGGAGCGACCGGCACGGCCGGTGCGGCCGATGCGGTGCACATAGTCCTCGGCCTTCATCGGCAGGCCCAGGTTGATGACGTGGCTGATGGTCGGCACGTCGATGCCGCGGGCAGCGACATCGGTGGCCACCAGCACGCGCAGCTCGCGGCGGCGCAGGCCTTGCAGGGTGCGGTTGCGCTTGCCCTGCGGCATGCCGCCGTGCAGCGCGGCCACGGCATGGCCCAGCTCGGCCAGCTGGCCGGCCAGTTGCTCGGCCTCGATCTGCGTGCCGGCAAACACCACGGCCTGGTCGACGGTGGCGTCGGCCAGCACATGCTCCAGCAGGGCGGCGCGGTGGTGCGGGTGGTCGGCCCAGTGCAGGCGCTGCTCGATCTGCGCCTTCTGCTCGGGGGCGGAGGCGACGTCGATGCGCTGCGGCTGGTTCAGCAGCTCGCGGGCCAGGCCACCGACGCGGCCGTCAAAGGTGGCGCTGAACATCAGGGTCTGACGCGGCTGCGGCAGCAGGGCGGCGATGGCCTCGATGTCCTCGATGAAGCCCAGATCGAGCATGCGATCGGCTTCGTCCAGCACCAGGGTCTTGATCTCGCTGAGCATGCCGGTCTGGGTGTTGGCCACATCCAGCAGACGGCCCGGGGTGGCGATCACGATGTCGGCACCGGCGCGCAGACGCGCCAGCTGGGCCTGGTAGGGCATGCCGCCCACGATGGTGCAGACCGAGAAGCCCGGAATGCCACGGCCCAGCTGCACCGCCATCTGGGCCACCTGCTGGGCCAGCTCGCGGGTGGGCGCCAGCACCAGGCCGATGGGGTTGACCACAGGACCATTGGCACGCGGCGTGCGCGGTGCACGCGGGCCGCCGCGTTGCGGGCGACCACCGAAGCGCGGCAGGAAGGCCGGCACCAGCTCGGGGTTACTGGCACGGCGCGCCAGCACCTGGGTGAGGATGGGCAGCAAGAAGGCCGCCGTCTTGCCGCTGCCGGTGCGGCTGCTGACCATCAGGTCGGCGCCGGCCAGGCCTTGCGGAATGGCTTGGGTCTGCACCTCGGTGGCGTTTTCGTAACCGGCCTCACGGACGGCGGACAGCAGCTGCTCGGGCAAACCCAGGGAATCAAACGACATCTCGAACTCTCTTCTGACAACAAGGCGCCGCACCGGCCTCCTCGGTCGGTGGACACAGGGCCTCCAGGGCCCGTGGGGTCGCTAGGTACTCCGCGGGCCATCCATTCGGGCCCAATCGGTGCGACGGCATCGCCGCCGACCAGAGCCTGCCGCAGCAGGTCGGACCGAATTGCCGGTCCAAGGAGGAGTCAGAGGAGATGAACGAACCGCGCAGACAGTCGGGCTGCTTGCGCGAAGCGTGCACTGTAACACTGGTGCTAACCCGGATGCACCTTGTTCATGATGCGCATGTGACATGCTGCACAGCAGCAACACAACTGCTTACAGCAGATCACCGAGGGCGAATCCTAGGAAAAAACTGTAACTTTCACACGTAAATTCGCACCCCGATTGGAACTTTGGCCGTTCTGGCCTTCAGGAGCCCGCACCGATGACGGCACTGCGCACCCCCATCCCCTCGCCCTGGGGTGCGTTGCCGGGTCGCCTGGATCGGCTGCTGCTCGGCTTTTCCGCCTACCTGCTGCCATTGCTGCTGGGCCTGCTGACCCTGCTGGCACTGAGCCAGTGGCCGCGCGAATTTTCTGAATCCACCCCTGCCGCGCTGGACCTGCGCCGGCTCGAACACCTGAGCAGCCAACCCAGCCCGGGCCTGCGCGCCTTGCTGAGCCAGCAGGCCATGGCCAAGGCGCACGACACCCGGCTGTCCGAGCAGCCGCAATGGCTGCAGCTGGTGGTGCCCATGGGCACACCCTGGCTGGAATTTCCTTCGCGCCACCTTCAGGCTCTGCGCTGCTGGGACGCCGAAACCGGTGCCCTGCTGGGCCAGGCCGACCGGCGCAGCCAACGGGGCGCAATGGAAGCGCTGAAGGCCGGCTTTGCGCTGCGCCTGCAAGCCAGCCAGGCCGGGCGTGAGCTGATGTGCCAGGCCCAGGCGGCCGGCCCAGCGCGTCTGCAGGCGCTGGCTTGGGCAGAGGCGGCGCTGCAGAGCTCGGTGCTGCAGTTCCACCATGCCGCCGGCCTGCTGGATGGCGGCCTGACCCTGCTGGCGGCCTTCCTGTTCATCAGCGCCCTGATCAACCGCAACACCAGCTACTCGGTGTTTGCCGTCTGGCTGGTGCTGAACCTGCGCATGGCCGCGCTGTCGGCCGGCTGGGATGCCCAGTGGTTCGGCCACCAGGTGCCGCTGGAATGGCTGTACCCCTTGCGCCAGGCCACGATGGCGCTGTACTACCTCAGCACCTATGCGCTGTTCCGAAGCTTCTTCCGCGAGGAGTTGCAGCGCGTGGGTGCCGGGCCGCTGCTGCAGCTGGCGCAGTGGAGCTGCGTGCCGCTGCTGCTGGCAGCACTGACCCTGCCCTACTCGCAGTTCCTGCCACTGATGTGGGTCTGCACCGCGATCGGAGTGGGCGTACTGGTGCATTACCTGGCGCGCATCCTGTGGGTGACGCGCTCGCAGGTGGCGCTCTGGTACGCGGCCTCACTGGCCATCACCTTGGGCGCGGGCCTGGCCGAGGTGCTGGCGGCGGCCTTCGGGCTGCGCGCCTTCAGCGGCATCGGCAACAGCGTCACCGCCGCGCTCTCCAGCAGCCTGCTGGCCTCGCTCTCGGTGGCGGCCCAGATGAAACAGGCGCAGGATGCCCGCCGCGCCGCGCAGGGCAAGCTGGAGCAGACCTTCTCCGCCCTGCCCATCGGCCTGTTCACGCTGAACCTGCGCGGCCAGTTCCTGGCGGCGAATCCGGCCCTGCAACAGATGCTCGGCAGCCAGGTGCTGGAGCCCGGCGCGAACGATTTCCAACGCCACTTCGAGCCCGGCAGCTGGGTGCGCTTGCACGAGCGCCTGTACGCCAGCCCCCAGGTGGAAATGGAGCTCAACAACCAGGGCGAACGCCGCTTCCTGGTACGCGCCGCGCTCAGTCAGGACCGCATCGAGGGCTCGCTGCAGGACGTGACCGAGCGCTCACGCGCGGCCGAGAACCTGCATTTCCTGGCCCATAGCGACACCCTCACGCGCGTGCTGAACCGGCGCGGCATCGAGGCCCGGCTGGACGAGGCGCTCAAGGCCCTGCTGCCCGGCGACACGCTCTGCCTGGCCTACCTGGACCTGGACCGCTTCAAGCTCATCAACGACCTCTACGGCCACAGCGCCGGCGACGCCGTGCTGCAGCAGGTCTGCGCACGTGTGCAGGGCGTACTGGTGGAACCCATGCAGTTCGGCCGTGTGGGCGGCGACGAATTCCTCATCGTCATGGCCGGCATCCGCACGCCACTGGCGCGCCTGATCGCCCAGGGCGTGGTGGGTTGCATCGGCAACAGCCCCTATCGGATCGACGAGCGCGCCTTCCATGTGCGCGGCTCCGTCGGCTTGGTGGAGATACCGGCCGGCACGCCGATCAAGGATGCCATCGCGCGCGCCGACCGTGCCTGCCGCGAGGCCAAGGGCAAACCGCAATCCGAAGGCCTGGTGGTGTTCGAGCGCGACTCCCCCGCTCAGCAGGAGCACGAGGCCGAGATGAAGCTCGTTGCCCTGCTCTCCGCCGGCGAAGAGATCCAGGGCCTGCACCTCGCCATGCAGCCCATCATGAGCCTGCTGCAGCCGCGCGGCTCGCTGAACTTCGAGGTGCTGCTGCGCATGCACGACGGCGCCGGCCGCCCGGTGCCCACGCATCGCCTGATCGCCGCCGCCGAACTCAGCGGCCGCATGAGCGTGATCGACCGCTGGGTGCTGCAGCAGACCCTGCTGTGGATCATTCACCACCGCGCCGAGCTGCCGCAGCTGAAGTTCGTCTGCATGAACCTCAGCGGCGCCTCGCTGAACGACGAGCATTTCGTCGAGGACGTGTTCGACATGCTCGAAACGCACATCGAGGCCGCGCCCTATCTGTGTCTGGAGATCACCGAATCGGTGGCCCTGCATGACCTGGCCAATACCCGGCGCTTCATCAGCCAGGTGCGACAGATCGGCGCCAAGGTGGCGCTGGACGACTTCGGTGCCGGCTACACCTCCTTCAGCTACCTGAAGGAGCTGCCGGGCGATCTGCTGAAGATCGATGGCAGCTTCATCGTCAGCATGAACCAGCACCCGGCCAACATCGCCATCGTCGAGGCCATCGTCAGCCTGGCGCGCAACCTGGGCATGAAGACGGTGGCCGAGTGGGCCGAGGATGCCGAAACGGTGGAGACCCTGGCCGAGATCGGCGTGGACTACGTGCAGGGCTTCGCCGTCGCGCGGCCGCAATCGCCGCAGGAGCTGCTCAAGCTGCGCTCCGCCGCCGACCTGATCGACGACGAGGCGCTGCACGCCTTCATCCAGCGGGTGGAAACCGGTGGCGCCGTCACCGGCATGTTCGTCGGCTCCAGCCCCGGCTTGTTGCGCCAGTGATCAGTGCAGGGCCCGCGCAGCCGCGGGCGTGCCGGCCGGCAGTTGCAGGTCCGGGTGCTCGGTGCCGCACATGAAGTTCAGCAAGGGGTGACGCGCCGCCTGCCAGCGCGCCTGCGCGCCGGGTACATGCAGATGCATCACGCGATGCGGCAGCTGGTGCACATGGGCCATCGCGTAGGTCTGGTGCGGGGCCCAGACATCCTCGAACAGCAGGCGCTGGTACTGGCGATCGATGGGCGTGCGGCCCGTGATGACCATGTGGTCCACGCCCTGGCTGCGGCAGATCAGATAGAAGGCCTTGAACAGCGCCGCCTTCACCAGGCGGCCCCTCTCGCCCTGGGCCAGACCCAGGCGCGTGGCCTCGGCCAGGCGGGCGTTCGCCAGCTCCGGCGGCAGGCTCATGGAAGCCTCCAGGTCCAGCGGGCGGCGCGCATTGGTCTGGATGCGCAGGCTGCCCAGCGGGCTGCCGTCCAGCTTGCTGCGCGCCAGCAGCACCCAGTTGCCGGGTTCGCTGTCGGCGGGCTCGGGCTCGCCCAAGGTCTCGGCAAAGCTGGGCAGGTGGCGGGCGTAGGCGCTCTGGCGCACCCGCACGGCGTCCCGCAGGTCCTGCTCGCTGCGCGCCACCGTCACCGTAAAGGGCAACCGCTCCTGCACAAGCTCAGCACCGCTGGCCGGGCAGGCTGCCAGCGAGGGGGACACACGCAATTCCGAAACCGAGCCAATCATCGAGCGCCTCTCCGTGGGGATCCCCCTCATTCAGGGGGTCGGCGGACTGTAGGAATCGGTAACAGGGCTGCGTAGTCAGGCGGGCGCGCTACCCGCTGTCAGACAAATTCCGACAGGGGAACTACCGAGTCGGTGGCGGCGGCTCGCGCCAGCCCGGCAGGCGTACGCCGGTCAGCATGGCAAGGACACGCAACAGCGTGGCCGTGCCGGCCGCGGCCAGCAGGCTGGGGCCCTCGCCCCAAGCCAGGGCCTGGGCGCCCACCAGCACCCAGCCGCCGGCAAAGGCGCACACGGCGTAGGGCCGGTGGTCGTGGAAGGCCTTGGGGATTTCGTTGCAGACGATGTCGCGCAGCACACCACCGCACACGGCGGTGATGACGCCCATCAGCACCGCCACCAGCGCCGGCAGGCCCTGGTCCAGCGCCAGCTGGGTGCCGCCGGCGGTGAACAGGCCCAGGCCCAGCGCATCCGGCCACTGCATGGCCCGGTTCGTCACCGCCAGGTGCCGCACCTTCAAAAGCGCCATCGCCGCCAGGCACAGGCCCAGCAGCGCCCACAGCCAGTTCGAGTGCTCGACCCAGAAGAAGGGCCGGCGGTCCAGCAGCACATCGCGCAGGGTGCCGCCGCCAAAGGCCGCCAGGCCCGAGACCACGCAGACCCCCACCACGTCCAAGCGCTTGCGTGCGGCTTCCAGCAGGCCGGACAGCGCAAAGGCCAGCGTGGCCAGGGCCTCGATGCCGGTGAGCCAGGGCGAGAGGTTCACAGCAGCTCCGCCCGCAGCCAGCCGCGCAGGGCGTTGAACCAGGCGATGGCACTGGCGCGCTGCAGGTCCTCGCGCAGCAGGCGGGCCTCGCGGATGCGCCCCTGCGCCAGCCAATGCGCGCGCCCCACGCCGGGCAGCAGGCCGGCTTCGAGCCGCGGCGTCAGCCACTTGCCGTCGATGCACAGCGCCAGATTGCCGCGCCCGCATTCGGTCAGCTCGCCCTGCTCGTTGTAGAGGATGAGATCGAAGGCGCCAGCCGGCTTGTGCGCCAGCAGGGCCTCGTAGCCCCCGCGGCGCGTGGTTTTGTGCTCGATGAACTCGCGCGCCAGCCCGCCCGTGGCGATCGGCCGCGGCGCCAGCGCCAGCCGCACCGGCTCGGGCGTGGGCTCCAGCGGCTGGCATTCGGTCTGGAGGGTGCGCCCCAGCTGCAGCCGCACGCGCCAGCGCCCCTGCGGGTGGGCGGCGGCCACGGCATCCAGCGCCGCCTGCAGCGCGGCACGCTCAAAGCCCAGGCCGAAGTGCTTGGCGCAGCGCGCCAGCCGCGCCAGATGCGCCGCACCCTGCGGGTACCGGCCATCCTGCATCCGCAGGGTCTCGATGCCGGCGATCGGCGCACGCGCGCGCTCCAGGAAGCGCGTCTTGGCCTGCCACTCGGCCAGCTCGGCCGCGGGCTCGGAATCCAGCGTGATGCCGCTGCCCACACCGGCACGCAGCGCGCCGCCGGGAAGCTGTTCCACGGTGCGGATCGGCACATTGAAGGTCGTCGCGCCGCCAGGCTGCATCAGCCCCAGCGCGCCGCAGTACCAGCCGCGCGGTGCGGCTTCCAGTTCGCGAATCAGCTGCATGGCGCGGCGCTTGGGCGCACCCGTCACCGAGCCGCAGGGAAACAGCGCGGCAAACAGCTGCGCCAGTCCGGCGCCCGGCTGGGTGATGGCGGTGACCGTGCTGGTCATCTGCCAGACCGTGGGCAGCTCATGCAGCTCAAAGAGCCGCGGCACGCGCACGCTGCCGATGCGCGCCACCTGCCCAAGGTCATTGCGCAGCAGGTCCACGATCATCAGGTTCTCGGCGCGTTCCTTCTCGCTGGTGCGCAAGTAGGTTTGCGCAGCCTCGTCGCTGGCGCGGTCGGCGCCGCGCGGGGCCGTGCCCTTCATGGGCTGCGCGGCCAGGATCCAGGTCTTGCCATGGTCGGGCAGCGGCCGCCAGTCAAAGAACAGCTCGGGCGAGACCGAGGCCACGCCGGGTTCATCACCCAGCTGCTTCAAGTAGAGCGAGAAACCGCCCGGTTGGGCCTGGTGCAGGGCGCGGAACAGTTCGTCCAGGCCCACGCCCTCTTCCAGCGCACTGAGCAGGCGGGTGGTCAGATTGATCTGGTAGCAATCGCCGGCGCGGATGGCGGCGCGCACGGCCTCGATGTGCTCGGCGTCCCGTTCGGGGTCGTGCAGGTCCTGTGCCCAGGGCAGGCAGCGGGCGCGCTCCACGCCAGGCTCGGGCCAGTCCTGCGGGGCTGTGCGGTAGACGGCAAAGGCCGCCAGCAGGCCTTCAGCGGGTTCACAGTCCAGCGCCGGGTTCAGCGCCGCCGCGGCCTCGTAGCGCAGGCCGCCCAGCACCCAAGCGCCGGCGCGGGCGGCGGCGTGGGCGGCGTCGATCACCCCCGCCAGCTCGGCCGGCTGGCGCGCCAGCAGCCACTCGTCCGGCGGCGCCGTCCAGCCGCCGCGCAGGCGCTCACCGTCCTCGCGCGCCAGCGGGTGGCGCGGGAAGTCGAAGGCGGCGAACAGGGGCGTGGTCAAGCCAGGTTCAGGAAGGTCGCGCGGTAATGCACCAGCTCGTCGATGGACTCGTGAATGTCCGCCAGCGCGGTATGCGCCTGGGCCTTCTTCACGCCCTCCAGCACGGTGGGCTTCCAGCGCCGCGCCAGCTCCTTGAGCGTGGAGACGTCAAGGTTGCGGTAGTGGAAGAAGGCTTCCAGATCGGGCATGTAGTTCACCAGGAAACGGCGGTCCTGGCAGACCGAGTTGCCGCACATCGGGCTCTTGCCCTTGCCCACGTACTGCTGCAGGAACTCAATGGTGGCCTTGGCGGCGGCGGCTTCATCGGTGGTCGAAGCCTTGACGCGATCAATCAGCCCGCTCTTGCCATGCGTGCCCTTGTTCCACGCGTCCATGCCGTCCAGGGTCGCGTCGCTTTGGTGGATGGCGAACACCGGGCCTTCGACGCGCACCGCCAGATCGGGGCTGGTGACGACGACCGCCACTTCGATGATGCGATCCTTGTTGGGCTCCAGACCGGTCATCTCGCAGTCGATCCAGATCAGGTTGTTGTCGTTGCGCTCCAGGCTCATGGCAAATCCTTGGTGTGAATCGGCAGGATTGTGCCCACCTACACTGGCCGATCCGTCTGAGAAACCGCGGTCCGCCCTTGCTTGCCCCCTCTTCCGTCACCCTGTTTTTCGTGGCCGCGCTGCTGGCCACCACCCTGCTCAAGCTCTGGCTGAACGGCCGCCAGCTGAGCCATGTGGCCCTGCACCGCGGCCAGGTGCCGGCGGCCTTTGCGGCCAAGGTGCCGCTGGCCGCGCACCAGAAGGCGGCCGACTACACGCTGGCCAAGGGCCGGCTGCAGCTGGTCTCGCTGCTGTTCGGCGCGGCGGTGCTGGTGGCCTGGACCCTGCTGGGCGGGCTGAACCAGCTCAACCTCTGGCTGTTCGGCCAGGTGGGCCCGCAGGCCTGGGGCGGCTTTGCCTACCCGCTGGCCCTGCTGGCGGGCTTCACGCTGATCAATGCCCTGATCGACCTGCCCTTCGAGCTCTACACCACCTTCAAGCTGGAAGCCCGCTTCGGCTTCAACCGCACCGATCTGAAGACCTTCGTGGCCGACCAGTTGAAGGGCCTGCTGGTGCTGGTGCTGCTGGGCGGCCCGCTGGCCTGGGGCGTGCTGGCGGTGATGCGCCATGCCGGCTCCAGCTGGTGGATCTGGGCCTGGGCGCTGTGGTTCGGCTTCTCGCTCACGCTGATGCTGCTCTACCCGCTGCTGATCGCCCCGCTGTTCAACAAGTTCACGCCGCTGAGTGACGCCACGCTGAAGGAACGCGTCGAGCAGCTGTTCGCGCGCACCGGCTTTGCCGCCAAGGGCCTCTTCGTGATGGACGCCGGGCGCCGCTCGGCCCATGGCAATGCCTACTTCACCGGCCTGGGCGCGGCCAAGCGCGTGGTGCTGTTCGACACCCTGCTGGAGCGCCTGGACCCACCCGAGGTCGAGGCCGTGCTGGCGCACGAGCTCGGCCACTTCAAGCTGCGCCATGTGCCCAAGCGTTTGGTGCTGATGGCCGGCCTGACGCTGGCCGGCTTTGCCCTGCTGGGCTGGCTCTCGCAGCAGCCCGCCTTCTACGTGGCCTTGGGCGTGCAGCCCAATCTGCTGGGCGACAACGAGGCCCTGGCCCTGCTGCTCTTCGGCCTCGTGCTGCCGGTGTTTAGCTTTCCCCTCACCCCGCTGATGGCGCGCGGCTCGCGCAAGCACGAGTTCGAGGCCGACGCCTTCGCCTGCCAGCATGCCGACGGCCGCGCGCTGGCCTCGGCCCTCCTGAAGCTGCACGAGGACAACGCCAGCACCCTTACGCCTGACCCGCTGGTGGCGCGCTGGACCTACTCCCACCCGCCGGCTTCTGAACGGCTCCCCGCCATCCTTTCGCACGCGAGGCCCGCATGAACCCGCTCACCGCCCATTGCCAGGCCAATGCCCCCGCGCTCGACGACAGCGCCGTGGCCGAATGGCTGCCCCAACTGCCCGGCTGGACCCACGAAAACGGCGGCCTGCGCGCCCGCTTCGAGTTCGACAACTTCTACCAGGTGATGGCCTTCGCCAACGCCGTGGCCGAACTGGCCCATGCGCAGGACCACCACCCCGACATGTCGCTCAGCTACTCCATGGCCACGGTGCGCTGGAGCACCCACAGCGCCGGCGGCAAGGTGAGCCTGAACGACGTGATCTGCGCGGCGCAGGTGAGCGCCCTGCCTGAGGTTTCTCCTTGAGCGCGGCCGCCCGGCCGCTCCGAAGGTCGCGCGGCGTCCCGCCTGGCGGGACCGCGCGCAGCGCGAGGGTGCCCACGTGAGCCGTCCGGGCTCGCGCGAACGGCGGCTGCAGCAGCCCGCGCGCGACCATCTGGACCTGGGCCTGGTGGTGCGCGGCCACGGCCGCCACTACCTGGTGGAAACGGCGGAAGGCGGACGCATCCTCTGCCATCCGCGCGGCAAGAAGAGCGACGCCGTGGTGGGCGACCGCGTGCGCTGGCAGATGACGGGCAGCGACGAGGGCGTGATCGAAGCCCTGGAGCCGCGCCGCAACTTGCTCTACCGCCAGGACGAATGGCGCAGCAAGAGCTTTGCCGCCAATGTCGACCAGCTGCTGGTGCTGGTGGCCGTGGAGCCGGTGTTCAGTGAATCCCTGCTCAGCCGCGCCCTGGTGGCGGCGGCCGAGGCCGGCATCGAGGCCCGCATCGGCCTGAACAAGACCGATCTGCCCGGCGTGGCCGCGGCGCGCCAGCGCCTCGCGCCCTACACCGCCATGGGCATCCAGGTGTTCGAGTGGAGCCTGCAGGCCGACCCGGCCGGAGCCCTGGCGCTGCTGCGCCCCTGGCTGCAGGGCAAGACCACGCTGGTGCTGGGCCCCAGCGGCACGGGCAAGAGCACGCTCACCAATCTGCTCATCCCCGATGCCCAGGCCCAGGTGGGCGAGATCTCCGAAGCCCTGAACAGCGGCCGCCACACCACCACGCACACGCAGTGGTACTGGCTGGACGCCGAGCGCCAATCCGGCTGGCTGGATTCGCCGGGCTTCCAGACCTTCGGCATCCAGCACATCACGCCTACCCAACTGGCCGGCCTGATGCCCGACTTCGCCGCCGCCGCGGCCGCGGGCTGCCGCTTCGCCAACTGCACGCACCGGCAGGAGCCGGGCTGTGCGGTGCAGGCGGCGCTGAAGGAGGGGCGGATCGTGGAGAGCCGGTATCGGATCTATCTGGAGTTGTTTGAAGAGTTGAGCCGGCCGCCGCACTATGGTTGAACGCCTGCAGAGGCTGCTGAAGCTCAGTTCCCTGTTGATCGCAGTCTGTCTTGTCCTGCCCCTGCAGTCCTGCACGCTCAATGGAAAGGAGGATGTCTTCTTTCCTCTTTCAGGCGATCCGAGCCAGTGGTGGATGGTGCTGGCGGTTTACCTGCCACCGCTGCTGATGTGGTGGCGGCGAGCTCCCATGAGCTGGCGCCTCTTTGCCTCAATTGCCGCCTGTGCCGCCTGTGCCGCCGGGCTGTATGCGACCAGCTTTCTGACCTTCGCCCTGCAATGGAAGGGCAAGCTGCTGCTCGGGTGGTATGTCTACACCGTGGCATCGGCAGTTCATCTGAGCGGCAGTCTTCTGCTCGCATTGCAGTGCTGGCATGCCCGGCGAATTGCCAAGGGCTCCACGGGCTGAGAACGTAGTCTTCGGCGGCTCAGCGTGCGTCGATGGATCGAGCTCGCAGGCAGGTAGGAAGATTCGCCAGTGCGACGAATGCTTGAGGGTCTGCATTTGTCGACTCGCTCGTCACCCAGTTGCCGCATTCGGAGCCAGTAATGACCGACCGCCCCGCCCTAATCAACTTGCTCCGCGCCCTCCCCAAGGCCGAACTGCATCTACACATCGAAGGCACGCTGGAGCCCGGGCTGATCTTCCAGCTCGCGCAACGCAATGGCATTGCCCTCGCCTACCCCAGCGTCGAGGCCCTGCGTGCGGCTTATGCGTTCACGGATCTGCAGAGTTTTCTGGACATCTACTACGCCGGTGCCAGCGTGCTGATCCAGGCGCAGGACTTCGAGGACATGGCCTACGCCTACTTCGAGCGCGCGGCGGCCGATGGCATCGTGCATGCCGAGCTGTTCTTCGACCCGCAAACCCACACCGAGCGCGGCGTGGCCATGGGCACGGTGATCGACGGCCTGACGCGTGCAGGCGTACGGGCGCAGCAGCAGCTTGGCATCAGCAGCGCGCTGATCCTGTGCTTCCTGCGCCACCTCAGCGAAGACGCGGCCTTCGAAACCCTGGAACAGGCCCTGCCCTACCGCCAGCACTTCATCGGCGTGGGGCTGGACAGCAGCGAGCGCGGCCACCCGCCCGAGAAGTTCGCGCGGGTGTTTGCGCGCTGCCGCGAGCTCGGCCTGCATGTGGTGGCGCATGCGGGCGAGGAAGGGCCGCCGGCCTACATCGAAGCCGCACTGGATGTGCTGAAGGTCGAGCGCATCGACCACGGCGTGCGCTGCAGCGAAAGCCCGGCCCTCGTCGAGCGCCTGGCACGTGAGCAGATTCCGCTGACGGTCTGCCCGCTCTCCAACGTCAAGCTCTGCGTGTTCAAGCGCCTGGCCGAGCACAACCTGGCCGCGCTGCTGGCGGCCGGGCTGAAGGTGACGATCAACAGCGACGACCCGGCTTACTTCGGCGGCTACCTGCTGCAGAACTTCCTCGAAACCTTCGAGGCCCTGCCCCAGCTGGGCCCCACGCAGGCGATCCAGCTGGCGCGCAACAGCCTGGAAGCGAGCTTTGCGTCGACCGAGGCGAAGGCTGGCTGGCTGCGGCGGCTGGAGGAAGTGGCGGCGAGCTGCGGCGCGGCCTGACCCCCACCAGTCCGCGCCCATGACTACACGCTGGATCCCCACTGCACTCGCGTTCGCGGTCGCCGTGCTGGGCGGTCTGCATCGCGGCCTCTTCTAATGCGGCGGCTATGTGTGGCACCGCCATGTCCTCTGGGCGGCCCTGTTCTTCGTCACGCTGGTGGCACTGCTGCTGCCGCTGCGCCGGCGTCACCCGCTCGCGAGCCGGGCAGCGCTCGCGCTCGGTGTACTCGCCACCTACCTCTTGTTTGAAGCGCTTGCGGCCCCGTTCTATCCTGGGCCGCCGGCAAGCTGGAGCGAGTTCCTGTCAGTCTTCTTGACGACGCTGGAGCGTGACCCTTGTTAGCGCCAAGGGCTGGTGATGAAAGCGCCAGCTCTGTTTTGGCGCTTGTGCGAATCGACCGCTCCTGCACGGCAGCAAGGCGGAAGCCAAGCGGGTGAACCAGTCCGTCTGCCTCCTGTTCGCCTTGCGCAGCCGCTTTGCCCGCTAGGCGCCGCGTGGTAAACGCAGCACTCAATGCCCCCAGTAGCTGCCCAAGCTGCGCTCCCCCTCGGTCAGGGCCTCGCACTCGTGGTCCAAGGCTTGGTACTCGGCCTCGAAACGTTCGCGAAAGGCAGCATGGGCGGCGGCGCTGGCCCAGCGGTCCACGATCAGGAAGCGTTTTTGGTCTTCCTGGTCCTTTAGCAGCTGGGGGCCCTGGTACCCCGCTGCCCGGGCGAACAGCTGGGCCCAGCGCCCCTGCGGCCCGTAGGCGGCCAGAAACTCGGCCTTGCGCCCTGGCGTGACCTGGAACTCCCAGACTTAGGCATAGGCAGGGCTCATGGGCATCTCCCTTCTGAAGCCTGCATGATGCGGGCCCCGACCCGGAGAGCCCGATGAATCTGACCGCATTCGAAACCATGACGGCCCAGCTGGATGGCGCCGTCGCCGTCATCAGCCTGAACCGCCCCGACAAGGCCAACGCCATGAACTGGGCGATGTGGCAGGACATCCGCAGCGCCCTGCAATGGGCCGACCGCACGCCCGAGGTGCGCGCCGTGGTGCTGCGCGCCGAAGGGCCGCACTTCACGGCCGGTATCGACCTCGGAATGATGATGGGCCTGCAAGGCCAGATCCAGGACGACTGCGAGGCGCGCGTGCGCGAGAAGCTGCGCGCCTTGATCCTGGAGCTGCAGGACACGCTGACCAGCCTGGAGCGCTGCCGCAAGCCCGTGTTGGCCGCCGTGCACGGCGCCTGTCTGGGCGGCGGCATCGACCTGATCTGCTGCGCCGACATGCGCTACTGCAGCGCCGAGGCCGAGTTCGCCATCAAGGAGATCGACATCGGCATGGTGGCCGACGTGGGCACCCTGCAGCGCCTGCCCAAGCTGGTAGGCAACCAGGGCCTGGTGCGCGAGCTGGCCTACACCGGCCGCAAGGTGGACGCCGCCGAGGCCCTGTCCATCGGCCTGGTGAATCGCGTGTTCGCCAGCCGCGCCGAACTGGACGCCGGCGTGCTGGCGCTGGCGCAACAGATCGCCAGCAAGTCGCCGCTGGCCATCCGCGGCAGCAAGCAGGCGCTGAACTACGCGCGCGACCACAGCGTGGCCGACGGCCTGGAGCAGATCGCCAGCTGGAACGCGGCGATGCTGATCTCCGAAGACCTGATGACGGCGCTGATGAAGGGCCGCGGCGGCCAGGCGCCGCAGTTCAGGGATTGAGCGCGGGCGGCCCGCCACTCAGCACCAGCAGCAGGGAAAGGCCCAGGTAGAGCGCTCCGAACAGCGCGCCGGCCTGGATCTCGCGCGGCGCGAGCTCGCGCAGCGCCGGCTCCTCGGGCTTGGCGCGGCGCGCCCCGTGCAGCGCAAAACCCACCACATAGGCGATGAAGAGCCCGGGCAGCCAACCAGGCACAGGGGAATCGGCCTCCTGCCAGGCCAGCAGGGCCAGGGCGGCCCAGATCCATTCGGCCAGCGAGAAGCACAGCGTCGTCAGCCCGATGCGCCCCTGGGCGCGCCAGAGCAGCTGCGCGTCCACCCACTGGCCCAGGCCCATGGCCACGCTGCCGAGCAGGAACCAGTGGGTGTTCATGCGGGGCCTGGGGGGTGCTGACGGAACCAGGCCACGATGTCCGGCATATGGACCTCGAAGCCGCCGGGAATCGACAGGTTCAGCAGGCCGGCCCGTTCATCGCCCCCGTTCTGGAAGTCGTGCGTCACGCCGCCGGGCACCAGCACGAAGCCGCCCGGCCCGAGCTCCTGCCATTGATCACCCATCAGAAAGCTGACCCGCCCGGCGTGCACGTAGAAGACGTCGTCCTCGGCATGCGCTTGGGCGCCCGGGCCCTGGGTATGCGGCTGCAGCCACCACTCGGAGATCGCGTAGCGCTCCGCGCTCCTCGCGCCGTCGGCCTTGAACAGGGCGTCCAGCGCACCCATGGCATAGGCGCGGCCTTCGCCCGGTTGAAGCAGCAAGGACTGGCGCGGCGGGGCGGCGCCCAACAGGCTGATGCGCTCCTGCGGCGCGGTGATCAGCGGAAGCACCCGGCTGGCCACCAGCCAGCTGAGCCCAAAGGCCACCAGGCCGACGCGCTCGCCATAGAAGGTCAGGCGCGGCCAATGGGCCCTCAGGCTGCCGCCAGTCAGGCCGTCGTAGCCCAGCACCAGGATGGCCGCCACGATCGCCACCCCACAAGCGGCATAGATCCAGGCGCGCCAATGGGCCTGGGGCGCTGGTTTGGCGCGCGCCCGGCCGTAGAAGATCCAGCACAGCGCGGCCAGCACCCCGAACATCAGGGCCGCCGAGAGCCCATGCACCTTCGGGATGATCTCCGGCCGGCCACCGCACTCGCAAGGAAAGAAGGCCACGCCCAGCGCCGCCAGCGCGGCCAGTTTGCTCAAGCCCTTTTCGAGCTGGCTGCTGCCGTTGTAGGCCGCCAGAAAGGCCGCGATGGCCACCAGCGCCCCCACGAACACGTCGCGGGCCCAGCCGCCCACGTGGTACGCATCGCTGATCGACGGCAGGGCTTGGCCGGACAGAAAGGCCGTCAGATTGGCCAGGCCCAGCGCAATCAGGCCGACGATGAGCTTGAGCGTGTGGTGGTCAATTTCCGGGCGGAACTGCGGCGGCTTGGACATGGTGGCTCCCTGGGCGGCTCCGGCAAGGGCGCCCAGGTGCTTTGTAGCCTGCCTCGGCCCCCGGCCGACATCCGCCTCAAGCCGGAGGTTCGAACAGGCCCAGGGGGTTGACCAAGCGGACCCTGAGCTTGCCGTCCACCACCGCAACACCGCGCAGCGCCAGCTTGGCCAGGGACTCGGTTCGCGAATCCGATTTCAGCCGGTACAGCGGCACGTTCTGGACAATGGCGGCCATTAGCTTGGGGCCGCGGACCTTAACGACCTGATCAAAGTCCGGCGCATTGCCGCTCATCTCGAACTCGCTGACCTCGACCGCGTCGAGATAGAAGGCGGCGTTCGAAGCTTCGTAGCGCGGCTTGCCGCTCAGCACCACTCGGCCCGGCATGCTGCGCTTGCCCAGGGTGGCGACAAACTGGGCCCGCATGGCGATGCGGTCCGAACCGGCGCGCAGCTCCAATTTCGGCTCACGCAGCTCCAGGCAGTTGGTCTTGAGCAGGCATTCCTGCTTCGGGAACTTCGGATCCAGCTGGGCTTGCAGCTGGGCCTGGGTCAGATCCACGGTGAGATCCGGACTGAAGATCATGATGGCCCAGCGGGCCACGGCCAGCAGCAGCAGAAGCAGAACCAAGCCCAGCAAGATGCGTTTGAACATGAGCAAGCGTCAGCCGCCGACCGCTCCGCGGCCGGGTAAGGCAATCAGTTGAAGGTAGACCAAGCGAGCGCAGTGCGCGGCTGTGGCAGAGCGGCCCTTAGCGCACCTCGCGCACCTCGGCATCCACCACCTCGCCCGCGCGGCCACGAGCCTGCTGGCGGCGCGGCCAAGCCTGGGTGGCGAAGCGGAAATCGGGCCGGCGCGGCTGCGGCCGGCCGAGCAGACGCGCCAGCAGGCGGCGCAGACCGAACACGGCCAGCAGCACCGCCGCCACCAGCAGGCCCAGGGCCAGCAGACCCAGGGTCAGGACGGCGGCCGCCACCACGAACACGGCCCGCACCACGGCATTCAACACAGCAGCAACTCCTTGCAAGATGCCCGGCGACATGGGGGTATCAGGCCGGAATTCAAGCATGAGTGGCTCGGCCAGTCAGAAGATCTTCTGGTTAAGGGCTCATGCCCAGCGTCGCGCCGGCAGGGTTTCGCACGTGGACCAAAGGCCTGCCGGGCGCGGTATCAAGCGCCGTGACAGACCGGGCAAACCCACCCCCGCAAGCACGCGCCAGGCGCAAGGGCTCCGCAAGCAATCTGGGGGAAGATTCCGCCCCATGCCCGCCTACCGCCTGCTCTACATCGAGGACAACCCCGTCAACGCCCTGGTGGTGGAAGAGCTGGTGAGCCGAAGGTCGGACATCGAATTGCGCGGCGCCGAAGACGGCCATTCCGGTCTGGCGCTGGCGCGCGATTGGCGGCCGCACCTGGTGCTGCTGGACATGCAACTGCCCGATCTGGACGGCTTCCAGGTGCGCCAGGCCCTGGCCGAGCACCCCGATACCACCGCGATTCCCTGCATCGCCCTGTCGGCCAATGCCATGCCCGAGGACATCAAGTCCGCGCTGGCCGCCGGCTTTGCTGATTACTGGACCAAGCCGATCGATTTCCAGGCCTTCCAGAAGGGCCTGGCCGAGCGCCTGCCCCCCGCCTGAAACAGAACAGGCCGGCAAGGCCGGCCTGTTCTCTTGTGCTTCAAGCCCAGCTCAGACCGGAATCAAGCCCCGGCCCTTCAGCATCGGCTCGATGTGCGCATCGCGGCCGCGGAAGGCGCGGTAGGCCGCACCCGGCTCCTGGCTGTTTCCCGCAGCCAGGATCTGCTCGCGGTAGCGCTGCGCAGTGGCGGCGTCAAAGATGTCGCCGGCTTCCTTGAAGGCCTCAAAGGCGTCGCAGTCCAGCACCTCGGCCCACAGGTAGACGTAGTAGCCGGAGGCATAGCTGTCGCCCACGAACAGGTGCTGAAAGTGCGGCAGGCGGTGGTTCATGCCGCAATCGGCCGGCGCCCCCAGGCGCTCCAGGGTCTGCTGCTCGAAGGCGACGATGTCCGGCGCTTCTTCCTCTTCCAGCGCGTGGATGGCCAGGTCGACCAGGGCCGAGGCGGTGTAGCGCACCGTCTCGTAGCCCTGGTTGAACAGCTCGGCGGCCTTGATGCGCTCGATCAGCTCGTGCGGGATGGCCGCGCCGGTCTGGTAGTGCTTGGCGTGGCGCTGCATCACCGTGGGGTCGGCGATCCAGTGTTCCATCAGCTGCGAGGGCAGCTCAACGAAGTCGCGCAGCACCTGAGTGCCGCTGAGGCGCTCGTAGCGGGTCTCGCTCAGCATGCCGTGCAGGCCATGGCCGAACTCGTGGAAAAGCGTGCGCACGTCGTCCAGGCTCAGCAGGGTAGGTTCACCCGGCGCGCCCTTGGCAAAGTTGTTGTTGTTGAGGATGACGGGCGACTGCGCGAAGCCGTTGCGGTGCGCCCAGCGCAGCGCGTTCATCCACGCGCCGCTGCGCTTGCCCACGCGGGCGAAGTTGTCGTGCAGGAAGACGGCGCGGTGGGCGCCGCTCTGATCGAACACCTCGTAGGCCACCACATCGGGGTGGTAGACCGGCCAGTCGGTGCGCTGTTCGAAGCGCAGACCGTAGAGGCGCTGGGCGCAATCGAACATGGCCGCGACCATCGCTTCGAGCGGGAAGTAGGGCTTGAGCTCGGCCTCGTCGAGCGCGTAGCGCGCCTGGCGTACTTTCTCGGCGTAGAAGCGCCAGTCCCAGGCTTCCACCTTGTCCATGAAGCCGTGCGAGAGCGCGGCGGCCTGCACGGCCTCGCGTTCCAGCTGGGTGGCGTTCAGCGCGGCATCCCACACCCGCTTGAGCAGGCCCTGCACGGCGGCCTGGTTCTGCGCCATGGTGTCGGCCAGTTGGTAGTCGGCGAAGTTGGTGTAGCCATGCAGGCGCGCCTGCTCGTTGCGCAGGGTCAGGATTTCCTGGGCGATGGCGCGGTTGTCGGTCTCGCCCTCGTGCTCGCCGCGCGAGACCCAGGCGGCCCAGGCCTGCTGGCGCAGGTCGCGCCGGGCCGAGAAGGTCAGGAAGGGCACGACGTGGGAGCGCGAGAGCGTCACGAGGTGAGCGCCTTCTTCCAGACCACGCTCCACAGCGGCCTGCTTCATCACAGCGCGCACGAACTCGGGCAGGCCGGCCAGCTCGGCCTCACTCTTGAGGATCAGGCGGTAGCCGGCCTCATCGGCCAGCACGTTCTGAGCGAACTGGGTGTTCAGCTCGGCCAGGCGCTGCATGATGGCCGCATAGCGCGCGCGGGCGGCCGGGGCCAACTTGGCGCCGGCGCGCACCGCCTCCAGGTGCAGGCGCTCCAGCAGGCGCTGCTGGTCGGCGGCCAGGCCCAGCTGGGCGCGCTGTTGCATCAGCGCGTCCAGGCGCTGGAACAGGCCCTGGTGCATGGCCACCCAGCTGGCGTGGGCGGCCATCGGGGCGGCCACCTCGCGCTGCACGGCCTGCAGGGCCTCGTTCGTGGCCGAAGCGGCCAGGGTGTAGAACAGCGCCTCAATGCGGTTCAGCAGGCGGCCGCTGGCGTCGAAGGCGGCCACGGTGTTGTCGAAGCTCGGCGGCGCCGGATTGGCAGCGATGGCGTCGACCTCCTGCCGGTGCGCGGCCATCGCGGCTTCGAAGGCCGGCATGAAATGCGCCGGGGCGATCGCGGCGAAGGGTGGCAGACCGGCCGGGCCGGTCCAATCCTGCAGCAGCGGGTTCATGCGCACCCCGCTCACTGGCCGGCAGCCTTCTTGGCGGCCATTTCCTTCTTGATGGCGTCTTCGTCGCGCTCGTCGTAGGGGCGGTTGCCACACTCGGCGCGCCACTTGTCCTCGGCCTCACCGAGCTTGTCCACGCGCGCCGACGCTTCCGACTGGCGCTTGTTGAAGTCGTCAATCTTCTGCATCAAGGCCTCTTCACGGGCCTTCAGGGCCTTCAGGCGGGCGTTGTGGGCGTCCACGCGGGCGGTCAGTTCGGCAGCGGCCTTGTCGTAGTCGGCCTTCACTTCCTTCTGCTTGGCCGGCTTGAGTTCACCGATGGTCTTGCTCAGCTCCTCACCACGCTTGCGCAGAGCCTCGTTGTCGGCCACCAGAACGGTCTGCGCGGCCACGAAATCCTTCTGCTCGTTCTCGAACGCGGCCTTGTCGGACTTGACGGCGTCGGCATGCGTCAGCAGTTCCTTGTCTTCCGCCTCGATGGCCTTGCTCTCGGTGACATTGGCCTCGCGGCGCGCCAGGCATTCCCGCAGTTCGTCTCGCGACATCAGCTTGGGCCTGGCCTTGGCCGGCGTGGCTTCGGGCTTGGCCGGCGCCTTGGCGGCGGGCTTGGCCGGCTGCTTGGGCTGGGTTTGCGCGATCACCGCGGTGGTGCTCAGGGCGGCAATCAAAGCCAGGGTCAGAAGGGGTGCGCGCATGGCTGAAACAGGGTCAGTTGGACGAGCCGGCGATGATGCCATGACCCCTGTCCGGCACCGGAAGCCTCCCCATAATCCCCGGCTTCCCAAACCGTCGGCGCCCTGCGCCGCCCCAGCCGCTCATGAAACCCGTCCTGCTGGCCAGTCTGCTGGCCACCGCGCTGACCGCCGGCGCCCAGACCCCCGAAGAAGATCCCTACCTCTGGCTTGAAGAAGTCAGCGGCGAGAAGGCCATGGCCTGGGTCAAGGCCCGCAATGCCGAGACCGAAGCGCTGCTGAAGAACCGCCCCGGCTTCGAGGCCCTGCGCGCCGAGTTGCTCGAAGGCCTGAACGCCAAGGACCGCATTCCCCGCTTCACGCGCATGGGCGACTGGGTCTACAACCTCTGGCAGGACGACAAGCACAAGCGCGGCATCTGGCGCCGCACCACGCTGGCCGAGTACGCCAAGGCCGAACCCGCCTGGGAAACCGTGCTGGACCTGGACGCTCTGGGCGCCACCGAAGGCAAGAGCTGGGTGTTTGCCGGCGCCAACTGCCTGGCGCCCGACTACCGCCGCTGCCTGCTCTCGCTCTCGCCGGGCGGCTCGGATGCCTCCGCGGTGCGCGAGTTTGACACCCGCGACAAGGCCTTTGTCAAAGGCGGCTTCGAGCTGCCCGAGGCCAAGAGCCAGGTGGACTGGCGCGACCAGAACCAGATCTTCGTCGGCACCGATTTCGGTCCCGGCAGCATGACGGATTCCGGCTACCCGCGCATTGCCAAGCTGTGGACCCGCGGCACCCCGCTGGCCAGCGCCAAGATCCTGTTCGAAGGCGAGCAAAAGGACACCTGGGTGGGCGTGGGCGTGGACGGCCATGGCGCCCAGCAGCGCGCCCTGATCCAGCGCGCGCTCGACTTCTACCGCGCCGAATACCGCCTGCTCACGCCCAAGGGCCTGCAGAAGCTGGACCTACCGCTGGACGCCCAACCCCAGCTCTGGGGCGAGCGCCTGCTGGTGCGCCTGCGCTCCGATTGGACCGTCGGCGGCCAAGGCTTCAAGGCCGGCAGCCTGCTGGTCGGCAGCTGGAAGGACTTCCTGTCCGGCAAGCCGAAGTTCAACAGCCTGTTCGAGCCCACCAGCACCCGCTCGCTGGCCAGCTTCGTCACCACCCAGCAGCATGTGGTGCTGAACATCTCGGACAAGGTCGCCTCCAAGCTGGAGGAGTGGGACTTCCGCGGCAAGACGCCCGCCAAGCGCACCGTGCAAGCGCCCTTCCCCGGCACCCTGTCGATCAGCAGCCTGTACGACAGCGACCTGAAGAAGGACGCGCTGGCCGACCGCTACCTGATCAACTACGCCGACTTCCTGACGCCCGACACCCTGTCGCTGGCGCGCGCGGGCAGCGACGAGCGCCAGCCCCTGAAGAGCCGCACCACCTGGTTTGACGCCGCCGGCATGCGCGCCGAGCAGCACTTCGTCAACAGCAAGGACGGCACCCCCGTGCCCTACTTCGTTATCTACCCCAAGGGCGCGCAGGCGGATGGCAAGAACCCCACCCTGCTCTACGGCTACGGCGGCTTTGAAGTGAGCATGACCCCTGGCTACAGCTCCAGCCGCGGCCGCGGCTGGCTGGCCAAGGGTGGCGTGTTCGTGCTGGCCAACATCCGCGGCGGTGGCGAGTTCGGTCCGGCCTGGCACAAGGCCGCGATCCGCGAGAACAAGCAGCGCAGCTACGACGATTTCATCGCCGTGGCCGAGGACCTGATCGCCAAGAAGATCACCAGCCCCAAGCAGCTCGGCATCATGGGCGGCAGCAATGGCGGCCTGCTGATGGGCGCCATCGTCACCCAGCGCCCCGACTTGTTCAACGCCGTGGTCTGCCAAGTGCCGCTGCTGGACATGAAGCGCTATCACAAGCTGCTGGCCGGCGCTTCCTGGATGGCCGAGTACGGCGACCCCGACAAGGCCGAGGACTGGGCCTTCATCAGCCAGTACAGCCCGTACCAGAAGGTCAGCAAGGACATGAAGATGCCGCGCGTGCTGATCAACACCAGCACCAAGGACGACCGCGTGCACCCCGGCCACGCCCGCAAGATGGCCGCGCGCATGATCGAACAGGGCCACAACCCGCTGTACTGGGAGAACATCGAAGGCGGCCATGGCGGCGCGGCAGACAACGAGCAGCGCGCCACCTGGCAGGCCATCGAGTACAGCTACCTGTGGATGCAACTGGGCGGCAAATGAAGCTGGACATTCAGCACCTGCCCGGGCAGCAGCGCTTCGAAGGCCGCCACCCCAGCGGTGTATGCGAGCTGGACTACGTTCGCCAGGGCCAGGTGCTGACCTTCACCCACACCGGCACCCCGCCGGCACTGCGCGGCCAGGGCCTGGCCGCGCAGGTGGTGGAGGCCGGCCTGCAATGGGCGCGTGAGCAGGGTTGCAAGGTGGTGCCGGCTTGCAGCTATGTGGCGCTCTACTTGCAGCGCCACCCAGAGTGGAACGACCTGCAGGCCTGAACGCCCCCCGACGGAAAGGCCCGCAGCGCGGGCATTTTTTCAGATCAGATCGAGCACCCGCTCGGGCGGCCGGCACAAGGCCACCCCGCGCGGTCCCACCACGATGGGCCGGTTCAGCAGCACCGGGTACCTTTCGATCGCATTCAGCAAGCTGTCGTCATCCAAAGCCGGGTCGTCCAGGCCCAGCTCGGTGTAGGCCGCTTCCTTGCTGCGCAGCAGGCCGCGCAGGCCCAGGCCGCTGGCGCGCGCCAGCTCTTTCAGCGTGGCACGGTCCGGCAGCGTCTGCAGATACTCCACCACCCGGGGTTCGTGGCCGGCTTGGCGAAGGAGCGCCAGTGCGGCGCGCGAGTTGCTGCAGCGGGGGTTGTGATAGATGGTGATCACAGGCGGGGTCTCCGAAAGCGGGGTCCGCACTGTCGCTCAAGACCGACCCTCACCCCTCACCTCATGCGTGCGGCCATCACGGATGTGATAGAGCCGCTTGAAGGTCGGGATGATCTTTTCATCGTGGGTGACGACGATGACCGCCGTATGGTGCTGCACCGCCATCTGATTCAGCATCGCCACCACTGCGAGCGCACGTTCGCTGTCCAGCGGGGCGGTGGGTTCGTCGGCCAGGATCACCGGCGGCCGGTTGGCCAGCGCGCGGGCGATAGATACGCGCTGCTGCTCACCGCCTGATAGCACCGAGGGCTGGGCGCGCGCGCGGTGCTCCACGTCCAGCGCCCTCAACAGCTCGCGGGCGCGGGCACGCGCCTCGGCATTGGGGCGGCCGGCCAGCATCGGAAGCAGGGCCACGTTGTCGGTCACATCCAAAAAAGGAATCAGGTAGGGCGCCTGGAACACGAAGCCGATGCGGTCGCGCCGCAGCGCGCGCAAGTCGCGGGCCTTCCAGCCTTCGTCGTAGATGGTTTCACCACCCAGCACCATGCGGCCGCCGCTGGGCTCGATGACCGCGCCCAGGCACTTCAGCAGCGTGCTCTTGCCCGAGCCCGAGGGCCCAACCAGGCCCACCACCTCGCCCGGCGCCACCTGCAGGTGCACGTCCTTGAGCGCGTCCACCGCGGTGTCCCCCTGGCCATAGCGCTTGCGCAGGCCTTCGATGCGGATGCCCGGCTCGGCCATCTCAGCCCCCGATCGCCTCGGCCGGATCGACCTTCAGCGCCACGCGGATGGCCAGGGTGCTAGCCAGTGCACAGATCAGCAGCACCACCAGCAGGCCGCGCACGGCGTCGCCCGTTTCCAGCAGCACGTATTTGGGGAACACCGGCGCCCACATCGTGGCGGCCAGCTTGCCCACCGCGAAGCCGATCAGGCCCAGGCCCAAGGCCTGCTGCAAGATCATGGCGGCAATGGTGCGGTTGCGGGTGCCGATGAGCTTGAGGACCGCAATCTCGCGGATCTTGCCCAGCGTCATGGTGTAGATGATGAAGGCCACGATGGCCGCGCTGACCACGGCCAGGATCACCAGAAAGAGGCCGATCTGCCGGGCTGAAGTGGCAATCAACTTGGCCACCAGGATCTCTTCCATCTGCGCGCGGGTGTAGGCCTCCAGGTGCTTCCAGCGGCGCACTGGCTCGGCCACCGTCTCGGCGGGCGTGCCCGGCTGCAACTGCACCAGGATGGCGTTGACCTGGTGGTTGCTGGCCAAGGCAGCCCGCACCCCTTCCAGCAGGCCCGGCACGCCCGGGCGGTTGAAGGCCGGGTTGGCGGCACTGCGCGCACGTTCGTTCAGGATGGCCTCGTTGTCCTTCAGAAACTGCGCTTCCTGAGCGTCCTTCAGCGGAATGAAAACCATGGGGTCGCCGCCGGAAGACACCTGGCGGCGCGTGAGGCCGACCACGGTGTAGTCGTGGCGCCGGATGCGTATCCGCTCGCCCAGCGCGAAGCCGGTGCGCACATCGGCCACGGCCTCGTAGTGGTTTCGGGTGAGTTGCCGGCCCGCCACCAGGTAGCCCGGTTCGCCAGGCTGGCCGGCCTGGCCCGACTGACCTGATTCATAACCCACCACCATGGCGCGCACCTCGCGCTCTTCATCCGCCCGGCCGACACGCCGCACCTGCATCGTCAGGTAGGTGATGTTGGCCGCCCGCGCCACGCCCGGCAGCCCGCGCACGCTGCGCACCACGTCATCGCGCAGGCTGGAGGCCTCGGCATAGGGGCCCTGGGTGTCCTGCTGGACGACCCACAGGTCCGCACCACTGTTGCTCAGCAGGGCGCGCGCATCGTCCACCATGCCGCGGTACACGCCCGCCATGGTGAGGGTGACGCCGATCAGCAGGCCCAGGCCGATGCCGGTAAGCACGAACTTGCCCCAGGCATGCAGGATGTCCCGGCCCGCCAGGCTGATCACGGCTGCGGCCCGGCCAGCGCCGCCACCACGCGGATGCGGCTGCGCGCGTCCAGCGCCTTTTCGCTGTGCACCACCACGGTGGCACCGGTGGCCAGGCCTTCCAGCACCTGGACTCGCCCGTCCAAGCTGCTGGGCCCCAGGCGCACGGCTTGAAAGCGCAGACCGCCGGCGTCCACCTGCCACACCCCACTGCGCCCTTGCAGGCGGCGGATGGCGGCATTGGGAACGGTTGGCGCCGGCGCGCTGGGCGGCAGGGTCAGCGTCACCTCGGCCAGTTCGCCTACCGAGAGCGTGGCCGGCAACTGCTCAAAGCGCACCTGGGCTACGCGCTCCTCGGTCACGCTGTCGCTGAGCGCCTCCACTCGCTCCACCTGGCCGGCGCGCGGGTGGTCTGGGTCGGAACGCAGCACGATCTGGGCCGGCAGTCCGGCGCTCAGGCCGGCCGAACGGCCTTGGTCCAGCCGCAGCCTGACCCAGAGCGAGGCGGGGTCAATCAGGCGCAGCACGGCCTGGCCGGCCATCAGGGTGGAACCGGGCTCGGCATCACGGCCGACCACCATCGCATCGATCGGCGCCCGCAGCTGCACCTGGGCGCGCTGCAGGCGCAGGCCGGCGCGCTCGGCCTGCAGGCGCTGTTCCTCCAGGCGCGCGGCCGCCTGGTTGGCCTGTGCGACGCTAAAGGCGGCCTGGGCGGACGCCAGCTCCTGCTGGCGGGCCTCCAGCGCCCCGGGGCTGATGAAGTTCTGGGCCGCCAGTTCCGCATGGCGCTGCAGCGTGGCCGCCGCCAGGGCCTGGCGCGCCCGCGCATCGACCTGCTGCGCCTGTGCGGCCTGCCTTGCGCTGGCGGCGCGTGCACTGGCGGCGTCCAGCGCGGCCAGGCGGGCGTCCAGATCCACCGGATCCATTTCGGCCAGCAACTGGCCGGCCTTCACAAGCTCACCCACATCCACCGCCACGGCCTTGACGCGCCCCGGCGTGGTCGGGCCAATCAGCATGCTGCGGCGAGCCTCCACGGTGCCGATGCCAAACAGGCCCGGCGCGATACGCGCCTGCTGCGCCTGCGCTACCGTGACGCGGACAGGCGCCAGCGGCCCGGCGCGCAGTGCGCCGAACAGCAAGGCGGCCAGCAGGGCCGAGCCCAACACAGCCAGCAGCAGCGGGGCCAGGCGCCTCATGCCCCGGCTCCCACGCCACGCAGGTACAGCATCAGCACACGGCCCGCTAGCTGGCGCATGGCCGCCGGCTGCCCGGCCAGCATGGACTGCATCACCAGGCCCTGGATCAACCCGACGAAGCCGGTGGCGGCTGCCTCGGCGTCCAGATCGCCCCGCAACTGCCCCTGTGCCACCGCCTGGCCCAGCAGGCGCAGCAGCAGTTGCCGGTAGTCCTGCAGCAGCATGCGAACTTCCCGCTTGGATGGCGAATCCGCCGGCTGCTGAAGCTCATGAAAGATGACACGCGGCACGCCGGGGTGGGCCACCACAAAGCCCACGTGGGTATGGAACACCGCCTCCAGCGCGGCCAGGGGCGTGGCCGCCGCGTCCGCCGCTTCCTGCAGGGCCCGCAGCAGACTGGCATGCACCCAGCCCATGGCAGCCAGCCAGATGGCGTCTTTGCTCAAGAAATGCTTGAACAAGGCGCCTTGGGTCACCCCCACTGCGGTGGCGATGTCGGCGGTGGTGATCTGGGCCGGGCTGCATTCGCCGGCTAGGCGCAGGGCGGCGGCCACGATTTCAGCCTGGCGTTCTTCGGTGGGCAGTCGGGCGGGCATGGCGAGCTTTGCGAATTGGTAAGTAATCAGTTACTTATCAGTCTACGCCGTTTCCGCCCGGTCCGCCAGCGACTACCGGTAAGGCCCAGCAAATGCCTGCCCCATGCAGCAGCGCGCGCACCGGCAGCCAGCCGGCCGCCGAACAATGAAAGCCTTACCCCAACCGCAAGAAGCGAGGACTGCGATGTACGGATTCACCACCACCCTGACTGGCCTGAGCTTTGACGAGGCCTTGAGCCGCACCACGGCCGCCCTTAAGGCCGAGGGCTTTGGCGTGCTTAGCGACATCGACGTGCAGCACGCCATGAAGGAAAAGCTGGGCGCCGAGATGCGGCCCTACCGCATCCTGGGCGCCTGCAACCCGCCGCTGGCCCACCAGGCCCTGCAGGCCGAGCCCGACATCGGCCTGCTGCTGCCCTGCAACGTCATCGTGCGCGAAGAGGTTCCGGGCCGGGTAGTGGTCGGCTTCCTGGATCCGCAGACCATGGTGGCCCTGGTGGGCAAACCCGGTGTCAAGCCGGTGGCAGACGAAGCCGAGCGGCGCCTGCGCCGCGCCTGCGCGGCATTGGCCGGCGCCTGATCGGCGCCCGATCAGGTCCTGAGCGGCCTCAGAAGCTCAGCACAAAGGCCGCCCCGCCCTCCAGGGGCCGCGCATGGCGCAGCCGGCCGCCCATGCCATGCACGAGCTGACGCGTCAGCGTCAGGCCGATGCCATGCCCACCCGGCGTGGCGCTGAAGAAGGGCAGAAAGATCTGCTGCTCCAGCCCGGCGGGCACCCCGGGGCCGTTGTCGCGCACGCTAATGCGAAGGCGCCCGCCGCGCGACAGGCGCGCCTCGACCCAAAGCCGCGGCTGTGGGGTGTCGCAAGTGGCGTTCTCGGCGTTGCGTATCAGGTTCAGCAGCGCCTGCTCCAACTGCGCCGGGTCGGCCTGCAGGCGCAGGCCGGGGTGGGCCAAGTCCACCTGCGCGGCCCCACCGCGTGCAGCCCAGGCCGGCGCCACGGCGGCCTGCAGGCGTGCCAGCAGCGCGCCCAGGTCCACCGGCTCCAGCTGCGGCGGCGGCAGCTGGCTCAGGCGGCGGTAGTCGGCCACAAAGCGCTGCAGACCGGCGGCGCGCTGGGCGATGGTGTCCAGCGCCAGGCGCAGCTCGTCACCCGCCTCGGGGTCGTCCAGCAGCTCCAGCGCACCCTGGCTCAGGCTGGCGATGGGCGTGAGCGAGTTCATGATCTCGTGCGTCAGCACCTGCACCAGCTGCTGCCAGGCCAGCAGGCGCTCGCTTTCCAGCGCCGATTCCAGTGGCAGCAGCACCAGCAGCACCTGGGCTTCGCCCGCCAGCTGCAGGGGCTGCAGGGCCAGGCTCCAGCGCTCGCTGCCGCGCTCGGTTTCCAGCTGCAGCTGGCCGGCCTGACCGGCGCGCGCGCGCTCGATCAGCAAGGCTTGCAGCGCCGCCGCGTCCTGCACCGCGCCGGGGGCCAGCAGGCGGCGGGCGCGCTGGCTCAGCGGCTGCAGCCGGCCCGCGCCGGTCAGCACCCAGCTGGCTGCCGGCAGGTGCTCCAGCTGGATCTGCAGGCGCGCCAGGGCGTCGGGCGGCGGCGCGGGCGCGGGCGGCTCCGGCTGGGGCGGTACGGCCACGCGGCGAGGCCAGCCCAGGGCCAGCGCGGCCAGCAGCAGCAGGGCGGCCGCACTGAGCCAGCGCGCGCTGGCCTGGCCGGCGGCGGCACCGGCCGCCACCGCCAGCGCCAAGCCCGCCAGGGCACGCCAGCGCTCAGAGCCCATGTTTGTCCAGGCGCCGGTATAGGGCCGCACGCGAAAGACCGAGCAGCCGCGCGGCCGCGCTCAGATTGCCCTGCGCCTCGGCCATGGCGGCCAGCACGGCGGCCCGCTCCTGCACCGCCAACGAGCGCGGTGGCTCGGCCGGCGCCCCCGCCACGGTCTCCGCGGCTTCGCGCGGGGTCAACTGCAAGGCGTCCCGGCAGGTGGCCACCAGGCGGGGGTTGTCCCAGGGTTTGGTGAGGAAATCGAAGGCTCCGCGCTTGACCGCCTGCACCGCCAGGTCGATCTCGGCATAGGCCGTCATCACCACCACGGCCGGGGGCTGCGGCCGCGCCTGCACCTCGGCCAGCAGGCGCAGGCCCTGGGCGCCATCGCTGCGGCCCGGGCCGAAGTTCAGGTCCAGCAGCAACAAGCCGGGGCGCAGGCGATCCAGCGCGGCCAGCAGCTCGGCCGGGCGCTGGATGCAATGCACCGGGGCGACACGGCGCTGCAGCAGCAGTTGGGCGGCGAGGCCGACGTCCGGATCGTCGTCAAGCAGCAGGATTGGCGGCGTGGGGCTCATCACGGCCCGCATCTTCGCCGCCTGGGCGATGCCGGACGAGGCCGCTGTCCGCTTCCGGACAGGGGGCTGGGCAAGCCCGGGACCGGCCGCGACAGTGGCGCCATGTCTACCGCTCCCAGGCCCCCCGCCCCGCCGGCACCGCACACTGGCGCCGCGATGGACCGCGCCCTGCCGCCCACCGGGCGGCTGCGCCGGCTCGCGCCCTGGGGGCTTGGCGGGCTGGGTCTGCTGATTCCGCTCGCCTTGGCGCTCTGGGGCGGCCAGGCCCTGCCCAGCCAACCGGTGGCTCGCAACGCCCAGCTCGCCCCGGTGCGGCAAGGGGAGTTCCGCGACGAGCTCGCCCTGCGTGCCCGCGTGGAGCCCCTGCGCTCGGTGCAGCTGGATGCGCAGGAAAGCGGTCGCGTCGAAGCGGTTTTCGTGCGCGACGGGGATTGGGTCGAGGCCGGCAGCCCGCTCTACCGCCTGCACAGCCCGGAGCAGGAACAGCTGCTGATGCAGCGCCGTGCCGAGGTGGCGCAACAGCTGGCGAACATGGCCGCGCAGCGCAGCGCCCAGGCCGCCAGCCTGGCGCAGAGCCGGCGCGAGCTGCTGCAGTTGCAGGCCGCGCAGCAGCAGGCCGAGGCCGAATACCGGCGCCAGGCCACCCTGGCCGCGCAGGGCTTCGTCTCCAGCGCCGCGCTCGATCAGGCGCAGCGCCAGCTGCAGTTGGCCGAGCAGTTGCTGACCCAGACGCGCGAGGACCAGGCGCAGGAGGCGCTGACACGCCAGCAGTCCCTGGATGAAATGGCACGCGCCGTCAGCGGCCTGCAGGGTGGCCTGCAACTGCTGCAGCGCACGCACGAGCGCCTGCAACTGCGCGCCCCCTTGAGCGGCCGCCTGAGCGGCTTCACGCCCCAGCTGGGCGCCACGCTGCGGCCGGGCGAGCGCCTGGGCCGCATCGATGACCTGGACGCCGGCATGCAGCTGGTGGCCGAGCTGGACGAGTACTACCTGCCGCGCCTGCAGCCGGGCCAGCAGGCACTCAGCAGCCTGGGCCCGCTGCAGCTGACCCAGACCCTGCCCCAGGTGCAGGGCGGCAAGGCCCGCGTGATGCTGCGCTGGCTCCAGCCGCCGGCCGCGGCCAGCCTGCGCCCCGGCCAGGCGGTGGAGCTGCGCCTGCAGTTCAGCCCGCCCAGCGTGGCCCTGCTGCTGCCCGATGGACCGGGCGTGCAAAGCCGCCTCTATGTGCGCCAGGGCGGGCAGCTGCTGCGCCGTACGGTGCAGCTCGGCCGCCGCGCGGCCGGCCAGGTGGAAGTGCTGGCCGGCCTGCAGGCTGGCGAGCAGGTCCTGATCTCCCAACCCCCTCACGAGGCCGAGCGCCTCGCCCTGCCATGATCGAACTCCAGCACATCAGCAAGCGGCACCGCGCCGGCGCGGTTGAAACCATCGCGCTCGACGCCGTCGACCTGCGCATCGAAGCCGGCGAGTACCTCGCCATCACCGGCCCCTCGGGCTGCGGCAAGTCCACCCTGCTCGGCCTGCTGGGACTGCTGGATCGCCCCAGCAGCGGCCGCTACCTGCTGCAGGGCGAGGACCTGACGCAGCGCAGCGAACGCGAGCTCGCGGCCATCCGGCGCGGCCGCATCGGCTTCGTGTTCCAGAGCTTCAATCTGGTCGACGAGCTCACGGTGGCCGACAACGTGCAGCTGGCGCTGCGCTACGGCGAGCTGCCCGCCAAGGCCCAGCGCCAGCGTGTGGCCGAAGTGCTGGAGCGCCTGGGCCTGGCGCACCGCGCCGCCCACCACCCCAGCCAGCTCAGCGGCGGCCAGCAGCAGCGTGTCGCCATCGCCCGCGCCATCGCCGCCCGCCCCGCCCTGCTGCTGGCCGATGAGCCGACCGGCAATCTCGACAGCGCGCACGGCCATGAGGTGATGCGCCTGCTGCGCGAACTCAACGACGAGGGCACGACGCTGGTGATGGTGACGCACAGCGCCGAGCACGCGGCGCTGGCGTCGCGCACCCTGCGCCTGCTCGACGGCCGCGTGCTGGTGGACGCCCCGCTGGAGCTGGCGGCATGAAGGCGCTGCTGATGGATGCCCTGCGTGCGCTGCGCAGCCGTCCCGGTGCCACCGGGGTGGCGGCCGGCGGCCTGATGCTGGCCCTTGCCGCCACCCTGCTGGTGGGCCTGCTGGCCTTAGGCCTGGCCAGTACCGACCCTGCCATCCCCGAGCCCGAGCGCGTCGTCATGCTGGACTTCAAGGGCAACCCGCCCGGACAGGCCAGCCCCTGGTTTGCTGCCTCGCCCGTCGCCTTTGGCGCGCTGCTGAAAGAGCGCGGAGTGCCGCTCGACCTGATCAGCCGGGCCAGCGAGGACGGCTTCAAGCTGCGCGTTGAAGGCGAGCTGCGCCCGCTGAACTTGGTGGTGGCGGACCCCGAGCTCGCCACCCTGTTCGGCATGCGCGCGCTGGCCGGCGACTTGCACGCCACCCTGCAGCGGCGCAACGCCCTGGCCCTGACCCGAAGCTTGGTGCGCCGGCTCTGGGGCGAGCTGCCGCCGCAGCTGGCGCTGGGGCGCAGCCTGGAGTCCGATGGCAAGAGCTATGTGGTCACCGCGGTCGTCCCCGACCCCGACGCCCGCACCCCGCTGCCCGAGTACCAGCTGCTGGCCGGCTTCGACAGCCAGGCCAATGCGCTGAACGAGCAGGACCGCCAGGCCATCTACATGGTCAACGGCCGTGTGTTCGCGCGCTTGCGCCCCGGTGGCACGGCGGCGCAAATCGGCCCCTGGATGCGCGAGGCCTTCCGGGCCAGCCCTGGCTATACCGAGCTGCCGGCGGACTGGAAGGCCGGCCGCGAGGCCGCCTACTTCCGCGGCCTGCCCCTGGCCGAACTGCCCTTTGCCGGCCCCGAGAACGACACGCGCTGGCTGCAGGTCGGCGCCCTGGGCGCCGCCAGCGCCCTGCTGCTGCTGCTGGCCGCCATCAACACCATGAACCTGCAAGCCGCCCAGTTGCTGCAGCGCCAGCGCGAAACCGCCCTGCGCCGCAGCGTGGGCGCCAGCGCGCAGCAGCTGCTGCAGCTCTGGGCCGCCGAGCTGCTGCTGCCCCTGCTGCTGGCCGGCGCCGGTGCGCTGCTGCTGGCCTGGTGGCTGGCCCCGGCGCTCAGCGCCTGGCTGGGCCTGCCGCCCGCGCTGAACCTGGCCGACCCGCCGCCGCGCGCGGCCCTGGCTGGCCTGTTCGCCGTTTGCGCGCTGCTGCTGCCGCTGGCGCTCGCCCTGCCGGCCTGGGCCGCGCTGCGCCGCGCCCCCGCCCCGGCGCTGCAGGGCCGCACCGCCAGCGAGGGCCCCTGGGGCCGGCGCGTGCGCCAGCTGCTGCTGGCCCTGCAACTGGCCGGCGCCCTGCTGCTGCTGGCCCTGACCGGCGTGCTGGCGCTGCAGCACCGGCACCTGCTGCAGGCCGATCGCGGCTTCGCCACCGAGAACCGGCTCGTCATGACCGTCTGGGCCACGCCGGCCGACGCCCCCAAGGCCGCCCCCTTGCTGGCCGCGCTGAGCCGCCACCCGGCCGTGCAGCACTGGGGCTTCAGCAGCGCCGTGCCGGCGCGCGACACGCGCGGTCAGCAAGAGGTGCATGTCAGCGCCAGCGGCCACAAACAGGTGCTGCGCCTGACCCACGTCTCACCCGGCTACTTCGCCACCTACGGCATGAAGCTGCTGGCAGGCGAACCGCGCGCCAGCAGCGGCGAAAAGTTGCTGGTGCTTGACGAGCGCGCCGCCCGAGCGTTGGGCTTTGCCACCCCGCAGGCCGCGTTGGGCGCGGTGCTGCGCGGCGGCGGCGACTACCTGCAGGAAGGCCAGGACCCGCGCCGCGTCGTCGGCGTGGTGGCCGCGGTGAAGCAGGAAGGCGTGCGCGAGGCGCCGCAGGCCCAAGGCTTTCTGGTCAGCGACGAACCCCACAGCAATCTGACCTTGTACGGCCCCGACTTGCCGGCCCTGCGCGCCGCGCTGGATCAGGCTTGGAAGGACATCGGGGCGCCGCTGGTGCGCTATGTGCGCAGCGTCGATGAGCAGCGTTCGCGGGCCTACCAGCAGGAGGCCCAGCTGACCGGTCTGCTGGCCGCGCTGGCCCTGCTGGCGGTGGGGGTTGCGGCGATCGGCGCCTATGCCCTGGTGGCCGACACCCTGCGACGCCGCCGCGCCGAGCTGGTGCTGCGCCGACTGCACGGTGCCGGCGCGCTGGACATCGTGCGCACCGTAGTGAGCGAGTTCCGCACCCCGCTGACGCTGGCCGCGCTGCTGAGCCTGCCGTTGGCCGGCTGGCTTGGGTCGATCTACCTGGGCGGCTACCAGGAGCGCGTGGCCCCCCTGCCCGGCCTGATGCTGCCGCTGCTGGCCGCGGCCGCGCTGACGCTGCTGGTGCTGGCCGCCGCGGTGTGGCGCCACACCCGGCTGGCGCTGCAGTTGCGACCGATCGAAGCCCTGAGCTGATCAGGCGCTGGCGCGCGCCTTCCACTCGCGCGCCAGCAGTCCGTAGATTGCCGAATCCGACACCTGGCCGGCCACGATCCAGCGCTCGCGCAGCCGGCCTTCGAGCTGAAAGCCCAGGCGCTGCAGCAACTGGGCCGAGGCGAGGTTCTCGGGGTCGATGTCGGCCTCGACGCGGTGCAGGTTCAGCGGGCCAAAGCCCCAATCCAGCAGCGCGGCCACCGCCTCGCGGGCATAGCCTTGGCCCCAGTGCCGGGGCCCCAGGCCGTAGCCCACCTCGGCACGACGGTTGCCGGCGTGGATCTTGTAGAGCGTGCAGGTGCCCAGCAGCGCATCGTCGGCGCGCCGCACCAGCCCCAGGCGCACATGCTCACCCCGCGCGAGGTCCAGCTGATCCTGCTCGATCAGCTGCTGGGCCTGCGCAAGCTCCGTCCAGGGCGCACTGCTCCAGTAGCGCGTGAAGGCCGGGTCGGAGTGGATGCCGAACAGAGCCTGCGCATCGCCCGCCCGCAGGGGGCGCAATTGCAGGCGTTCGGTGAAGAGCTGAAGGTCGCGGTGGTCAGGCATGCGGGCATTAGAGCGCGCGGCCGAACGCACAAAGCAAAACGCCCTGACCGCAAGCGATCAGGGCGTTTACTTATCTGGCGGAGACGGAGGGATTCGAACCCTCGATGCAGGTTTTGCCCACATACTCCCTTAGCAGGGGAGCACCTTCGGCCACTCGGTCACGTCTCCGGCGAAGCCCTGCATTATGGCAGAGATTTTTTAATTTTCTGCAGGCCGATCCAAATCGAAGGCCTTGTGCAACGCGCGTACGGCCAGCTCCATGTACTTCTCGTCGATGACGACGGAGGTCTTGATCTCGCTGGTCGAGATCATCTGGATGTTGATGCCCTCTTCCGACAGGCAGCGGAACATCTTGGCGGCCACGCCCACATGGCTCTTCATGCCGATGCCCACGATGCTGACCTTGCAGATCTTCGGGTCGCCCAGCACCTGCGCGGCGCCGGTGGCCGGGGCCACCTTGGTCTTCAGCAGATCCAAGCAGCGCGCGTAGTCATTGCGGTGCACGGTGAAGCTGAAGTCGGTGCGGCCGTCGTGGCTGACGTTCTGGATGATGACGTCGATGTCGATGTTGGCATCGGCCACCGGGCCCAGGATCTGAAAGGCCACGCCCGGCTTGTCGGGCACGCCCAGCAGGGTCACCTTGGCCTCGTCGCGGTTGAAGGCGATGCCGGAGACGACAGCTTGTTCCATGTTTTCGTCCTCTTCAAAGGTGATCAGGGTGCCGGACTTGGCTTCCTCGTCGATCGGGATGTCCCAGGGCGTGAAGCTGGAGAGCACGCGCAGCGGCACACGGTACTTGCCGGCGAATTCCACCGAACGGATCTGCAGCACCTTGCTGCCGAGCGAAGCCATTTCCAGCATTTCTTCGAAGCTGATCGTGGCCATGCGGCGCGCCTCGGGCACGATGCGCGGGTCGGTGGTGTAGACCCCGTCCACATCGGTGTAAATCAGGCATTCATCGGCCTTCATCGCGGCCGCCACGGCCACGGCCGAGGTGTCGGAACCGCCACGGCCCAGCGTGGTGATGTTCCCTTCCTCGTCGATGCCCTGGAAGCCGGTGATGACGACGACACGGCCCGCGGCCAGGTCGGCGCGCACCTTGGCGTCGTCGATGCTCTGGATGCGCGCCTTGGTGTAGCTGCTGTCGGTACGGATCGGCACCTGCCAGCCGCTGTAGCTGACGGCCTCCATGCCCTCGCTCTGGAGCGCGATCGACAGCAGGCCCACCGAAACCTGCTCGCCGGTGGCGGCAATCGCATCGAGCTCGCGCTGGATCGGCGGCGTCACCACCTCGGGCGAGAGCTCTTTGGCCAGCCCGAGCAGACGGTTGGTCTCGCCCGACATGGCCGAGGGCACCACCACCAGTTGGTGGCCGGCCCGCACCCATTTGGCGACCCGCTTGGCGACGTTGCGGATGCGCTCGGTGGAGCCCATGGAGGTGCCACCATACTTGTGAACAATCAGGGCCATGATGTAACCGGGTTACGGGTTTCAGGCGAAAGAAGGCCCGATTCTAGGGATCCGCCCGGGAAAACCCGCTCCAGAGTTACTTCGTGGCGCGCGAAAGCTCCAGCCCGAGCACGCCCTTGCGCGAATGCACCCAGCCCCCCGGTGCCGGCCAGCGCCGGCCCAGGCCTTGCCATTCGCTCATCAGGCGGTTCAGCAGCGAGACCGGCACGCCTGCCGGCAACTGCGGCGCCAGCCAGGCCGCCAGCACATTGCGCCGGCGCGCTGGCGGCAGCGCCGCCCAAGCAGCATGGCGCAGACCGCCCTGCTCGGTGCGGCAGGCCGGCAGGTCCAGCGCGGCCACCTCGTCGGCCAGCGCGCGCGCCTGCGCCGCATGGCGCGCCACCTCACCCAGCACCGTGACGGCCTGCGGAAACTGCGCCACCAGCACGGGCATCAGCTGCTGGCGCAACCGGCTGCGCGCATAGCGCGGGTTCTGGTTGCTCGGGTCCTGCACGAAGGGCAGGCCGGCCGCCTCGACCAAGGCCTGCAAGGCCCGGCGCGGCCGCTGCAACCAGGGCCGGCACCAGTGCAAGCCGGCGCTTTGCCACTGTGCCGGCATAGCGGCTAGGCCGGCCGGGCCGCCACCGCGCAGGGCCTGCAGCAGCACGGTTTCGGCCTGGTCTTCGGCGTGCTGGCCGAGCAGGATCAAGCTGGCCCCCGCCACCTTGGCCATCGCGGCCAGGGCCGCGTAGCGCTCGCGCCGCGCCCAGGCTTCCACGCTGTCGCCCGGCAGCGGTTGCCCTTGCAGCCGGTACACCTGCAGCTCCACCGGCCAACCGGCGGCCCCAAGCTTTGCGACTACGGCCTGCGCATGCGCCACCCAGGCATCGGCCTCGGGCTGCAGGCCGTGATGCACATGCAGGGCCAGCACCCGTAAATGCAAAGCCACCGCCTGGCGGGCGGTGGCTAGCAAGAGCGCGGTGGAATCCAGGCCGCCGCTGAACGCGACGGCAACAGCATCACCGGGCTTTGGTGTCGGTGTAACGGCCATAGGCCAGCAGGCGCTCCTGGCGGCGATCCAGCAGCTCGTCCACCTTGAGGTCGCTGACCTGGCGCAGCGCATCGGTGAGCGCGCGCTTGAGCGAAGAGGCCATGCCCTTGGGATCGCGGTGCGCGCCGCCCACAGGCTCGTTGACGATCTTGTCGATCAGGCCCATGGCCTTCAGCCGATGGGCAGTGATGCCGAGCGACTCGGCCGCTTCGGCGGCACGATCGGACGACTTCCACAGGATCGACGCACAGCCTTCCGGCGAAATCACCGAGTAGGCGCTGAACTGCAGCATCAGCACCTGGTCGGCCACGCCAATGGCCAGCGCACCGCCCGAACCCCCCTCGCCGATGACGGTGGCGATCAGCGGCACTTCCAGCTGCGCGAACTCAAAGATGTTGCGGCCGATGGCTTCGCTCTGGCCGCGCTCCTCGGCACCGATGCCGGGGTAGGCGCCCATCGTGTCGATGAAGCAGAACACCGGCAGCCGGAATTTCTCGGCCAGCTTGGCCAGGCGCAGCGCCTTGCGGTAGCCCTCGGGGCGCGGCATGCCGAAATTGCGCAGCGCGCGCTCCTTGGCGTCGGCACCGCGCTGGTGGCCGATGACCATGCACGCTTGACCGTTGAAACGGGCCAGGCCGCCCACGATCGCCAGGTCGTCGGCGAAATGGCGGTCGCCGTGCAGTTCGACAAAGTCGGTGAAGAGTTCGCGGCAGTAGTCCAGCGTCTGCGGGCGCTGGGGATGGCGGGCGATCTGGTAGATCTGCCAGGGCGCCAGCCCGGAATAGATGTCCTTGGTGAGCTGCTGGCTCTTCTTGGAGAGGCGGTCGATCTCTTCCGAGATGTCCACGGCCGACTCGGACTGCACGTAGCGCAGCTCGTCGATCTTGGACTCCAGCTCGGCAATCGGCTGCTCGAATTCGAGGAAGTGGCGTTTGCTCATGTCACAGATTCTCGCAGATGCGGGCCTGACGGGCCTCCGGGCAAGCCGCAATCGACCGAACGGTCGGTCGAACGCTTCACGGACTTCAGTATTCAACCGGCAGCGGATCCAGACTGCGCCACAGGTACCAGGTGGCCACGGAGCGGAACGGCGCCCAGTTCTCACCGACCTCGCGCGCCTCGGCACGCGACACCGGCTCGCCGGAAAAGTAGTTCACGCTGATGCCTTTGATGAGGCCGATGTCATCCAAAGGCAGCACGTTAGGCCGCATCAGGTGAAAGATGAGGAACATTTCGGCCGTCCAGCGGCCGATCCCGCGAATCGCCACCAACTCGTCAATGATGGCTTCGTCGTCCATCTGCGCCCATTGGCGCACATGCACCTGGCCGGCCTGGAAGTGATCGGCGAGGTCGCGCAAGTACTCGGCCTTGCGCACGGACAGGCCGGCCTCGCGCAGCGCCGCCACTTCATGAACCAGCACAGCCGCCGGCGCCAGCTTGTGGCTGGGGCCGCCCACCAGGCCGACGAAACGATCCCAGACCGACTGCGCCGCCTTCACCGAGATCTGCTGGCCGACGATGGAGCGTGCCAGCGTGGTGAAGGCATCGCCCTTGTTCTGCAAGCGAGCTTCGCCGAATTGCGGGATGAGCTTCTTCATCACCCGGTCGCGCTTGGCCAGGTGCTTGCAGGCTTCGTCCCAGTACTCGGGCGTGACGCCCAGCTTGGGCGCCATCAGTTGGCCACCCAACTGGTGCCCTCGGGCCCGTCCTTGAGCGTCACACCCCGGTGGATCAACTCAGCCCGGATGGCATCGGCCTGGACAAAGTCGCGCGCCGCCTTGGCCGCTGCGCGGGCGGCAATGCGCTCTTCGATCCAGGCGGCATCCACCGCAGCACCACCTTGCAAGTAGTCGCGCGGTACGCCTTGCAGGATGCCCAAGCACGCCCCCAGAGCCTTGAGCAGGCCGGCGGCGGCGGGCGACGCGCTGCGGTTGACCTCGGCGGCCAGCTCGAACAGCACGGCCAGGGCCTGCGGCGTGTTGAAGTCCTCGTCCATCGCCGCCTTGAAGGCCGCGGCATGGCCCTGGCTCCAGTCGATGGCGGGGGGCAGCTCGGCCCTCACCGCATCCAGTGCGGTGTAAAGACGGCGCAGTGCCTGGCGGGCGTCTTCGATGTGGGCGTCGCTGAAGTTAAACGGACGGCGGTAATGCGTGCGCAGCATGAAGAAGCGCAGGGTCTCGCCGTCGTAGCGCTGCAGCACTTCGCGGATGGTGAAGAAGTTGCCCAGGCTCTTGGACATCTTCTCGTCATCGACGTTCAGGAAACCGTTGTGCAGCCAATAGCGGGCGAAGGGCAGGCCCGCGCCTTCCGACTGGGCGATCTCGTTCTCATGGTGCGGGAACTGCAGGTCCATGCCGCCGCCATGGATGTCGAAGGACTCGCCCAGCGTGGCGCAGCTCATGGCCGAGCACTCGATGTGCCAACCCGGACGGCCCAGGCTGTAGGGGGCGCCGGGGAACTTGGCGTCCTGGGGCTCGTCTTCCTTGGCCGCTTTCCACAGCACAAAGTCAAGCGGGTCGTGCTTGCCGCGGTCTACTTCCACGCGCTCGCCGGCGCGCAGGTCGTCCAGCGACTTGCCGCTAAGCTTGCCGTAACCGGGGAACTTGCGCACCGCGTAATTCACATCGCCGTTGTCGGCGCGATAGGCCAGGCCCTTGCCCTCCAGCCGCTCGATCAAGCTGATCATCTGCGGCACGTACTCGGTGGCGCGCGGCTCGATGGTGGGCGTGGCAATGCCCAGTGCGCCAATGTCTTCGCGCATCGCCGCGATCATTTCGTCGGTCAGCGCGCGGATGCTCATGCCGCGCTCGACCGCCCGCTTGATGATCTTGTCGTCGATGTCGGTGATGTTGCGCACATAGGTCACGCGGTAGCCGCTGGCCTGCAGCCAGCGGTACACCACATCGAAGGCCATCATCATGCGCGCATGTCCCACGTGGCACAGGTCGTAGATCGTCATGCCGCAGACGTACATCCCGGCTTCACCGGGAACCAGGGGCACGAAGTCTTCGACCGCTCGCGTGAGCGTGTTGTAGATGCGCAGGGACATGGGTCTTCGGAGGGGGCCCGGTGCGAGGACCGGGGAGGGTAGCGTGGGCCGGCGCGGGGGCGAGGCCGGAGCATCCCTAGGACGGAAACGGAACCGCCGCTGCGGCTCCCTAGAATGATCGGTCAGTATATCCAGCGCCCCCTCGCAGTCCGGGTGGCGCGCCCCTACATGACGCTGTCGTTCCGCCCCCTCTCCCTCCTCGCCCTGCTCTGGGCCCTGACCCTGCCGGCGCAGGCCCAGGGCGCGCTGGAACAGGCGCAATCGCATTGGTATGCCGGCCGGCAGGCCGAGGCTGTCAACACCCTGGAAGCGGCCCTGACGACCCAGCCGCGCGACGCCAAATTGCGCTTTGCTCTGGCCTGGATGCGTCAGGAGCAGGGCCAGACCGGCAGCGCCGAGCAACTGCTGCGGTCGCTGATCGAAGAATTCCCGGACCACAGCGAGGCGCAGAACAACCTCGCCGTCATCCTCGCGCAGCGCGGTGATCTCGACGCCGCGCAGCATCTGCTGGAGCGCGCCGTGCAGTTGCACCCCGAGCATTGGCAAGCGCAGGAAAACCTCGGCGATCTGCTTCTGCGCCTGGCGCAACGCGCCTATCTGCGCGCCGCGCAGTCGCCCGCACCCGGCAGCGTGCAACTAAAGCTCAAGCTTCTTGAACCCCTGCTGCGCGCCCCGCAGCGCTGAACCCATGCTTCGCAAACTCCTCCTCAGCTCCCTGCTGGCCCTGGCCCCGCTGGCTGCCAGCGCCCAGACCGTGCTGCTCAAGACCAGCATGGGCGACATCCGCCTGCAGCTGGACGCCACCAAGGCGCCCAAGACCGTGGCCAACTTCCTGCAGTACGTGAAGGCCGGGCATTACAACGGCACGATCTTTCACCGCGTCATCGCCGACTTCATGATCCAGGGCGGCGGCTTCACGCCGCAGATGCAGCAAAAACCCACCCGCGCGCCGATTCCCATCGAATCGCGCAACGGCTTGTCGAACCTGCGCGGCAGCATCGCCATGGCGCGCACCGGCGACCCGAATTCAGCCACCGCGCAGTTCTTCATCAACGTGGTGGACAACCAGCGCCTGGATGCTGACATGTCGCCGGACGGCTTCGGCTACACGGTGTTCGGCAAGGTGGAGTCCGGCATGGAAGTGGTGGACAAGATCCGCGCCGTGCCCGTGGCCGACCGCGGCATGCACGGCAACGTGCCCGAAACCCCCATCCTCATCCTCAAAGCCAGCGTGGAGATCAAGAAATGAGCACCAAGCAAGTTGAACTGCACACCAACCAGGGCCTGATCCGCATCGAGCTCGACACCGAGAAGGCACCGATCTCGGCCGAGAACTTCCTCGGCTATGTGCGCCGCGGCCACTACGACGGCACGATCTTCCACCGCGTCATCAAGGGCTTCATGATCCAGGGCGGCGGCTTCACAGCCGAGATGCAGCAAAAGCCCACCGAGGCGCCGATCCAGAACGAGGCCAACAACGGCCTGAAGAACCTGAAGTACACGCTGGCCATGGCGCGCACCAACGCCCCGCACTCGGCCTCGGCGCAGTTTTTCATCAACACCGTGGACAACGACTTCCTCGACTTCAAGAGCGAGTCCGGTTCCGGCTGGGGCTACGCGGTGTTCGGCCGCGTGGTCGAGGGCCAGGGCATCGTCGATGCCATCGAGAAGGTGCGCACCGGCCGCTCCGGCTTCCACGAGAACGTCCCGGTCGAGCCCATCGTCGTCGAGAAGGCCGTCGAGGTCTGAGTCTGCGCTTCGATCAAATCCAGGCGCCGCCCGCGTGGCGGCGCCTTGCTTTCATCTCCGACCTGCACCTCGGGCCGGACACCCCGAGAACCCTGCTCGCCCTGCAGCGCGCGCTGCAAGCTCTGGATGCGGACGCGCTCTTCATCCTGGGCGATCTGTTCGAGGCCTGGGTGGGCGACGACGCCCGCGAACTGCCCTGGGCACAGGCCGTGGTGGCGCTGCTGAGCACCTGCGCCGCCGCGCGTCCGGTGTATTTCCAGCATGGCAATCGCGACTTCCTGCTCGGCACGGCGATGGCCGAGGCCTGCGGCCTGCAGTTGCTCGCTGAGGAGGTCTGTCTGCAGGCCTTCGGGCAGCGTGTCGTGCTGGTGCACGGCGACGCCGAATGCCTGGAGGACCGCCCCTACCAGGCCTTTCGAGCCCAGGTGCGGCAGCCGGCCTGGCAACAGGGCTTTCTGGCCCAGCCGCTGGCCACACGTCTGCAGTTAGCGGCGCAGATGCGCGACGCCAGCCAGCAGGCCCAGGCGGACGGGCCCTATGCCGACCTGGACGCCCAGGCCTGCGCCGCCCTGCTGCAGCGCCATGGCGCCCAGACCCTGCTGCATGGCCACACCCATCGCCCGGCCCGGCACGCACTGCCCGGCGGCGCCCAGCGCTTGGTGCTGAGCGACTGGGACCATGACCACGGCGGCGCGCGCGGCGAAGTGATGCTCTTCAGCCCCCAGGGTTGGCAGCGCCTGCCGCAGCCATGAGCCTGTGGGCGCGCTGGCGACGCTGGCGCGAGCAGCGACAGCTGCAGCGCTTCGCGATCCCAGAGCCGCTCTGGCACGCCCTGCTGGCCAGCTACCCCTTCATTGCCCGGCGCAGCGCCGCGGACCTGGCCGAACTGCGGCGCCTGTGCAGCCTGTTCCTGGCCCGCAAGCGCTTCCACACCAGCGGCGAGCTGCAGCTGACCGATGCCATGGCGCTGGCCGTGGCGGCCCAGGCCTGCCTGCCGGTGCTGCGCCTGGATCTGGCGCTGTACGACGGCACGGTGGGCATCGTGCTGCACCCTGGCGAGGTGCTGGCCCCGCGCGAAGAGGTGGACGAGCACGGCGTGGTGCACCAATGGGATGAGGTGCTGGCCGGCGAGGCCATGCCCGGCGGCCCCTTGATGCTGAGCTGGGAGGCGGTGCAGCAGCCCGACGACCCGGAGCAGCCCGTCTTCAATGTGGTGGTGCACGAGTTCGTGCACCTGCTGGACCTGCGCCACGGCGGAGACGCCAACGGCCTGCCCGAGATCAGCGACCCCGCCTTGCGCCAGCGCTGGCTGGCGGAGCTGCCGCTGGCCTGGGACCGCTTTGCGGACCGTGTGGCGCACCGAGAACCCAGCTGCATTGACCCCTATGGCAGTGCGGCCCTGGACGAATTCTTCGCCGTGGCGGCGGAGGCCCTTTTCGTGGCGCCGCAGGAGCTGCGGGCCGAAGACCCGCCGCTCTACGCGCTGCTGGCCGCCTACTTCCGCCAGGACCCCGCCGGCGCCTGAGCACCGGCGGCCCCTCCTCAGCCGGCGGGCGCGGGCTCCGTGCTCCGATCGGCCTTGCCCTTGCCCTTGCTGGGCGGGTTGGGCTGAATGTCGAGCTGCACCTGACCCTCGGTGTCGACATCCACCGTCAGGCGGCCGCCATCGACCAGACGACCGAACAGCAGCTCGTCAGCCAGGGCGCGACGGATGGTGTCCTGGATCAGGCGCTGCATCGGGCGCGCACCCATCAGCGGGTCGAAGCCCTTCTTGCCCAGGTGGCGCCGCAGGGCATCGGTGAAGGTGACCTCGACCTTCTTCTCGGCGAGCTGACCTTCGAGCTGCAACAGGAACTTGTCGACCACGCGCAGGATGATGGTTTCGTCCAGCGAGCGGAAGCTGATGATGCTGTCCAAGCGGTTGCGGAACTCCGGTGTGAACAGCCGCTTGATGTCGACCATCTCGTCACCCAGCTGGCGCTCGGTGGTGAAGCCGATGGTGGACTTCTGCAGCGCCTCGGCCCCCGCGTTGGTCGTCATGATGATGACCACATTGCGGAAGTCGGACTTGCGGCCGTTGTTGTCGGTCAGCGTGCCGTGGTCCATCACCTGCAGCAGCACGTTGAAGACATCCGGGTGGGCCTTCTCGATCTCGTCGAGCAGCAGCACGGCGTGCGGCTTCTTCGTGACCGCCTCGGTCAGCAGGCCACCCTGGTCGAATCCCACATAGCCCGGGGGCGCACCGATCAGGCGGCTGACGGTGTGGCGCTCCATGTACTCGGACATGTCGAAGCGGATCAGCTCGATGCCCAGGATGAAAGCGAGCTGCTTGGCCACCTCGGTCTTGCCGACGCCAGTGGGGCCGCTGAACAGGAAGGCGCCAATCGGCTTGTCCGGCTTGCCCAGGCCGGAGCGCGCCATCTTGATGCTGGCGGCCAGCGCCTCGATGGCGACGTCCTGACCAAACACCGTGGCCTTGAGGTCGCGCTCCAGATTGCGCAGCTTGCCGCGGTCGTCGCTGTTGACGGTGGCCGGCGGAATGCGCGCGATCTTCGAGACGATGTCCTCGACCTCGTTGCGGGTGATGGTCTTCTTGCGCTTGCTGGCCGGCAGCACGCGCTGCGCCGCACCGGCCTCGTCGATGACGTCGATGGCCTTGTCGGGCAGGTAGCGGTCGTTGATGAATTTGGCAGACAGCTCGGCCGCGGCCTCCAGCGCACCGAGCGCGTACTTGACGGCATGGTGTTCCTCGAAGCGGCTCTTCAGGCCCTTGAGGATCTCGATGGTCTGACTGACCGTGGGCTCGACCACATCGACCTTCTGGAAGCGCCGGCTCAGTGCGGCGTCCTTTTCGAAGATGCCGCGGTACTCGGTGAAGGTGGTGGCGCCGATGCACTTCAGCTGACCGTTGGACAGCGCGGGCTTGAGCAGGTTGCTCGCGTCGAGCGTGCCGCCGCTGGCCGCGCCGGCGCCAATCAGGGTGTGGATCTCGTCAATGAAAAGGATCGCACCCGGCTGGTCTTTCAGCTGCTTGAGCACGGCCTTGAGGCGTTGCTCGAAGTCGCCTCGGTACTTGGTGCCGGCCAGCAGCGCGCCCATGTCGAGCGAGTAGACGGTGCTCTCGGCCAGCACCTCGGGCACTGCGCCTTCGGTGATGCGCCAGGCCAGGCCCTCGGCAATCGCCGTCTTGCCCACGCCGGCCTCACCCACCAGCAAGGGGTTGTTCTTGCGGCGGCGGCACAGCACCTGGATGACGCGCTCAACCTCGTGCTCGCGCCCGATCAAGGGGTCGATGCGACCTTCCTTGGCAGCGGCGTTCAGGTTGTGCGTGAACTGCTCCAGCGGCGAGGCCTTGCTGGCCTGGGCTTCGCCCTCCTCCTGCGGAGGCTGGCTGCCGCCCTCGCCCTCGGGCTTGCCTTCCGGGCCCTTGGGCGGCTCGGAGGCGTCCGTCTTGCGGATGCCGTGGGCGATGAAGTTCACCACATCGAGGCGCGTCACGCCCTGCTGGTGCAGGTAGTAGACGGCGTGCGAATCCTTCTCGCCGAAGATCGCCACCAGCACGTTCGCGCCGGTTACTTCCTTCTTGCCATTGCCGGTGCTCTGCACATGCATGATGGCGCGCTGGATAACCCGCTGGAACCCGAGCGTGGGCTGGGTGTCCACCTCCTCGGTGCCACCCACTGTCGGCGTGTTGTCCTTGATGAACTGCGCCAGGCTCTTGCGCAGGTCTTCGATCTGCGCCGCGCAGGCACGCAGCACCTCGGCGGCGGAGGGGTTGTCGAGCAGAGCCATCAGCAGGTGCTCGACGGTGATGAATTCGTGGCGCTGCTGACGTGCGTCCACGAAGGCCATGTGCAGGCTGACTTCGAGTTCCTGGGCAATCATGAGGGCTCCATGACGCATTGAAGGGGATGGCCGGCGCGCCTTGCGGCGTCCAGTACGAGTTCGACCTTGGTCGCCGCCACGTCTTTGGAGAACACCCCGCAGACGCCGCGACCCTCGTGGTGGATCTTCAGCATGATCAGCGTGGCGGAATCCAGGTCGTGCCGGAAATATTCCTGCAGCACCATGACGACGAACTCCATGGGCGTGAAGTCGTCGTTCAGCATCAGCACTTGGTACAGCCGCGGCGGCTCGGTGCGCTGGGCCTGGCGCTCGGCCACGACCGAGCCCGCACCGTCATCCGGCGTGGGGGGCGTGGGCCCAGGGGGCTGCGCATGGAGAGACGGGGGCAAAAACATGGTTCGATTCTAGGGATCTCCCCTGCTCCCCATGGGGCGCTGGGGCATGGGACCTGCAATGGATTGTGCGCAGCATCACGCCCACCCCTTTGGCCGAGTTGGGGGGCCCAGGCGGGCTTTCAAGTCCTCTTCCCCGGGGTGGGAACTGGGGTCTGCACCGATCGGGCTGGCCCGGAATTGACGCTCCAAAGACCGATTCCAACAATCGCGCGCTTTCTTTCGGCACCCCAGCTAGACCCGGAGATACACCATGGCGATAGGAACAGTGAAGTGGTTTAACGACGCCAAAGGCTTCGGGTTCATCGAACCGGAGGCCGGCGGCGCGGACGTATTCGCGCATTTCAGCGCCATCCAGATGGAAGGCTTCCGCACGCTGCGCCAGGGCAGCAAGGTGAGCTTTGAGACCATCGAAGGCCCCAAGGGCCTGCTGGCCCAGAACATCCAGCCCGTGGAGATGAGCCCGGCCTGAGCGGGCTCAGGTGGTGATCAGGGCGCTTGGCTCGGCCGCCCGGCGCGCCTGCAGGCTCGCGCTCCAGTCCAGGATCTCGAGGTGCCCATCCGGGTGCTCGGCCAAGGCGGTCAGGCTCTCCACCCAGTCGCCGTCGTTCGCATAGAGGATGCCCTCTATTTCGCGCAGCTCGGCGTGGTGGATATGCCCACAGACCACGCCGTCCAGCCCCCTGGCGCGCGCCTCGCGCGCCACCGCGGCTTCGAAGTCGTCCACATAGGCCACCGCGCGCTTGACCTTGAGCTTCAGGTAGCGCGACAGACTCCAGTACGGCAGCCCCAGGCGCGCGCGCGCCGAGTTCAGCCAGTGGTTCAGCGCCAGCGCGCGCGTGTAGGCCCAGTCGCCCAGGTAGGCCAGCCACTTGGCGCACTGGATGACGCCGTCGAAGTGGTCGCCATGGGTGACCCACAGCCGGCGCCCATCGGCCGTGGTGTGGATGACCTCGGCCAGCACCTCGATGCCGCCAAAGCTGTGCCCCAGGTAGCGGCGTGCGAACTCGTCGTGGTTGCCGGGCACGAAGACCACGCGGGTGCCCTTGCGCACCTTGCGCAGAAGCTTTTGCACCACGTCGTTGTGCTGCTGCGGCCAGAACCACTGGCGGCGCAGCTGCCAGCCGTCAATGATGTCGCCCACCAGATAGAGCGTCTCGCACTCCACCCGGCGCAGGAAATCCAGCAGCGCACCGGCCTGGCAGCCCGGGGTACCGAGGTGCAGGTCGGAAATCCAGACCGTGCGCAGGCGCAGCTCGCCGGTTTCGTCCCCCTCCTGAGCGGGAGCGCCCAGCAGCGCGGAGGCCAGATCGGTGCGGACATCACAGGGCAGATCGCGTCGCATGGCCCGTCATGCTGGGGGGCGATCAAGACGGCGCGATGACAGGCCGCAAGAGCGCCTGCCCCATGCGCAGGCGCTGCCCGGTAGCCACGCAGGGCTCGAAGCCGGGCGGTACGAAGACCACCAGGGTCGAGCCATGCTCGAACCAGCCCAGTTCCTGACCACGCCGCACCGGCACGTCGCAGGGCAGGTCGCGCGGGCCGGCCCAGCGCAGGTGCAGCAGCACGTCCAGAAAGTGCAGGCGGATGCTGGCCACCAGGATGGCCGCCACCGGCACGATGGCCATCGGCCTGCCGTCGGGCAGACGCAGGCGGATGCGCGCACGCTCATTGCGGCAGAACAGGCGCTCGATGCGCTTGAGCGCGATCGGGTTGACGTTCCAGGTGTCGCCGCTGAGGTAGCGCACCGCCTCGATGCGCGCGTCCGCCGGGGCGTGGAAGCGGTGGTACATGGCCGAGGTCAGGCGCAGGGTCAGGTAATGGCCACCCTCGAACTCGGCCGGCTCTGCGCTGCACCCGAACAGCTCGGCCAGCCGATAGGGCATGCCCTTGGCCTGCAGCACCGTGCCCTGCTCCACCCGGCCGATGGCGCCCACGAGGGCATCGCAAGGGCTGAGCAGCAGCGTCGGGTCCGGGTCCAGTGGGCGCGCGCCTTCCTTCAGTTCGCGCGTGAAGCAGGCGTGCAGGCTGTCGAAGCGCTGTTCCTTGGCCTCGCTCAGGTCCAACTCGGTGAACTGGCGCCAGACACCGATGGAGAGGCGCGTCAGCCAGGGGTTGCGAATCTTGCTGAAGCGGCCGATCGCCAGCGTCAGCCAGCGGCGCGGCACGCGGTTGGTGAGCAGGAAGTTCAGGTCTTCATTCAGCAGCAGGCGCTCGCGCCAACGGCGCGGCGCGGCTTGGGTGGTGGAGGTCATGAGCCTGTCAATTCAGCGGCGTACACCGGCGGGCTTCACAGTGTCGGGAGCCGATATGACAGAACCATGGACGCTGGCGCTGGCCCTTGCCACGGGCGGCCTGCTGGCACGCAAGGCCTACCAGCGCGCCCAGCTCTCGCTGGCCAAGCACCCCTCGCTGACCGGCCACGCCAAGATGGCGCGCCGCGTCAGTCGGCTGCTGCCGGGCTACCACCTGGAAGACGCCCAGTTCTACGCGGCCGACGGCGCTGAGCCCGCCCTGCAGCAGCGCCGCCGCGCCGGCTTCGAGCGCCTGGCCACCACCTTGCGCGAGCGCCACCCGCGCAGCCTGGCGCTGACGCAGCAGGCCCGGCCCTTCATCAGCGACCTGCAGTTCACCGGCGCCTACCGCGTGCCGCCGCCCTTCAGCCGCCAGGTGCGCGCGCAGCTGGGCTTGGGCGCCTTTCTGCAGCGCGCGGACGGCTTCATCCTGACCGACCTGGACGGCCAGGAGTTCTATGACCTGACCGGCAGCTACGGCGTCAATCTGTTCGGCCACGAGTTCTACAAGCGCTGCCTCGTGCAGGCGCAGGAGCGCGCGCTCGACCATGGCGTGCTGCTGGGCGCCTACCACCCGGCGGTGGCCGATGTGGCGCAGCGCCTATGCCGGCTCTCCGGCATGGACGAAGTCAGCTTTCATATGTCCGGCACCGAGGCGGTGATGCAGGCCGTGCGTCTGGCGCGCTATCACACCGGCCGCGCCAAGCTGGTGCGCTTTTGCGGCGCGTACCACGGCTGGTGGGGCGATGTGCAGCCCGGCCCGGGCAACCCGGTGGCGGCCGAACACACCTACACGCTGCGTGACATGGACGAGCGCAGCTTGCGCGTGCTGCGCACCCGCAAGGACATCGCCTGCGTGCTGGTGAACCCGCTGCAGGCCCTGCACCCGAACGCGGCCGCGCCGGGCGACAGCAGCCTGATGGGCGCGCGCCGCCTGCAGGGCGCCGATCTGCAGGACTACGCCGACTGGCTGCGCCGCCTGCGCACGGTCTGCAGCGAGCGTGGCATCGCACTGATCTTCGACGAAGTGTTCGTGGGCTTTCGCCTCGGCCCCGGCGGCGCGCAGCAGCGCTTTGGCGTGCAGGCGGATCTGGTGACCTATGGCAAGACCCTGGGCGGCGGCCTGCCGGTGGGCGTGGCGTGCGGCAAGGCGGCCTGGATGAAGCGCTTTCGCGAGGACCGCCCGGCCGACATCTGCTTCGCCCGCGGCACCTTCAACGCCCACCCGCAGGTGGTGTGCGCCATGCAGGTGTTCCTGGAGCAGCTGGAGCGGCCCGAGATCCAGGCCCTGTATGAGGGCATGGAAGAGCGCTGGAGCGGCCGTGCGCAACGTCTGAACGCCGCCTTGGAACAGGCGACCCACCCAGTGCAAGTGAAGCAGCTCGGCACCATCTGGGCGCTGGAGTTCACCCAGCCCGGCCGCTACCACTGGATGCTGCAGTTCTATCTGCGCGCCCAGGGCCTGCTGCTCAGCTGGGTAGGCAGCGGGCGCATCGTCTTCAGCCTGGATTACCGCGAGGCCGATTTCGACGCCGTCTGTGAACGCTTCCTGGCCGCCTGCGCCACCATGCGGGCCGACGGCTGGTGGGACGGCGCGCCGCCGGCCCACCAGCTCAAGCGCCAGTTGCTCGGCGAGCTTTGGAGCGCCTGGCGCGCGCAATGAAAAGCGCCGGGCAGTGCCCGGCGTTCTGATTCATGGCAGCGCTCAGTGGGACTGCCGCGCGTGGTGCATCGGGTCGATCAACTCTCCTCTCAAGAGGTGCAGTGGCGCCCTCCAGTACAGCAGCACGTCGTGGAATGGGTCCGTCAAGATCTTGCACATCCACACCAGGCCGGTCTGCACGTCATACAGATGGAAGAGGTGCACGGTGCGCATCAGCAGGCCCGTCACACCCAGGGCCAGCCAGGCCAGGCCGACGTCGTGCCAGTAGCCGGAAAAGTCGGTGGCAGGTTCGATCCAGCCCCAGAGCGAAGGCTGCAGCCACAGCAGCAGCGGCATGGCGGCCCAGGCCGACATCAGGAACACCTTGCGGCGCAGGTTGTAGCCCACCTTGATGGCTTCCTTGTGTTCGTGCGTGGCTTGGTTGACTTCGTCATAGCCCTTGGGCTCGAAGAAGAAGTGGCCGGCCTGGCGCGAGCTCATCGACACCCCCCAGGCAAGCAGCGCGGCCAGCGCGGGGTCCACGAAGAGCAGGCCGTAGGCACACAGAAAGCTCAGCGCGCTGAGCAGGTGCAGGCTCTGGTTGATGCGGCTGTGGTGGTAGTAGCGGTGATCGTCCCAGCGCTGGGTGCGCAGGGCTTGCAGGAATTCCGACACAAAGGCTCCTGGGGTTGCGGGTGCGGCATGCTGCGCAGTGCGCATGAAAAGGGCGTGACGGCGGCTGTCACAGCGCTGTCGCAGGGGCGGCAGAGCATGGCCGCATGAACACCGCCGCCCGCACCGCCGCGCTGCTGGAACGCAGCCCCCTGCCCCCTGCCGCGCAGGACGCACTGGAGATCCTGCCGGCGCGCAGCGAGCACCGCTGGCTGCGCATTGCCCTGGTCACCGAAACCTATCCGCCGGAGGTGAACGGCGTGGCGGGCACGGTGGCGCGCATCGTCGAGGGCCTGCGCGAGCTCGGGCACGAGCTGCAGCTGGTGCGCCCGCGCCAGCACAAGGCCGAGCAGGCGCAGAGCGAGGCCGGGTTTGCCGAGCTGCTGATGCGCGGCCTGCCGATCCCGCGCTACCCGCAGCTGCGCATGGGCCTGCCGGCCAAGCGCGCACTGCTGCGGCGCTGGAGCTTCGAGCGGCCCGATGTGGTGCACATCGCCACCGAGGGGCCGCTGGGCTGGTCGGCCCTGCAGGCGGCGCGCCAGCTGCGCCTGCCGGTGCTCAGCGAGTTCCGCACCAATTTCCACGCCTACAGCCAGCACTACGGCGTGGGCTGGCTGCGCCACCCCATCCACGCCTACCTGCGCAAGTTCCACAACCAATGCCAGCTGACCCTGGTGCCCTCGGAGGACCTGCGCGTCACCCTGGCCGGCCAGCGCTTCGAGCGCCTGGCCGTGGTGGCGCGCGGGGTGGACACCGAGCGCTTTCACCCCGCCCGCCGCGACCCCGCGCTGCGCGCGCACTGGGGTGCCGGCCCGGACAGCCCGGTGCTGCTCTGCGTGGGTCGGCTGGCGGCCGAAAAGAACCTGGAGCTGCTGCTGGACGCTTACGCCGCGCTGCGCCTACGCGCCCCGCAGGCCCGTCTGGTGCTGGTGGGTGACGGCCCCGAGCGCGAGCGCCTGCGCCAACGCTGCCCGGACGCGGTGTTCTGCGGCCTGCAGATCGGCACCGCGCTGGCCGCGCATTACGCCAGCGCCGATCTGTTCGCCTTTCCCAGCCTGACCGAGACCTTCGGCAATGTGGTGCCCGAGGCCTTGGCCAGCGGCCTGCCGGTCGTCGCCTTCGACTACGCGGCGGCGGCCAAGCTGCTGCGCGAGGGCCCGGCCGGCCGGCTCGTGCCCCTGGGGCAGCGGCAGGCCTTCTGCGAGGCGGTGGCGGAGCTGTGCAGCCAGCCCGGCACACTGCAGCGCGCCGGCCAGGCGGCGCGTGCCGTGGCCCTGTGCCAGGGCTGGCCGGCCATCGTGGCGGGGGTGGAAAGCCATTACCGCGCCCTGCTCGCCACACCCTCCGCCTGAAGGGCGGCGGCGTCACAACCCTGTCACCGCCCCTGGCCAGCATTCCGCCCACCCCGGCCCCTCTGCCCCGCCTTGAACCCAGCTGCCCCGCTCACCCTGCTGTCCATCAGCAGCGCCGACCCGCGCCTCAGCCAGCTGCTGCAGGCCGCCACCGCCAGCGGCGCCCTGGTGGCCCACACCAGCGACCCCAGCCAGGCCCAGCGCTGGCTGGACACCCTGGCACCCGACCTGCTGTTGGCCGAACCCCTGCTGCTGGAGCGCCTGCAAGCGCCCACCTGCCCGGTGCTGGCCTGGGAGGGCGATCTGGAGCAGGCCACCCGGCGCCTGGCAGCCTGGCTGCCCGAGCTGTGCGTGCGCCCGCAGCGCATCGTCTGCGGCGACATCGAGGCCGACCCCCAGGCCGGCGTGGTGCGCCTGCGGGGTGACGACGGCCTACGCCGCCAAGCCGCCATCCCGGCGCTGGAGCTGCGCCTGCTGGGCACCCTGCTGCGCCGCGCCGGCCGGGTGGTGAGCCGCCAGGAGCTGCTGGACACCGTCTGGCCGCCCGAGGCCCGCCCCCTGCCCCGCACCGTGGACCAGACCGTGCGCCGCCTGCGCGTGGGCCTGCAGCCATTGGGGCTGGACAGCCGCCTGCGCTCCCTGCGCGGCCTGGGCTACCGCTTCGATCCGGCCTGAGCCCAAATATTTCAATTCCTGCGGCGACTGTCACAGAGTCGTCATCCAGCCTGCCTAGAGTGGCGGGCATTCACCCAACGACCCCTGAATGGAGTCTGCAATGCAACTGAACAAGCTGTTCGCCCTGCTGGGCCTGGCCGCCACCGCTTTCGCTTCGCAAGCGCAAGTCGTCAAGATCGACGGTTCCTCGACCGTGTTCCCGATCACCGAGGGCGTGGCCGAGGACTTCCAGAAGGCCAAGAAGGGTGCCGTCAAGGTCACCGTGGGCATCTCGGGTACCGGCGGCGGCTTCAAGAAGTTCTGCCGCGGCGAGACCGACATCAGCAACGCCTCGCGCCCCATCCTGGCCAAGGAAATGGCCGACTGCAAGGCGGCCGGCGTCGAGTACTACGAGCTGCCGGTGGCCTTTGATGCGCTGACCGTGGTCATCAACCCCAAGAACCCGTTCCTGAAGCAGATCACCGTTGAAGAACTGAAGAAGATCTGGGAACCGGCCGCGCAGGGCAAGGTCACGCGCTGGAACCAGGTCAACCCGGCCTGGCCGGATGCCCCGATCAAGCTGTTCGGCGCCGGCGCCGACTCGGGCACCTTCGACTACTTCACCGAAGCCATCAACGGCAAGAGCAAGGCCAGCCGCGGCGATTTCACCGCCTCGGAAGACGACAACGTGCTGGTGCAGGGCGTGAGCTCGGACATCAACGCCATCGGCTATTTCGGCTACGCCTACTACGCCGAGAACCAGGGCAAGCTCAAGGCCCTGCCGATCGTCAACCCCAAAGGCCATGCCGTCGCCCCGAGCGAAGCCGCCGTGCTGGCCGGCACCTACGAGCCGCTGAGTCGCCCGATCTTCATTTACGTGAACGCCAAGTCCCTGACCAAACCCGAGGTCAAGGAGTTCGTCGAGTACATGATGAAGAACGCGGCCAAGATCGCCAAGGAAGTGAAGTACGTTCCGCTGCCGGCCAAGGCCTACACGGGCGGCCTGGAGCACCTGAACAAGGGCAAGAAGGGCACCGTGTTCGGCGGCAAGAACGAGGTCGGCATCACCATCGAGGAACTGCTGGCCCGCGAAGCCGCCCTTTGATCGCCCGCGGGCCCCTCGGGCCTGCCGCAAAATGACAGCGACGTGACAACGGGCCCGGATCTCGCCATGCGGGCCCGCTGTTCTTTATGGCGTCCTGTCGCCTCCCTGTTCCTAGGTATCCGCCATGGCCATCGCCCCACCTGATGCCCTGCCCAGCACCGCCACGCATTCGCCGCGTGGCGAAGCCCGGCTGGCCGAGTTCGCCGAACTGAAGAAGGCCCGCCAGCGCCGCGAACGCCTGATCGAAGCGGTGCTGTTTCTGGCCGCCAGCGTGTCGGTGCTCACCACCGTGGGCATCGTCTACATCCTGGTGCGCGAGTCGATCAGCTTCTTCAGCCACGTGTCGATTTGGGACTTCCTGACCGACAGGCAATGGACGCCGCTGTTTGACGACGCCCACTTCGGCATCTGGGTGCTGATGTCCGGCACCATCACCAGCTCGCTGGTCGCGCTGGCCGTGGCCATCCCGCTGGGCACCGTGATCGCCATCTACCTGAGCGAGTTCGCCGGCCACAAGACGCGCGAAACGCTCAAGCCCCTGCTGGAGCTGCTCTCCGGCGTGCCGACCATCATCTACGGCTTTTTCGCGCTGCTGGTGGTGACGCCGCTGCTGCAGAAAATCTTCCCCGAGCTGCCGGGCTTCAACGTGCTCTCGGCCGGCCTGGTGATGGGCGTGATGATCATTCCCTATGTGGCCTCGCTCTCTGAGGACGCGATGCGCGCCGTGCCCATGAGCCTGCGCGAGGGCGCCTATGCCATGGGCAGCACGCGCTTCCAGACGGCCGTGAACGTGGTCGTGCCGGCCGCCTTCTCGGGCATCGCCTCGGCCTACATCCTGGGCATCAGCCGCGCCGTGGGCGAGACCATGATCCTGGCCGTCGCCGCCGGCATGCAGCCCACGCTGAGCTTCAACCCCATGGAGCCGGCCGCCACCATCACCAGCTTCATCGTGCAGGTGGCGCTGGGGGATCTGCCGCATGGCTCGATCGGTTACCAGACCATCTTTGCCGCCGGCCTGTCGCTGATGCTGCTGACCCTGTGCTTCAACCTGCTCGGCTACTGGCTGCGCAAGCGCTACCGCGAAGCCTATTGATTGGGGTTTGACATGAACGCAGAAAAGACCCTGGCCATCCGGGCCATCATCCGCAAGGCGCGGCGCTACGACCTGCTGGTCGCCTTGCTCGGGCTGCTGGCGCTGTCGATCGGCATCTTCACGCTGGCCGCGCTGTTCATTGACATGGCCGTCACCGGCGTGCCGCGTCTGACGGCCGACTTTTTCCTCAACTTCCCCTCGCGCCGCCCGGCCGAGGCCGGCATCCTCTCCAGTTGGGTGGGCTCGATCCTGGTGATGACGGTGACTGCCTTCGTGGCGGTGCCGCTGGGTATCGCCGGCGCCATCTACCTGGAGGAATACGCGCGGAAGAACTGGGTCACCGATGTCATCGAAATCAACATCACGAACCTGGCTGGCGTGCCCTCGATCATTTACGGTCTGCTCGCACTGGGTCTGTTCGTCTACACCTTCAAGCTCGGCCAGTCGATCCTGACGGCTGGCCTGACGCTGGCGCTGCTGATCCTGCCCATCGTCATCACCGCCACGCGCGAGTCCCTGCGTTCGATTCCGCAGCACATCCGCGAGGCGGCCTACGCCTGCGGTGCCTCGCAGTGGCAGGTGGTGCAGCACCATCTGGTGAAGTACGCCACGCCCGGCATCCTGACCGGGGTGATCATCGGCATGAGCCGCGCCATCGGCGAAACCGCGCCCATCATCACCATCGGTGCACTGACCTTCATCGCCTTCCTGCCGCCCGCACCGGGCCAGATGAACATTGAGACGGGCCAAGCCGCCGGCCTGTTCGACTGGCTCTGGAGCCCCTTCACGGTGATGCCGATCCAGATCTTCAACTGGACCAGCCGCCCCGACCCGCGCTTCCACGAAAACGCCGCCGCGGCCGCCTTCGTGCTGGTGCTGATGACGCTGAGCATGAACGCCATCGCCATCTGGCTCCGCTACCGCCTCCGCAAAAACATCAAGTGGTGAACTGACTATGCCCTCCACCATCACCCTGCCGCAGAACCCGCCGCCGCTGAAGGCCGAGGCCAAGGACCTGGACTTCTACTACGGCGACTTCAAGGCGCTCAAGGGCATCAACATGCCCGTGTACGAGAACAAGGTCACCGCGCTGATCGGCCCCTCGGGCTGCGGCAAGTCGACCTTCCTGCGCTGCTTCAACCGCATGCACGATCTCTACCCGGGCCACCGCTACGACGGCAGCATCCATCTGCACCCCGACGAGGTGGATGTGCTGCACAAGAGCGTGGACCCGATCGAGGTGCGCATGCGCATCTCGATGGTGTTCCAGAAGCCCAACCCCTTCCCGAAGAGCATCTTCGAGAACGTGGCCTACGGCCTGAAGGTGCGCGGCGAAAAGAACCGCACCGTGCTGGAAGACAAGGTCGAGGCCGCGCTCAAGGGCGGCGCGCTGTGGAACGAGGTCAAGGACCGGCTGGACGACCTGGCGGTCAACCTCTCGGGCGGCCAGCAGCAGCGCCTGTGCATCGCCCGCGCCCTGGCCACTGACCCCGAAATCATCTTGTTCGACGAGCCCACCTCGGCGCTGGACCCGATCGCCACCGGCTCGATCGAAGAGCTGGTGGGCGAGATCAAGCACCAGGTCACGGTGCTGATCGTGACCCACAACATGCAGCAGGCGGCGCGCGTCTCCGACTACACCGCCTACATGTACCTGGGTGAGCTGATGGAGTTCGGCGAAACCAACGACATCTTCATGAAGCCCAAGCGCAAAGAGACCGAGGACTACATCACCGGACGTTTCGGTTGATTCAGGGAGCCATTTCAATGAACGACAAGCACCTCTCCACCCAGTTCGACGCCGAACTCAGTGCCATTTCCACCCGCGTGCTGGAAATGGGCGGCCTGGTCGAGCAGCAGGTGGCCCAGGCTGTCGATGCCCTGGCCAATCTGAGCGAGGAGCGCTCTGGCGAAGTCATCAAGGCCGAGCAGCGCGTCAACCAGTTCGAGCTGGAGATCGATCGCGACCTCAGCTCCATCATTGCGCGCCGCCAGCCCACCGCGCGCGACCTGCGCCTGCTGATCGGCGTCTCCAAGACCATCGGCAACCTGGAGCGGGTGGGGGACGAAGCCGCGCGCATCGCCCGCACGGTGCAACGCCTGATCGCCACCGGCATGCACGGGCGCCTGTTCCCGACCACGCAGATGACGCTGGAAGCCAAGCTGGCCACCACCTCGCTGCGCCGCGCACTCGATGCCTTCGCCCGCCTGGACGTCAACCTGGCGATGGAAGTCATCAAGCAGGACAACGAGATCGACGCCGAGTTCGACGGCCTGCTGCGCAAGCTCATCACCTACATGATGGAAGACCCGCGCACCATCACCGCCTCAATCGACCTGGTCTTCGTGGCCAAGGCCCTGGAGCGTGTGGGCGACCACGCCAAGAACCTGGCCGAACAGGTGATCTACATCGCCAAGGGCACCGACGTGCGCCACACCCCGCCCGAGGGCCTGGCCTCGGCGGTGTCCTGAGCAGGGCCTTCGCAAGCATGGGACGCATCCTGGTTGTTGAAGACGAGCCGGCCATTGCCGAGCTCATCGCCCTGCACCTGCGCCACGAGGGCCACGAGGTGCGGGTAGCCGAATCCTCTGCCGCGGCCCAGCAGGCCCTGCTGGAGCAGCTGCCCGATCTGGTGGTGCTGGACTGGATGCTGCCGGGCGAGCCCGGCGTGGTGCTGCCGCGGCGCTGGCGTGCCGAGGCGCGCACCAAGCATCTGCCCATCATCATGCTCACCGCACGCGCCCAGGAAAGCGACAAGATCCAAGGCCTGGATGCCGGCGCGGACGACTACCTCAGCAAGCCCTTTTCCCCGGCCGAGCTGATGGCGCGCATCCGCGCCCTGCTGCGCCGCAAGGTGCCCGAGGCGCTCGAGGCGCCGGTCGAGATCGGCCCGCTGAAGCTGGACCCGAGCGCGCGGCGCGTCTTCAGCGGCAGCGCCGAGGTGCAGCTCGGCCCCACCGAGTTCCGCCTGCTGCGCTACCTGATGACGCACCCCGAGCGCGTGCACAGCCGCGCGCAGTTGCTCGACAAGGTCTGGGGCGACCATGTCTTCATCGAGGAACGCACGGTGGACGTGCACATCAAGCGCCTGCGCGATGCCCTGCAGCCGGCCGGCTGCGCCCAACTGATTGAAACGGTCCGAGGCGCCGGTTACCGCTTGACACGACAAGTGGCCAACGCCTGACTTTCGCCTTCCGGCACGCTGGCTCTAAGCTGCCGGTCATGCTGCATCCCAAGCTCACGCTGCGCACCCAGGTTGCGCTTCTGTTTGGCAGTCTGGTGGGTCTGGTGGCGGGTGGCCTCAGTTGGTGGCTGGCCGAAGGCCTGGCCGAGCAGGCGCTGCACGACCAGGGCACGACCCTCCAAACCCTGGCCACCAGCACGGCTGTGATGTTTTCGGAGGGTCTGCACGAGCGACAACGCGAGGTCGAGCTGCTGGCCGAAGATCCCCCGCAGGGCGCCGGGCTGAGCCCGCAGCACTGGCAGCCAGTGCTGGATCGCCTGCAGCGCAGCCGCACGCACTACTCCTGGATCGGCTTGGCCAGCCCCAAGGGGGAGGTCTTGGCCGCAAGCGGCGGGTTGCTGGTTGGGCAGAACGTTGCCAGTCGACCTTGGTTCCAGGCCGCACTCAGCCAGCCGTACACGGGGGATGTGCACGCGGCCAAGCTGTTGACGACGCTGTTGCCGCCGTCGGCCACGGGCGAGCCGCTTCGCTTTCTGGATTTCGCTGCGCCCCTGCGAGACGCCGCGGGGGGCACGATCGCGGTGCTGGGCGTCCACGCAAGCTGGGACTGGGCAAGCGAAGTCGTCAACAGCCTGCGCAGCGATGCCCTCTATCAGCAAGGCGTGCGGGTCTTTGTGCTGGACCGCGCCGGCCAGGTGATCCATCGCCCGCGTGATGCCGCTGCGGACGAGGCGCCGCCGCATCCGCTGCCCCGCGGCTTGGCGCAGATCTGGCAGTGGTCAGATGGCAAGCGCTACCTCAGCGCCGCCACCCCGGTGCCGGCGCGAGAAATCACCGGCGACCTGGGCTGGACCGTGGTGACGCGACAGCCCCTGGCACGCGCCGCGCAGGGCGCCGAACAGGCCCGCCGGCAAGCCCTGCTGGCAGGGGCGCTAGCCGCACTGCTCGGCCTCTTGCTGGCCGGCTGGCTGGCCGGGCGCTTCAGCCGGCCGCTGCAGCGCATGGCCGAAGCGGCTCGCCGCGTGGAAGCCGGCCAGCAGGGGGAGCAAATCCCCGAGGAGCTTCACTCGCTGGAGGTGGCGCAGCTCAGCAGCGCCCTGCGCGGCATGCAGAAGGCCTTGCAAGGGCGCGAGGCCGAGCTCGAACAGCGCGTGAAGCTGCGCACCACCGAACTGGAGCAGGCCCACGCCGAGCTCAGCCAGGCCAATGCCGTGCTCAGCGCCATGGCCCTGAACGACGCGCTCACCGGCCTGCCCAACCGCCGTGCGGCGGACGCCCGCCTGGAAATGGAGTTTCAGCGCCACCGCCGCAATGGCCAGGCCCTGGCGCTCGGGCTGATCGACATCGACCGCTTCAAATCCGTCAATGACCGCTATGGCCACGCGGGGGGCGACGAGGTCCTGCAACGTGTGGCCCGGGTGCTGGCGGCGGCCGTGCGACGCACCGATTTCCTGGCCCGCTTCGGTGGCGAGGAGTTCCTGGTGCTGATGCCCGAGACCCCGCAGGAGGGTGCCCTGCAACTGGCCGAGCGGCTGCGCCAGGCCGTGGAAGACAGCGACGGTCCGCCCGTGAAGGTGACGCTGAGCCTGGGCCTGTGCTGCAGTGCGGAGGCGCATGCGAGCGTGGCCTCCGCCCTGCAGGCGGCCGACGAAGCGCTGTACGCCGCCAAGCAAGGCGGGCGCAACCGTGTGGCGCAGGCGCCGGCGCCGGCGGCAGCGGCCGGCTGACTCAGCGGCAGTGATTTCAGCTCGGCGTCGCGCCGATCCTCCGCGCAACCGGCCGCGAAGCTGGTTCAGAGCTTCTGCGCCAGGAAGGTGTAGGACGAGACGTTGAAGCCGCCCGCGGTGTCGCGGAACACATCCAGCAGCGCGCAGCCGCTGGCGCGCACCAGTGCCAGCGCAGCCGGCATGGGCAGCGCGTGGATCTCGAAGTCGGTGGTGGCGTGCTTCTGCAGGTGCTGCGCCGCCAGGTAGCCGTAACCCGGGCCGCCCGTGACCAGCTGGAACACCGCGATGCCCCCCGGGCGCAGGCGCGCCAGCAACTCGCGCAGCAGATAGTGCTGGATGGGCGGCGGGTTGTGCTGCAGCACCATGCGCGAGAACAGCAGGTCATAGGGCGCCAACTGCTGGATGTCGGGCGGGGCCTGCAGGCGCGTCAGGCGCACATTGGTGAGGCCGCGCTGCGCCAGCGCGCGCTCGCATTCGGCCAGATTGCCGGGGGAAACATCCAGGCCCTCGACCTCGCCGAACTGCGGCGCCAAGTGCACCGTCACCCGACCCACGCCGCAGCCCAGCTCCACGCAGCGCGCCTTGCAGGGCAGGCCCAGGCCGACCTGCGAGAGCAGGCGCCGCAGCAGCACCAGCTCGCCGCGGCCGGTCTCATAGAAGGCCGCCAGGCGCTCGGCATTCAGCTGCTCCGGGCGCCAGTCCTCGTGCGAGAGCACGGAAAAGTGCGGCATCTGCTCGCCCACATGGGCCCATTGCCGCGCCACGATTTCAAAGAGGCGTGCGCGCATGGCCTCGTCCACCTCCACCTCGACCTGGCTGGGCTTGAAGGCCGCCGCCAGGCCGTCCAGCTGGTCCACCAGCACCTGCTCCATGCGGGCATCGAGCTGCTCGCGCAGGTGCCGGGAGCGCGCCAGCAGGGCGTCGCAGAAGGCCGTGTCATCGGCCAGGGCTTGCAGGCTGGCGGGGCTCAGGCTCATGGTGTGCATCCAGGTTCGCGGCCGCGCAGTCTAGGATCCGCCCACCCACCCCACCGGGAGCACAGCATGGACAACATCCGCCAGATCGTGGTTCATTTCGGTGATGCCAGCCCGGCCAGCCAGCATGCGCTGGCCGTGGCCGCCGCGCTGGCCCGCCAGCATGGCGCACGGCTCAGCCTGCGCTCGGTGGTGGAGTCAGTGGCGTCCGGGGCCTATCTGAGCCCCGAGGCCGCGGCCCTGGCCACCCAGCTCGTCACCGAGCAGATGCAGACGCTCAAGACCCAGGCCCAGGCCCAGCTGGAGGCCCTGGGCAGCGGGATCGAGGCCGAGCTGGTGCACCGGGCCGATGAGGCGGTGGACCACCTGATCGAAGCCAGCCGCGCCACCGACCTGCTGGTGCTCAGCCAGCCCGAACCCGGCCGCGGCCTGAGCCTGGAGGCAATGGCTCGCATCCTGGTGCAGGCCAGCTGCCCGGTGCTGCTGGTGCCCTTCATCGGCGCGGCGCCCACGCTGGGTCAGACGGTGCTGCTGGCCTGGTCGGGCACGCGCGAAAGTGCGCGCGCCATGAACGACGCCCTGCCCTGGCTGCGTGCCGCACGCCAGGTGGAGCTGCTGGCGCTGGATGCCGAGGAGCCGCTGGCCTGGAGCGCGGTGCAGGCCCATCTGCGCCGCCACGGCGTGCCGCTGCAGCCGCGCCTGCTGCCGCTGGCGCGCCAGCCCAGCCTGGGCGAGCGCCTGGCACGCGCCTGGAGCCCGGATGCCTCGGTGGCCGAGGCCCTGCTGTCACGCGCAGCCGACAGCGGTGCCGACCTGATCGTCTGCGGCGCCTACGGCCACCCGCGCGCCTGGGAGCTGGTGCTGGGCGGTGTGACGCGCGAGCTGCTGCAAAGCATGACGGTGCCGGTGCTGTTCAGTCACTGACGGTGGCGGCGGCCGTCGGCGCCGGAGCCACCGCGCGGCTGAAGCGCTGCCGCACCCACAGATAGAACAGCGGCACGAAGAAGATGCCCAGCACCGTGGCGCTGGCCATGCCGCCGAGCACGCCCACGCCGATGGCGCGCTGCGAACCCGAACCCGCGCCGCTGGCCAGGGCCAGGGGCAGCACGCCCATCATGAAGGCCATCGAGGTCATCAGGATGGGGCGCAGACGCTGCCGGCTCGCCTTCAGCGTGGCCTCCAGCAGGCCCATGCCCTGGCTCACCAGGGTCTGGGCAAACTCGACGATCAGGATGGCGTTCTTGGCCGACAGACCCACGGTGGTGAGCAGGCCGACCTGGAAGAACACATCGTTCAGCTGCCCGCCCAGATGGCTGGCGGCCAGCGCGCCGAAGATGCCCAGCGGCACCACCAGCATCACGCTGAAGGGCACCGACCAGCTTTCGTACAGCGCCGCCAAGCACAGGAAGATGAACAGCACCGAGACGGCGTAGAGCAGCGGCGCCTGGTCGCCGCTCAGGCGTTCCTGGTAGCTGCGGCCCGACCACTCGTAGCCGATGCCCGGCGGCAGTTCGCGCAGCACCTCCTCCATCGCCTTCATGGCCGCGCCCGAGCTGACGCCGGGCGGCACGTCGGCCTGGATTTCATAGGCCGAGCTGCCGTTGTAGCGCACCAGCTGGCGTGGCCCGCTGACCCAGCGGCTGCTGGCAAAGGCCGCGAAGGACACCATCTGCCCGCTGCCGTTGCGCACATACCAGTGGCGCAGGGCCTCGGGGTCGGCGCGGTAGGCGGCCTCACCCTGGAGCAGCACGCGTTTGACGCGGCCGCGGTCGATGAAGTCGTTCACATAGGCGCCGCCCAGGGCGATCGACATGGTGTCGTTGATGACCTGGGTGGAGACCCCCAGCACGCCGGCCTTGTGGTCGTCGATGCTGATCTGCAGCTGCGGCGTTTCCGTCAGGCTGTTGGTGCGGGTGCGCGCCAGCTCGGGGCGGGCATTGGCCAGCTCGATCAGCTGCTCACGCGCGGCGATCAGCTGCTCCTGCCCCAGGCCGCCCAGATCCTGCAGGAACAGCTGGATGCCGGCACTGCCGCCCAGGCCGCGCACGGTGGGCGGCATGACGATGAAAACATTGGCATCGCGAATGCGCCGCCCCAGCTCGCGCGTGAAGCGCTCGGCCAGCTGCGCGGCACTCTGTTCGGGCCGCTTGCGCTCTTTCCAGTCCTGAAGGCGGATGAAGCCCTGGCCAGAACCCTGGTCGCCCCCCGCGCCGCGCACCACGTTGTAGAACAGCACTTCCTTCTGGTCGGCCAGATAGGCCTCCAGCTGCTGCATCACGGCTTCCAGGCGTTCGTTCGTGGCGCCGGGCGCCATGCGCACCTGGATCTGCAGGCCGCCCTGGTCCTCGTCGGGCAGGAAGGAGGTCGGCAGGCTCTTGTACATCCAGGCCATGGCGGCGATCACCAGGCCGTAGACCATGAAGCTGCGCAGGCCGCGCGCCGTGAGCCAGCGCACCTGGCGCACATAGCGCTCGGTGAAGGCGTCGAAGCGGCGGTTGAAGCCACCGAAGAACCAGTCCAGCGGCTTGGCCAGCGGGCCGGTGTGGGCGGCATGCTCGCCCTTCTTCACCGGCTGCAGCACGGTGGCGCACAGCGCGGGCGAAAGACTCATGGCCACCAGCACCGAAAGCACCATGGCGCTAACCACGGTGATGCTGAACTGGCGGTAGATGATGCCGGTGGAGCCGCCGAAGAAGGCCATCGGGATGAACACGGCGCTGAGCACCACGGCGATGCCGACCAGCGCCCCGGTGATCTCGCGCATGCTGCGCCGCGTCGCCTCCTTCGGCGAGAGGCCCTCCTCGCGCATCAGGCGCTCGACGTTCTCCACCACCACGATGGCGTCGTCCACCAGCAGGCCGATGGCCAGCACCAAGCCGAACATGGTCAGCGAGTTGATCGAGTAGCCCGCCAGCGACAGCACGCCAAAGGTGCCCAGCAGCACCACCGGCACGGCGATCGCCGGCACCAGGGTGGCGCGCAGGTTCTGCATGAACAGGTACATGATGAAGACCACCAGCAGCATGGCCTCCACCAGGGTCTCGACCACGCCCTCGATCGACACGCGGATGAAGGGCGTGGTGTCGAAGGTGACCGTGGCCTTCATGCCGGGCGGGAAGAAGGGCTCCAGCTCCTTAAGCTTGGCCTTGACGGCATCACCCGTAGCCAGGGCATTGGCGCCGCTCGCCGGGAAGATGGCCATGCCGGCCGCCGTGACGCCGCTTGAGCGCACATTGGTGGTGTAGCTGTCGCGGCCCAGTTCCACGCGGGCCACGTCGCCCAGGCGCAGGGCCGAGCCGTCGGACTGCACGCGCAGCACGATGTCGCGGAACTGCTCGGCCGTGGTGAGCTTGGAGCGCGCGGTGATGATGGCCGTGAGCCGCTGGCCTTCGGGCGCCGGCAGCGCGCCGATCTGCCCGGCCGAGACCTCGGTGTTCTGCTGCAGCAAGGCGGTGCGGATGTCGCCCGGCACCAGGCCGTAGCGCTGCAGCTTGGTCGGGTCCAGCCAGATGCGCATGGCGTAGCCGGAGCCGAAGACGTTGACATCGCCCACGCCCTCGACGCGGCTGATGATGTCCACCAGGGTGCTGTTCAGGTAGTCGCCGAGGTCGCTGGACGTGACCGCGGGGTCGTCGCTGGTCAGCATGGCCACCATCAGGAAGTCGACGCCCGATTTGGTGACGCGCACGCCCTGCGACTGCACCGCCTGCGGCAGCCGGCTGATGACCGAGGCCACCTTGTTCTGCACCTGCACCTGGGCGGTGTCCGGGTTGGTGCCGGCCACGAAGGTCAGGTTGGTGTTGGCATTGCCGGTGGCGCTGCTGGTCGATTCGATCGACAGCAGGCCATCGATGCCCTTCAGGCTCTGCTCGATGACCTGGGTCACCGAATCCTCGATCGCCTGGGCCGAGGCGCCGGGGTAGCTGGTGTTGATGGACACGCGCGTGGGCGCGATGTCCGGGTAGCGCTCCAGCGCCAGTTTGTGGATCGCCCCCAGGCCGAACAGCATGATGACGATGGCGATGACCCAGGCAAAGATGGGTCGGTCGATGAAGAACGAGGCCATGGCGTCAGGCTTTCGGCGCCGAGGCGGCCGAGGCGGCGCCACCTGCGGGCTTGGCGTCGCCCTTCTTCTTCGGCGTTGAACCGGCCGGCACCGGCGTGACCGGCTGGTTCGGGCGGGCGCGCTGCAAGCCCTCGACGATGAGCTTGTCGCCCACCTTCAGGCCCGCCGTCACCAGCCACTGGTTGCCCACGGCACGTTCCAACTTGAGGCGGCGGCGCTCGGCCTTGTTGTCCGCCCCCACCACCAGCGCCGTGGCCTCGCCCGTGGGCGAGCGGCTGACACCCTGCTGCGGCACCAGGATGGCGCCGGCATCGATGCCGGCCAGCAGCTTGGCCGTCACCACCATGCCGGGCAGCAGCTGGCCCTTGGGGTTGGGTACGCTGGCACGCAGGGTCACGGCGCCGGTGCCGCGGTCCACCGCCACGCCGCTGACCTGCAGCTGGCCCGGCAGCGGGTAGACCGTGCCGTCCTCCAGCACGATCTGCAGCTGGTTGCTGCCGCTGCGGCCCTCAAGCTGACGGCGCAGCGCCAGCAGCTCGGCGCTGCTTTGCACGATGTCCACCTGCATCGGGTCAAGCTGCTGCACGGTGGTCAGGGCCTGGGTCTGGTTGGCCGTCACCAGCGCACCAGGGGTGACGGTGGAAAGGTCCACCCGCCCGCTGATAGGGGCCTCGATGCGGGTGCGCGCCAGCTGCACGCGCGCGGCGTCCAAATTGGCACGCGCCACCGCCACCTCGGCCTCGGCCTGACGCAATGCGGCGGCGCTGTCGTCTCCGGCCTGGCGGGTGACGATGCCGGACTGCAGCAGCTCGGCGTCGCGCGCGGCGCGCGCCTTGGCGTTGGCGGCCTGGGCCTCGGCCTTCTGCAGCGCGGCGGCTGCGCGGGCCCGCTCGGCCTCGAAGCTGGCGGCGTCGATCTGGTAGAGCGGCTGGCCGGCCTTGACGAGCGAGCCTTCGGTGAACAGGCGGCGCTGCACGATGCCGCTGACCTGCGGGCGGATCTCCGCCACCTGGCCGGCGCTCAGGCGCCCGGGCAGTTCCAGCTCGAGCGGAGCATCCTGCGCACTCACCGTCACCACGCCCACCTCGGGCGGCTTGGGCGCGGGCTTGTTGGTGGCGTCGGATGACTTCTGGCATCCGGCAATCAGGAGCGCGGCGCTCAGCGCAGCAAGGAGAACGAGCGGCTTGAAGGTCATGGCGGTGCATGCTGCATCAAGAATATGGAGCCAGCTTGAAGAGCCCGCGCCGCGCTGGGGTGCTGCTTGCCGCCGGCGCCCCCACCCGCCACAGTGCGATTCGTCATGAAGCCCAGCCTCAGCACCCAAGTCTTCGCCGTCGTCCTCAGCACCGCCCTGGCGGTGGCCGTGGCCATGGGCGTGTCGGCCCATATGGCGCTGAACCGCGGCTTCCTGGGCTACCTGAACGAGCAGGCCGTGAACCGGCTGGAGCTGGCGCTGGTGAGCGTGACGGCGGGCTACCGCGAGAACGGCGGCAGCTGGGAGTTCCTGCGCGAAAAGCCCGAGCTCTGGGGCCGCCTGCTGCGCCCGCGCCTGCCCGAGGCCCAGGCCCCGGCGGTGAAGAGCAGCCCCGCCGAGCTCACCGGCGCCACGCGCCGCTTCACCCTATTTGACGCCGACCGCCAGCGCATTGCCGGCTTTGCCACCCCGTCTGCCGACGCGCTGGAACGCCCCGTCGTCGTCGACGGCCTGACCGTGGGCTGGCTGGCGCTGACGCCCTTCGAGTCCGTCAGCTCCGGCGCGGAGAAGCGCTTTGCCGATGCGCAAGCGCGCGTGGCCTGGGCGGTGGGCGGTGGCGCCTTGCTGCTGGCCGCCGGCCTGGCCTTCTGGGCCTCGCGCCGGCTGGCGCGGCCGGTGCGCCAGGTGGCCGAGGCCTCGCACCGCCTGGCCGCGGGTGACTACAACGCCCGCGTGCCCGAGCGCCGCTCCGGGGACGAGGTGGCGCAGCTGAGCCGCGACTTCAACCAGCTCGCCCACACCCTGCAGCGCAACGAGGCCATGCGGCGTGAGTTCATGGCCGATGTCTCGCACGAGCTGCGCACGCCACTGGGCATCCTGAACGGCGAGCTCGAAGCCCTGGAGGATGGCGTGCGCCAGCTCGATGGCGCGGCCCTGGCCTCGCTGCGCGGCGAGGTGGCCACCTTGCACAAGCTGGTGGATGACCTGTACGAGCTGTCGCTTGCCGATGTGGGCGCCCTGGCCTACCGGAAGGCCGAGCTGGACCTGCGCCCGCTGCTGCACAGCACCGCCGGTGCCTTCGGCGAGCGCCTGCAAGGCAGTGGCCTGCAGTTGCAGCTGGAACTGCCCGAGCAGCCCCTGCCCGCCTTTGGCGACGAGCGCCGCCTGCGCCAGCTCTTCAACAACCTGTTCGAGAACAGCTGCCGCTACACCGACGCTGGCGGGCGTTTGCGCATCCAGGCCGCTCGCGGCCCGGAGGGCACGGTGATCGACGTGCAGGACAGCGGCCCGGGCGTCACGCCCGAGCAGCTGCCGCGCCTGTTCGAACGCTTCTTCCGCGGCGAGGCCTCGCGCAACCGCCGCACCGGTGGCGCCGGTCTGGGCCTGTCGATCTGCCAGCGCATCGTCGAGGCGCACGAGGGCCGCATCGAGGCCAAGCCCTCGCCCTTGGGCGGCCTGTGGGTGCAGGTGGTGCTGCCGGCCCATGCTTGAGCCCCTGCCCCCAACCCTGCCACTGGACCCCGGCCCGGCGCGCATCCTCGTCGTCGAGGACGAGCCCAAGCTGGCCGCCCTGCTGGTCGACTACCTGCGCGCCGCCGGTCATCAGGTGGACTGCGTGGCCGACGGCCTGGCCGTGCTGCCCACCTGGGAAGCGGGCCGGCACGATCTGGTGCTGCTGGACCTGATGCTGCCCGGCCTGGATGGCCTGGCGGTGTGCCAGGCCCTGCGCGCGCGCTCCGCCGTCCCCATCGTGATGCTGACGGCACGCGCCGACGAGGCCGACCGCCTGCTCGGCCTGGAGCTCGGCGCCGACGACTACATCGCCAAGAACCCCTTCAGCCCGCGCGAGGTGGTGGCCCGCATCAAGGCCGTGCTGCGCCGCACCCGACCCGCCACGGCCCCGGCGCCCGCTTCAGCGCCCCAGCCCCTGCAGATCGATGCGGAGGGCTGGCGCGCCAGCTGGCAGGGGCAGGACCTGGACCTGACGCCCAACGAGTTCCGCCTGCTGCGTTGCCTGGCCGCGCAGCCCGGGCGCGTGTGGCCGCGCCAGCAATTGCTCGATCAGCTGCACGACGACCTGCGCGCCGTGACCGAGCGTGCGGTGGACAGCCATGTGAAGAACCTGCGCCGCAAGCTCGAGCTGGCCGGCGCCGGCAGCGACCGCATCCGCGCCGTCTACGGCGTGGGCTACCGCTACGACGCCTGAGCGCCTACAGCGCTTTCAGCCGGCGCGCGATTGAAAGGTAGAGATCGCGTAGGTACGGGTTCGGGCCGAGATTGCGCACCAGATCGCCACTGCCCACCACATCCCAGTGGTCGGCCTGCAGGTGCTCGACATGGTTCCACCAGCCCTTGCGCGCCGTGCCGTCGTACTCGCGTGTCGGCGCCCCAAAGGGCGCCTTCATGCTGATGGTGTTGACGACGCCATCGTTCTGCAGCCAGCCCGCGCCCAGCGCCCGGTACACGCCCATGCCGGTGGCAAAGGGCGAGAGCGCCACGTTGGTGCTGAAGTCGGGCAGGTGGTTGCCGAACAGCGGCTCGCGGAAGGTGGTGCCGACGCTGTAGGAGAAATAGATGACCTCGGGCGAGGTCTTGACCCACTGGTTCTCGGCCGCCGCACCCTCGGGGCTGAGGCTGTAGAGCGCCACATCCTGGGTGCTCCAGATCGACGAGGCCCAGACCCGGTTGGCATAGCGGCCCTGACTCTCACCCGGCTGGCGCTTGAGCCCCCATTGGTCGAGCTTGAAGTCGAAGGGCAGCGCATCCGCACCGCTCGCCCCCACCGCGCTGGCCACCACCTTGAGCAGCTGCTTGGCAAATTCATTGAAGCTGCTCAGGCGGCCAAAGGTGGTGCCGTTGTGTGCCCCGGCCATCGAGGTGTGGCTGTGAACCCAGTCCTTGCCGCCCATGAAGAGCGGCGAGGTGGCCGCGCCGGTGGCGGCACGCTCCGCGGCCGAACCATTGCGCAGCAGCTCGATCAGCATGTTCGAAGTCGGCCCGCCCTGGCTGTGCGACACCAGGTGCACGCGCTTGGCCGCACTCCAGCCCGGGTACAGGGCCGTATAGCAACGCCCATGGCGCGCATGGCCATGGCGTGCCGCGTGCGCCGCGCCGTAGTCCACACAGCCGCCCTTGATCTGCGCGTAGGCCTCGACGGCGCGGTCCCAGTTCGAGCTGGTCGGCCCCATTGCCACGGTGACCGTCGGGTGGCCCTGGCCCTTGAGGAACTCCTGCAAGTCCAGGGTGCCACCCCAGTGCTTGTAGCCGAAGACCTCGTCGCGGCCCCAGCCGCCAAAACCGTGCACCAGCACGATCGGGTCCTCATTCGCGGCCAGCGCCGCCGGGGCGAACCAGGCCAGGCCTGCCATCGCCATTGCAATCCACCATCGCTGCATCGGAACACCTCGTGAACGTTGAAGGAGGAGATCCGGCCCTGCAGACAGCCAGGAACGGGAGGCCGATGCTGCCCAGCAGCAAGGTGCGCAGGCGTAACCCGGCGTAATCGCTGCGGGGAATGCGACAGGGTTGCCCCGGGGATCCTTCGCGTCCGCGCAATCGAGCGTGCGGCGCAAAGAAAAAGGCCCCGCACAGCGGGGCCCCTGCAATGAAAGCCGAAAGGCTTACATCTGCTCGATCATCACCTGGCCGAAGCCGGAGCAGCTGACCTGGGTCGCGCCCTCCATCAGGCGGGCGAAGTCGTAGGTGACCTTCTTGGTCAGGATGGCCTTGCCCATGGAGCTGATGATGAGGTCCGCAGCCTCGGTCCAGCCCATGTGGCGCAGCATCATCTCGGCCGAGAGGATTTCCGAACCCGGGTTCACGTAGTCCTTGCCGGCGTACTTCGGCGCGGTGCCGTGGGTGGCTTCGAACATGGCGATCGAATCGCTCAAGTTCGCACCCGGGGCGATGCCAATGCCACCAACCTGGGCGGCCAGTGCGTCGGAGATGTAGTCGCCGTTCAGGTTCAGGGTGGCGATCACCGAGTACTCGGCCGGGCGCAGGATGATCTGCTGCAGGAAGGCGTCGGCAATGCTGTCCTTGATGACGATTTCCTTGCCGGTCTTCGGGTTCTTGAACTTGCACCACGGGCCGCCGTCGATCAGCTCGGCCCCGAACTCCTTCTGGGCCAGGGCGTAGGCCCAGTCACGGAAGCCACCTTCGGTGAACTTCATGATGTTGCCCTTGTGCACGATCGTGACGCTGGGCTTGTCGTTGTCGATCGCGTACTGGATCGCCTTGCGCACCAGGCGCTCGGTGCCTTCCTGGCTGACCGGCTTGATGCCGATGCCGCTGCTCTCGGGGAAGCGGATCTTCTTGACGCCGAACTCGGTCTGCAGGAAGGAGATCAGCTTCTTGGCCTTGTCGGAGCGAGCCTCGAACTCGATGCCAGCGTAGATGTCTTCCGAGTTCTCGCGGAAGATCACCATGTCGACCTTGTGCGGCTCCTTCACGGGGCTGGGCACGCCGGTGAAGTACTGCACCGGGCGCAGGCAGACGTAGAGGTCCAGCTCCTGGCGCAGCGCCACGTTCAGCGAGCGGATGCCGCCGCCGACCGGGGTGGTCAGCGGGCCCTTGATCGAGACCACGTAGTCACGCAACACGGTCAGGGTCTCTTCGGGCAGCCACACATCGGGGCCGTAGACCTTGGTCGACTTCTCGCCGGCGTAGATCTCCATCCAATGGATCTTCTTGGCACCGCCATAGGCCTTGGCCACGGCTGCGTCGACCACCTTGATCATCACCGGGGTGATGTCGAAGCCAGTGCCGTCCCCTTCGATGTAGGGAATGATGGGGTTGTTGGGGACGTTCAGCGAGAAGTCGGCGTTGACCGTGATCTTCTGGCCGCCCTCGGGCACCTTAATGTGCTGGTACATGGATGAGGCTCCAGGCGTTGGGGAAGTAACGAACAGGGGATTCTAGGAGGCGTGAACCGCGTTCAGAACGCCTGGCTACACCATTCCACGAAGCGTGCCCATAGGCCATGACCCAGGGCAAACAAAGCGGCGGCCACCAGGGCGGCACCGGCCAGGCGAATGGGCAGCGTGGCCTCGCGCCCGCCGCGCAGGCGCTTGAGCCACAGCGGGGCCCACAGCAGGCCCGGGCCGGAAACGAGCGCGAAGGCAGCCATGGCGGCGGCACCACCGATTGGGTGATCGGCCAGCGCCGCGACCAGCAGCGCCGCCTGCAGCAACCCGCAGGGCCAGGCGGCCCAGAGCGCACCGGCCGTCCAGCCCCAGCGCCGCGGCTGGCTCGCCTGGCGGCCCCAGCGGCCCAGCCAGGCCGGCAATTGCCCGGCCACCAGCAACCACAGGCCCAGCGCCAGCAGACCGACATGGATCAGGGTCCAGAACGGGCGCAAAGCTTGGGTCAGTTGCACCGATTCGCGCAGCCAGCCCACGCTGGCCGCCGCCAACGCACCGGCCGCGGCGTAGCTGAGCAAGCGCAGGGTCTGAAAGCCCAGTTGCTGTCGAGCCGCGGGCGCGAGCGCTGCGCACGGGGCACCGCACATCAGCGCGCAATGGGGAATGGCCGCCAGGCCCATCAGCGCGGTGCTAACGACCAAGGCCGAAGAAACAAGCATGCGCCGATTGTGGCGAGGCCAGGCTCAGATGATCTTGGAGAACTTCTCGCGCGCGCCTTCGAGCTGCAGGAAGCGGTCGAACACCGCGGCGATCGAGCGCACGAAGAACCAGCCCAGCGCCGTGATCTCGACGGCCTGATCGCTGATCGTCACCAGGCCTTGCTCGGCATGGTTCTGCAGCGCCTCCAGCTCGGCCGCGAAGTACTTGCGCGGGTCGATCAGGTGGGCGTCGGCCAGCGCCTGGAAATCCAGCCGGCCCTGGCACATCAGCGCCATGATGGTGGCGCGGCGCACCAGGTCGTCGCGGCTCAGGGTGATGCCGCGCACCACCGGCCATTGGCCCTGCTCCAAGGCGTCGCGGTATTCCTCGATGGTCTTGGCGTTCTGGCAGTAGCTCGCCCCCACGCGCGAGATGGCCGAAACCCCCAGGCCGATCAGGTCGCCGTCGGGCTGCACGGTGTAGCCCTGGAAATTGCGGTGCAGCCGGCCCTGACGCTTGGCCTGGGCCAGGGCGTCGCTGGGCAGGGCGAAGTGGTCCATGCCGATGTGCTCATAGCCCGCCTCCAGGAAGGCGGCGATGGCCTGGGCATGCATTTGCAGGCGCACTTCGGGCAAGGGGATGTCCACGCTGTGGATGCGACGCTGCGCCTTAAAGCGCTGCGGCAGGTGGGCGTAGGCGTAGAGCGCGATGCGCTCGGGGCGCAGCTCGATGACCTGCTCCAGCGTGCGCTGGAAGCTGGTGGTGGTCTGGAGCGGCAGGCCGCAGATCAGATCAAGGTTGATGGACTGGAAGCCCAGCTCGCGCGCCGACTTCATCAGCGCCTCGACCTGACCGTAGGACTGCACGCGGTGCACGGCCTGCTGGACGCGCTCGTCGAAATCCTGGATGCCGAGGCTCAGGCGGTTGAAGCCGAGCTGCTTCAAATGGGCCAGGCGCGCCTCGTTGACGGTGCGCGGATCGACCTCGATCGACGCCTCGATGCCGGGCAGCCACTCGAACGCGGCCTTCAGGCGTTCGGTCATCTGCGTGAGTTCGGTGTCGCTCAGGAAGGTGGGCGAGCCCCCGCCCAGGTGCAGCTGGGTGACACCCTGGCGCGGGCCAAGGGCCTGGGTCCACATGCGGATCTCGGCGTCCAGCAGCTGCAGGTACTCGGCACCGCGCTCATGGTGCTTGGTGATGATCTTGTTGCAGGCGCAGTAGTAGCAGAGCGACTCGCAGAACGGCACATGCACGTACACCGAGAGCGGCGCGCCGCTGCCGGTCAGCCCCCCGACCCCGGCCGAGCGCTGGGCCAAGGCCCGCATATGCTGCTCCGGCCCATGAGCCTCCACGAAACGATCGGCCGTCGGGTAGGAGGTGTAGCGGGGGCCGCTGGATTCCAGCCGGCTGAGCAGACCCGGGGGCAAAAACCCTGCGGAATCGGGCAATACAGCGGCGGTGGTGGTGTGGTCTGGGGACATGGTTGAATACTGCCCACCGCCTGCCGTGCTGTCCTTGACGCCGCTCAAGCCACCGTCAGCCTCAATTCAGCCAGGGATCCCGATAATGCCAACCATGCTGAGCCCGACCCCGATTCGTGTGGAGCCGTTGCGCACCGCCTGTTCGAGCTGCAATCTGCGCGAACTCTGTCTTCCCCTAGGCCTGAGCGAGACCGACATGGCCCGCCTGGACGGGGTCATCAACCAGCGCCGCACGGTGGCCCGGGGCCAGACCCTGTTCCGTGTGGGCGAGGATTTCCATGCGCTCTATGCCGTGCGCACGGGCTTCTTCAAGACCTGCGTGAACGCCGAAGACGGCCGCGTGCAGGTCACCGGCTTTCAGATGGCGGGCGAACTGCTGGGGCTGGACGGCATTGGCAGCCACCGCCACACGGTGGACGCGGAAGCGCTCGAAGACTCGCAGGTCTGCGTGCTCCCCTTCGACGAGCTGGAGCATCTGGCACGTGAGTTCACTGCGCTGCAGCACCAGCTGCACCGCATCATGAGCCGCGAGATCGTGCGCGACCACGGCGTGATGCTGCTGCTGGGCTCGATGCGCGCCGAAGAGCGCCTGGCCGCCTTCCTGCTGAACCTGACGCAGCGCCTGCAGGCGCGCGGTTACTCGGCCAGCGAGCTGGTGCTGCGCATGACACGCGAAGAAATCGGCAGCTACCTCGGTCTGAAGCTGGAGACCGTGAGCCGAACCTTCTCGCGCTTCCAGGACGAAGGCATCCTCGAAGTGAAGCAGCGCCAGATCACCGTGCTGGAGCCTGACGCCTTGCAGCGCTTGGTGTCCTCGGCCGCCTGCTGAGGCACAACACGCCGAAAAACCGAGGGCCGCTCACGCGGCCCTTTTTGTTGCTTGCAATCTCCCGCTCAGGGCTGTTTGCCACCCGTGCTGGCGTGGTTGCGCCCCTCCACCGCCGGGCGCTCGGCAGGCGCCTCGGCACTGGCACGCACCACCGGATCGGGGTCGCTGAGCGCGATGACGGCGGTCGTCGTACCTGCCACCACCGCACTCAGCGGCAGGGCCAGCACCAGCCACACCATGCGGACACGCCACCAGGGCTGGGCCGGACCGGCGATCTTCTCTTTCAGGGCGGCTTGCATGGGCTTCTCTCCTATCGGGGCACCACGAAGGTGGATTTTTCTTCGACGCTGCGGCTGCTGTCAGCCCCTTGTGCCACGCGTTCAATGACAAAGCGCAGGGCATGCGCGCCTGGCGCCGGGGGTGCGGTGTCGGCCGGCAGGTGCACGGTCACCGGCACCCAGCGGGCCTCGATGGGTCCGAGCTCGATCTCCGCGCCACTGCCGAGTTGCAGCTGGGTCAGGGCGGCGTCCACGGGTTCGACGCGAATGCGGTAACGCTGGGGCCGCTCCACCACGTTCATCAACTGCAGCCGGTACACGTTCTCCAGCTGCCCCTGTTCGTTCCAGCGCGCCAGCGCGCCGCGGTCGCGCACCACGTCGAAGCGCATCGGCGGACGCCACCACAGGCTGGCGCCCACGGCCGCGACGATCAACCACAGCACCGCCGAATAGACCCAGACACGCGGCCGCAGCACGCGCAGCCACTCGCTCTTCCGATCCAGATGCTGCTCGATGCCGTTCTCGGTGTCGTAGCGGATCAGGCCGCGCGGGTACTGCAGCTTGTCCATCACCTGGTCGCAGGCATCAATGCAGGCGGCGCAGCCGATGCACTCGTACTGCAGGCCCTTGCGGATGTCGATGCCGACCGGGCAGACCTGCACGCACAGCCCGCAGTCGATGCAGTGCCCCAGGTTCTTGGTTTTGAGGTCGTCCTTGCGCGCACGCGGGCCCCGCGGCTCGCCGCGCTCGACGTCGTAACCAATGATGAGCGTGTCGCGGTCGAACATCGCGCTCTGGAAGCGCGCATAGGGGCACATGTACTTGCAGACCTGCTCGCGCATGAAGCCTGCATTGCCCCAGGTGGCAAAGGCGTAGAAGCCGATCCAGAAGGTCTGCCAAGGCCCCAGCTGGAAGGCGGCGAGCTCCTGCCAGAGCGTTCGGATGGGCGTGAAGTAGCCCACGAAGCTGAAGCCGGTGATCAGCGCGAGCGCGATCCAGAGCAGGTGCTTCAGGCCACGCTTGGCGCATTTCTCGACATTCCAGGGCGACTTGTCGAGTCGCTCACGCTGGCTCTTGTTGCCCTCGCAGCGCGCCTCAACCCACAAGAACATGGAGGTGTAGACGGTCTGCGGGCAGGCGTAACCACACCACAGCCGCCCCGCCACCGCGGTGAACAGGAAGAGCGCGTAGGCGCTCAGCAGCAGCAGGGCCGTCAGGTAGAACAGGTCCTGCGGGTAAAGCACCAGGCCGAACAGGAAGAAGCGGCGCGCCTCCAGGTCGAAAAGCACCGCCTGGCGGGCGTTCCATTCGATCCAGGGCAGGCCGTAGAACACGGCCTGCGTGAGGAACACAAACACCCAGCGCCAGCTCTGGAAACGCCCGCTAATTTCCCGCGGGTGGATCTTCTGGCGCTTGCGGTACAGGCGGACAACCGCTTCTTCACTCACTGCTTAGCGCTTTCCGCCGTTCGACAGGCTCCAGACATAGCCGGCCAGCACATGGATCTGCTCGGGTGCGAGCACGGCCTTCTGCGCCGGCATCTGGTTGTGCTTGCCATTGGCGATCATGGCCATGATGGCCTGCTCACCCCAGCCATGCAGCCAGATCTTGTCGTTCAGACGCGGGGCCCCCAGGGCCGTGTTGCCGTCGCCCTTGCTGCCATGGCAGGCGGCGCAGGCGGCGAACTTCTCCTTGCCGAGCTGGGCGCGCAGATTGTCATGCGCGCTGCCGGAGAGGCTCAGCACGTAGTGCGCCACGTTGCGCTGGTCCTCGCCCGTGCCCACGGCGGCGGCCATCGGCGGCATCTGGCCGATGCGGCCCTCGGTGATGGTCTGCTTGATGGTCTCGAACTCACCACCCCACAGCCAGTCACCATCGGTCAGGTTCGGGAAACCCTTGCTGCCCTTGGCGTCGGAGCCGTGGCAAGTGGCGCAGTTGTTCAGGAACAGGCGCTGGCCAATGCCCATGGCCTCGGCATCGGCGGCCAGAGCCTTGGCGTCCATCGCGGCCAGGCGCTGGTACAGCGGCGCCGTCTTCGCCTTGGCGGCATCCACCTCGGCCTGATGCTGCCCCTCGCTGCTCCACTTCAGCGAGCCCTCGGCCTGGCCCAGGCCGGGGTAGAGATAGAGGTAGATGGCGCTGAACACCACGGTGATGACGAACAGGCCCAGCCACCAGCGCGGCAACGGGTTGTTCATCTCACGCAGGTCCTCGTCCCAGACGTGGCCGGTGGTGCCGTCGTCCGACATGTGCGTGGTCTTGCTGCTGGTGAACAGCAGCCAGATGCAGAAGGCCAGGCCGGCCACCGACACGGCGGCAATGAACCAGTGCCAGCCGCTGCTGAAGAAATCACTCACGGTTCACTCCTTGTTCTTCCTGAAAGGGCAGCGCGGCGGCTTCGGCGTGCTCGGCGCTGCGCTTGCGGCTCCAGCTGTGCCACACCAGGGCCACGAAGCCGATGAAGGACACCACGGTCACCAGGCCGCGCAAGAGGTTGATGTCGTCGGGACTCATGGCGTGGTCCTCCCCAGGCCTTGCAGGTAGGCGATCAGCGCTTCCATCTCGGTCTTGCCCTTGACGGCCTCGGCGGCACCGGCGATGTCGGCGTCCGAGTAGGGCACGCCCAGGGTGCGCAGGGCCTTCATGCGGGGCTCCATGCTGGCCGGGTCGATGGTGGCGCTGGCCAGCCAAGGGTAGGCCGGCATATTGCTTTCCGGCACCAGGTCGCGCGGTTGCGTCAGATGGATGCGATGCCATTCATCGCTGTAGCGGCCACCGACGCGGTGCAGGTCCGGGCCGGTGCGCTTGCTGCCCCATTGGAAGGGGTGGTCGTAGACGAACTCCCCGGCCTTGGAGAAGGCGCCGTAGCGCAGGGTCTCGGCACGCAGCGGGCGAATCATCTGCGAGTGGCAGTTGTAGCAACCCTCGCGGATGTAGATGTCGCGCCCAGCCAGCTGCAGGGCCGTGTAGGGCTTGACGCCCGGCGCGGCTTGCGTGGTGCTGCGCTGGAAGAACAGCGGCACGATCTCGACCAACCCACCGACGGCCACCGCCACCAGGATGAGGACGATCATCAGAAAGTTATTGGTCTCGATGCGCTCGTGACCGCTGACAGGCTTGTTGTGGTCTGCCATGTTGTTCTCCTTAAGCAGCAGCCAGCTTGGGCGACTGCACGGCCACCTCGCGGCCCTTGACGGTCATCCAGACGTTCCAGGCCATGACGAACATGCCGGACAGGTAGAGCAGGCCACCGGCCAGACGGATCAGGTAGAAGGGATAGGTCGCCTTCACCGACTCGACGAAGCTGTAGACCAGGGTGCCGTCCGGGTTGGTGGCACGCCACATCAGGCCCTGCATCACGCCGGCAATCCACATCGCGGCGATGTACAGCACGATGCCGATGGTGGCGATCCAGAAGTGCAGCTCGATGGCGCTCTTGCTGTGCATTTCCTTGCGCCCCCACAGGCGCGGGATCAAGGCGTAGAGCGCGCCCATCGACACCAGGCCCACCCAGCCCAAGGCACCGCTGTGCACGTGGCCCACGGTCCAGTCCGTGTAGTGGCTGAGGGCGTTGACGGTCTTGATGGACATCATCGGGCCCTCGAAGGTGCTCATGCCGTAGAACGACAGGGACACGATCAGGAACTTCAGCACCGGGTCGTCGCGCAACTTATGCCAGGCGCCCGACAGGGTCATGATGCCGTTGATCATGCCGCCCCAGCTCGGCGCCAGCAGCACCAGGCTGAACAGCATGCCCAGGCTCTGCGCCCAGTCCGGCAGCGCGGTGTAGTGCAGGTGGTGGGGGCCCGCCCACATGTAGGTGAAGATCAGCGCCCAGAAGTGGACGATGGACAGGCGGTAGCTGTAGACCGGGCGCTCGGCCTGCTTGGGGATGTAGTAGTACATGATCCCCAGGAAGCCGGCGGTGAGGAAGAAGCCCACCGCGTTGTGGCCGTACCACCACTGCACCATCGCGTCCTGCACACCGGCGTAGGCCGAGTAGCTCTTCCACAGGCTGACCGGCATGGCCGCGCTGTTGACGATGTGCAGCAGCGCCACGGTGATGATGAAGGCGCCGAAGAACCAGTTCGCCACGTAGATGTGGCGCACCTTGCGCGTACCCACCGTGCCGAAGAACACGATGGCGTAGGACACCCACACCACGGCGATCAGCAGGTCGATCGGCCACTCCAGCTCGGCGTATTCCTTGCCGCTGGTGATGCCCGCCGGCAGGGTGATGGCCGCCAGCAGGATGACCAGCTGCCAGCCCCAGAACGTGAACCAGGCCAGCTGGGGCGCGAACAGGCGCACCTGGCAGGTGCGCTGCACCACGTGGTAGGCGGTGGCAAACAGCACCGAGCCGCCGAACGCGAAGATCACCGCGTTGGTGTGCAGCGGGCGCAGGCGCCCGTAGCTCAGCCAGGCAATGCCCTGCGTCATGTCTGGGAAGGCCAGTTGGGCGGCGATGACCACGCCGACCAACATGCCGACGATGCCCCAGAGCACCGCGGCCAAAGCAAAGGCCCTTACAGGGCCGTCAAAGTAGGCAGCGGGTGCTGCCGGGGAATGTGGATGAGCCATTCGGGGTTCTCCTTCTGGCTCACATTCTTTGGTTACAAGGTCATGGGGTGCCTTGATCGCCGTCAACCGGGGTCTGACTATCGACATCCGCGTCTTCTTCGAGGATGCGCTCGCCCTCGCGCTCGATGCTCTCGAACTGCCCCGCCTTCAGCGCCCAGGCAAAGATGCCCAGCACCAGGAAGGCCAGCAGCACCGTGACGGGGATCAAGAGATACAGGATTTCCATCGCTCAACGGGCCAGGCGCAGGGCGTTTCCCACCACCAGCAGCGAACTCAGGGCCATGCCCAGGCCGGCGGCCCAGGGCGGCAGCTGCCCGGTGACGGCCAGCGGCACGGCCAGCAGGTTGTAGGCGGCAGCCCAGGCCAGGTTCTGGCGCATCACCCGCCGCGTGCGGCGCGCCTGCAACAGCAGGTCCGGCAGGGCCGCCAGCTCATTGCGCAGCAGGGTCAGGTCGGCCCCCTGGCGGGCCAGGCCGGCGCCCTCCCCCAGCGCCACCGAGGCATCGGCCTGGGCCAGCACCGGGGCGTCGTTCAGGCCGTCGCCCACCATCAGCACGCAATCACCCGCGGCCTGCAAGGCCTGTACGGCCTGGCGCTTGTCTTCGGGGCTGCAGGCGCCGCGCGCCTGCGCCAGATTGAGCTGGGCGGCCAGGGCCGCCACGCGCTCGGGTCGATCGCCTGACAGCAGGCTGAGCTTGAGCCCCAACGCGCGCAGCCGCTCCAGGCTGCTGCGGGCCGCCGGCCGGGCTTGTTCGTCCACCGCGAAGTCCAGGCGCAGGCTGCCGTCCTCGCGCCCGAAGGACAGGGCGGCCGTGCCATCGGGGGCCCGGCCGAGCCAGCACCAGTGGCCGGCCGGGTCGCGCGCGCGCAGGCCCTGCCCGGGCTGCTCCTGCACCTCGCTCCAGCGCCAGGCCGGGCAGTCCAGCGGCAGGCGCGCCAGGGCCTTGGCCAAGGGGTGGCGCGACCACTGCGCCAGGCCCACGGCAGCAGCCAGATGGTCGGGGTCGGTGCCAGCCGGCGCGCGTACCAGCGGCTCGGTCAGGGTGCCGGTCTTGTCCAGCACCACATGGTTGACGCTGGCCAGACGCTCCAGCGCCGGCAGGCGCTGCAGCCACACGCCCTGGGCCGCCAGGGCCCGCGCACTGGCCACCAAGGCCGCGGGTGCGGCCAGGGCCAGGGCACAAGGGCAGGTCACCACCAGCACCGCGGCCACCACGCCCAGTGCGCGGCTGGGCGCCAGCCACCACCAGGCCAGGCCAGCGCCGGCCGCCAGCAGCAACACCAGGGCCAGAAAGGCCGGCGCCCAGCGGTCAGCCTCGCGGGCCCAGGCGGGCCGCTCCGTCAGGGCCTGCTGCAGCAGCCGGCCCAGCGCCGCCGAGCGGGTCTGCTCGCCCACCGCATGCACCTGCAACTGCAGCGGTGCGCCCAGGTTCAGGCTGCCGGCCACCACCGCCTCGCCGGGCTGGCGCGGCACGGGGCGCGATTCGCCGCTGAGCAGGGCCTCGTCCAGCAGCGCCGGGGCTTCCAGCAGCACGCCGTCGGCCGGCACGGTTTCACCCAGGGCCACCTGGATGCGGTCACCCGGGCGCAGAGCGCTGCGCGCCACGGTCTCCCAGCCTCCGGGCGCCAGACGGCGCACCTCGGTCGGCAGGGCTTCGCCCAGAGCCTCCAGGCTGGCCGCGGCCGCGTGGCGGGCGCGCAATTCCAGCCAGCGCGCGGCCAGCAGGAAGGCCACGAACATGGTGAGCGAATCGAGGTACATCGCATCGCCCAGCGGCCCGCCGGGGTCGGCCAGGGCCAGGGTACTGGCACCGAAGGTCAGCAGGATGCCCAGGGCCACCGGCACGTCCATGCCCAGGCGGCGCTGCTGCAGGCTGCGCCAGGCCCCGCGAAGAAAAGGGCCCGCGGCAAACAGGATCACCGGCAGGCTGAGCACCCAGCTGGCGCCATGCAGGAGCGCGCGCAGATCGGGCGGCACTTCGGCGCCGCTGTCGAAGTAGGTCGGCGCGGCCAGCATCATCACCTGCATCATGCAGAACCAGGCCACGAACACGCGCCACAGCATGGCGCGCGCCTCGCGCCGGCGCAGCGCGGCCGCGGCCTCAGGCTGGGCGGGCACCAGTTCGTAGCCGGCCGCACGGCCGGTGGCCTGCAAGGCGGCCAGGTCCACCCGCGCCGGCTCGAACTCCACCCAGGCCAGTGCGGCGGCATAACCCACGCCGGCGCGCTGCACGCCCGGCAGGGCCTCCAGGCGCGCGCGCAGCAGGTCCGCGCAGGCGGCGCAATGCAGGCCGCTGACCTGCAGGGTCAGGGACTGGGCGGGGCTGGGAGCCGGGGCTTCAGGAGCGATCGAGATAATGGGCGCGGCCACGGCGTGCATCGCGCCATTGTTCCTGTTGCTGCCCTCTCACCTCATGATGCGAATCAAGCCCCTGCTCTTCATCCTGGTGCTGCTGCTCACCGGCGCCCAGGCCCACGCCCAGGCCCAGCGCCTGCCCACCACCACGCTGCGCGCGGGCATGCACCAGATCCAGGCCCAGCTGGCCATCGAGCCCGAGCAGCGCGCCATCGGCCTGATGCACCGCCGGGACATGCCGCAGCACGAGGGCATGTTGTTCGTCTTCGAGTCGCGCGAGACGCAGTGCTTCTGGATGAAGAACACCCTGCTGCCGCTGACCATCGCCTTCCTGGCGGATGACGGCCGCATCGCCTCCCTGGCCGACATGCAGCCGCTCGACGAAACCAGCCATTGCTCAAAGGAGCCGGTGCGCTACGCGCTGGAGATGAACCTGGGCTGGTTTGCCAAGCGGGGGCTCAAGCCCGGCATGAAGCTGCAGGGCAAGCCCTTCGGGAACTAAGAAGCTTAGGAAGAAACCGGGCGGGGTGTACGCGCACCGCTGGCGCGTGCAGTCCCAAGGCCTGGCCGTAGGGAGGGCCACTACCGAAGCACAGCGCCACCCGGTACGCGAACTGCTTTCTCGCTACGCCGCTGTTCTATCGGCCGCCTGGACGCAGCGCGACGAACTCGTGGGCCCGAAGCGCCTGGCCGATGAACAGGCCTTCCTGCCCGCCACCCTGGCCTTGCAGGAAACCCCGCCGCACCCCGCCACGCGGCGCTTCATGCTCGCCATCTGCGCGCTCTTCAGCGTGCAACTGCCGGAAGCTTCTGGTCATCTCGACACCTTACCGGGGTGGCAAGGTGTTGCAGTTCAGACTTGAGGCCGCCACCCCTAAACCGATGGCGCTGAGGGAGCAAAGGGTCGTGCCCCCCCCAACAGGATCCGAAGCCACCGTTAGAGTTCAAACCATATCGGGTCATCGCGGTCCGTGAATTCAACAACATATTCCATTGGGGGGAAAGTGAAAATAATCATCGCGGCACTCGCATCACTGACTGTTCTAGGCACCTGCCAAGCACAATCCACGGTCATTCAGTCGTGCGGAGCGAATTGCATGGATCAGCAAGTCATCGGCAATACATTGCTGGTGATAGCACGCGATCAGTCTGGCGCTCCGTTCAAAACCTTCACCTTTCCGATCGAACCCGGCGCGCGAAAGTCCGTTGAGCGCATGAGGGCCGTGCCGCTGGACGAGATCTTTCTGGGCAATGGCGCGAAGTTGGTCACGAAGACGGAAACGTATAGTGGAAAGTCGGCAATTTATATTGTGACCACTTTTATTACCCATGACGCGCGGGGCAATATTGTCGACATCGAAGTTCAGACAAAGACCATCCCCAAGTCACTAATTCAGTAATTAGTCGGCCTTGAAAAACCCATCTCCGGCCTCGTTCTCATAGGAGCGCAGATGCCGTGAGCGGGCCAATGCCGATGGCGCGGTTTGCAAGAAATCAATCCAATGGCCTTTGATTTCTTGCAAATTCG
>NZ_JAYRMO010000016.1:0-105158 GCF_041912635.1 Inhella sp.
GCAAGCCCAAGGAGAAGAAGGCCGTGGTGCTGACGATCGCCAGCCCCGAGTTCCGCCTGGTGCTGGCGCTGCATGTGCGCCTGGACGCCGAAGGCAAGCAGCATTTCGCGCGCCTGAACCGTGTGGATGCCGCGGAGTGGAGCGAACAGGCGTTCGTGGATGCGGTGTCCGAGTGCGGAAACATCTGCGTGGGCACGATGAACCGCGAATTGGGGCGGCACTTCACGCATGTCGGCATGTCCACGCCCAATCTGCTGGAGCGCGAGGCGCTGGCTTACCTGGACGCCCTGGGGGCGGGCCACCGCCGGCTGTACCAGGTCAGCGGTCTGGGCCTGGACTTTTACGCCACCCTGTTCGTGTCCGCCTTCGTGCCGCTGGACTTCCACGCCGAGGTGGAAACCGAGGCCGAGGAAGCCGACGCCGGCGAACTCGAGATGTTTTGAGTCAGCAGCCCACGGAGCCGCCCATGCACGCCGTCGCCAAACTGCAGGTCAAGGTGCTGGTGCTGGAAGAAGAGGGTGGTGCGGCCGAAGCCCTCAAGGCCTTCTGCGAGGGCGCGGACCTGCTGCCCGTCAAGGTGCAGTCCGAGCACCTGATGGCGGTGCTGCGCTCCAGCATCGATCTGGGCGCGCTGTTCCTTTCTGAGGCCTATGCCTGCCAGGGCCTTCAGGGCCGGCGCCTGGCGCATGAACTGCATCGCATCCGCCCCGAGCTGCCCATCTTTCTGCGCTGCGCCGAGCACACGGCCTTGAGCGAGGCCGATCAGCGCGTGGTGCGCCACGCCTACCGGCTGGATGAGCTGGAGGGCATGGCCGCCGTCATCCAGGCCTCCCTGTTCTCGCTCGTCTACCCCGAACCGCTGGTGCGCGGCATCGCCGAACTCACCTTGCAGGCCCTGCAGGGCCAGTTCAAGGACATCACCGTGCTGGCCGAGGCGCCCATCATCGTGCGCGACCGGCTGATCTACGGCGAGGTCTATTCGCTGATCCCCCTCGAAGCCAGCTGGTGTCGCGGCTACATGATGCTGCAGATCGAGGAGCGCGGCTTGCAACGCCTGCAGTCCCACCAACTGGCCGACATGGAGAGCACGCACCGCGACTCGATCCGTGCCATCAACAACGTCTTCTCCGAGACGACGAACCTGATCTGGGGCGCCTTCAAGAACCGCTTCATCGCCTGCGAGGACGCGAGCCTGAGCAAGATGACCCAGGTCCCCATCGTCATCAACCACCCGCAGCGCTACATCTCCTTCGGTAGCGAAGACCCGCAGCTGTGCTTCCGCTACCACCTGTGGGACAACGCGCTGCAGCAGGGCGAGGCCATCGAGCTGCACCAGCGCTTCGTCTTCAACCTCAGCTGGTCGCCCGAACTGTTCCGCGAAAACCAGGCGGCGGCCGATTCGATGCTGGCTTCCGGCGAGCTCGAACTTTTCTAAGTCCAACACCCCGAAACCCCCGAAAGCAGAGACCCATGGCACAAGTTCTTGTCGTCGACGACTCCAGCACCGTGCGCGATGAAGTGGCCGGTTTCCTCAAGAAGAACGGCTTGGACGTGGCCACCGCCAACGACGGCCGAGACGGCCTGGCCAAGCTCAAGGCCGACCCCAAGATCAAGCTGGTGGTCAGCGACGTCAACATGCCGAACATGGACGGCCTCACCATGGCCGAGAAGATCCGCGGCGAGCTGGGCAACAAGACCGTCAACATCGTCATGCTGACCACCGAGAACAGCCCGGTGATGAAGGAGCGCGGCAAGGCCGCCGGCGTCAAGGGCTGGATCGTCAAGCCCTTCAAGGGCGACGCGGTGATCGCCACCTTCAAGAAGCTGTGTGAGTAGCGTGCCACAGCTGGCTTCGCATAACCCGGCTGCGCTAGTTAGTGATCAGGCTGATGGTCCACTTGCTGAAGCTTCAATTAGCTGGCGGCTCTAATCAGGTTGGAGTGAAAGCAATCCAACCCTAGGCTCTATCAAGTCCAATGAGATTTGTGGCTCCGTTTCACCGAAGGTGGAAAGCCAGAAAGGCTTCGGCGTTCCTAGGAGCTTGAAACCAAGCCCGATGCCTTGGCGATTGAGAACGTAGACGTTGACGGTGTCCCAGTTTTCAGTGGTCCAGCTCATGCACTCCATGTGCTTGTGCAACTCGTGTCTGCGGGCGGGAAGCCAAACGACAGCGCTCCACTTTCCGTCCTTCTCTTTCAACTTCGGCTCACCATTTCGTCGAATTGGAGAGGGGTACTTGATTGGAAGAGCGCTCGCAAGAGCTGGTGAACTTGGCAGATCAAGTTCAACGGTATAGCTGTACGCCTTCCCACCGATGTGCATACCGTTTGTGATTACGGCGTCTACAAGAGCTGGCGAAGAGCTTGGATTTCGCGCCCACGTGAGGCCTCGATAGATCCGCGCATGTTCGCGCGAAAGGTGACCTACCTTGGACCCTGCAATGAACACACCCACAGCTTCAGTGTCATGCGGGTTGGTGTCCTCGGGCACAAGCGTGGCGGTGCAGTAAACCCAAGCGCGTTCGTCTGCTCGATTCTGTGCAACCGCAGCGATCTCTTCCCTATAGAACGACTCGCCTACCACTTCGAGTCCGAACTCGCCGTTGCCTTGAATGTAGGGCTGTTCTGGCATTTGGGTTGCTCAACGGTTGATGTAGCGACGTGATATCCCGACTCAGCAGAAATCGATGGTCTGCCGCCACTGATCTTCGGCAAGCGAACCTCTGTGGAAGTTCGCAGCCTAGTGCAGTGTTGCCGACAGCATGCGTTTTACTGAGGGCTGTGCGCATGGACGCAGCCCGCCGGGATTTCGCCCCGGCAAGCGACTCACTTTCTTGCTCGTGCAAGAAAGTAAGCAAAGAACACGGCCCCGATTCCGGCGCCCCGCCTGCGGCGGGGTCCCCTGCGCTGCGCGAAGCGCCGGGCCGGCCCAAAACTCACTGCGTTCGCTTTGCTCACTCCGTTCAGACAGTTGGGCCGAGCTTGATGGGTGGGCGTGCGTGCCGCACGCCGCCCGGCGCTTCTGTGCTGCTCGGCACCTGCATAGGGGCAGCAGCCAATAGCCGAAGACCGAACAGCCCGGCCTTCGACGATGGAGCCGTTTCCCGGCTGCTGGCTGTTCGGCTGTTGGCTGTCCGCCCTTCGTAGCTGCCGAGCAGCACAGCGGCTTGGGGCGCGCGCGCCGCGCGCTTCAACTTCTGGCCCAGGGCGGCCGTCCAAACGGAGAGAGCGAAGCGAACGCAGTGCGTTCCGCCCTGCGGCCCCAAGACGCGAGCAGCGCAGGGAATCCCCGGCCGCAGGCCGGGGACAGCGTAGCGGGCGCGTGTTCTTTGCCTACTTTCTTGCACGAGCAAGAAAGTAGGTCGGCTGCCGGGACGAAATCCCGGCGGGCTCTCAGGCGGGGCTCAAGTTCCTGTCGATCGGATCGCAAGAAGGGGGCTCAATGCATGCCAAGACTGCAACACCACACTGCTGGCAGGTAGTCATCACGCGGCATCACCCTGTTCCTGGTGGTACTGCGTCACCCGCTCCACCTCGTTCTTCGAACCCAGCACCACCGCCACACGCTCATGCAGCTTGGTGGGGCTGATGTCGAGGATGCGCTGCTTGCCGTTCGTGGCCAGGCCGCCGGCCTGCTCGACGATGAAGCCCATCGGGTTGGCCTCGTACATCAGGCGCAGCTTGCCGGCCTTCTGCGGTTCGCGCGCGTCCCAGGGGTACATGAAGATGCCGCCGCGGCAGAGGATTCGGTGCACATCCGCCACCATGCTGGCGATCCAGCGCATGTTGAAGTCCTTTTCGCGCGGACCCGTCGTGCCGGCCAGGCATTCGTCGATGTAGCGCTTCACCGGCGGGGCCCAGTGGCGCAGGTTCGACATGTTGATGGCGAACTCCTTGGTGTCGGCCGGGATCTTGACGTTGTCCTCGGTCAGCACCCAGGAGCCCATCTCGCGGTCCAGCGTGAACATGGCCACGCCATCGCCCACCGTCAGCACCAGGGTCGTCTGCGGCCCGTAGATGCAATAGCCGGCGGCGGCCTGCTGCTTGCCGGGCTGCAGGAAGTCTTCCTCGCTGACGCCGCGGTGGTTGTTGACCTTGCGCAGCACCGAGAAGATGGTGCCGATGCTGACGTTGACGTCGATGTTCGAGCTGCCGTCGAGGGGATCGAACAGCAGCAGGTACTCGCCCTGCGGGAAGCGGTTCGGCACCACATGGATGGAGTCCATCTCTTCGGACGCCATCGCGGCCAGGTGGCCGCCCCACTCATTGGCTTCGATCAGCACCTCGTTGGCGATGATGTCCAGCTTCTTCTGCACCTCGCCCTGCACGTTCTCGCTGTCGGCGCTGCCCAGCACATCACCCAGCGCGCCCTTGTTGACGCTGATGGCGATGCGCTTGCAGGCGCGCGCGACGACCTCGATCAGCAGGCGCAGCTGCGGCGGGATGCTGTTGTTCTGGCGCTGTTGTTCGACCAGGTACTGGGTCAGGCTGATGCGGGAGCTCATACGACCTCCAAGGCCTTGGTGACGATCTCGCGCACGTCATTGCTGAGTGTGCTGCGCTCGGCCAGGCGCTGCAGCGCCACCCTGGCCGCGCCGCGGAAGGGCTCGGCCAGCGTGGCCCAACGGTCCATGGCGCGCGCCAGGCGGCTGGCGGCCTGGGGGTTGATGGCGTCGAGGTGCGCGACCTGATCGGCCCACAGCACGTAGCCGCCGGCATCGGCGCGGTGGAAGGCGCCCGGGTTGAAGTTGCAGTACTGCACCAGCAGGCTGCGCGCGCGGTTCGGGTTCTTGAGCGTGAAGTCCGGGTGCTGCAGCAGCTTCTTGACGCGCTCGAACACCTTGCCGTCGCGCTCGGGGGCGCGGGCCTGCAGCATGAACCACTTGTCGATCACCAGGGCGTCGTGCGCGAACTGGGCATGGAAGTGGGCCAGCGCGGCGTCGGCCAGCGGCGCGTGCGCGCTCACCAGCGCGGCCAGGGCGCCGAAGCGCTCGGTCATGTTGTCGGCGTCCTTCACGCGCTGGTAGGCCTTGCCAGGCCACACCGGCTCGCCGCTCAAGGTGGAGGCACGCACCAGCAGGCTCAGGGCCAAGTTGGCCAGCGCGCGGCGGCCGGCGTCCTCGGCGCTGGGGCGGTAGCCGCCGCTCACCTGGTGGGCCTCGAAGGCCCATTCCCAATCGGCGCGCAGGGCCTGGGCGATTTGCGTCCAAGCGGCCTCGACGGCGGCGTGGATGGCCTGCGGGTCCACCACCTCCAGCTGCTCGGCCAGGTAGGCGGCCTCGGGCAGGCGCAGGGCCTCGGCCTTGAAGGCGGCATCGAGCTGCGGGTGACGCAGCACGGCGCGCATGGCGTCCAGGTAGGCGGCGTCCAGCACCAGGGCTTGGCCGGCGCGCACGGCGCCGAGGATGCGGTTCAACGCCAGGCGCTGGCTGGCCTCCCAGCGGTTGAAGGCATCGCTGTCGTGCTGCAGCAGGTTCAAGAGCTGGGCGTCGCTCAGGCCGTCGTCCAGCAGCACCGGGGCCGAGAAGCCCCGCAGCAGCGAGGGCGTGGGCTCCATCAGCACGTTGACGAAGTGGAACTCCTGCTCGGTCTGCTCCAGCAGCAGCACGGTCTCGCTGCCGTGGCTGGCCAGCTCGCCTTCCCACTGCAGCGGCAGGGCCTGGCCCTCGGGGCCGAGGAGGCCCATGCGCACGGGGATCAGCTGGGGCAGCTCACCCTTGCCGTTGTGCTGGCTGAGTTTGAGCGTGTAGCGGTGCGACTCGGCGTCGTACTGGCCGCGCGCCGTCACGCGCGGCGTGCCAGGCTGGCTGTACCAGCGCTTGAACAGATCCAGCTGGCTGGCCAGCTGCGAGCCCGGGTTGGCATCGGCCATGGCCTGGGCGAAGTCGTCGCAGGTCACGGCCTGGCCGTCGTGGCGCTCGAAGTAGAGCTTCAGGCCCTTGGCAAAACCCTCGCGGCCCAGCAGGGTCTGGTACAGGCCCACCACCTCGGCGCCCTTTTCGTAGACGGTGGCGGTGTAGAAGTTGTTGATCTCGACATAGCTGTCCGGGCGCACCGGGTGGGCCATCGAGCCGGCGTCCTCGGGGAACTGCACGGCGCGCAGGGCGCGCACCTGCTGGATGCGCTGCACGGCGCGGGCCGAAGGGGAGCCCGCCATGTCCATGCTGAATTCGCGGTCGCGGAAGACGGTCAGGCCTTCTTTCAGCGAGAGCTGGAACCAGTCCCGGCAGGTGACACGGTTGCCGGTCCAGTTGTGGAAGTACTCGTGCGCCACGATGGCTTCGATGCGCTGGAAGTCGGCATCCGTCGCCGTGGCGGGCGAAGCGAGCAGGGCGCTGGTGTTGAAGATGTTCAGGCCCTTGTTCTCCATCGCGCCCATGTTGAAGTCGCTGACCCCCACGATCATGAAGCGCTCCAGATCCAGCGGCAGGCCGAAGCGCGCCTCGTCCCAGACGATCGAGGCGATCAGCGAGTTCATCGCGTGCTCGGTCTTGTCCAGGTCGCCACGGCGCACGTAGACCTGCAGCAGGTGGTCCTTGCCCGAGCGGGTGCGGATGCGCTGCTCGCGCGCCACCAGATCGGCCGCCACCACGGCGAACAGATAGCTGGGCTTGGGGAAGGGGTCGTGCCACTTGGCGAAGTGCTTGCCACCGTCCAAGTCACCCTGCTCCAGCAGGTTGCCGTTGGAGAGCAGCACCGGGTACTTCGCCTTGTCGGCGCGCAGCAGCACGGTGTAGACCGCCATCACGTCGGGGCGGTCCAGGAAGTAGGTAATGCGGCGGAAGCCCTCGGCCTCGCACTGGGTGAAGAAGCCGCCGCCCGAGGTGTAGAGGCCGCTCAGCGCGGTGTTCTTTTCGGGGCAGCAGGTGTTGCGGATGACCAGCTCGAAGTCGCGGTCCGGCGCGTCGATGGTCAGCTCGTTGCCGTCCTGGCGGAAGCTCACCGGTTCGCCGTCGATCATCACGCGCAGCGGCGTCAGCTCTTCGCCGTGCAGCACCAGCGGGCCATGCGGCTGGTTGGCATTGCGCTTGACGGCCAGTTTGCTGGTGACCAGGGTCTTGGCGGGGTCGAGGTCGAGCGTCAGGTCGACGGTGGCGATCCAGTAGGTGGGCGCCTGGTAGTCGTGGCGGTGGATGACGTGGGCATGGCCTTCGCGCATGGCTGGCTCCTTCGCGGATATAGAAAAAGCCCGGCTGGGGCCGGGCTGGAACGATCAGACGCCCTGCTTGAGGGATTCGGTGATGAAGGCGTCGAGGTCGCCATCCAGCACCTTCTGGGTGTTGGAGATCTCGACGTTGGTGCGCAGGTCCTTGATGCGGCTCTGGTCCAGCACGTAGCTGCGGATCTGGTGACCCCAGCCCACATCGGTCTTGCTGTCCTCAAGCTTCTGCTGCTCGGCCATGCGCTTCTTCATCTCGTGGTCGTACAGGCGCGAGCGCAGGCGGCGCCAGGCGACGTCGCGGTTGCTGTGCTGGCTGCGGCTGTCCTGGCACTGCACCACGATGCCGGTGGGGATGTGCGTCAGGCGCACCGCCGAGTCGGTCTTGTTGATGTGCTGGCCGCCGGCGCCGCTGGCGCGGTAGGTGTCGGTGCGCACATCGGCCGGGTTGATGTCGATCTCGATCGAGTCATCGATTTCCGGGTAGACGAACAACGAGGCGAAGCTGGTGTGGCGGCCGCCGCTGCTGTCGAAGGGGCTCTTGCGCACCAGGCGGTGCACGCCGCTCTCGGTGCGCAGCAGGCCGAAGGCGTACTCGCCTTCCACCTTGATGGTGGCGCCCTTGATGCCGGCCACGTCGCCCGGGGTCTCGTCCTCGATCGTGTACTTGAAGCCCTTGCGCTCGCAGTACTTGATGTACTGGCGCAGCAGCATGCCGGCCCAGTCGCAGGCCTCGGTGCCGCCGGCGCCGGCCTGGATGTCGATGAAGCAGTTGCTCGGGTCCGCCGGGTTGTTGAACATGCGGCGGAACTCGAGCTCCTCGACGGCGGCGGTCAGCTTGGCCGTCTCGCCTTCCAGGGTCTCGATCGAGTCGTAGTCATCCTCGGCCTTGGCCATGTCGAACAACTCCAAGTTGTCGGCCAGATTGCCTTCGAGGTGATTGATGGTCTCGACCACGCGGTCGAGTTCGCGCTTTTCCTTGCCCAGTTCCTGGGCCCGCTTGGGCTCGTTCCAGACGGCAGGGTTTTCGAGGGCGGCGTTGACCTCGTTCAGTCGCAGGGCTTTGCGGTCGTAGTCAAAGATACCCCCGGAGCGCGTCGGTGCGCGCGCGGAGGTCATTGATCAGCGTGCCCAAGGCATTGATGCGTTCGGCGTCCATGTGCTTCGTTCGGTTGGGGGCCCGTCAGGGAAGGGCGCCAGGGTGGCGCGGCGCGGGCCGTTGAAGGGCGCGGATTCTCTCATGTCACCCCCGCGGGTAAGCCCGGGGAGGGCTTACGCGGCGCTGACGGCTTTTGTCAGAAAGCCGTAAGCGCCGCGGCCGCACCATGCCCGCACCCCAAAGCAGAGGAGCCGCCATGCTGCTCAGCGTCACCCTCATCAAGCTGCTGGCCGAGATCGCGCTGATGGCGTTGATCGGCCGCTGGTTGCTCGGCCTGCTGGCCGGCAAACAGCGCGAGTCCAACCTGTTCTACCAGGTGCTGGGCATCGTCACCCGGCCGGTGGAACGCCTCACGCGCGCCATCAGCCCGCGCCAGGTGCTGGACCGCCACATCCCGCTGGCCACCGGCCTGCTGCTGGCGTCCACCTGGTTCATCGCCACCCTGCTGAAAGTGCAGACCTGCGTGCAGATCGGGGTCGAGCAATGCCGCTGATGCTGCTGCTGCGCGGCTGCGCCTGGGTGCTGCTGGTGCTGGGCCTGCAGCGCGCGGCGCTGCGGGTGTTCGACCGCATGCTCGCGCTGGACCCCGGCCATGCCTTCGCCCGCGCCAGCCGCGCGCACCTGCGCGCCCAGGCGGGCGAGCGCGGTGCAGCCATCGCCGATCTGCAGCAGCTGCTGGTCCAGCGCCCCGCCGACGCTCCCACCTGGTTCAACCTCGGCTTCCTGCTGGAGGCCGAGGGTCGCGCCGCTGAGGCCGAGGCCGCGCTGCGCAGCGCCGTGCAGCACGACCCCAAACTGGACCGCGCCTGGTACGGCCTGGGCTTGAGCCTGCTGCAGCTGGGCCGGCATGAAGAGGCCATCGCGGCCTTCAAGCGCAACACCGAACTGCAGCCCCTGAGCCCCTATGGCTGGACGCAGCTGGCGCGCGCGCTGCAGCGTCACAACCAGCCTGTCGAGGCCGCCCGCGTCGTCGAGCACCTAAGCGGCTTCGAGCCCCAGGTGGCCGAAGCCCTGCGCCGCGAGCTAGGCACCGTTTCCTGAGCGCCGGCCACCGCAGGCCGGCAACCCGCACCAACCGGTGCTGACAAGAGCGAAGCCGAGGAGACCATGCAGTTGACCGAAAAGCATCGCCAGTACTGGCAGAAGAACCTGCGCATCACCGCAGTGCTTCTGGCCATCTGGTTTGTGGTGACCTATGTCGTCGCCTTCTACGCCCGTGATCTGAGCTTCACGTTCTTTGGCTGGCCCTTCAGTTTCTGGATGGGTGCCCAAGGCGCGTTGGTCGTTTACGTCCTCATCATTTGGTTCTATGCCCACTACATGAACAAGCTCGATCAAGAGCATGGCGTGGCCGAGGAGGAATGACATGGCAGGCATTGCACCCAGCGCCACCGCCGGCGGCAGCTCCAAAGCAGCCAACGCGGCCTTCAAGAAGCAGCTCAACAAGGTGTACGGCTGGTACACCGGCGGCTTCATCGCCTTCATCATCTTTCTGGCCATCGCCGAGCAGATGGGCCTGTCGCGCCAGGCCATCGGCCTGACCTTCCTGGCCGCCACCGTGCTGCTGTACGCGGGCATCGGTTTCATGAGCCGTACCAGCGATGCCAGCGAGTACTACGTCGCCGGCCGGCGCGTACCAGCGGTCTACAACGGCATGGCCACCGGCGCGGACTGGATGTCTGCCGCCAGCTTCATCGGCATGGCCGGCACGCTCTACCTGGGGGGCTACGGCGGCCTGGCCTTCATCATGGGCTGGACCGGCGGCTACTGCCTGGTGGCGCTGTTCCTGGCGCCCTATCTGCGCAAGTTCGGGCAGTTCACCATCCCCGACTTCCTGGGCGCGCGCTACGAGGGCAATCTGCCGCGCATGCTCGGCGTGCTGGCTGCCATCCTCTGCTCCTTCACCTATGTGGTGGCGCAGATCTATGGCGTGGGCCTGATCACCGCCCGCCTCACCGGCCTGGAGTTCACGGTCGGCATCTTTGCCGGCCTGGCCGGCATCCTGGTCTGTTCCTTCCTGGGTGGCATGCGCGCCGTCACCTGGACCCAGGTGGCGCAATACATCATCCTGATCATTGCCTACATGATCCCGGTGGCCTGGCTGTCGGTGAAGCAGACCGGCGTGCCGATCCCGCAAATCGTCTACGGCTACCAGCTGGAAAAGGTGACGGCCAAGGAGAAGCTGATCCAAGCCGACCCGAAGGAGCTGGAGGTCATTGCGATCTTCAAGCAGAAGGCCGCGGAGTTCGACGCCAAGCTCAAGGACGTGCCAGCGGCGCTGGCCGCCGACAAGGCCGCGGCCGAGAACAAGCTGGCCGAGCTGAAGGCCGCCAATGCACCGCTGGCCGACATTCAGGCCGCCGAGAAGGCGCTGGCCGCCGTGCCCAAGGACGAGGCCGCGGCCAAGGACAGCTGGGCCAAGGCCAAGAAGGCCAACGAGGACCGCGCCAAGCCCCTGGCCGGCATGCCGGCCCATGCGGCGCAGTTCAAGGGCGATCCGAACGGGGACGCCAAGGCGAAGGAGGCCTTCGACGTCGACCGCCGCAACTTCCTCGCCCTGGTGTTCTGCCTGATGGTGGGGACGGCCGCGCTGCCGCACATCCTGATGCGCTACTACACCACGCCTTCGGTGAAGGAGGCGCGCGAGTCCGTCACCTGGTCGCTGTTCTTCATCTTCCTGCTGTACTTCACCGCGCCGGCCCTGGCCGTGCTGGTCAAGTTCGAGGTCTTCAACAACCTCGTGGGCACGCCCTTTGACCAACTGCCGGCCTGGATTGCCAGCTGGGCCAAGGTCGATCCGGGTCTGCTGTCGGTGACCGACATCAACAAGGACGGCATCTTCCAGCTCGGCGAGATGAAGATTGGCGGCGACATCATCGTGCTGGCCACGCCCGAGATCGGCGGCCTGCCCTACGTCATCAGCGGCATGGTGGCGGCCGGCGGCCTGGCCGCGGCGCTGTCCACCGCCGACGGCCTGCTGCTGACGATTGCCAACGCGCTCAGCCACGACGTCTACTACAAGATGATCGACCCGAACGCCTCGACGGCACGGCGCGTCACCATCAGCAAGATCCTGCTGCTGGTGGTGGCCCTGTTGGCGGCCTCGGTGGCGGCGCAGAAGCCCGCGGACATCCTCTTCCTGGTGTCGGCGGCCTTCAGCTTCGCGGCGGCGGCCTTCTTCCCGGCCCTGGTGCTGGGCGTGTTCTGGAAGCGTGCCAACAAGTGGGGCGCCAGCGCGGGCATCGCCGCCGGCCTGGGCATCACCTTCTACTACATGGTCATGACCCAGCCCTGGCTGCGCTCGGTGTTCGGCGTCACCTCGCCGGTGGAGCTGTGGTGGGGCATCCTGCCCATCAGTGCCGGCCTGTTCGGCGTGCCGCTGGGCTTTGCGGTGATCATCATCGTCAGCCTGCTGACGCCCGCACCCGGCAAGGAGACGCAGGAGCTCGTCGAGCATGTGCGCTACCCCGACCTGAAACTGGGCCGCGCTTGATACCGCGCAAGCCCTGCTGAGGCCCGGGCCCTGCATCATGCAGGGCCCTTTTTCTTTTCCGCCCCGCCATGGCCGACACCCCTTCCGCGCACCTGCTGGCGCAGCAGATGGCGCAATGGCGCCAGCACCACCCCTTCGACGCGATGGCGCAGGCGCCGCTGGAGCAACTGGTGCGGGCCGCCGACCTGGTGTACTTCGCGCCCGAGGAAGTGATCGCCGCGCCCAGCGATGGCGAGGCCCGGCACCTGTATGTCGTCAAGAGCGGGGTGGTGACGGCGCAGCGCGGCCTGGCCGAGCTGGACCGCCCCGGCGAGGGCTGGCAGTACGAGGCCGGTGACTGCTTCCCGATGGCGGCGCTGATGCAGGGCCGTGCGGTTACCGCCACCTACAGCGCCGAGACCGATGTGTTTGCCTGGGCGCTGCCGGCCGAGCTGGTGCGCAGCGTGGCAGCCGTCAGCCCGCCGCTGGCCGCGCACCTCAGCGAGCGCGTGCTGCAGCTCATCAGCCTGGCCAGCCGCGCCCAGGCCCAGGCCGCCACGCAGGCGGCGCTGGCCGAACAGTCGATGGAGCGGCCGCTGGGCGAGCTGATGCGCCGCAACCCGCTGGCGGTGGCGGCGGACATGCCGCTGGAGCTGGCGCTGCGCGCCATGGCCGGCCGGCGCGTGGGCTCGGTGATGGTGGTGGACGCGCAGCAGCGTCCGATCGGCATCCTCACGCGCGACGACCTGTTGGAGCGCATCACCCTGCCGCAGCGCTCGCTGGCCACGCCCATCCGCGCCGTGATGAGCCAGCCGGTGCGCACGCTCACTGTGCAGCACACCGCGCAGGACGCAGCCCTGCTGATGAGCCGCTACACCCTGCGCCATGTGCCGGTGGTCGATGGCGAAAGCCTGGTCGGCATCGTCTCGGAGCGCGACCTGTTCGCGCTCTCGCGCCTGTCGGTGCAGCGCATCGGTGCGGACCTGCGCGCCGCGCAGGAGGTGCAGGAGCTGCGCGAACTGGCGCCCCGCATCCGCGAACTGGCGCGTCACCTCGGCGCCCAGGGCGTGGGCGCGCACACGCTCACCGCGCTGATCTCCCACCTGAACGATCTGCTCACCGAGCGCCTGGTGGAACTGCATGCCGAGCAGCTTGGCCTGGACCTGAGCCAGGCCGCCTGGCTGGTGTTCGGCAGCGAGGGGCGCGGCGAGCAGTCCGTCGCCACCGACCAGGACAACGGCATCGTCTTCCAGAGCGCCAACCCCGATGACGACCGGCCGCGCTGGCTGGCCCTGGGCGAGCGCGTCTGCGCCAGCCTGGACGCCTGCGGCTTCCCGCTCTGCAAGGGCGGGGTGATGGCCTCGCAGCCGGACTGCTGCCGCTCGGTCGAGGAGTGGTGCGAGCGCTTCGAAAGCTGGCTGGGCCGCGGCACGCCCGAGGAACTGCTGGCGGCCTCGATCTACTTCGATGGCCGGGCGCTGGCCGGCGCTGTGCAGCTGGCCGAGCCCCTGCGCGCCATTGCGCGCGGCCCGGCCAGCGGCCGCTTCCTGCACCTGCTGACCGAGGCGGCGCTGCGCGGCAAGGTGCCGCTGTCCTGGCGCGGCGCGCTCGACCCCCAGGAGCGCGAGGGCCGCCTGGGCCTGGACCTGAAGGCCGGTGGCTCGGCCGTGTTCGTCGAGGCCGCGCGCATCCTGGCGCTGGCGCAGGGCCTGGATGCCCTGGGCACCCGCGAGCGCCTGCTGCGTGCGGGCGAGCAGCTGGGCGTGCCCGCGCCCGAGCGCGAGGGCTGGACGGCGGCCTTCGAGTTCCTGCAGGGCCTGCGCCTGCGCGCCCATCTGGAATCGCCCGCCGACCCCGACAACCCCAACTGGGTGCTGCTCGAATCGCTCAACGACCTGGACCGCCGTACCCTGCGGGTGTCGCTGCGCGTGGCCCAGCGCCTGCAGCAGCGCCTGCAGCTTGACTACCTGAAGTCATGAAGCCGCTGCTGCAGCGATGGCAGGACTGGCGCGCCGCCGCCGCGCGCGAGCAGGCCGCGGCCACGGCCCGGCGCTGGGTGCTGATCGACGTCGAGACCAGCGGGCTGGACATGGTGCGCGACCGCCTGATCGCCGTGGCCGGCGTGGCGCTGCACTGGGAACCGGATCTCGGCGGCGGGCGGCCCCGGCTGCGTGTGGCCGACAGCCTGGAGATCGTGCTGCGGGCGCCCGAGGGCCTGGTGCTCGACGAGGTGGCGCGTCGCAACATCCTGCTGCATGGCATCGGCCGTGGCGAGCAAGGCCAGGGCCAGGCACCCGAGCAGGCGCTGCAGGCCCTGCTGGCCTTCGTGGCCGGTGCGCCCTGCCTGGGCTTTCATGCCGCCTTTGATGCCGGCATGCTGGACCGCGAGTGGCGCCGCCAGACCGGCCGCCCCTGGCCCGCTGCCTGGCTGGACCTGGCCGTGCTGGCGCGCGCGCTCTACCCCGAATGGCCCGAGCGCCGCACGCTGGACGACTGGCTGGATGCCTTCGGCCTGGCCGCCAGCCAGCGCCACCGCGCCAGCGCCGATGCCTGGGCCAGCGCCGAGCTGCTGCAATGCCTGTGGCCGCGCTGGCGCACCCTGGCGGCCGGCCGCCCGCCCTGGACGGTGGCGCGGGAGTTGCTCGCCGCGCGCCGTTGGCTAAGCTGAGGGCCCTGATTCACCGGAGCGCCAATGCCCCTGAGCCGCCGCCAGACCCTCGCCTGTGGTGCGGCCCTGGGCTTGCCCGCGCACGCCGCGTTGGCTCCCTTGCAGCTGGCGGCGGAAGTCTTCCCGCCCTTCAGCCAGCAGGTAGAGGGCCGCGCCGAAGGCCTGGACTGCGAGCTGGTGCGGGCGGTGCTGGGCGGCCTGGGTCGCAGCGCCGAGATCCAGCTGTTGCCCTGGAAGCGCGCCCTGCTGGAACTGGAGCGTGGCAGCCTGGATGGCGTCATTGGCATCAGCCGCGGCAATTTGAATGAACGCGAGGAGGTGCTGGCCTTTCCGGACGAACCGCTGGCCGGTTCGCACAGCCACTTCTTTTTCCGCCGCGACCAGCCTTTTGCCTTCGATGGCCTGTTCACTTTGAAGGGCCGCAGCGTGGCGGTGCTGGCGGGTTACCAGTACCCGCCGGACTTCATGGCCGCGGCCTACTTCACGCGCGAGCCCTCGGCCACCCATGAGCAGAGCCTGCGCAAGCTGCTGGCCCGGCGAGTGGACTTGGCCCTGGTGCACGCCGGTGTAGGCGAGCATCTGCTGCAGCGCGAGGGCTGGCAGCGCGAGCTGGCGGCCGACCAGACGCCGATCGCCCCGGGGCGCCTGTACGTGGGCTTTGCGCGCCAGCGTGGCCACACGCAGCTGGCGCAGCGCTTTGGTGAGGCGCTGCGCCGCTACAAGGCCCAGCCGGCCTACCACGCGCTGCTGGCACGCTATGGCGTGCGCCCCGAGAACGTTCAGACCCTGCCCGCCTGATGCAGCGCCGCCCCGCCCTTGCCGCCTGTGCCGCCCTGGCCTTGCCGCCCCATGGCTGGGGCGCGCGCGATGCCATCGCCCACTGGGCGGCGCAGTTCCAGCCCAGCACCCTCAGCGCGCAGGCGCAGCGCGAGGAGCTGGCCTGGTTCCGCGCCGCCGCCGCGCCCTTCCGCGGCCAGTCCATCAAGGTCGTCGCCGAGATCATCGACACGCACGAGTACGAGGCCAAGGTGCTGGCCCCGGCTTTCAGCGAGATCACCGGCATCCAGGTCCAGCACGATCTCATCCCCGAGGGCGAGGTGGTGCGCCGCATCCGCGAGCAGATGCTCAAGGGCACGCCACATTACGACGCCTATGTGAACGACAGCGACCTCATCGGCACGCACTGGCGCTACGACGCCACGCTGGTGCTGAGCGACTGGATGCGCGGCGAGGGCCGCGCCCAGACCCTGCCCACGCTGGACCTGAAGGACTTCATCGGCCTGGCCTTCACCACCGCGCCCAACGGCGATCTGTACCAGCTGCCCGACCAGCAGTTCGCCAACCTCTACTGGTTCCGTCACGACTGGTTCAGCCGCCCCGATCTGCAGCGCCGCTTCCAGACCCGCTATGGCTACGCGCTGGGCGTGCCGCTGAACTGGTCGGCCTACGAGGACATCGCCGAGTTCTTCACCCACGAGGTGCAGCGCCTTGATGGCCGGCGCGTCTACGGCCATATGGATTACGGCAAGCGCGACCCTTCCCTGGGCTGGCGCTTCACCGATGCCTGGCTCTCGATGGCCGGCCAGGGCAGCCCCGGCTACCCCAATGGCCTGCCGGTGGATGAATGGGGCATTCGCATGGAAGGCTGCCGCCCCGTGGGCGCCAGCGTGGCGCGCGGCGGCGGCACCAACAGCCCGGCGGCGCGCTACGCGCTGGAGCGTTACCTGGACTGGCTGCGCCGCTTCGCTCCGCCCGGCGCGGCCGAGCTGGACTTCAACCAGGCCGGCCCGGTGCCGGGGCAGGGCGCCATCGCCCAGCAGATCTTCTGGTACACGGCCTTCACAGCGGCCATGTCCAAACCGGGCCTGCCGGTCAACCATGCCGATGGCCGGCCCAAATGGCGCGTCGCGCCCTCGCCGCACGGCGCCTACTGGCAGAGCGGCATGCAGCGCGGCTACCAGGACGTGGGCGCCTGGACCCTGCTCAAGAGCACCCCGCTGGCGCGCCGCCGCATGGCCTGGCTGTACGCGCAGTTCTGCGTCTGCAAGGCGGTGTCGCTGAAGAAGAGCCTGACCGGCCTGACCTTCGTGCGCGAGAGCGACATCCGCTCCGAGGCCATGACGCGCTTGGCGCCGCGCCTGGGTGGCCTGGTGGAGTTCTACCGCAGCCCCTCCCGCGTGTACTGGACACCGACCGGCCCGAACGTGCCCGACTACCCCGAGCTGGCCGAGCTCTGGTGGCAACACATCGGCATGGCCAGCGAAGGGCGCGTGGGCGCGCAGCAGGCGCTGGACGATCTGGCCGAGGCCATGGACGCCAGCCTGGCCCGGCTGGCGCGCAGCCAAAGCGGCCCCTGCGCGCCGCGCTTGCGCGAGCGCCTGGCCGAGGCGCAGTGGCAGGCCCTGCCCGGCGCGGCCCGCCCGCGCCTGGCCAATGAGAAGCCGCCCGGCCGCACCATCGCCTACGAGCGCCTGCTGCGCATGTGGCAGTTCGGCTCCGACGCCAAATAGGGCCTTCCCCTTCATTCCCATGACGGAGGTCACCCCGGCAGGGGGCGTGCGAGCATCGCCGCCCTTTGTCTGCAACGGCGCTTGGTGCCGAGGGAGCCTGTGATGCTGCGTGTGAGTCTTTACGTTCTTTGCCTGGCCGGCCTGAGCGCCTGTGCCACGGCGCCGGAGGAGGCCAAGCAGGCCGCCGCCGACGACTGCGTCCGCACCGAGGCCCCGCTGGGCAGCAACATTGCCCGCAAACAGAGCTGCCGCAAGGCCAGTGCCGCCGAGGTGGCGGCCTCGCAGGACGCACTTCGCAACATTCAGGACAACAACACGCGCACGCCCAGCAGCGTGCGCTCGGCGCAGTAACTCAGCGCAGAAAGTCGCTCAGCAGGGCGGCCAGCGCTTCGGGCTGGTCGTGGTGCAGCATGTGGCCGCAGCCGCTCAGGCGTTCGCGCTGCAGCTGCACCAGCACCGCCAGGCGGGCCTCCAGCTCGCTGCGCGGAAAGCGGGTGCCCCAGTAGGCGGCCAGGCTGTCGTCCTCCCCTTCCACGAACAGCACCGGCGCGCGGATGCCCGCCCAGCAGGCCAGCACCTCGGCGCTGCGGTAGGGCACACCATGCAGGCGCTTGTGCACGGGGTCGGCGCGCAGGCGCCGGCCGCCCGCCACCGGCTCGCTCCACTGCTGCGCCAGCCAGGCGGCGCGTGCGCTGCTGAGGCGCGGGTTGGTCTTGCGCAGGCGCGCGGCCACGGCATCCAGGTCGGCGTAGGGGCGCAGTTCGGCCGCTTGCTTCAGTTCGTCCAGCCAGCGCGCCAGCCGCTTGGGGGCTTCGCTCACCGGGCTGTCGGGCAGGCCGAAGCCCTCCAGATTGACGAGCCGGTGGATGCGCTCGGGCCGCACGCCGGCGTATTGCATGGCCACATTGCCGCCCATGCTGTGCCCCAGCAGGTCCACGGCCGCGCCGGGGGCGATCAGATCGAGCCAGGCGTCCAGATCGCCCAGGTAGTCGGCAAACCAGTAGGCGTCGGCACCGCTGGCCTGGCTGTGGCCGAAGCCGCGCCAGTCCAGCGCCCAGATCGGGCGATCCCAGGCCAGCGCATCCACCAGGAACTGGAACGAGGCGGCCAGGTCCATCCAGCCGTGCAGCAGCACCAGAGGCCGGCCCTCGCCGGGCCAATGCAGCGCATGCAGGCGCAGGCCGCGCAGGGTTTCAAAGCGCGACGCCGCGGCGCGCTGGGGCTGGTAGGTGTTCATCGCGGTCGAGTGTGCCGGATGGCCGAGCCCGGCTTGTCGTCGAAGCAGTTGCCACCATGGCCGGTGCCGACCTGCTGGTGCGGGTCCATGGGCACCAGCTGATTGGAGCGGTTGGGCAGGGTGCGGGTGCAGCGGCCATCGGGCCAGCGCGTCATGGTGCCGCCACCCGCAAGCTCGATGGTCACGGGCTCGTTGGCGATGGCGCGGGCCATCCGCTCCTCGGCCGAGTAACGGGGGCTGTTGGCACGTGGGTCCTGCACGGCCTGCTGGGCCGGGCTGAGGTCCTGGCTGGGTTGCCAGCCCTTGGGCAGGTTCAGATTGAGTGGGCGCGGTGTCGCGGCGCCCTCTGCAGCACTGGCCGGTGCCGCCGGCAGGGTGATGGCGCCGGGGGCCGGCTGGGCGCTGCTGAACTCCGGCACAGGCACGGTGGCCGGGCGTGGGGCGGCTGTGGCCAGGGCGCGCGGCGGCGTGGGGGCGGCGGCAGGCGGAGGGGGTGGCGGTGCCTTGAGCGGAATCAGCCGCACCTCGCTGCGCCGGTGCGCCGCATGGGGCAGGCTGCGCTGCTGAATCAGAAGCAGGCCCAGCAGGCCGTGCAGCAGTAGCACGGCGGTGACGGGCAGGGCGGTCTTGCGGGGCGGCTGGTAGAGCAAGGCGCAGGCAGTGACGAAGGGTCGCGCATTCTGCGTCGGCCCAAAATCCGGCACATGAGCAAGAAGTCATCCCATGTCAGCGCGACCCCCGCCACCGATTGGCTGCGCGCGCAAGGCATCCCCTTCACGGAACACCCCTACGAGTACGTCGAGCACGGCGGCACGGCCGAATCTTCTAGACAGCTGGGCGTGGACGAGCACGCGGTCGTCAAGACCCTGGTGATGCAGGACGAGGACGCCAAACCCCTGGTGGTGCTGATGCACGGCGACCGCCAGGTCAGCCTGAAGGAGCTGGCGCGCCAGATCCCCTGCAAGAAGGTCGAGCCCTGCAAGCCCGAGGTGGCGCAGCGGCATTCCGGCTACCAGGTGGGCGGCACCTCGCCCTTCGGCCTGCGCAAGGCCATGCCCGTGTATGTGCAGGCCTCGGTGCTGGCGCTGCCGCGCATCTGCATCAATGGCGGGCGCCGCGGGTTTTTGGTGGGGATTGATCCGCGGGTATTGACCGACGCCTTGGGTGCAAAAGCAGTCGGCTGCGCCTCGCCACAATAAGGGCCATGAACGACACCCTGCTTTCTCTGGTGGCTACCGTCGCCGCCTACCTGATCGGTTCCCTGTCCTTCGCCGTCATCTTCAGCAAGCTGATGGGCCTGGCCGATCCGCGTTCCTATGGATCGGGCAACCCCGGCGCCACCAATGTGCTGCGCAGCGGCAACAAGGCCGCCGCCATCCTGACCCTGGTGTTCGACGCCCTGAAGGGCTACCTGCCGGTGCTGGCGGTGCTGATCTGGGGCGAGCGCTACGGCCTGGGCGAGGGCACGGCGGCCCTGGTCGGCCTCGGGGCCTTCCTAGGCCATCTGTGGCCGGTCTTCTTCAAGTTCAAGGGCGGCAAGGGTGTGGCCACGGCGGCCGGCGTGCTGTTCGCGCTCAACCCCCTGCTGGGCGTGGCCACGCTGGCCACCTGGGCCATCCTGGTGTTCTTCACCCGCCTGGTCTCGCTCGGTTCGATTGTGGCGGCGCTGTTCGCGCCGCTGTACCAGGCCCTGATCTGGGATATGGGGCCCATCGTCGGCGCGGCCGGCCTGATGGGCTTGTTGCTGGTGTGGCGCCATGAGGCGAACATCAAGCGTCTGTTTGCCGGCACCGAAAGCCGGCTGGGAGCCAAGAAGTGACAAATTCCGTGCAGCGCGTGGGCATGGCCAAGCGCTACAGCGAAGCCGCCATCCACCACGGCGTGGTCTATCTGGCCGGTCAGGTGGCCGACACCACGGCCGGCCAGGGCATTGAAGCCCAGACCACCGAGGTGCTGGCGATGGTGGACCGGGTTCTGGCCGAGTGCGGCTCCGACAAGCAGCACCTGCTGCGGGTCGAGATCTACCTGGCCGACCTGGCCGACTACGACGGCATGAACAAGGTCTGGGACACCTGGGTGGCGCCCGGCTTTGCGCCGCCGCGCGCCACCGTGCAGGCCCAGCTGGCCAAGCCGGCCTGGCGGGTGGAGATGGTCGTCACCGCCGCGCAGCGGAGCCCGGCGTGAGCGAGCCGGCCCCGGTTGCCGCCGCGCCGGGCTGGACGGTGCGCGCCTGGGCCGGTGTCGGTCTGGTGGTGGCCCTGGCCTTTGCGCTGGCCTGGGGCCTGCAACTGCGGCGTGACACGCGCGAGCGCGAGCTGATCGAGTCGGTGCGCGCGCTTTCGCGCGACGGCGGCCTGCAGATGCTGACGCGCGCCGACTGCCGCGACTGCAGCGCCACGCTGGAGTGGCTGCGCAAGGTCGAGATCCGCGTCGAGACCTGTGATCTGGGCCAGCAGCCGGCCTGCGGCGCGGCCCACCCGCCGCAGGAGCTCAAGCGCCTGCCGGTGTTCGTGGTGCACGGCCGCCAGCTGGTGCGCAGCACTGAGCTCAGCGACCTGCGCGAGGCCCTGGAGGCCGCGGCCTCAAAGCCCCAGCCTTGAGGGCTCGCCCCGCCCCAGCCGCACCAGCTGGGGCTCGCCGTCCGTCAGGTCCACCACCGTGGTGGGCTCGCGCGGGCAGGCGCCCATGCTTACCACCGCTTCGAGCTGGTGGCCGAAGCGCTCCAGGATTTCGTCCGGGTCGTTGAGCGGATCGTCTTCGCCGGGCGGGATGAAGGTGGTGGCCAGCAGCGGCTGGCCCAGCTCGGCCAACAGGGCCTGGGTGACCACGCAGTCCGGTACGCGCAGCCCGATGGTGCGGCGGTTCGGGTGCGAAAGCCGGCGCGGCACTTCCTTGGTGGCGGGCAGGATGAAGGTGTAGGCGCCGGGCGTGCAGCTCTTCAGCAGCCGGTACTGGCGGTTGTCCACCATCGCGTAATTGGCCAGCTCGCTCAGGTCGCGGCAGAGCAGGGTCAGGTGGTGCTTTTCGTCCACCCCACGCACGCGGCGCAGCTGTTCGGCGGCGTTCTTGTCGTCCAGATGGCAGACCAGCGCGTAGCTCGAATCGGTGGGGATGGCGGCCAGGCCGCCCTTGTGCAGCAGCTGGGCCGCCTGCTTGAGCAGGCGGACCTGGGGGTTGTCGGGGTGAACGTCGAAGAGCAGGGCCATGCCCGGCATTTTCAGCGGGGCAGGGCCTGGACGATGCGCGCCTCGAGTTCAGCCGCCTCTTCGACCCGAAAGCCGCGGTGTGCCCACAACACCTGGCCATCCGGGGCAATCAACACCGAGCTGGGCATGCCCTTGATGGCGAAGCGCTTGGCGGCCTCGCCCTGCGCGTCGAAGGCCAGCGCGAAGGCGGCCGGCGTGCGCGCCAGAAAAGCGTCTGCGTCGGCGCGCTGCTTGTCGAGGTTGATGGCCAGCACCTGCAGGCCGCGCGCGCCGTACTTCTTCTGCAGTTCGCCCATCCACGGGAAGCTTTGCCGGCAGGGCCCGCACCAGGAGGCCCAGAAGTCCAGGTAAACCAGCTGGCCGCGCAGTTCACTCAGCTGTTTGGCGGGCAGCGTGGCCTGCGGCAAGGCGATGTCGGGCGCAGGCTGGCCAGGTTCAACGGCCTGCGCCGCGCCCGCCAGCAGCCAGGCCAGCAGCGCGGCCCTCATACGAAGCCCAGGCCGTTGAGCTGCAGGCCGGTCAGGTCGATCTGCAGCAGATTGAGCTCGTGGTCGGCCGCCAGGATGCCCAGGTCATACGGCTTCATGCCGCCGTCCAGCATCGCCACAAAGCTGGCGCGGGTGGCGTCGTCGGGGGCCTGGCCCACCACATTGGTGTAGAGCAGGTCCACCACCGCGCCATGGCTGGCATTCGGGCCCAGGCGGGCATCCAGGGCCAGCTGCATCAGGGTGGCGTAGGTGTACTGACCGCTGTCCATCAGGCCCAGGCCGATGCCGGCGTAGCTGCGGTACTCCTCGATCTTCAGCGTGGGGCTGTCGAACACGGCGCCGAGGATCTTGGCCACGGTGCCGGCATTGCCGGCGAGGTCGAGCGCGAGCTTGTAGTCGCTGAAGGCCAGGCGCTCGACGTTCTTCAGCGTCAGCGTGGCATTGCCGGCAGTGGCGGTCACGGTCCAGTCCGTCGCGCCCTTGGCCAGCAGGTAGTTGATGCGCGAGAGGTTGAAGTCCACCTGGTCGATGCCGCCCGCGCCGTCGATGTTCTGCGCGCCAGTGCCAGCGGTGAAGCGGTCGTTGCCGGCGCTGCCCACCAGATTGGCCTCAGGGAAGAGGTCGGCCACCTTGACGGTGTCGGTGCCGTTGTTGAACACCAGCACCTCGACGTTGTAGAGAACCGCCTGCATGCCGCCGCCGCTGGCACCGGAGACGGTGTCCACATGGATGGCGCCGTCGGTGCCGCGCGTGATCTCGAAATAGGCGCGCGGCTGGATGCCGAAGGCGACGGTGTCGGTGCCGCCCAGGCCATCAATCGTGTACTTGCCGGTCTCGACGATGTTCCATTTGTCGTCGCGCGTGGTGCCGCGGAAGGTGGCCATGGTGGTCTCCTAGGGTAGGGCGTCGCGCAGCAGCGCGCCGTCCGGGTCGATGGCGAGAAAGGGCAGGCCGCTGCGCTGGAGCAGCTCCAGACCCTCCTGCTCCTTCAGCATGGCCAGGCTGCTGAGGGCGCCGGCCGCCACGGTGAGCGGCGCCACCACGCTGACCGAGCGCCAGAAGCGCACCGGCCAGCCGGTGCGCGGGTTCAGCACATGGCAGTAGCGCTGGCCGTCCAGCTCGAAGTAGCGCTCGTAGTCGCCACTGGTGGCCAGGCCGCCCTGGTGCAGCGGCAGGCTGGCAATCAGCTTGCCCGGTTGGCGCGGGTGCTGGATGCCGATCTGCCAGGGCTTGCCATCGGGCTTGGGGCCGAGCACACGGATGTCGCCGGCCAGGTTCACATGGCCGTTGCGCACGCCGGCGGCCTTCAGCGCGGCGGCGGCGCGGTCGGCCGCGTATTCCTTGCCGAAGCCGCCGAAGTCCAGCTCCATGCCGGCCTCGGGCAGGCGCAGGCTCTTGCCTTCGCGCGCCACGCGCGGCCACCCGATCAGCGCGACCAGCGGCACCAGCTCGTCTGGCTGCGGCAGGCGCGGCTGCTTGAAGTTCCAGGCGCGCCGCAGCACGCCCGAGGTGGGGTCGAACAGGCCGTCGCTGTCCTGGTGCAGGGTGTCGGCAAAGCGCAGCAGGGCCAGGGTTTCGTCGTCCAGCTCCACCGGTTCCCCGCCGGCCTGGGCATTGATGCGGCCGATCAGGCTGTCGGCGCGGTAGCGCGAGTACTTGTGCTCGATGCGCAGCACCTCGTCGATGCCGATCTGCGCCAGGCGGCGCGCCTCGGCCTCGTCGCTCGCGGCCAGCACGATCTCGGCGCTGCCGCCCAGGGCCTGGAAGGGGTGGCGGAACACCTGCATCAGAAGCTCCGGCTCAGGCCGAGCTGCCAGCTGCGCGCCGCAAAGGGCGCCAGGCCCGTGCTGCCGCTCCCGAGGTACCAGTCGCCACGCTGGGCGTAATGCTCCAGCTTGATGTCAGCCGTCCAATCGGGTGTCGCCTGCCAGGCGAGCTTCAGGCCCAGGGTGCGGGCGCCGAAAGAGGACAGGCGTTGGTCCAGCGAGAACTGCAGCCAGTCCTCGGGCGGCTGAGTGGCAAAGGGCGCGGCCTCGGGGTCGACCTCGACGTAGAAGCGGGCCTTGCGCTGGTTGTGCAGACGCAGCGAAGGCGTCAGGCTCAAGCCCCAGGGCAGGGGCTGCACGAACTCCAGGCCGGCCGTCTGCGCCTGCACGCCATAGCTGTCCTGGTAGTGGCGCAGGCTCCAGCGCAGGGTCTGGCCGCCCTCTTCCAGATGCTGGTGGAAGCGCAGCAGCAGGCGCGTGGCGTGGCGGGAACGCGGGCGTTCGTCGGAGACCTTGTAGGGGTCGTTCAGGTAGCCGCGGGCACGGTTGTGGCCCAGGGTCAGCTGCAGCAGCTGGCGCGGGTTCAGCACCTGCGTGACGCCAAGCGTCCAGTCCAGCACCTGTTTCTTCTCATCCACCACCAGGCCGGTGACGGGGTTGATGCGGTCCCGGCTCGCACCCAGCCCGGCCGTCCAGGTCCGGTTGCGGTCTTCGGTGGACCAGCTGCCGCTGAGCGCCAGGCCGCGCGAGCGGTAGTCGGTCTCGTTCGAGTAGGCGGCCGTCAGGCCGAGGCTGGCGTCATCGAAGTAGCGGGTCAGCGTCAGGTCGGCGGCATTGCGCTCGTCTTTCAGCTGGCTGATGGCACGGGTGTGGAAGGCGGGCGAGGCGCCCGAGATCGCGTCGTGGATGGCGGTGGCGCCCAGGGCCCAGCGGCTGGACAAGGGGGCGAGCACATGCAGAGACGGTGCGCGGATTCGCACCCGCTCGCGGCCGGGCTGGTAGTCCAGATAGTCCAGGTACTTGAGGGCAATCTGGCCCTGATCGGGCGCGCCATCGGCCAGGGCCGGCTCGGCCAGGCCGGGCAGGCACAGGGCGGCGGCGAGCAGGCGGCTAGTTGCAGCCACAGCCACTCGCCCCCACGCCGGCGCCGCCGGCAGCGGCTTCTTTGCTGGCGTAGATGTGTTCGGCAAAGCCAGCCTCCAGGCGGTCGGCCTCGAAGCCCATGGCCTTCTTGGCCAGCAGGCCTTTCTCCCAGGGCTGTACCGGGGTGATGGAGCAGGCCGAGAGCCAGCTCAGGCCAAGCACAAGAAGCCAGGTGGGGCGACGCATGGGGCACTCCGCGCGATGGGGTGTGCGGATCTTCGCGCAGGCGCTTGGCCCCTTTGTAAAGCCTGTGTTGCAGCTTGCTACGCTGCTGCCATGTCCGAACACCTGCCCCGCCGTCAGGCCCTGCTGCTGGGTGCCGCCAGCCTGCTGTCGGCCTGTGCCAGCCCGCCGCCGCCCAGCGCCCACCCCGAGGGCTGGCACGAGTTCGCGCTGCCAGGCAAGCGCCGTAACCGTTACCGCAGCGTCGTCAAGGAAGGGCGCACGGCCTTCGAGGCCGTCTCCGACCACTCGGCCAGCCTGTGGCGGCGGCGTCTGAGCATCCCGGCGGCGCGTGTCGGCCCGGTCAGCTTTTCCTGGTGGGTCGAAGGCCTGCTGGCCGAATCCGACGTCAGCGACAGCGCGCGCGAGGACGCGGTGGCGCGCGTCATCTTCGGCTTCGACGGCGACCACCGCCGCCTGAGCGGCGCCACGCGCGCGCAGTTCGAACTGGCCGAGCTGCTGACGGGGGAGACCCCGCCCTATGCCACGCTGATGTATGTGTGGGAGCGCCGCGCGCCCGTGGAGGCGGTGATCACCAACCCGCGCTCGGACCGCATCCGCAAGATCGTGCTCGACACCGGCGCCAGCCAGCTGGGCCGCTGGCGCGACCACCGCCGCCACCTGGCGCAGGATTTCGAGCGCGCCTTCGGCGAGCCGCCGGGCGATCTGGTCTCGGTGGCCTTCATGACCGACAGCGACAACACCCGCGGCCGGGCGCGCAGCTGGTACGGGCCCCTCAGCTTCGGCTGATGCCGGCTTCGCGCCTCAGCTGACGCGGGCTTCCAGCAGTTCCCACACCGGCCGCAGCTTGGCCGACAGCGGGGGCAGGCTGCCGAGCTCGGTGCGGCTCTCGGCGGGTGAGTGGAAATCGCTGCCGCGCGAGGCCAGCAGCTCGAATTCCAGCGCCATGTCGGTGTAGCGCACCGCTTCGGCGTCGCTGTGGCTGCCCGTCACCACTTCCACGCCCTGGCCGCCATGGGTCTTGAACTCGCTGAAGAGCGCGAACTCGGCCGTCGGGCTGAAGGCATAGCGCGCCGGGTGGGCGATGACGGCCACGCCGCCGGCCTCGCGGATCCAGCGCACCGCATCCCCCAGCGCAGCCCAGCGGTGCTCCACATAGCCGGGCTTGCCTTCCTTCAGGAAGCGGCGGAAGACCTCGGGGATGTCGTTGCAGACCCCGCTCTCCACCAGGAAGCGTGCGAAGTGCGTGCGCGAGATCAGATCGGGGTTGCCCACATGCTTGAGCGCGCCCTCGTAAGCGCCGGGGATGCCCACCGCCGCCAGGCCGGCGGCCATCTCGCGCGCACGCTGCTCGCGCCCGCCGCGCGTGGCGCGCAGGCCTTCCACCAGTTGCGCATCCGTTTCATCCACGCCCAGGCCGACGATGTGCACCACCTGGCCGGCGAAGCTGACCGAGATTTCCACCCCGGCCAGGAAGGGCATGCCGTGGGCCTGCGCGGCCGCGCGCGCGCGGGCAATGCCGCTCACCTCGTCGTGGTCCGTCAGCGCCCACAGCTCCACGCCCTGGGCGGCGGCACGCGCCGCCACGGCCTCCGGCGCCAGCGTGCCGTCCGAGACGGTGGAGTGGCAGTGCAGATCGGCGTTGCTGAGGACATGAAAGCGGGGCATGGGCCGATTATCGAAGCCGGGGCGCCGCCGTATGCTGGGCCATCCAAAGGCCCCACCTTCGCGCACCCATGAGCCGACTTTCGCTGCTGGACCTTGCCTTCTTCGTGGCCGAAAACGCCGCCAGCCCCAAGCATGTGGCCGGGCTGCACATCCACGCCCGGCCGGCCGGCGCCAAGGCCGGCTTCGCGCGCGCCCTGTTCGAAGAGTTCCTGACCCACACCGAGGTGGCGCCGCCCTTCAACCGGGTGATCCGCTTCATCAGCCCCGGCCTGATGCCGGACTGGGTGGAGGCCGATCAGGTGGACCTGAGCCAGCACCTGTTCTTCCACAGCCTCAAGCCCGGCAAGAACCAGCGCGAGCACCTGTACGCGCTGGTGAGCAAGCTGCATGAACCCATGCTGGACCGCAGCCGCCCGCTGTGGGAAGTGCATGTGATCGACAAGCTCTGGGACGGCCAGTTCGCCATCTACTACAAGATGCACCACGCCTATGCGGACGGCATCACCATGACGCGCTGGGGCGTGGCCTCGCTGGCAGAAGGCCCGGCCGACCTGGAGCTGCGCCCGGTCTGGACCACCAACCACGTCAAGCGCCGCGGTGGCGGCGGGCGCAGCAAGTTGAACCAGCGCCTGGTGGGCAGCGTGTGGAAGCAGCTCACCGCCAACAGCAAGCGCGCCATCGGCATCGGCCGCCTGGGCGCCATGCTGGCGCTGGAAGCCGTCAAGCTCACCAAGAACGCCATTGCCTTGCCCTTCATGGCGCCGGGCGACACGCCCTTCACCGGCACCGCCACGCCCGGCCGCCAGTTCGCCACCGCGGCGCTGCCGATGACGCGCATCGCCGCCGTGCGCAAGGCCGCCCGCGCCACCCTCAACCACGTGGCCCTGACCTGCCTGGACGGCGCCATGCACCGTTACCTGCAGGACGAGGGCATTGCGCTGGATCGGCCCATCACCATCCAGATGCCGGTAAACCTGCGCCGCGAAGGGCAGAACGACGTGGGCAACAAGATCGGCATCATCCTGGTGGACCTCTCGCCGCCCACCGACGACGCCTACATCCGCCTGCGCAACGTCGGCTACTCGCTGCGCAATGTGCGCCAGATGATCGACACCGTGGCGCCGGAGGCGATCGAGACCTACACCATCCTCACCGGCGTGCTGGGCCAGCTGGCGGCGATGTTCGGCCTGGCCGACGTCATCACCCCGATGGGCAATGCCACCGTCTCCAACGTGCCCGGGCCCGAGCAGCGCCTGTTCCTGAAGGGCGCCGAGCTGCGCGAGATGCACCCGGTCTCCACCCTGCCGCCCACGCACCTGATCAACATCACGCTGTTCAGCTACGCGGGCGAGTTGAATTTCGGCTTGATCGCGACCGACCAGATGCCGCATCTGGGCCGCCTGGCCCGGTACATCGAAGAAGAATTCAGCGCGCTGGAGAAAGCCCTCAGAGCCTGAAGCGCGCCACCCGCTCGCTGAGCTGATCGGCCTGCTCGGCCAGCGTGGCGGCGGCGGCAGCGCTTTGCTCCACCATGGCGGCGTTTCGCTGCGTCAGTTGGTCAACGGCGCGCACGGCCTGGTCCACCTGGCCAATCTCATCGCCCTGGCGCCGGGCGGCGGCGCTGATGTCCTCGATCACCACGCTGACCCGGCCGACGGCCTCGACGATGTGCGACATGGTGAGACCCGCTTCGTGCATGAGTGCGGTGCCACCCTCCACCCGTTCGGCCGAGCTGCTGATCAGCTGTTTGATCTCGCGTGCGGCCGACGCTGCGCGTTGCGCGAGGTTGCGCACCTCGGTAGCCACCACCGCAAAGCCGCGCCCCTGCTCACCCGCGCGCGCCGCTTCCACGGCGGCGTTCAGCGCCAGGATGTTGGTCTGGAAGGCGATGCCATCGATCACGCCAATGATGTCGGTGATGCGGCGTGAGCTTTGCTGGATCGCTTCCATGGTCTGCACCACCGCCTGCACCTTGGCGCCACCCTGCTCGGCCACGGCGGCAGCCTCGCGTGCCATGCCATGGGCACGGCCGGTAGCCTCGCTGGTCAGGCCCACCTCGGTGGCCAGTTCGTTGACGCGGGCGGCCGCCTCCTGCAATCGGCTGGCGGCCGCTTCGCTGCGATTGGAAAGCTCCAGGTTGTCGGCGCGAACTTCCTGGCTGGCCGTGTGCACCTGCTGGGCGCCGCTTTGCACCTGGCGCAGCAGCTCGCCGTGGCGGTCAAAGCTTTCGCGGGCGGCCAGCTTTTCAGTGGACACATCGGCCGCAAGTTGCTTCAGTGTCTTCTCCAGCGTGTCCAGGCGCTCGCGCAGCACGGCCTGCTCAGGCGGTGCTGCGTGCAGGCTTTGCAGATGGGCCGCCGCCTGGGCTTGCGCGCCTTCCTGGTCAGCCTGGCCGGACAGGCGCAGCAGGCTGTGCAGGCGGTGTTCCTGCAGCGCGGTGTTGGCTTGCAGCAGGGCCAACGCTGCTGGGCGGCGGTTCGATTGCGCGCGCACGCTCGCCTGCTCGTCGAACAGTCGGTTCAGCCAGCCGGCAGTCGGCAGGGCCACGGCCAGCAGGATGAACAGGAGCAGCAGGGTGAAACGTCGTTGCAGCGAGAGATCGCGCATGCAGGGGCTCGGCAGTTCAAGGAAGACCCTGATGCCGCCCAGCGCGCGTGACGGTCGTGTGACCTCAGGCCAGCGCTTCCACCAGCAGCTGCAGCCGCGCCTGGCCGTTCCAGGCATCGCGCTGCAGCCGGTAGGCCAGGCGCACGCGCGGGCCGTCGAGCGTGTCGGCGCGGCGGAACCAGATGGCGTCGAAATCCTGCCCCTGCTGGCGCAGGCGCAGCTTCAGATGCCCGCTGCCGACCAGGCGCTGGTCGCGCAGCTCGAATTCGTCGACGAACAGCGGGGCCTCGAAGCCCTGGCCCCAGACCTGGCCCTCCAACTGCTCGGCCATCGCCAGGGTGAGCTGCTCGGCGCCCAGGGCGCCGTCATGGCGCAGCTCGCGCGCCAGCGCTTCGGGCGGCAGCCAGTCCTGCGCAATGGCGCGCAGCGCGGCCTCGAAGCGCGCCGGCTCGGGCGCGTCCAGGGTGCAGCCGGCGGCCATGGCGTGGCCGCCAAATTTGGCCAGCAGGCCGGGCTCGCGCTTGGCCAGCAGGTCCAGGGCGTCGCGCAGATGAAAGCCGGGGATCGAGCGGCCCGAGCCCTTGAGCCGGCCGTCGGCGCCGCGGGCGAACACGAAGCAGGGGCGGTGCAGCGCGTCCTTCAGGCGCCCGGCCAGGATGCCAACCACGCCTTCGTGGAAGCTCTCGTCAAACAGGGCCAGGGCGGGCGGTGGCGCGCCCTGGGGCAGGGCGCGCGCGAGCAGCAGCTCCGCTTGTTCGCGCATGTCGGTTTCCACCGCGCGGCGCTCGCGGTTGATGGCGTCGAGCTGCTGGGCCAGCAGCAGGGCGCGTGCGGGGTCGTCGCAGCGCAGGCATTCGATGCCGAGGCGCATGTCGGCCAGGCGGCCCGCGGCGTTGACGCGCGGGCCCAGCGCAAAGCCGAAGTCCTGGCTGCTGGCGCGCTCGCTCTCGCGCCCCGCCACCTGGAAGAGCGCGCGGATGCCCGGCTGCATTTGGCCGGCGCGGATGCGGCGCAGGCCCTGCGCTACGAGGCGGCGGTTGTTGGCGTCCAGCGGCACCACATCGGCCACGGTGCCCAGGGCGACAAGGTCGAGCAGGCTGTCCAGGCGCGGCTGCTGGGTGGCTTCGAAGGCGCCGCGCGCGCGCAACTCGGCGCGCAGGGCCAGCAGCACGTAGAAGGCCACGCCCACGCCGGCCAGGGCCTTGCTGGGGAAGGGGCAACCGGGCTGGTTGGGGTTGACGATGGCGTCGGCCGCCGGCAGCTGCACCCGGCCCTCGGCATCCGCCGCGCACAGGTGGTGGTCGGTGACGACGACCTGCAGGCCCTGCGCCTTGGCGTGCGCCACGCCCTCCAGGCTGGCGATTCCGTTGTCTACGGTGATCAGCACCTGGGCCTGCTGGGCGAGCGCGAGGTCGACGATGGCGGGGGTGAGGCCGTAGCCGTGCACGGCGCGGTCGGGCACCACGTAATCCAGCTGCTCGGGCCGCGCGCCCAGCAGGGCCAGGCCGCGCAAGAGCGTGGCGCAGGCGGTGGCGCCGTCGCAGTCGTAGTCGGCCACCACGCACAGGCGCCGGCCGGCAGCGAGGGCGTCGGCCAGCAGGGCTGCGGCCTGCTCGCTGCCCTTGAGTTGGGCGGGCGGGTGCAGATGGCGCAGATCGGGGTCCAGCTCGGCGGCGCTGCGCACGCCGCGGGCGGCGTACAGGCGCGCCAGCAGCGGGCTCAGGCCCTGCTGCTCCAGCGCCCAGGCGCTGCGCGGCTCGGCGTTGCGGGCGATGACACGCAGGGGCGCGCTCATTGGTCGAGCTCCCGCAGCAGCTCGGTCAAGGCGGGCGCTTGGCGGCGTTGCCAAGGCCAGCGCCAACGCGGCTTGGCAGGCAGCCAGCTGCGTGCGCGCACATCCCCGGCCAAGGTGAGCCGAGCCGGGCGGCCGGCCGCGGCCTCGCGCCGCAGTGCTGCGATCGGGCCGCCATCGAGGCGTGCCCAATGCTCGGCGTGCTCTGCGGGGTCCAGCGGGGGCTCGGGCTCCAGCACCAGATGGCTCGGCAATGCCGGCCCCTTGCCCGCCCCCCACATCCAGACGCTGTTGACGATCAGGGCCCCGCGCGCGGCACGGGCCTGGTTGATCGGGTGCTCGTGCAGCAGCATCTGGGCCTCGTTCTGCAGCCGGCGCAGCCAGCGCTCGGCCGGCAGCCAGGGGCTGAGTGAACGCTGGGCGATGCGGTTCAGGCTGGCCAGCTGAAGGCCGGCCAGCTGCTCGTGCCCCAGCAGCCAGCGGTCCGGTTGCAGGCACTCGAACTGCCAGCCCTCGGTCGCCGGGAACAGCGGCGCCAGCAACTCGAACAGCGCACGGCCCTCGGCCTCGTCCAGCGCCAGCAGGGTCGGGGGCAGGGCGATGGCCTGCTGGGCATCCAGCTGCAGGTGCAGGGGGCTGAGCCAGGCCCAGGCCGGTGCCTGCAGGCCTTGCGGCGCGGCGGCCCAGGCGGCCAGGGGCGCGGCGCCATGCAGCCCGGCGGCTGCGGCCAGGGTCTGTTCGAAGGGGGTGTCCAGGCTGCTGGCGTCGCCGCCCAGGTCAGGGCCGGCAATCTGCCAGTCGTTCAGCAGGGCTTGCAGCTCGGCACCGGCGCGCAGCTCCGGAGCGTTGCCGGAGGTGGCGATCACGCAATGCATGCGAGGGATTATCTAGACCCCCCCGAAGCGCCTTCGGCGCCTCCCCCCCAGGGGGCGCCACCAGCGGCCCGGCAAAGCCGGTTCCGCGGTGGCACTTGGGGTACTGAGCTCTTCTGAGGAGTGTCGCCATGGATGCGGGCTGCGGTTGGGCTGTCACCGAAGCGTCATGTGCGATTCCTAGAATCATTCGATGACCCTCAAAGCGCTGCGCCTGCTGGATCGCGAACAAGCCATCCTGGAGTTCCAACGCCGTGTGCTGGCACAGGCCATGCGCGAGGACGTGCCGCTGCTGGAGCGCCTGCGCTACCTGTGCATCGTCTCCAGCAACCTCGATGAGTTCTTCGAGGTGCGCTTCTCGGACTTGCTCGATGCCCTGCGCGACAAGAGCGGCGACATCAAGCACGAGGACGTGGAGCGCGTGGGCGCGGCCGCGCACGAGTTGATCGACAGCCAGTACGCGATCTACAACGAGCAGCTGATGCCGGCGCTGCAGCAGCGCGGCATCCTCATCCGCAACCATGCCGAACGCAACGAGACGCAGCGCCGCTGGGTGGCGCGCTTCTTCGAGCGCGAGGTTAGGCCGCTGCTGGTGCCGGTGAGCCTGGACCCGGCCCACCCCTTCCCGCAGGTGGCCAACAAGGCGCTGCACTTCATCGTCAAGCTCTCGGGCAAGGACGCGCTGGGGCGCGACAGCCCGATCGCCATCGTCAAGGTGCCGCGCGTGCTGCCGCGCGTCATCCGCCTGCCCCAGCATGTGGCGCCGGGCGAGCAATGCTTCGTGCTGCTCAGCAGCGTCATCCGTGCCCATCTGACCGAGCTCTTCCCGGGCCGTGAGGTGGTGTCCTTCTCGCAGTTCCGCGTCACGCGCGATTCCGACCTGGAGTTCGACGAGGACCTGGTCGGCAACCTGCGCCACGCCGTGCGCAGCAGCCTCACCACCCGCCACTTCGGCCGCGCGGTGCGCCTGGAGGTGGTGCGCAGCTGCCCCGAGGAGCTCTACCAGCTGCTGCTGCGCCAGTTCGACCTGCCCGATGCCGCGCTCTACCGCGTCAATGGCCCCGTGAACCTGGTGCGCCTGAACGAGCTGATCGACCAGACTCAGGCGCCCGACCTGCGTTTCGAACCGCACGAGCCTGTGTGGCCGCAGGGCCGGCTGCCGCGCCAGAAGCCGATGTTCGAGCGTCTGGCCAAGAGCGACGTGCTGCTGCACCACCCCTTCGAGAGCTTCGAGCCCGTCATCAAGTTCCTGCGCCAGGCCGTGGACGACCCCGAGGTGCTGGCCATCAAGCAGACGATCTACCGCACCGGCACGGAATCGGTGCTGATGGACCTGCTGGTGGAGGCGGCGCGGCGCGGCAAGGAAGTGCTGGCCGTGGTGGAGCTGAAGGCGCGTTTTGACGAGGAGGCCAATGTCAATTGGGCCGAGCGCCTGGAGGCCGCCGGCGCGCAGGTGGTGTACGGCATCGTGGGCCTGAAGACACACGGCAAGATGCTGCTGGTGACGCGCCGCGAAGGCTCCGGCGCCAAGCGCCGGCTGCGCCGCTACCTGCACCTCTCGACCGGCAACTACAACCCACGCACGGCGCGCTTTTATACCGACATCGGCCTGCTGACCGCCGACCCGGCACTCACTGCCGACGCCGATGCCGTGTTCGGCCTGCTGGCCAGCACCAGCCATATGCGGCGCATGCACAAGCTGGTGCTTGCACCGTTCGCCATGCATGCGCGCTGGTGCGGCTACCTGGAGCAGGTGCGCAAGGCCGCGGCGGCCGGCCACGGCGCGCGCGTGGTGGTGAAGATCAATGCCCTCACCGACGTCGAGCTGATCGAGGCCCTGGTGGCCTGCGGCCAGGCCGGCGCGCAGATCGACCTGATCGTGCGCGGCGCCTGCCGGCTGGCGCCCGGTGTGCCGGGCCAGACCGACAACATCCGCGTGCGCTCGGTCGTCGGCCGTTTTCTGGAGCACACGCGGGTGATGTACTTCCGCTGGGGCGACAGCGACCGCGAGGAGGCGCTCTACCTGTCCAGTGCCGACTGGATGAGCCGCAATATGCGCGGGCGGATCGAACTGGCCTGGCCGATCACCGAGCCGAAGTTGCGCCAGCGCGTCATCGACGAGGCCATCCAGCCCTATCTGCACGATGGCAAGGACGCCTGGCGGCAGGACGCCCGCGGCCACTACACCCGGGTGGACCCGGAAGGGCAGAGCGCCCAGCAGGCCCTGGTCGAGCGCTACCGGGCGGAGTGACCCGGCCGTGGACCTGATCCTCTGGCGCCATGCCGAGGCGCATCCGCTGCGCGAGGGGCAGTCCGATCTGGAGCGTCGCCTCACCGCCCAGGGCGAGCGCCAGGCGCGCCGCATGGCGGTGTGGCTGGAACAGCGCCTGCCGGCCAGCGCCCTGCTGCTGGTGAGCCCAGCCCAGCGCTGTCAGGCCACCGTGCGCGCGCTGGAGGGGCGCACGCCCCGCACCGTGGCCGCGCTCGGCCCCGAGCAGGGCGTGGACGCGCTGCTGGCGGCGGTGCAATGGCCGGATGCCGCGGCTCCCGTGCTGGTGGTGGGCCATCAGCCCACGCTGGGCCAGGTGGCCGCGCGCCTGCTGGCGGGGACCGAGCAGGACTGGAGCGTCAAGAAGGCCGGTGTGTGGTGGCTGCGCTCGCGCCGCCGTGCCGGCCAGTTGCAGACCGTGCTGCACGGCGTGATGGGGCCGGAGCTGCTGTAGCCACTCAGGCGCGGATGTCCAGCTCCAGCAATCCCGTCTTGGCCCAGGCCTGCGCCTCCTCGGTCAGCAGGTAGAGCGCCTGCGGGTGCTGGACGCCCCAGCCGCGCGCCATCTGCACGCGCACCTGGCGGCCCTGGCGGCGCAGCTGGATGTGCTGCTCCTGGATCGGGCCACGCGCGTGGCACTTGATGACGGCCAGGCGCAGCGCCAGCACCTGCCAGATCAGGCTGTCGTCGCGCAGCTCGGCCTCGAGCTTGCGCAGGCCGCCGCGCTGGCCCAGCGCGATCTGGCTGAGGCGGCGCAGCTGGTTCTGCGAAAAGCCCGGCGCGTCCAGATGCGCCAGCAGGTATTGCGCGTGGCGATGGTGGTCGTGGTGCGAGACCAGCATGCCGATCTCGTGCAGCGCCGCGGCCCAGCCCATCTCCAGCTGGCGCTCGGGCGCGGCCTCGGCGTCGAGCTGGCGGTGCAGGCGCTGGCCGAGCGCGCGCACGCGCTGCGCCTGCTCGCGGTCCACGGCGAAGCGCTGCTGCAGCTCCAGCACGGTGGGTTCGCGCGGGTCGTCCGCCGGGCGGCGGGCGCGCAGGCGTTCGTCCAGCTCCACCACCAGGCCCTGGCGCAGCGCGCCCTTGGCGGGCAGGATCTCGTCGATTTCGAAGAGACTCATCAGCGTGTAGAGGATGCACAGCCCCCCGGCCACCACGCCGCGGCGGTCGTCCTTCAGGCCAGGCAGGCGCAGCGCCGCCACGCTGCCGGCCTGGATGCAGGCGTCGATGCACCAGCGCAATCCGTCCGGCGTGATGCGGCCGTCGCTGTGCCCGGAGTCCTCCAGGATTTGCGAGACCGCACCGGCGGTGCCCGAGCTGCCCAGCACCTCCAGCCAAGCGGGCTGGCAGTGGCGGCGGCCGAACAGGGCCAGCGCCTCTTCCAGCTCGGCCGCGGCGGCAATTTGCGCCGCGCGAAAGGCCTCGGCCGTCAGCCGCCCTTCGGCGAAGTAGCGCACCGACAGGCCGACGCTGCCGATGCGGAACGACTCCACCGCCAGCGGCTGGTTGCCCTGGCCCAGGATCAGTTCGGTGCTGCGGCCGCCGATGTCAATCACCAGGCGCGTGTGTGCCGCCGGCTGCAGGTGCGAGACACCGCTGTAAATCAAGCGCGCCTCCTCACGGCCGGCGATGACCTCCACCGGGTGCCCGAGCGCCTCTTGTGCGCGCAGCAGAAAGGCATCGCGATTGGCGGCCTCGCGCAGGGTCTGGGTGGCGACGGCGCGCAGGCGCTCGGCCGGGAAGCCCTGCAGCTCGCGGCCGAAGCGGCGCAAGCAGTCGAGCGCGCGTGTCATCGCCGCCTCGGTGAGGCGGCCTTCGGCGTCCAGCCCGGCGCCCAGGCGCACGGGTTCCTTCCAGTAGGCCAGGGTTTTGTAGTCACCGGCGCGCAGGCGCGCCACTTCCAGGCGGAAGCTGTTCGAGCCCAGGTCGATGGCGGCGTAGGTGTCGGCCGCCCAGCGGCTGTTCTTCGGCGAGGGGGTCAGCATGGGGCGGGATTCTGTGCCGGTTTCATGACAGGGCCTGCCGGCGCGCGCCGACCCGCCTGCGACAATCCGCGCCCTTTGCGCTACGCCCCTACGCCCCCATGACCCTTGCCGCCATCGTCCTGGTCACCCTGGTGGGCGGTTTGCTGTCGGTGCTGATCGCGGCCTGGCTGACCGTGAGCCTGCTCTCGCGCCTGGTCAAGCACCTGGTCAGCCTGTCGGCCGGCGTGCTGCTGGGCACCGCCCTGCTGCATGTGCTGCCCGAGGCCTTCGAGAGCCAGGCCGGCATCCAGGAGCTGTTCCTGACCCTGCTCGGCGGCCTGTTGTTCTTCTTCCTGCTGGAAAAGGTGGAGCTGTACCGCCACAGCCACCACCATGAAGGTGACGGGCATGAGCATCACCACCATTTCGACCAGGAGCAGGCGGGGCGCGGCGGGCTCTCGGTGCTGGTGGGCGACGGCATCCACAACTTTTGCGACGGCGTGCTGATCGCCGCCGCCTTCCTGACCGACCCCAAGCTGGGTTGGCTGACCGCCGGGGCCATCATTGCGCACGAGATCCCGCAGGAAGTGGGCGACTACCTGGTGCTGCTGAACGCTGGCTTCAGCCGCGGGCGCGCGCTGTTCTACAACGCGCTCTCGGGCCTGGCCGGGGTGGTCGGCGGCGTTGCCGGCTACTTCCTGATCCAGCCCTTCGAGAGCCTGCTGCCCTATCTGATGGTGGTGGCGGCCTCCAGCTTCATTTACGTGGCGGTGGCCGATCTGATCCCGCAATTGCAGCGCCGCCTGCCATGGCGCGCCACCGCCTTGCAGCTGTTCTGGCTGGCACTGGGCCTGGGTTTCACTTTGCTACTCGCCCGCGGCCACGCGCACTGAGCCACATCAGGGCAGGTAAAGGATCTTCAGGCTGGCGTCCAGCTCGTGCAGCGGCAGCACGCCGATGGCCAGAGGTTGACGACGCAGCTGCGCGCGCAGCTGGCTGGGAGTGTCCAGTTGCAGCGGCTTGCGGCTGCCGCCGCTGAAGGTGGCGCGTGACCATTCGGCACGCAGCTGCGCGGCACTGCGGCGCAGCACCTGTTCGGCAAAGGGCGCCAGCCAGGCGTCGCCCGGCACCAGCAGCTGCGGCACGCGGCCGTCCTCCAGGGTCTTGAGGCGGCGCAGGAACAGCGCCTCGACCTCGTCGCGGCCCAGCGCCGGCAGCTCGCTTTGCGCCGCCGCCACCACCGCCACGGTGGGGATGCCGTGGCGGCGTAGCAGGGCGTCCAGCAGGCCTTGCTCGCGCAGCGCCTGCAGCGCAGCGAACACGTCGGCCGCCCGCACCTTGCTGGCGCGCGGCACGGCGCAATGCGCGTTGGCGTGGCCCAGCGGCAGGCGCCAGCGGCCCAGCGGCGGGTCGGGCTGCTCACGCAGGTAGTGGCTCAGCTCGAACTGCGTTGTCACGGCGTACTGCGTGCGCCCCAGGGCGAGCTTGCGCAAGGCCTTGTCCGGAGCCGGCGCGTCGTCGCGCTTCCAGGTGCCGGCGCCGAATTGCGCGTCCAGCAGGGGGTAGCTGTAGTGCAAGACCGCGCCCACGGTCTGGTCCAGGCGCATGTCCGCCAGGCGCTGCAGCGGCGCGCTGTTCGTCGAGCCCACCAGCACCTCGGGCAGGGCCCAGAGCGGGGGGCTCCATTCGTAAAGGCCGGGCTGGCGCACCCAGTCGGGGTTGGTGTGGCAGCGCAGGTCGATCTCGCCGGCCTCGGCGGCCTGGTCCAGCCGGGCGCGTGGCAGCATCACGAAGCTGGCCTTGCGCTTGAGTTGCTGGGCCAGCAGATGGCCTAGCTCGGCATTCAAGCCCTCGGGGGCCTGGCCCTCGCGCTGGCTCAGGAAGGGGGCGGCCCAGGCCGTGGACAAGCCCACCCGCAGCAGCGGCGCGTCCTCGGCGGCCAGCGCCACCGAGGTGAGCAGGCCGAGGCTGAAAGAGGCGAGGGCGCGGCGCATCTAGAACACGAAGTCCAGGTTCAGCGACCACTGGTTAACGCGGCCGTCCCAGGCCGGCCCCTGGTAGGGCCCGATGGGCGGCGGCGCTGGCACCTCCAGGTAATGGCTCTGCCCGGTGATGCGGCCCTCGCGCGTGGCGCGGTAGCGCTCCCATTGCAGCTTGAGCGCGGCGCGGGCGTGGAAGTCCCAGCGCAGGCCCAGCTGGGTGATGCGGCGGTCGTTCGGCGTCTGCAGGTAGAGGTCGATCAGCTGGTTGGCCTGGCGCGCCGCGGCCGGTGCCGCCGGGTGAGTCTGCAGGCCCAGAGGGGGCTCCTTGAAGCGAATTTCCCCCAGCACGGCGTAGGGCGACCAATCGCCCAGCCGGTGCGCCGCCAGCACGTACCAGGCGAGGGAGTCCGCCACGATGGAGTTGTTGCTGCTGCGCCGGGCGATCTCAGCAGTCAGCGACCAGCTGCCGCTCTCATGCTGCAGGGCCACGGTCTGCACCTGCGCGTGCACGCCTTCCAGCGGCGCGCGCGCCGCCAGCACGGCGGCACAGTTGGTGCAGGCAGTTGTACCGGCAATGAGCTGGCTGTAGAGCCGCTGCACATTGGCCAGGTGCATGTCGAAGCGGTAGTCGGAGCCGGCCACGCGCAGGCTCCACGGCCCCTCGTCGTAGCGCAGCGCCAGGCTGACCATGCGGTTGGCATCGATGGTGCCGGAGGGCAGGGCCAGCTCGGCGCGGCCGGCGCTGAACTCGGTGCGCAGTTCGCCCTGCGCCAGGCTGCGCGCATGGCGCAGCGCCAGCCCGTCCACATGGGTGAAGGGGTTGAGCTGGTAGACCGTGTTGACCGGGCGCGCGGTCGTCTGGGCGTAGCCCAGGTGGCGCGTCTCGGAATGCAGGAACACCGGCAGCGCGGTGCGGCCGAGCTTGAGGTTCAGATTGGGCTGGGCGTCCCAGCCGAGGTAGATCCACTCGTTGCGCGGGCGCTGGCCGTAGCGCACGTCGTCGCGGGCCAGCAGCTGCCAGACGGCCTGCACGCCCGGCGCGAACTCGTAGCGGGTTTGCACCGCGAGCAGGCTGTCGCCGTCGAACCGGACGCGGCCATTCAGGCTGGTGTTGCGGTTGCGGCCATCGCCGCGCACCCCCACCACCGGGTCATCGGCCACATGCGCGGCGAGCGTGCCATAGCCTTCAATCTGCCAGGGGTGCGGCTCTTCGACCCCTTCGCTGGCCTGGACCAACGGTGCCAGGGCCAGCAGGCCCCAGCCCAGCATGCGAACTCTGCGCATTCATCCTCCCGCCCCCGCTGGGACGGGGGTGAGCGGACTCTAGTGCAGCGCTGCGCGAAGGGCCAGCCTTCGCTGTGCAAGCCAGGGTTTCAACGCACCACCAGCACGGGGATCTTGCTGTGCGTCAACACCTTTTGGGTCTCGCTGCCCAGCAGCAGGGCCGAGACGCCGCGACGGCCATGGCTGGCCATGACGAGCAGATCGGCCTTGATGCGCTCGGCGTGGTCGACGATGGCGCGCCAGGGCTGGTTGCCCTCGACGCTGCTGGCCTCGCAGCGCACGCCGGCTGCGCTGGCGGCGTTCTGCACCGCCAGCAGGCGGGCGTTGGCCACGCGCAACTCGGCGTCCAGGTGTTCCTGGGGGCTGATGGGCTGGGTCTCGGCCAGCGGGCTGTAGGGGTAGGGCTCGGTGACGGTCAGCGCGTACAGCTGGCTGCCGAGCTTCTGGGCCAGTTCCACCGCCTGGGCCACGGCGGTGGCGGTGATGTCGGACCCATCGGTGGTGACGAGGATGCGGGCGTACATGCGAGGCTCCCGTTGAAGACCCCGTCAGTCTGCCGGCCGCCCCGCGGGGCGGCCTTGCGCTTCGTCAAGACCGTGCCAGCGGGCGGCTCGGGTCGGCGCTCCATTCGCTCCAGGAGCCCGGGTAGAGCCGGCCCTCGCCCAGGCCGGCCAGGGCCTGGCTGAAGAGGTTGTGGCAGGCAGTGACACCCGAGCCGCATTGGTGCAGCACCTCGCCCGGTGCCTCGCCCAGCAGAGCCTGCCATTCGGCGCGCAGCTGCGCCGCCGGCTTGAAGCGGCCGTCGGGCTGCAAATTGAGCGCGAAGGGGCGGTTCAGGGCGCCGGGGATGTGGCCGGCCTGGCGGTCCAGGGGTTCGACCTCGCCGCGGTAGCGCTCGGGGGCGCGGGCGTCCACCAGGGCCTGGCGGCCCAACTGCGCCAGCAGGCCGGCCGCGTCGATGGTGGCCATGCCGGGCGCGGGCAAAGTGCTTGGGGGCGGCAGCGCGCTGCCGGCGGGGGTGCCGGTCTGCAGCGGCAAGCCCGCGGCCTGCCAGGCGCCGAAGCCGCCATCCAGCAGGCGCACGGAGCTCTCGCCCAGCCAGCGCAGCATCCACCACAGGCGCACGGCAAACATGCCCCCGCTGCCGTCATACGCGACCACCGCGCGGCCCTGCTGCCAGCCGCGCGCCGCCAACCGGGCGGCGAACTCCTCGCGCGTGGGCAGCGGGTGGCGGCCGCGGAAGCGCCCGGCGGCGTCATGCAGCGGGGCGCTCAGGTCTTCGTCCAGATGCAGGTATTGCGCGCCGGGCAGATGGCCCTGCGCATAGGCGGCACGGCCGGCCTGCGGGTTGCCGAGCTCGAAGCGGCAGTCGAACAGCAGCGGCGGATTGGGGCCCTGCAGTTCACGCTGCAGGTCGGAGGCGGAGATCAGCATGTCATTCATTGTGGGCGTCCGAAGGAAGGTCTTTCGCTTGACGGCTGCGCAGCAAGGTGGCGGTGAGCCCGGCGCCGACGATCAGCAGCATGCCCAGCAGCGCCAGCCAGCCCGGCGCTTCGTCGAACACCAGCCAGCCCAGCAGGGCCGAGAACACGATGCCGCTGTAGTTCAGGCTGGCATTGGCCAGCATCTTGCCGCGCGCGTAGGCGGCGGTCATCAGCACCTGGGCCAGGGTGGCGCTGATGCCCACGGCCAGCAGCAAGGCCATGCCGTAGAGGGTATGGCCCTGCGGCCGAAGTGGCGCCGGCGTGAAGAGCGAGAGCAGGCCGGCCGCGACGACGCCGGCGAGCGAGAAGTAGAAGACCACGCGGATCTCCGGCTCGCCCGCACGGCCCAGCGCGGTGACCTGCAGATAGGCCATGGCTGCGAGCATGCCTGAGGCCAGGCCGGCCAGGCCCCAAGGTAGTTGGTCGCGCGCAAACGTGGGCTGCAGCACCAGGGCCACGCCCACAAAACCCACCAGCACGGCCACGATCAGCCGCGGGTCCAGGCTCTTGCCGCCCAACAGGATGGCGCCACCCAGCAGGAACAGCGCCATCCAGATCGCACTCATCTGGTTCAGCGTCATCGCCGTGGCCAGCGGCAGGCCGGCGATGGCCCAGAACCACAGCAGCAGCGCCGCCACGCCGATGACGCCGCGCCACACATGCATCCAGGGCAGGCGCGTGCCCAGGGCCACGCCGCGCCAGCGCGCCAGCAGGAGCAGCAGGGCCACGCCCACCAGGCTGCGCACCAGCAGGATCTCGCTGGGGCTGTACTGGCTGCTGGCGAGCTTGACGCACAGGCCCATCAGGCTGAACAGCAGGGCGGCGCCGAGCATCAGGAAAGGTGCGGGCATGGGGAATGAAAAACGCCCGGCGGACCGGGCGTTGCGTTCAAAGCGCCATTTTCTGGCGGTACCACTGGTGGAAGTGCTTCATGCCGTCTTCCATCGGGCTCTGGTAGGGGCCGACCTCGTTGTCGCCGCGCTCGAACAGGGCGCGACGCCCCGCATCCATGCGCTCGCCGATCTCGTCGTCCTCGATGCAGGTTTCCATGTAGGCGGCCTGCTGAGCCTCGACGAACTCGCGCTCGAAAGCGGCGATCTCTTCGGGGTAGAAGAACTCGACCACATTGAGCGTCTTGTTCGGCCCCTGCGGATACAAGTTGGAGACCACCAGCACATGCGGGTACCACTCGACCATCAGGGTCGGGTAGTAGGTCAGCCAGATGGCGCCCTGCTTGGGCGGCTGGCCCTCGCGGAACTTCATCAGGGCGTCGTGCCAGCGGCGGTAGACCTTGGAGCCGGGCTTGTCCAGCGCGCCCTTGACGCCCACGGTCTGCACCGAGAACTCCTTGCCCCATTGCCAGGCAAGGTCGTCACAGGTGACGAACTGCCCCAGGCCGGGGTGGAAGGGGCCGACGTGGTAGTCCTCCAGATAGACCTCGATGAAGGTCTTCCAGTTGTAGTTGCACTCGTGCACCTGCACCTTGTCGAGCACATAGCCGCTGAAGTCCAGGTCCTGGGCCACCTGCAGGCCGGCCAGATCGGCAGCGATGTCGCGACCGTTGTCCTCGAACAGCAGGCCGTTCCACTCGCGCAGATTCCAGCGGTTCAGGTGCAGGCAGGGGTCTTCGGGGAAGTGCGGCGCGCCGATCAGCTCGCCCTGCAGGCCGTAGGTCCAGCGGTGCAGCGGGCAGACGATGTTGCTGCCGCTGTTGCCGCGGCCCTTCAGCATCACGGCCTGACGGTGGCGGCAGATGTTGGAAATGAGCTGCACGCCCTCGTGCCCGCGCACCAGGGCGCGGCCTTCGCCTTCCTGGGCCAGGGCCAGGTAATCACCCACCTCGGGCACGGCCAGCTGGTGCCCGATGTAGCGAGGGCCAGGTCGGATGATGCGCTCCTGCTCGCGCTCATAGAGCGCCTGATCGAAATAAGCAGAAACGGGGAGCTGCGTGGTGTGACCGCTTTTCAGCGCCCCGATGGCCAAGCTCAGATCCGACATGATCCAAGGGTCTCCAAGACACCCGTCGTTCGGGCCGCTTGGGATGAGCGGCGGCCCTTCGACGTACAAAAGCCCGGCGACACCGGGCTTGCGAACCCTGGCGCACGGCGCGCGAGGGGGGTCGGATTCTAGCCATCCTCCGTAAAAACCCACCCGCCGTGGGCGGGCTTTGATCACCCTCCCTAAGCGGGGGATCTGGGGTTCTCCTGGGGGGTGGCCGCCTACAATCGCGCCCCTTTTTCTGTCGCCGGCCATGCCCAAAAGCGCGAAACCCCCTGTTCCCGCAAGCTTTGATGCCGCGCTGGCCGAACTGGAGCAATTGGTCGGCGCCATGGAAGGCGGCGCATTGCCGCTGGAGCAGCTGCTGAGCGGCTACCAACGCGGGGCCGAGCTGCTGGGTTTCTGCCGTGAGCGCCTGCAGTCGGTGGAACAACAAGTGAAGCTGCTGGACGAAGGCACGCTGAAGGCCTGGGAGGACGGCTCCGCATGAGCGACCTGAATTTCGACGCCTGGGCCGCGGCCCAGCGCCAACGCTGCGAGACCCTGCTGGACGCCTGGGTGCCGCTGGAAGCCCCGGCGGGGCTGGGTGAGGCCATGCGCTATGCGGTGCTGGAAGGCGGCAAGCGCCTGCGCCCGCTGCTGGCCCTGGCCGCCTGCGAGGCCGTGCAGGGTGAAACCGCCGCTGCCGAGCGCGCCGCCATTGCGGTGGAATTGATTCACGCCTACTCCCTGGTGCACGACGACATGCCCTGCATGGACAACGACGTGCTGCGCCGTGGCAAGCCCACCGTGCATGTGGCCTTTGGCGAGGCCCAGGCCATGCTGGCCGGCGACGCCATGCAGGCCCTGGCCTTCGAGGTGCTGACGCCCGACGGCGGCCTGGACCTGGCGCTGCAGGCGCGGCTCTGTGCTCTGCTGGCGCGTGCCTCCGGCCACGCCGGCATGGCCGGCGGCCAGGCGATCGATCTGGCTGCCATCGGCCAGCCGCTGAACGAGACCCAGCTGCGCGACATGCACCGCCGCAAGACCGGCCTGCTGCTGCAGGCCAGCGTGATGATGGGCGCGGCCTGCGGCAACCCGAGCGCCGCCGAGCATCAGGCCCTGCTGACCTACGGCGCCGACATCGGCCTGGCCTTCCAGGTGGTGGACGACATCCTGGACGTGACCCAGGATTCCGCCACGTTGGGCAAAACCGCCGGCAAGGACCAGGAAGCCAACAAGCCGACCTATGTGAGCGTGCTGGGCCTGGAGGCCTCGCGCCGCTACGCCACGCACCTGCGCGACGAGGCGCTGGCCGCTCTCGAGTCCGCCCCGCGCCTGCGCAGCCAGCGCCTGCGCGAACTGGCCTTCCAGGTCGTTGCAAGAGAGTGTTGAGATGAGCGATAGCCTGCTGAACCAGATCAACAGCCCGGCCGACCTGAAGAAGCTCAGCCGCGCGGAACTGCACCGCCTGGCCGGTGAGCTGCGCCAGTACGTCGTCGACTCGGTCTCCAAGACCGGCGGCCACTTCTCCAGCAACCTGGGAACGGTGGAGCTGACGATCGCCCTGCACACGGTGTTCGACACCCCGCGCGACCGCATCGTCTGGGACGTCGGCCACCAGACCTACCCGCACAAGATCCTGACCGGCCGGCGTGACCGCATGCACACGCTGCGCCAGCTCGGCGGGCTCTCCGGCTTCCCGCGCCGCGATGAGAGCGAGTACGACACCTTCGGCACCGCGCACTCCAGCACCAGCATCTCGGCCGCGCATGGCATGGCCATGGCCGCCAAGATCAAGGGCGAGGAGCGTCGCGCGATTGCCGTCATCGGCGACGGCGCGATGACCGCCGGCATGGCCTTCGAGGCCCTGAACAACGCCGGCGTGGCGCATGGCGGGTTGATGGGCGATCTGCTCGTCATCCTCAACGACAACGACATGTCGATCAGCCCGCCGGTGGGCGCGCTGAACAAGTACCTGACGCGCCTGATGAGCGGCAGCCTGTACGGCGAGGTGCGCGAGGGCGCCAAGTCGGTGCTGAAGAACACACCGCTGTACGAGTTCGCGCGCCGCTTCGAGGAACACACCAAGGGCATGTTCGTGCCCGGCACCATCTTTGAAGAGTTCGGCTTCAACTACGTCGGCCCGATCGACGGCCACGATCTGGACGCGCTGATCCCCACGCTGGAAAACCTCAAGCACAAGCGCGGCCCGCAGTTCCTGCACGTCATCACCAAGAAGGGCCAGGGCTACAAGCTGGCCGAGGCTGACCCGGTCAAGTACCACGGCCCCACGCCCTTCGACCCGCTGCAGGGCATCCAGCCCTCCACCAAGCCGGCCAAGAAGAGCTTCACCCAGGTGTTTGGAGAGTGGCTTTGCGACCAGGCCGAGGCCGACCAGAAGCTCGTCGGCATCACCCCCGCGATGCGCGAGGGCTCGGGCATGGTGGAGTTCCACAAGCGCTTCCCAACCCGTTACTACGACGTCGGCATCGCCGAGCAGCACGCCGCCACCTTTGCCGCCGGCCTGGCCTGCGAGGGCCTGAAGCCGGTTCTGGCGATCTACTCCACCTTCCTGCAGCGCGCCTACGACCAGCTGATCCACGACGTGGCGCTGCAGAACCTGGATGTGACCTTCGCGCTGGACCGCGCCGGTCTGGTGGGGGCCGACGGCGCGACCCATGCCGGCAACTACGACATCGCCTTCACGCGCTGCATCCCGAACATGGCGGTGCTGACGCCAGCCGATGAACGCGAGTGCCGCCAGCTGCTCAGCACGGCCTACCAGCACCCTGGCCCGGCCACGGTGCGCTACCCGCGCGGCGCCGGTTGCGGTGCCGACCCGGGCAAGGATCTCGCCGTGCTGCCCTGGGGCCAGGGCGAGCTGCGCCGTCAGGGCCAGGGTGGCGTGGCCATCCTCGCCTTCGGCACCTTGCTCTACCCGGCGTTGCAAGCTGCCGAGGGCCTGGACGCCACGGTGGCGAACATGCGCTTCGTCAAGCCGCTGGACGGCGCGCTGGTGGAGCGCCTGGCGCGCAGCCATCGCCTGCTCGTCACCCTGGAAGACGCCTGCGTGATGGGCGGTGCCGGCTCGGCCGTGCTCGAACACCTGAACGCCATCGGCCTGAGCGTGCCGGTGCTGCAGCTCGGCCTGCCTGACGCCTTCATCGAGCATGGCGACCCGGCCCTGCTGATGGCGCAATGCGGGCTGGACGCCGCTGGCATCGAGCGCAGCATCCGTGCCCGCCTGGGCCAGCCCACGCTGCGCGCAGTCAACGGCGCCTGAATGATTGATTGAACGCAGCGCTCAAGCTTTCTGACGCTGCGGGATTTCAAGGCGTGCGAAGCTGCGCGCCTTGACCCGAACGAAGTCCCGATGAGTCCGACCGCCCACACCACGCACATCCCCGACACCCAGAGCGAGCGCGACGAGCGCCATCTGGCGATCCAGCAGGTCGGGGTCAAGCGCGTGCGCTTTCCGCTGACGCTCAAGCTGGGTGCGCAGCAGCAGGGCACGGTGGGCGAGTGGAGCCTGGACGTGGCCCTGCCGGCGGAGAAGAAGGGCACGCATATGTCGCGCTTCGTCGCCTGGCTGGAAGCCGGCGCCGAGCAGGCGCTGGACGCCGCCGCGCTGCGCGAGCGCCATCTGCAGATGCTGCAACTGCTGGGCGCGCAGGCCGGGCGCATCGAGGTGGCCTTCACCCTCTTTATCAAGAAGCGCGCACCGGTCTCAGGCATCGAGAGCCGGCTGGACCACCAGGCGCGCTGGGTGATCGAGACCGACGCCAGCGGCCACACCACCACCTGGCAGGAGGTGACCGTGCCGGTGAAGTCGCTCTGCCCCTGCTCGAAGGAAATCAGCGACTACGGCGCCCACAACCAGCGCTCGCTGGTGACGATCCGCGCCGAGCTGCTGCAGCCCCTGCCCTTTGCCGAGCAGGTGCGCTTCGCCGAAGAAAGTGCCAGCTCCGAACTCTGGCCGCTGCTCAAGCGTGCCGATGAGAAATGGGTGACCGAGCGCGCCTACGAGAACCCTCGCTTCGTGGAAGACCTGGTGCGCGAGGTGGCGCTGCGGCTCAACGCCGACGCGCGTATCGGCCGCTACCGCGTCGAGGTGGAGAACTTCGAGTCCATCCACGCGCACTCGGCGTTTGCGGTGATCGAGCGCTGAGCGCCCGCCTTCCCTGACTCAAGCGCAGCGGTGCAGGCGCACCGCCAAGGCCTTGGCTGCCGGCGTGCGCGCCCCCTTCGCCACCAGCCCGGTCGGCACCAGGGGCGTGGCCTCGGGGAAGTAGGCGGCGCAGCAGCCGTTTGCCATTTCCAGCGCGCGCACCTCGAAGCCGCGCAACCAGCGCGTCTGGCCGTCGTCGATGGGCAGGCCTTCCACGTCCACCCGCTCACCTTCGCGCAGGCCCAGGCGGGCCAGCTCGGCGGGGCTGAGGAACACCACCTCGCGCGTGCCGAAGACATTGCGGTAGCGGTCGTCCTGGCCGTAGACGGTGGTGTTGAACTGGTCGTGGCTGCGCACCGTCATCAGGCCCAGCACCTGGTCCTGCTCGGCGGCGGGCAGCTGGGCGCGAGCGCGCGCCAGCGGGCCGTCTTCGGGGATGGCGTGGGCCACCAGCTGCGCCTTGCCGCTGGCGGTGCGCCATTCGCGCCGCGCCGCCGGGTTGGGCAGCCAGAAGCCGCCGGGTTGGAGCAACTTGCGGTTGAAGTCCTCGAAGCCATCGAACACGCCGCGCTGGCAGTGCTCGATGTGCGCGCGGATGCGGTCGTAGTCCTCGATCAGCTCCAACCAAGGCACCGAGCCGTCGTGCAGCAGCGCGTGGCCGAGCTGGGCCACGATGGCCGGCTCGCTGCGCATCTGCTCGGACAGCGGCGCCTGGATGCCGCGCGAGGCGTGCACCATGCTCATCGAGTCCTCCACCGAGACGCGCTGCTCGCGCCCGCCGGTGTGGTCGGCATCGGTGCGGCTCAGGCAGGGCAGCAGCAGACCCACGCGGCCGGGGTGCAGGTGCGTGCGGTTGGGCTTGGTGGCGATGTGCAGGGTGAAGGGGGTCTTGGAGAGCGCGGCCAGCACCTGCGGTGCGTCGGCGCCGGCCACCGCGAAGTTGCCGCCCAGGCTCAGCAGCCCCTGCAGCTCGCCGCGCAGCAGGGCCTCGGCGGTGCCCAGCGCATCCAGGCCGCTGCCGTGGTTCAGCTGCAGGCCGGGAAATTCGGCCTCCTGGTTGGCCAGCCAGCGCGCGGGCACGGCATAGGTGCAGCCCATGGTGCGGTCGCCCTGCACATTGCTGTGGCCGCGCACGGGCACCAGGCCGGCACCGGGCCGCCCCAGCATGCCGCGCAGCAGCTGCAGGTTCGCCACCATCTGGATGGTGGCAATGGCGTGCTCGTGGTGGGTCAGGCCCATGCACCAGGTCACCAGCGTGGCGCGGCTCTTGGCCAGCTCCTCGGCCAGCTCGTGCAGGGCCTCGCGCGGCAGGCCGCTGGCGCGTTCGATGCGGCCCCAGTCTTCACCACGCAAATCGGCCAGCAGGGCCTCGAAGCCTTCGCAATGCTGCTGGATGAAGGGCAGCTCGAAGACGCTGCGACCCTGCGCCTCCAGCTCCACCCAGCGCTTCATCACGCCCTTGAGCGCGGCCAGGTCGCCCCCTGGCTTGACGGTGTAGACCGTCTTGGCGACGCGGTGGCCGCGGTTCGTCAGCATCTCGCCCATGTCCTTGGGGTCGGCGAAGTTGACGAAGCCGCGCTCCACCAGCGGGTTCAGGGCCAGCACCGTGGCGCCGCGTTTGCTGGCGGCGTGCAGGGTGCCCATCAGGCGCGGGTGGTTGGTGGCGGGGTTCTGGCCGATGACGAGGATGCAGTCGGCCTGCTCGAAGTCGCTCAGCTGCGCCGTGCCCTTGCCCACCCCGATCTGCGCCTTCAGGGCCAGGCCCGAGGGCTCGTGGCAGAGGTTGCTGGAATCGGGCAGATTGGCCGAGCCATAGGCGCGTGCCAGCAGCTGCCAGAGGAAGGCGGCCTCGTTGCTGGCGCGGCCCGAGGTGTAGAAGCTGACCCGCGTGGGCTCCAGGCCGCGCAGGGTCTGCGCCGCCAGCTGCAGCGCATCGGCCCAGGCGATGGGCTCGTAGCGGTCCGTCACCGGGTTGTAGAGCAGGGGCTCGGTCAGGCGCCCGGCGGCCTCGATGTCGCGTTCCTTCCACTGGCGCAGCTCGGCCAGGGTGTGGCGGCCGAAGAAGGCGGCATCGGCCTTCAGCGGCGTCATCTCCCAGGCGATGGCCTTCTGGCCCTGCTCGCAGGAATCGGGGCCGAAGCTGCCGGGGCGGTCAGGGAAGGCGCAGCCGGGGCAGTCAAAGCCCTCGGGCTTGTTGGCCTTGAGGAAGCTGCGCACCACCTTGAGCGGGATGCCTTGCTGGCTGAAGGCGTCCAGGCTCGCTTTGACGGCGCCGCGGCCGCCGGCGGGGGCGTCGTATTGGCTCATGTCGGCAGGAAGCCTTCGACCGACAGATAGCGCTCCCCGGTGTCGTAATTGAAGCCGAGCACCCGTGCGCCGGGCTTGAGCTTGGGCAGTTGCTGTTCAATCGCGCGCAGCGTGGCACCGCTGCTGATGCCGACCAGCATGCCCTCTTCACGCGCGCAGCGACGGGCCATCTCGCGTGCGGCCTCGGCGTCGACGGCGATCACGCCGTCCAGCAGCCGGGTGTCCAGGTTCAGCGGAATGAAGCCGGCGCCGATGCCCTGGATCGGGTGGGGCGCGGGCTGACCGCCGCTGATGACCGGGCTGGCGGCGGGTTCCACCGCAAAGACCTGCAGCTGCGGCCAGCGCTGCTTGAGCACGCGGGCACAGCCGCTCAGGTGGCCGCCGGTGCCCACGCCGGTGATCAGCGCGTCCAGGCCGTCGGGGAAGTCGGCAGCGATCTCTTCGGCGGTGGTGTGGACGTGGATGTCGACATTGGCCGGGTTTTCGAACTGTTGCGGCATCCAGCTGCCCGGGGTCTCGGCAATCAGTTCCTGGGCGCGCGCGATGGCGCCCTTCATGCCCTTCTCACGCGGTGTCAGCTCGAAGCGCGCGCCGTAAGCCAGCATCAGGCGGCGGCGCTCCACGCTCATGCTGTCGGGCATCACCAGCACCAGCTGGTAGCCCTTGACGGCCGCCACCATCGCCAGGCCCACGCCGGTGTTGCCCGAGGTGGGTTCGATGATGGTGCCGCCCGGCCGCAGCGCGCCGCTGCGCTCGGCGGCCTCCACCATCGAGAGCGCGATGCGGTCTTTGATGGAACCGCCCGGGTTGGCGCGCTCGCACTTGATCCAGACCTCGGCGCTGGGGCCGAACAGGCGCTGGATGCGCACATGGGGGGTGTTGCCGATGGTGTCGAGGATGGTGTTGGCGCGCATGGTTTCAATCTCCCGAAGAGGGTGCAAGGGTAGCGGCGATGGCGGCGCGGCGCGCCTGCTCGATGGCCTGGCCGATCACTTCGCCGCGCTTGCCGGCCGCCAGCAGCGGGGCGGAAATGGCGGCGCTGTCCACGGCTTGGGCAGCGGCCAGGGCGGCCAGCAGGCGCTCGGCCTGCGGGTAGGCGCGGCCCGCCAGACCGAGGCGGCCGCGCGCGTCGGCCTCGCAGACCTGCATCAGCTGCGCAAAGCGCTCGGGCCGGCGCAGCGCGTCGCAGCGCTGCAGCAGGCGTTGCACGGCGGGGGCCTCGAAGCTGCCGCTCTGGTGCACATGGATGTGCTGGGCGCAGGCCAGCTCGGCCAGCTCGCGGGCGTCGTTGGGCACCTTCCAGCGCGCGCACAGCGCCGCCAGCGGGGCCAGGCCGCCATGGTCGTGGCCGCGGTGGCGCGGCAGCTCCTCAGCGGGAGTGAGGGCCTTGCCAAGGTCGTGGGTGAGCGCCGCGAAGCGTACGGGCAGCGGCGCCTGCATCGCCACGCATTGGTTCAGCACCAGCTCGATGTGCGCGCCGGTGTCCACCTCGGGGTGGTGGGCGGCCGGCTGCGGCACGCCCCACAGCGCCTCCAGCTCGGGGGCGATGCGCGCCAGCGCGCCACAGTCGCGCAGCACCTGCAGCAGGCGCACCGGGTGGGCCTCCATCAGGCCGCGGGCGATCTCCTGCCACACGCGTTCGGGCACCAGGTGGTCGGCCTCGCCCTCGGCCACCATCTGGCGGCACAGGTCCAGGGTTTCCGGTGCCACCGTGAAATCACCGAAACGGGCGGCGAAGCGCGCCAGACGCAGGATGCGCACCGGATCCTCGGCAAAGGCCGGGCTGACATGGCGCAGCACGCGCTGCTCAATGTCGCGCTGGCCGCCATAGGGGTCGATCAGCCGGCCGTCCTCGGCGCGGGCGATGGCGTTGATGGTCAGGTCGCGGCGCGCCAGGTCTTCTTCCAGCGTCACCTCGGGCGCGGCGTAGACCTCAAAGCCCTTGTAGCCGCGCCCGCTCTTGCGCTCGGTGCGCGCCAGCGCGTGCTCTTCGTGCGTGCGCGGGTGCAGGAAGACCGGAAAGTCCTTGCCCACCGGCTCGAAGCCGGCCGCCACCATCTGCTCGGGCGTGGCGCCCACCACCACCCAATCGCGGTCGCTCACCGGGCGGCCCAGCAAGGCGTCGCGCACGGCGCCGCCCACCTCGTAGATCTGCATCAGCGCGGCACCTCGCCGGCTTGGCTGCGGTAGGGCTCGTCGTCCGGCACAAAGCGCTGCTCGGCCAGCGCGTCGGCCACCCAGGCCTGCACCGCGGGGTTGCCTTCCAGCGCCCGCACATAGGCCATGCAGCGCGCGCCCAGCGGCAGGCCGTAACGGGTGACGCGCATGGCCACCGGGGCGAAGTAGGCGTCCACGGCGCCGAACTCGGGGCCCATCAACCACGGGCCGCCGTGGGCCTGAAGCTCGGGCTCCCACAGGGCCTGCAGGCGCTGCAGATCGGCGCGCAGGGCGGGGTGCTCGGTCAGCAGGCGCTCGCCCACGGTGCGCAGGTCGGCCTCGATGTTCATCGGGCACAGGCGGCGCAGTTCGCCAAAGCCGCTGTGCATGGTGGCGGCCAGGGTGCGGGCGCGGGCGCGGGCCTTGGGTTCGCGTGGCCACACCGGGTGTTGCGGGAACAGGTCGGCCACGCGCTCGGCAATCGCCAGGCTGTCCCAGGTGCTGAAGCCGTCGTCTTCCACCAGCACCGGCACGCGTGCGGTGGGGCTGTGCTGGGCGGCTGTGGCGCTGAACTGCGAGCCGGGCTGGAAATGGTCGAAATAGATCAGCTGCTCTTCGAAGGGGATGCCGAAATGCTTCAGCAGCACCCAGGGGCGCATAGACCAGGAGGAGTAGTTCTTGTTGCCGATGATGAGTTGCATGGAAGTTTTCCGTCGATTTAGGTTAAGTTTCTGCTCCGGCGCGGCGCGGCTCGGATCAAGTGCCACCGCGGATCCGGTTCCGCCGGGCCGCTGGTGGCGCCCCCTTGAGGGGGAGGCGGCGAAGCCGCTTCGGGGGTGGGCCCTACCGCCGTGCGCGCAGGTCGTCCAGCCGGGCCTCGGCCTGGCCGGGGGCCAGGTAGCCGGGCACGATGGCGCCCAGGCTGTGCGCCTGCAGGCCCAGCTCGCGCAGGCCCGGCAGGTGGCCGCTGGCCACATTGGGCACCTGTAGCGAGCGCAGGTTGTCGCGGCTCAGCAGGCCGCCGGGCAGCAGCTCGAACAGCGCCGCCTGCAGCATCGCCAGCGGGCCGGGCAGGGGCAGGATGGGGCGGGCGCAGCCGGCCAACTGGCCGGCGTAGCGCACCAGCTCGCGCAGGGTCTTGACCTCGGGCCCGGCCAGCTCGTAGCTGTGGCCGATGGTCTCGTCCCACTCCAGGCAGCGGCGCAGCGCGGCGGCCACGTCGCCCACCCAGACGGGTTGCAGCTTGGCGTCGGCGCCGCCCAGCAGCATCAGGGGCAACACGCGCTGCAGGCTGGCAAAGAGGTTGAGGAAGCTGTCGTGCGCGCCGAACACGACCGAGGGCCGCAGCACGGTGAGCTTGAGCCCCTCCATGGCGCGCAAGGTGGCTTCACCGCGCGCCTTGGCGTGCAAGTAGAGCGAGCCGCTGCGCTCGCCGCCCTCCACGCCCAGGGCGCTGACGTGGATGAGCCGCGGCACGCCGCCGCTCAGGCAGGCCTTGCCCAGGCGGTGCGGCCATTGCACCTGCACGCGCTCGAAATCGGCCGCGCTGCCCTGCAGGATGGCGATCAAGTTGACGACGGCATCGTGCCCGGGCAGCAGGCGCTCCAGCAGGCCGGCCTCGCCCAGCACATCGCCCTTGATGACGGTGACGGCCGGCAAGGGGGCCAGGCCGCGCCATTGGCGGTCGCGCCGCGTGGGCACGGTGGCGCTGTGGCCGGCACGTTGCAGTTCTTCGCACAAGGCGCGGCCGATGAAGCCGCTGCCACCGAGGACCAAGACTTTCATGGCAGATCCTGATTGGAAGTTGGGGCGGTAGTGGGCCGCGGCCCGATGCGCTGGCCCAGGCGTTCGCGCAGGCTGGCCTGCGGCTCGCCCATCAGCCGGGCATAGACGGTGGCATTGGCCAGCACCTTCTTGACGTAGTCGCGCGTCTCGGTGAAGGGGATCAATTCGGCCCAGGCGGCGGCATCGAGCTCGCCGCCTTCGCGCCAGCGGCGCGGCCGGCCGGGGCCGGCGTTGTAGGCCGCCGCCGCCAAGGGCAGGGCGCCGCCGAAGTCGTCCAGCACCATGCGCAAGTAGCCCATGCCTAGGCGCAGGTTCAGGTCCATGTCATTGATGCGCTGCGGGTTGTAGGCCAGGCCGAGCTTGCGCGCCGTCCATTTGGCGGTGGCGGGCATCAGCTGCATCAGGCCGCTGGCGCCCACGCCGCTGCGCGCGTCCTGGATGAAGCGCGACTCCTGGCGGATCAGGCCGTAGGGGTCGGCGGGGTGCAGGCCGGCGGCGCGCGCGCGCTCCACCAGCTGCTCGCGGAAGGGCATGGGGTAGCGCTGCGTCAGGTCGATCTGCTGCGTGGTCTTTTCGCTGGTGTTGATGCAGCGGTCCCAGACCTGGGCCTCGCAGGCGCGCTGGGCGGCGGCCAGCAGCTCGCGCTCGGCCATGCCGCGCAGGCTGAAGTTCCATTCGCGCACGCCCTCGCCGCGCATTCCCAGCTCGATCAGGCGCAGCGCGCGCGTCAGGCCGGGGTGCTGGGCGGCGGCTTGGCGCTCGGCCGGGCTCAGCGGGGCCGGCACCGCCGGCAGCGCCAGGCGCAGGCCCAGTTCCTCGGCCGCGAGCTGGCCGTAGAAATGCAGCGGCGCGGCCAGCTTGACCAGGGTCGCCCGGGCTTCGCGGCGCGCGGGTTCGCCGGCCTCGCCCTCGGGCGCGGCGCGGTAGCGGGCCTGGGCGTGCCAATAGGTCCAGGCGGGGTCCTGGCGCAGCGGCTCGGGCATGGCCTGCACCACTTGGCGCAGCAGCTCCCAGTCACCCGCGCCGCCCTTGGCACGCAGGGCGGCGCGTGCGGCCCAGGCCAGGGTCTCCTCGCTCCACTCACTGGCCGGCGCGCGCAGCGCCAGGGCGCGGCGGAACCAGTCGGCCGCGTCCTCCTGCTGGCGCAGCGCGGCCTGGCGCCCGCCCTGGGCCCAGGCCCATTGCTCCAGCGCCAGTGCCAAGGCCTTGGCCCAGCGGGCTTCCAGCAGCTCGCGCGCGGTCTCGGGGCCGCTGGCGGCCAGGCGCACCAGGGCCACGGCGGCGGCCTCCTGCTGCCAGCGGCCGCTCACCACGGGCTTGAGGCGCAGGTGCCGTGCCGGGTTGTCGTAGGCGCCCCGCAGCATCTTGGCCTCGGGCTTGCGCAGCAGCTCCAGGGTCTGCGTGAAGGCCTTGCCGCGCCCGGTCTCGGCGCTGGCGTTGAGCTTGCGGCGCAGTTCGTCCGCGCCAAAGACCTTGGCCTCGACCAGCTCCTTGGCCAGGGCATGGCAGGCCTCGTCGGCCTCGCGCTGCGCGAGCCAGGCGGCCAGCGCGCGCTCCTTGAAGGGCTTGGCGTCGGCGCCTTCCTTCAGCGGCCGGCCCAGCGCTCGCTCGGCGCGCAGTGCGTGGCAGTGGACGTCGCGGTCGTCGTCCATGCGAAAGCGCGGGTAGTCGGCCGCAAAGGCCGGCCAGTCCTGGCGCCGGCCCAGCTCCAGCAGCCAGTCGTTGCGCAGCCGGTCTTCCACATAGCTGCCGGGCCAGCGCTGGTAGAAGGCCTCCAGCTCCGGCACCTGGGCGGCGGGCAGGCGGGCAAAGGTGCGCCAGTAATCCACCCAGGGCGCCAGCAGGTGTTGCTGCTGCTGGGCCTGCTCGGCCAGGCGGCTCAGGGCAGCTGTATCGCGCTTGCGCCAGGCTTCGCGGGCCTGGTTCATCAAAGGGTCCTCGGCCGGCTGCGCCTGCGCGCTGGCGAGGAAGAATGGCAACAGAGTCAGGACCTTCAAAAATCGCATGGACGCCATTGAACACCAGAACCCCGCCCCCGAGCGCCAGGCGCTGCGCCGCGAGCTCAAGGCGCGCCGCAGCGCCTGGCTGGCCAGCCCCGCCGGCGCGGCCGCAGCCCAGGCCCTGAACGAGCCGCTGCGCCAGTTGCTGCAGCAGCTGGAGCCCCTGTGCCTGGGCTTGTACTGGCCGCTCGACGGCGAGTTCGACGCCCCGGCCTTCTGGGCCCGCCAGGCCCTGCCCGAGGTGCAGTTGGCCTTGCCCTATGCTCTGCGTGAAGGCCGAAAAATGCACTACCGCCGCTGGGATGGCCGCACGCCCAGCGCACAGGACGAGATGGGCATCCCCTGCAGCAGCGGCGCGCCGGTGGAGCCCGACGTGGTGCTGGTGCCCTGCCTGGGCTTCACCCGCAGCGGCTACCGCCTGGGCTATGGCGGCGGCTACTTTGACCGCTGGCTGGCGGCCAACCCGGGCGTGACGGCCGTGGGTTTGGCCTGGAGCGTGGGGGAATGCGAATTCGCGACCGAGGTGCATGACCTGCCGCTTGCGGTGATCTTGACGGAACGGGAGTTGCTGGCGCCATGAACGGATTTCGATTGCTGGCGCTGTGGTGCGCCTTGATGGGCCTTTCTGGCCAGCTGGTCGCACAGGAGCAGGCGCAGGCCCAGGCGGCCGTGCCGGCGGAGCGCTTCTTCGAGCGCCCGGCCATGCAGGACGCGGCACTCTCGCCCTCGGGGCGCTACCTGGCCTTCCTGGCTGGCCGGCGGCAAGAGCGGCAAGGTTTGTATGTGCTCGATCTGCGCGCGGGCGGCAGCCCGCAGGCATTGGCGCAGTTCAAGGAGGTCGACGTTCAGCGCTTTCAGTGGGTGAACGACGAGCGCCTGGTCTTCTCCGTTTGGGACATGGATGCCGGCAGCTACTGGGCGCAGCGCGAGGCCCCGGGGCTTTTCGCGGTGGGTCTGGAGGGCGCCAAGCCGCGCGAACTGATCCAGCGCCGTTCATGGCGGCCGGTGGAGTCGCGCAGCATGAACCGGCAGAGCGCGCTCGACTTCCGGCATGAGCTGCTGAAGGTGCCGGAGGGGGGTGGCGATGAGGTCGTGATCGGCCGTTGGGACGCCAAGGGCCTGCAGCCGCTGTGGCTGAACGTTCGCACTGGCAGCACCCGCCATTACGAGGTCGATGCGCCAGGTCCGGCCGCCCAGTGGCTGTTCGACAGCCGAGGCCAGGCACGCGCGCTGGTCACGCAGGAAGGGCTGCATCAGCGCGTGTTCGCGCGTGCCCCGGGTGAGAGCGAGTGGCGACAGCTGAGCGAAAGTGCCGTGGGCGAACTGCCGCTGACACCGCGCTTTGTTGACGACCAGGGCCAGCTCTATGTCAACCATCCGGAAGGGCTGGGGCTCGAAGCCGTGCTGAGCCGCTACGACTTCGAGCGCAAGCAGGTGCAGAGCCCACCGCTTCTGCGGGTCGAAGGGTTTGACGTGGCGGCCAGTCCGGTGCTGGAGGGCGGGCGGCTGGTCGGTCTGCGCTTTGTCGCGGATGCCGAACGCAGCCTTTGGCTGGATGCGCGTCGTCAGGCTTGGCAGGACAAGGCCGACCAGCGCTTTCCAGGGCAGATCAACCGCATCGACTGCCGACGCTGCGAGGCGCAGGACGCCGTGGTGCTGGTGCGCACGGCTTCGGACCGCGATGCCGGCCAGTTCTGGCTCTACCACCCGGCCGAGGACCGCTGGCAGGGCTTGGCGCGGCGCCAACCCGGCCTCGAGCCGGGCCAGATGGCGCGCGTCAGCCTGCACCGGGTGCCGGCGCGCGATGGCTTCAGCGTGCCGGTGTGGCTGACGCATCCGGCCGGCACGGGCCCGCACCCGGCGGTCGTGCTGGTACACGGTGGCCCCTGGGTGCGCGGGCGCCAATGGGAATGGGAGCCCCTCAGCCAGTTCCTGGCCTCGCGCGGCTGGCTGGTGATTGAGCCTGAGTTCCGCGGCAGCACCGGTTTTGGCGATGCGCATTTCCGCGCGGGCTTTCGCCAATGGGGACTGGCGATGCAGAACGATGTGGCCGATGCCTTGCGCTGGGCCCAGGGCCAAAGGCTTGCCGGTGCGCAGGCTTGCATTGCCGGTGGCAGCTACGGGGGCTACAGCGCCTTGATGGGGCTGATCCGCCACCCCGAGCTGTACCGCTGTGGCGTCGCCTGGGCGGCGCTCAGCGACCTGGACCTGCTGCTCAAGGGCTCCTTCTGGGTGTCTGCCGACACCAGTTCCCTGGTGCGCGAGCAATTGCTCACGCGCCGGGTCGGCGACCCGGAGAAGCACGCCGCGCAGCTCCAAGCCACGTCTCCGGTGCTGCAGGCTGGTCGCCTGAAGCAGCCACTGCTGCTGGCCTATGGCGAGCAGGACCGGCGCGTGCCGCTGGCGCATGGCGAGCGCCTGCGGGAGGCCCTGCGTGCCGCTGGCCAGGAGCCCGAGTGGGTGGTCTACAAGGACGAGGCGCATGGCTGGGGCCGCAAGGACACCCAACTGGACTTTGCGAACCGGCTGGAGGCCTTCTTCTCCAGGCACCTGGCGCCCTGAATTACACGCTGAGCGCGGCGCGGGTCTGCGCCGCCTGGTCGCGCAGCCACTCGCAGAACTGCAGCACCTCGGGGCGCTGGGTGGCGCTGCGTGCCAGGCGCATCCAGTAGCTGCTGGGCGTGCGGTGGCGGCGTGCGGGGCCGAAGGTTTCGATTAGTTCGCCGCGCTCCAGTTGGTCGTACACGAGCGGCAGACGCGCCAGCGTGAGCGCATTGCCGGCCAGCGTGGCTTGCACCTGCTGGTGGGTGTAGTTCAGCAGCAGCCAGCGGCGCGGTTGCAGGTCGCCCAGGCCCTGGGCCTCGAACCAGGGGCGCCAGTGCGTCAGCTGGCTGGTGGGGCGGTTGTCGTCTTCTTCCGCCAGGGTGTGCTCGGCCAGGTCGGCCGGGCGGCGCAAGGGGGGCAGTTCGCCGGCATCGATGCGGGCCTGGCGCGCCGGGCCGTGCACGGGGGCCAGCACCTCACCGAACAGGCGCTCCACGCCTTCGCCGGGTGGCGGGCTGAGGTGGTAGCTCAGCGCCACGTCGAAGCCGCTGGCGTCCAGGTCCTGCACGCCGTCGCTGGCGGAGATGCGGATGTCCACCGCCGGGTGCGCCTGCTGGAAGGATTCCAGGCGCGGCAGCAGCCACAGGCTGGCGAAGGAGGCGAAGGTGGTCAGGTTGATGACCTGACGGCCGGCGTCGGCACGCAGCTGGCGCACGCGCCGGTCCAGCTCCACCAACTGGGGTGCCACCACCGTCAGCAGCTGAGCGCCGGCGTGGGTCAGCTCCACGCGGCGGGTGCCGCGCTGGAACAGGGCCAGGCCCAGTTCTTCTTCCAGCGCCTTGATCTGCCGGCTGATGGCGGGCTGGGTCAACGCCAGTTCCTGGGCCGCCGCGCTGAAGTTCAGGAGGCGTGCCACGGCTTCGAAAGCGCGCAGATGGCCGACCGCCAGGGGGCGGGTGGGGATGCGGGGGCGGCTGCCTGTATTCATACGCAAAGCTTATCAATCAAGCGCTTCGATGTGATTGGACCGCTAGGCCTCACCTGGGAAGAATCGCTTCCATGGCAAACACAAGGAGCGCCAAATGATGAATCAAGCGAATCACCCAGGGAATGTTTGGCAGCTGCGTACCGGTCAGGTGCTGCGCCACCCGCTGCGCCGTGCCGAGACCCTGCGGGTTTGCAGCGGCCGCCTGTGGCTGACGGCCAATGGCCAGCTGGACGCGCCCTCGGAAGACTTTGTGCTGCAGGCCGGCGACCTCTTGCGCCTGCCGGCCGGCCAGGAGGTGGTGGTGGAGGCCTTTGCCGACGCCCGCTTCGAACTGGGTGAGGAGTTGGCAGCATGACGGTGATCCGCAGCGGCGAGTTCCGGGGCGCGCGTGCCTGGGCGGCGCAGGACATCGCCGCCATGAACGGCGTGAGCGTGCGCCTGCACTGGACCGACCAGCCCTACCGCTGGCACGTCAACGAGGGCGAGGAAGTCTTCGCCGTGCTGCAGGGCGAGGTGGAGATGCGGGTGCGCGAGCAGGGCGTGGAGCAGCGCCATTTGCTGCGCGCCGGCGATCTCTTCCATGTGCGCGGGGGCTGCGAGCATGTCGCCCACCCGATCGGCGTGGCCCATGTGCTGGTGATTGAGAACGAGGGTTCTATTTAGCGCTCTTCTTCAGCGCCGCGTCGATCGCCCGCAAGGCCCAGGGCCGCATCTCGGCGGGCGACTCCATCGCCGTCTCGGGCGCGCTCCAGTAGTTCAGGTGGGCGCGGCTGCCGTCCTTCATCAGGTACTCGAAGCGGCGGCAGCCGGCGGCCTCGAAGGCGGCTTGGTGCAGCGCGTGGCCCTTCAGGTACAGCACCTCGTCCTCGATCAGGGCGATGAAGAGCCCGTCCACATACAAGCCCACCGCGCCGAACATGCGCCGCGTGCGTACCGGCCCCAGTGGGCCCAGCAGTTCGCGGCAATGGGCCACGAAAGGTTCCTCGTCAGCGGGGCGCAGTTTGCTCATGGGTCTCAGCACAATGGGGGCATGAAGCCCGATTCTGTTGCCGAGGATCCGCGCCGCGCGCTGCGCGAGGTGTTGATTGAGCTGCGCCAGGAACTGCCGGACCGCCACCAGCGCTCCCAGGCCCTGCAGGAGGTGCTGCGCGTCTGGCTGCTGCAGCGGCGCGAGCAGCGCATCGGCGCCTACTGGCCGATCAAGGGCGAGTTCGACCCGCTGCCCTCGCTCTACCGCTGGAGCGAGGACCACCCGGAGCGCCGCATCGGCCTGCCCGTGAAACACCGCGACACCGGCCTGCTCAGCTACCACGTCTGGTACCCCGGCTGCCCGATGGAGGAGGACGCCTTCGGCATCCTCAAGCCCAAGGACACCGAGGCCTTCGAGCCCGAGCTGATCCTGGTGCCCTGCCTGGGCTACGGCGCCGGCGGCATGCGCGTGGGCTATGGCGGCGGCTTCGTGGACCGCACCCTGCGCCAGCGCGAGCCGCATCCCGTCACCTGCGGGCTCGCCTATGGCGTCAGCTATGTGCCCGGCCTGCAGGCGCGCGCCGAAGACCGGCCGCTGGATGCCATCCTGACCGATCTCGGGCCGGTCTGGCCCTGAAATTCAGCCTGGTCCGGGCTGGAGAGGCAGCAGCAGCTCCAGCCGGTTGCCGTTGGGCCGGTTTCCGTAGCGAAGCTGGGCGGCCCACAGACCGCTGAGCAGGCGCACCGCCAGATGGGCCTGGGCATGGCCGTCGGGCGCATCGGCCGCCAGCCAGGGCTCGAACAGGCGTTGGCGGGCCTGCGGGTCCAGGGGTGGGGCGTTGTCCTCAATCCACAGCATCACCGTCTCGCCGCCCTGCAATCGAAAGCCCACATGCAGCTCGGCGCCCAGGCGATGCGCCAGGCGCTCGCTGAGGGCCTGCTGCAGCAGCAGGCGCAGGGCGCCGTGCAGGGCCTGGCGCGGCCCCTGGAGCTTGAGCTCTGCGCCGGGCTCATAGCTCAGCAGGCATTCGAGCGCGCGCGCCTGCGGCCCCAGCTCCTGCAGCAGCTCTTGTAGCAGGGCGCCCAGGGCAAAGCCCTGCGGCGTTTCGGCTTGGGCGTCGGCCGGCAGGGCCAGCAGGGCATAGCTGCGCTCCAGCTGCTGGCGCTGCTGCTCGGCCAACTGCAGCAGCGCGGCGCGCCGTTCCTGCAGCGCGGCCTCCAGGTCGGCATGGCGGCGCTGCAGGGCCTGATTGAGGATCTGCAGGCGCTGCGTCTGGCGCAGCAGCAGAGCCGCCAGCCCGCTGAGGCCGAGCACCACCGCCAGCGCGGCCAGCGTCAGCAGATTGGCCTGCCAGGGTGTGACCGGGCTGTGCCTCAGGTCCACGCTCCAGTCAAAGCGCCAGCCGCCGGGCACGCTGGCCTCCTCGCGGCGGAACTGCTGCGCCAGCGCGGGCGGTGGGCCGGTCTCGGTGACCGGATGCAGGCGTCCTTCCAGGTCAACCAGCTGCAGGCGCAGGTGCAGCCCGGTGGGCCAGTCCAGACCCTGCAGTTGCTGGATCAGCTCCGGCACGTCCAGCAGCAACCACACCCACTGGTCGCCCGCCACGGGTCGGGCCAAGGGGATGCGGCCATCCGGCATGGGGGCGCCCAACTGCTCGCGGGGTTGGGCGGGCACGCCGCGGCGCTCCAGCTCGTGCCAGTCCTGCATTTGCAGCCCCGGGCCGGCCAGCGGTTGCATCTGGCCTTGGGCATCGACCCGCGCGACAGCGGCGGCCAGCGCTATTTCGCCGTCGCTGTCCTGGCTGACGGCGGCGAGGTCGATCAGGAAGGCCTGGCTGTCCGTCCAACCCTGGCCGCGCGATCGCAGGGCCAGCGCGCGCAGCAGTTGGCGGCGCAGCTCCAACCAGTTCAGCACGAATTGCTGCGGCCGCTGGCTGGCCGCTTGCATCTCGATGAGCCAGCGCTCACGCGCGGCTTGCGTGAGTGCGCGGCTGGCCCATACCACCGCGGCCAACGTGGCCAGGCTGAGCACGGCCCAGAGCAGCCAGCGTCGCGCGGCTGCGCTCAAGGCGAGAAGACCACCTTCACGCTGGCGTCCACGTCGGCCTTGTCCAGGTAGGCCAGCGCATTGGGGTTGCCCGCAAGCGCGGCCTTGATGTCGGACGCGCTACCGAGCTCCTTGGGGGCCACGCCCTTGCCGCTGAAGATCAGGCGCGACCAGATGGCCTTGACCTGCGAGGGCTCCTTGCCCAGCACCTTGCCGTAGAACTCGTCGCGCAGCGGCGGGGCGGCGGCCAGCAGCTGGGCCTGGCCCACGCCGGGCAGCTCCTTGCTCACGCCCAGGTACAGGTCCACCACCTGGGCCTTTTCCAGCTTGGCCACCGGGCTCTTGGCCGAGACGACCACCACCACCTCGGCTTGCGCTGAGGCCATGCCCAGCAGCAACAGCAATGCACGCGTGTTCATGGGGCCTCCCGCTCTAGAACACGAAGTCCAGATTGACCGACAGCACATTCATCCGCCCGTCCCAGCCCGGCCCGCGGTAGGCCGGGTTGATGGGGGGCATGTTGGGGCTGTAGACGACGCTGTTGATGCCGAGGAAGGGTGGTCGGTTCTGCTTGATGCGCTCAAGCTGCACCTTGAGCGCGGCGCTTTCATGGAAGTCCCAGCGCAGGCCGAACTGCTGGGTCTTGCGGTCGTTGGGGTTGATCAGGTAGTGGTCGAAGGCGGCGTTCGCCGCCGCCGCGGCGGCGGGCGCCGCAGCGGCCGTGAGCAGACCCAGCGCCGGCTCCTTGAAGCGCAGGGCACCCGCGGCGGCATAGGGTGTCCAGCTGCCGATGCGGTAGCTGCCCTGCAGGTACCAGCCCTGCACATCCGGGATCAACGAGCTGTTGGAATTGCGCCGCGCCCATTCCGCCTGCAGCGTGGCGCTGCCCATCTCCGCAGCCAGGGCCAGGGTGGCGATGTCGCCCTTGATGTCCTTGAAGCGGAAGCGCTGGGCGAACACGGCGGCGCAGTTGGTGCAGCCGGTGGCGCCGGAGGACAGGGTGTTGAGCGCCGCCTGGGTGGCGGGCAGGTTGCCGTCCAACGCAAAAGTGGTGAGGCCGCCACGCAGGGTCAGCGCCCCTTGCTGCCAGCGCGCGGCCAGCGAGGCCGCGCGATTGACCTGGAAGCTGCCGTTGGTCAGGCTCAGGTCCGTCTTGCCCGCCGCGGCTTCAATCGCCAGGTTGCCGCCGCCCAGGGATTTCGACCAGTTCAGGTTCGCCCCGTCGATGCTGGTGATGGGGTTGACTTGGTAGACGGTCTGGTTCGGGCGCACGGCCGTCTGGGCGAACCCGATATTGCGGGTATCGGACAGCAGGAACACCGGTGCCACCACCCGGCCCAGCTTCAAGCTGAGGTCGGGGCTGGCATCCCAGCCGAGGTAGAGCCACTCCACGCGCGGGCGGAAGCGGTCGATCACGTCGTCCTTGCTGAGCAGCTGCAGCACGCCGCGCACCGGCCCCGGCGCGTTGACGGTGAATTGCGTGGTGAGCTGGCTGTCGCCATCGAAGCGCCAGTCCTTGTTGCTCGTGTAGCGCGCGGTGCGCTGGTCGGCGCGGGCGCCGGCCACCGGGTCGTCGCCTTGGTATGCGGCCAAGGTGCCGAAGGCATCGAACTTCAGCCAATCCGTCAGCTCCGCCGCCAGCAGAGGGGGCGCTCCCCCCAGGAGCAGGCTTCCAAGCACAAGCGAGCGAGGGGCTAGCGGATGCATCAGGTCCTCCTGAAGGGGAGAGAAGCCATGAGCCATTGGAGCGGCTTGGCGAGCCATAGTAGCCCAGGGGCTCGGCGCCTGACTCCTAGGGGCAACCCGCTGTTCGGTTCGTTCAGGCGGGCTGCCAGCGGCCGACCAGGCGCCCCACCTCGGCCAGCACTGCCTCATCGGCGGCCTGGATGTCGAGGCTGCGGCGGGGGCCTTCGTAGTAAGCGGCAATCAGCCAGGGCGCGCGCTCCGGGCCGGGCCAGACGATGGCCACATCGTTGGTGAGGTCCTGCATGCTGGGGTGCAGGCCGGTGCCGGTCTTGTCGCCGGCGCGCCAGCCCTTGGGCAGCCCGGCGCGCAGGCGGCGCGTGCCGGTCTGCGTGGCCTCCATCCAGGCGATCAGGCGCGCGCGGCTGGCGGCTTGCAGCCAATCGCCTGTCAGCAGCCGGGCGGCGCTGGCTGCGATGGCGGCGGGCGTGCTGGTGTCGCGCAGTTCGCCCGGCGGAAGGCGACTCATCTCGGGCTCCCAGCGGTCCAGGCGCGTCACCGTGTCGCCGCGCTCGCGCAGCCAGGCGGTCAGGCCGCTCGGGCCGCCGAACAGTTCGCGCAGCAGCAGGTTGGCGGCGGCGTTGTCGCTGGTGGTCTGGGTGGCCTCGGCCAGTTCCACGGCGCTGAGCCGGCCCTGGGCCAGATGGGCGCGCACCACCGGCGCATGCGAGACCAGATCCGCTTTGCTGAAGCGGATGGTGCGCTCGGCCGGCCAGCGGCCTTCGTCGATTCTCTGCAGCACCGCGCCGGCCAGCAGCAGCTTGAAGGTGGAGCACAGGCCGAAGCGCTCGTCGGCGCGGTGGCCGGCCTGGGCACCGCTGCCGCTGTCCAGCACGGCCACGCCCAGGCGTCCGCCGGCGCGGGCTTCCAGGGCGGCCAGGGCCTGACTGAGCTCCGGGCTGTTCAGCGCAAGGGCCGGCAGGGGCAGGGCGGCGGCCAGGGCCAACAGGTGGCGGCGGTAAAGGTTTGGCATAGAAATTCTTGGTGTGAGGTCGGCGAAGGCGGCATGTTTCCAAGAGCGGCCTTGCTTGCCAAACAATGCCTGCTTGCGTCTGCCCCAAGTTTTTCTGATGTCACTGCCCCGCTATTCGCTCAACACCCTGCACGCCTTTGCGGCTGCCGCGCGCCACCTGAACCTGACCCGCGCGGCCGAGGAGCTGTGCGTCACGCAGGCGGCGGTCAGCCAGCAGGTCAAGCTGCTCGAAGCCCAGGTGGGCAAACCGCTGTTCTTGCGCACCGCGCGCGGCCTGCAGCTCAGCGATGAAGGCGCGCTGCTGGCCGCACCGCTGCAGCAGGCCTTTGCGCAGATCGAGGCCGCGCTGGCGCTGCTCGAAGACGACGCGCCGCCCGAGCGTTTGAGCGTGGCCGTGGTCGGCACCTTTGCCCAGGGCTTCCTGCTCGAACGCCTGGCCGCTTTTCGCGCCGCCTATCCGCGCATCGAGCTGCGCCTGCAGACCCACAACAACAAGCTCGACCTGGCCAGTGAAACGCTCGACTTCGCCATCCGATTCGGCGATGGCGCCTGGCGCAGCGTCGAGGCCGAGCCCCTGTGCGCCGCGCCGCTGGCCCCGCTGTGCAGCCCCGCCCAGGCCGCCGAGCTGCGCCGCCCCGAGGACCTGCGCCGCTGCACCCTGCTGCGCTCCTACCGCAGCGAAGACTGGCCGGCCTGGGCGCGCGCCGCCGGCCTGCGCGAACTGGTGGCGCGCGGGCCGCAGTTCGATTCTTCGGTGCTGATGGTGCAGGCGGCGCTGCTGGGCACGGGCGTGGCGCTGGCGCCGCCCAGCATGTTCAGCCGCGAGCTGGCGCAGGGACGGCTGGTGCAGCCCTTTGCCACCACGGTGGACGTGGGCCGTTACTGGCTGACGCGTTCGCTGACGCGCGAAGAGCGGCCAGGCGCCCGCCATTTCCGCGAATGGCTTTTGGCCGAGACCTCCAAAATGCTGGCATGACGCCGACCCCGGACCTCGCGGCCCTGTACGCCGCCCACCTCAGCACCCTGCAGCAGCGCCTGTCCCAAACCCTGGCCGCGCAGGGCCTGGATGCCCTGCTGGTGGCCGCCGGCCAGGAGAAGTTCGCCTTCCTGGACGACCGCCCCTACAACTTCCAGCCCAACCCGCATTTCGTGCACTGGCTGCCGCTGACCGGCACGCATGCCGCGCCCGGCAGCTGGCTGGTGTTGCAGCCGGGCCAGCGCTCGCGCCTGCTGTTCCTGCAGCCCGAGGACTATTGGCACGCGCCGCCCGCTGCCCCGGCCGGCTACTGGGTGAGTGCCTGGGAGATCGAGACCTTCCGGCAACCCGAGGCCCTGCTGGCCCGCCTGCGCGAACTGGCGCCGGCGCGCAGCGCGCAGGTCGCCGAGCCCGACGCCGCGCTGCCCGAGCTGAGCCTGAACCCGCAGCCCTTGCTGGACGCGCTGCACTTCGCGCGCGGCTGCAAGACTGCTTACGAGCGTGTGCTGATGCGCGGCGCCAGCCGGCGTGCCGCGCTCGGCCATCTGGGCGCGCGCGCCGCCTTCGAGGGCGGCGGCTCCGAGGCCGACATCCACAGCGCCTACCTGACCGCCAGCGGCCAGGCCGAACGCGAGCTGCCCTACGGCAACATCGTTGGCTTGGGCGCCCATGGCGCGGTGCTGCACTGGCAGCACCAGGACACCCAGCCACCTGCGCAAGCCACCAGCCTGCTGATCGACGCCGGCGCCGCCTGCGGTGGTTACGCGGCCGACATCACGCGCAGCTGGCTGCACCCCGACGCGGCGGCCGGCGCCGCGCGCGACGACTTCGCCGCCCTGCTGGCCGGCATGGAGGCGCTGCAGCTCGCCCTGGTGGACGAGGTGCGCGACGGCGTGGACTACGTGGCCATCCACCTCAGCGCGCACAGCCGCATCGCCCAACTGCTGCTGGACCAGCGCCTGCTCTCCGGCCTGAGCGCCGAGGCCGTTGTGGGCCAGGGGCTGAGCGCGCATTTCTTCCCGCATGGCGTGGGCCATTTGCTGGGTCTGCAGGTGCACGATGTCGCCGGCCTGCAGATCGACGCCGCCGGCACGCGCCGCGAGCGCCCGGCCGGCCACCCCTACCTGCGCCTGACGCGCGTGCTGAAGCCCGGCATGGCCGTCACCATCGAGCCCGGCCTGTACTTCGTGCCTCTGCTGCTGGCCACGCTGCGCCAGGGCCCGCTGGCCGGCCATGTGGACTGGGCGCGCGTGGAGGCGCTGCGACCCTTCGGCGGCATCCGCATCGAAGACGACGTGGTGTGCAACGGCCCCGGGCAGGCACCCGAGAACCTGACGCGCGACGCCTTCCAGGTGCTGCAAGCCTGAATTCCGGCGCTCCTTCTTCATGAGGTAGGCAGGCGCCCCTGCTTGCATGAGCATCGCCCGGCACACAGCGGGAGGAAACCATGCGAGCGTGGATGGACCGTCTGAATACCGGCGCGAAGTTCGCGCTCGTGGCCCTGCTGCTGGCCTTGCCCTGCGCCTGGCTGGGCCAGCGCCTGGTGCAGCTGGAGTGGCAGACCTGGCAGGTGGCCCGCCAGGAAAGCGAGGGCACGCCGATTGCCGCCACCCTGGTGCGCGCCCAGCTGGCCCTGATGCGCCAGCGCGGGCAGGCGGCGCTGCTGCTGAGCCGCACCGACAGCCCGCTGCCGCCCTTCCAGGCCGCCCAGCTGGACCTGATGCAGGCCCTGGACGAAGCCCAGCGCAGCCTGCAGCACCCGGACATCCAGGGCAGCACCCGGGCCGCGCTGGAGCGCCAGCGCCGTGAGCTGGAGGAGCTGGGGGCCGCCATCGTCAGCCGTGGCCCGACGCCACTGCAAAGCCAACAGCGCCACCAGGCCCAGCTGCGCGCCCTGGTCGAGCTGACCGGCCGGGTGATGCACGACACCCTGCTGTCCTACGACCCCAGCGTCGACGGCTACCACCTCATCATTGCCAGCTTCGACGCCGTGCCCGACCTGATCGACAGCCTGGGCCGGCTGCGTGCCCTCAGCGCGCTCAGCCTGCTCAACGGCGCCACCGAGGCGCAGCGCCAGCAGATCCTGCTCCTGCACGGCGAGGTGAACGATCGCCTCAGCCGCGTGCAGCTGCATTACGAGCTGGCCGCCCAGGCCAATGCCGAGCTGCTGCCCGCACTGCCGGGTGAGAACCTGGCGCGCGAGGTGGCGCTGCTGCGCCAGCTCAGCCAGCAGGCCGTGGGTGCGGAGGGCGGCGCCGAGCCCCGCCAAGTGGCGGCCAGTTTCGAGGCCATGAGCCAGCCCATCAACCGGCTGCTGGAGCAATCCCTGCGCGCCCAGCAGGCCCTGCGCGCCCTGCTGGGCGAACGCGAGGCCGATGCCCGCATGGCGCTGCTCGGCTTCGCCGGCGGCGGCGTGCTGCTCGGTCTGTTCAGCCTGCTGCTGGCGGCGCGCCTGGTGCGCTCCATCACCGCACCGGTGGCGTTGGCCATCGAGGTCGCCCATGCCATCGCCGGCGGCAATCTGCAGGCCAAGGTGCCACAGCGTGGCCGCAACGACATGGGCCTGCTGCTGCAGGCGCTGGAGGACATGCGCGCCAAGCTCGTGAACGTCTGCCAGGCGGTGCGCCAAGGCGCAGAGCAGGTGGCCGTGGCCAGCCAGCAGATCGCCGTGGGCAATACCGATCTCTCCACCCGCACCGAACGCCAGGCCAGCGCCGTGCAGCAGACGGCGGCCTCGATGGAGCAGTTGGGCGGCGCCGTGCGCAGCAATGCCGAGCACGCCGATCAGGCGCGCGGCATCGCCAGCCAGACGGTGCAGCAGGCCGAGGTGGGCCTGCGCGTCGTCACCGAGGTGGTGGGTCAGATCCAGGCCGTGAACCAGAGCTCGCAGCGCATCGGCAGCATCATTGGTGTCATCGACAGCATCGCCTTCCAGACCAATCTGCTGGCCCTGAACGCGGCGGTGGAAGCGGCCCGGGCCGGCGAGGCCGGGCGCGGCTTTGCGGTGGTGGCCAGCGAGGTGCGCGAGCTGGCCGGCCGCGTGGCCGGGGCCGCAGCCGAAGTGAAGCAGCTCATCGGTGGCATGACCGACCAGGTGGCCGGCACCAGCAGCCAGGCGCGCAGCGCGGGCGATGCCGTCAACGAGGTGGTGGCCTCCATCCAGCGCCTGGGCGACCTGGTGTCCGCCATCAGCCGTGCCAGCCAGGAACAGCGCGACGGCGTGCTGCAGGCCAGCCAGGCCGTCACCGACATGGACCACAGCACCCAGCAGAACGCCGCCCTGGTGGAAGAGAGTGCCGCTGCGGCCGAGAGCCTGCGCCAGCAGAGCGACGAACTGCTCAGCGTGGTGGGCGCATTCAGGCTGCCCGCGGCCGCCTGATCAGGGCTTTTGCCGCAGCGTCTTCAACAAGCCGGCGCCCGCCGCTTCCACCAGATCCAGCACCTGCTCGAAGCCTTCCGGCCCGCCGTAGTAGGGGTCGGGCACGGCCGTGCCCAGGCCCGGCGCGTAGCGCATGAAGAGCTGCAGGCGCGCCCGCTGCGCCGGCGTGGCCAGGCGCGCGGCGCGCGCCAGGTTGTCCTCGTCCATGGCCAACAGCAGGTCGAAGCGTTCGAAGTCCGCAGCCACCAGCTGGCGGGCGCGCAAGCCCCCCAGCTCGTAGCCGCGCTGGCGCGCGTGCTCCTGGCTGCGCGCATCCGGCGGCGCGCCGACGTGGTAGTCGTGCGTGCCGGCCGAGTCGATCTCGATGTGCTGCGCCAGGCCGGCGGCCTGCACCTGGGCGCGGAACACGCCCTCGGCCGTCGGGCTGCGGCAGATATTGCCCATGCAGATGAAGAGCACGCGGGTCATCAGAAGCGGGTCTCCAGGCGCAGGGTGGCGGTGCGGAAGGTGCGCTGGCGGCTTTCGGTCGTCACGAGGTTGCTGCCGCTGTCCACCACGGTCTGGCTGAGCGCATCGAGCGGGTCGAGGTTGGAGAGCGCCAGGCGCAGGCTGGTGTCGCGGCTGATCGCCCACTGGCCGTAGGCGTCGAACACCACGCGCTTGGAGGTGCGGCTGCTGAGGATCTCTGTCTGCTGGATCAGCACTTCGGGCGTGTAGCTCCAGTTGAAGCCCAGGCTCACCGGGCTGCCGGGCGCGCGGTAGTCCAGCCCGAGGTTGCTGGTGAAGCGCGGCTGGGCATCGATGCGGTTGTGCGGGCCGGGAATGTCTTCGACGGCGGAGCGGAACAGGCTGAGGTTGGCGCGCAGCTGCAGCGGCACCCAGGCCGGTGGCGCCTCGGCCCAGATTTCGTCCAGCCGCGCCTTGGCTTCCAGCTCCAGGCCGTACACGCGCGCATCGCCCAGATTGCGCGGCCGGCTGACCCAGCGCGGGGTGGGCACGCCATTCAGCACGCTGTCTTCCAGCGCCAGCGTGCGGCGGATCAGGCCCTGGATGCTGCGCGCGAACAGATTGGCCGAGAGCAGGCCGCCCTTGCTCAGGTAGCGCTCGTAGGCGAACTCCAGGCCGGTGGCCAGCTCGGGCTTCAGGTTGGGGTTGCCGGCGCTGTCCGCCGCGTACTCGGTGTTGGGGCCGCTGGGGAACTGGCTGTTGAACACCGGGCGGGCGATCAGGTCGTTCAGACTGGCGGCGCGGTAGCTGCGCGTCAGGCTCATGCGCAGCTGCTCGCGGCTCCTCGGGTCGGGCTTCCACAGCGCGTGCAGCATGGGCGACCAGACTTGCGAGCGGTTGCGCACCTCGCCCAGCGCCGCGCCGGCCTGGCCGCGGCTGTCGATCTGCTCGAAGCGCAGTCCGGCGTGCAGGTTCCACTGTGGGCTGGCCTGCCATTCGTCCTGGCTGTAGAGCGCGCTGCGCAGGGTGCGGGCGCTGAGTTCGTCGCCAAAGTCGCCCAGGCCCTGCAGGGGCTGGCCGTTCTGCAGGCTGGTGCGGGTGTTCTGGCGCTTGCCCCATTCCAGCTCGGCACCGCTGACCCAGGCGTGCTCGGCGGCCGTCTGCAGGCTGAGCTTGCCGGTGAGGTTGAGGTTGCGGTCGCGGTTGTCGGTGTGGTCGTTCTGGCGGCGGTCCAGCGTGCCGCCGCTCTCCTCGCGCTGGTTGTCGTTGCGCAGGTTGGCGCCGCCGCCGTTGGCGCGCAGGTCCAGACGCAGGTCCTCGCTCAGGCGCTTCTGATAGTTCGCGCCGGCGCGCAGCATGCGAAAGCTCCCCTCGCCCTGCGTGGCCACCTGGGTGTAGCGCGGCTCGCCGCCCTGGGTGAACTGGCTCTGGTTCTGGCCCTGCGCCAGCACCGCGAAGGGCATCAGCTGCAGGGTCTCGCCCTCGCCCAGGCGCCATTGCAGGCGGCCGTTCAGGTTCAGGCTGTCGCGCTGGTCCAGGCTGCGGCCGCGCTGGCTGCGCTCCTGCACCGGGCCGGCGTCGGGCTCGATGCGGGTGCGGCTGTTGATGTCGTCGGCGCGGCGCTGGCGGTTCAGCACCGAGGTGAGCGAGTAGTTCAGGCCGCCGGCCGTGCTGTCGTTGTGCGTCAGCGCCAGATTGGGCTGCAACTCGCCGTGGTCGAAGCCCAGGCTCAGGCGGGCCTCGTTGAGCTTGCGCGCCAGCGGCTCGCGCAGGATCACATTGATGGTGCCGGCCACCGCGCGCGCGCCGGTCTCGGCCGTGGGGGCGCGCTGGATCTCGATGCGCTCGACCTGCTCGGGCGGCACCTGGTCGAGCGTGAAGCCCGGCGGCATGCGCTCGCCGTCCACCAGGATCTGCGTGAAGCCACCGCCCATGCCGCGCATGCGGATCTCGCCGCCGCGCCCCGGCCGCCCACCGGGGGTGACGCCGGGCAGGCGGCGCATCAGGTCGACGAGGTTGCCGTCGCCAAAGCGCAGCAAGTCTTCGCGGCTGATGACGATCTTGCTGGCCGTGCTGGCGCGGCGCTTGGTTTCGTCGGTGGCCTGGCCGCTGACCTCCACCTTGTCGAGCTGGGCGGCCGGTGCCGATGCCGGCCGGGCGGGCGGCGGGGGTGTCTGGGCCTGGGCGCACAGGGCCAGGCCGAACAGAAAGAAGGGCGTGATGCGCATGGCGGCGCAGTGTCCCCGTGCCGGCGTGCCCCTGCCGTTCGCAGGGGTCTTGATTTGCGCTTCTTTACGCCGCGCTCAGCGCGGCGCCAGGCCCAGGCGGCGGCCGATCTCCAGCACCAGCTCGCTCTGGTTCAGGCAGTAGAAGTGGATGCCGGGCGCGCCGCCCTCGATCAGGCGCTCGCACAGGCGCGTCACCACGTCCAGGCCGAAGGCGCGGATCGAGGCCGCGTCGTCCATGAAACCTTCCATCTTCAGCGCCACCCAGCGCGGGATGTCGATGCCGTCGCGCTGCGCGAACTGCGCGATGCGGTGGTAGTTGTGGAAGGGCATGATGCCCGGCACGATGGGCTGCTCCACGCCGAGCTTGCGTGCCTCGTCCACGAAGTGGAAATAGGCCTCGGGGTTGAAGAAGAACTGCGTGATGGCGGCGTTGGCGCCGGCCTTCATCTTGGCGGCGAAGTGCTGCAGGTCCTTGGCGGCGTAGCGGCACTGCGGGTGCGTCTCGGGGTAGGCGGCCACCTCGATCTGCCAGTCCGGCCCCTCGGTTTCGCGGATGAAGCGCACCAGCTCCTCGGCATAGCGGAACTCGCCCAGGCCGGCGGTGCCGCTGGGCAGATCACCGCGCAGCGCCACGACGCGGCGGATGCCCTGGCCGCAGTACTCGGCCAGGATCTCGCGCAGCGACTCGCGCGTGGCGCCGATGCAGCTCAGGTGCGGCGCGGCCTGGTGGCCGGCGGCGGCAATCGCCTTCACCGTGGCCAGGGTCTTGTCGCGCGTGGCGCCGCCGGCGCCGTAGGTGACGCTGAAGTACTCGGGCTGCAGGGCGGCCAGCGCCGGCACCACCTGGTTCAGCAGCTTGTCGTGGCCCACCGGGGTGTTGGGCGGGAAGAACTCGAAACTGACGGGGGTCTTCATGGGCGGGTGGCGAGCAGGAAGAACTCGCGGTTGCCATCGCCGCCCGCAATCGGGCTGGCGAAGTAGTCATCGACAGCGAAGCCGGCCGCGGCGGCCGCCTCGCGCAGTTTGGTCTCGACCTTGGGGTAGCTGGCTTCGCTCTTCACCAGCCCGCCCTTGCCGATGTCGGCCGGCTGCAGCTCGAACTGCGGCTTGACCAGCAGCAGCAGCCGTGCGCCGGGCTTCAGCAGCGCCGGCAGCTGGGGCAGCACGAGGGTGAGCGAGATGAAGCTCAGGTCGCCCACCACCCAGTCGAAGCCTTCGGGTGGCAGGTGTTCGCCCAGATCCTCAGGCTGCAGGCTGCGCGCGTTCAGGCCTTCGAGCGTGGCGATGCGTGCATCGCCCTGCAGCTTGGGGTGCAGTTGGGCGTGCCCCACCTCGATGCCGACCACGCGCTCGGCGCCGCGTGCCAGCAGCACCTCGCTGAAGCCACCGGTGCTCTGGCCCAGGTCCAGCGCGTTGCCGCTCACGCTCAGACCGGCATGGCCCAGCGCGCCTTCCAGCTTGAGCCCGCCGCGCGAGACCCAGCGGGTCTCGGCGTCGTCCTCGACCTTCAGCTCGCAACGCAGCGGCAGCTCATCGCCGGCCTTCTTGGGCGCTTGCCAGCCCTGCGGCCCCAGCCAGCGCACCGCGCCGGCCGCGATCAGCCGCTGCGCGGCCGAGCGGCTGGGCGCCAGGCCGCGTTGCACCAGCAGTTGGTCGGCGCGGCTGGTCAGCTTCATCAGTAGCGGTAGGTGTCGGCCTTGTAAGGGCCTGCCTTGTCGACACCGATGTAGGCCGCTTGAGCGTCCGACAGTTGGGTCAGTTCGGCATTCAGCGTCGTCAGCTGCAGGCGCGCCACCTTCTCATCCAGATGCTTGGGCAGCACATAGACCTTGCCGACGGCGTACTTGTCCTTGTGCGCGAAGAGCTCCACCTGGGCCAGGGTCTGGTTGGCGAAGCTGCTGCTCATCACATAGCTGGGGTGGCCGGTGCCGCAGCCCAGGTTCACCAGGCGGCCCTTGGCCAGCATGATGATGCGCTTGCCATCGGGGAACACCACATGGTCGACCTGGGGCTTGATCTCTTCCCAGCGGCAGCCTTCCAGGCCGGCGACGTCGATCTCGTTGTCGAAGTGGCCGATGTTGCAGACGATGGCGTTGTTCTTCATGCGCTCCATGTGGGCGCGGGTGATGACGTCCTTGTTGCCGGTGGCGGTGACGAAGATGTCGGCCTTGTCGGCGGCCCAGTCCATCGTCACCACGCGGTAGCCCTCCATGGCGGCCTGCAGCGCGCAGATCGGGTCGATCTCGGTCACCCAGACCTGGGCCGAGAGCGCGCGCAGGGCCTGAGCGCTGCCCTTGCCCACGTCGCCATAACCGGCCACCACGGCGATCTTGCCGGCCACCATCACGTCGGTGGCGCGCTTGATGCCGTCCACCAGCGATTCGCGGCAGCCGTACAGGTTGTCGAACTTGCTCTTGGTGACGGAGTCGTTGACGTTGATGGCGCGGAACAGCAGCGTGCCCTTGGCGCTCATCTCGTTCAGGCGGTGCACACCCGTCGTCGTCTCTTCGGTCACGCCGATGATCTCGGCGCTCTTGCGGGTGTACCAGCTGCTGTCCACGGCCAGCTTGGCCTTGATGGCGGCGAACAGGATGCGCTCTTCCTCGCTGCCCGGGTTGGCCAGCACCGACTGATCCTTCTCGGCCTTCTGGCCCAGATGCAGCAGCAGGGTCGCATCGCCGCCGTCGTCCAGGATCATGTTCGGGCCTTCGCCAGCGGTGTTGGCGGCGCCGAATTCGAAGATGCGGTGGGTGTAGTCCCAGTAGTCTTCCAGCGTCTCGCCTTTGTAAGCGAATACCGGGGTGCCGGCGGCCACCAGCGCCGCGGCGGCGTGGTCTTGCGTGCTGAAGATGTTGCAGCTGGCCCAGCGCACTTCGGCGCCGAGGGCCTGCAGGGTTTCGACCAGCACGGCGGTCTGGATCGTCATGTGCAGGCTGCCGGTGACGCGCGCGCCCTTGAGCGGCTGGGTAGCGGCCAGTTCCTTGCGGATGGCCATCAGCGCGGGCATTTCGCCTTCGGCGATGGCGATTTCCTTGCGACCCCAGTCGGCGAGCGACAGGTCGGCAATCTTGTAATCGGTGGGGGACAGCATGGCGGGGCTCCTGAAAAGCTGAAAGGACCGCCGAATGGGATGGATGGACAAGGCTCACCCACGTCGATTCAGCGGGTGAGCGCCGTTGCCGCAGGGGGCCTCGGCACCCCTGGCCTTCGAGCCTGGCCAGTCATCGACTGGTCGCAACGCTCCTCGAAGGCAAGGGCGCGATTCTAGGCCGCGAACCCGCCGACAATCCGCCCCCTCATGAATTCGACCCTGCTGCAGCACCTGAACCCCGAACAACTCGCCGCCGTCACCCTGGGGGACGAGCCGGCGCTGATCCTGGCCGGGGCGGGGTCCGGCAAGACGCGGGTGCTGACCACGCGCATCGCCTGGCTGCTCAGCCAGGGGCAGGTCGGCCCGGGTGGCGTGATGGCCGTGACCTTCACCAACAAGGCCGCCAAGGAGATGCAAACGCGCCTGGCGGCCATGCTGCCCTACAACGTGCGCGGCATGTGGATCGGCACCTTCCACGGCCTGTGCCACCGCTTTTTGCGCGCGCACTGGAAGGCCGCCGGCCTGCCGCAGGGCTTCCAGATCCTGGACGCCAGCGACACCGTGGCCGCCGTCAAGCGCGTCATCAAGGCCATGAACCTGGATGAGGAGCGTTTTGTGCCGAAGGCGGTGGCGCACACCATCGCCCACTGGAAGGAAGAGGCGGCGCGACCCAAGGACGTGGTTCCGCGCGACGAGCAGGAACGCAAGATCGTCGAGGTCTATGCCAACTACGAGGCGCAGTGCCAGCGCGAGGGCGTGGTGGATTTCGCCGAGCTGATGCTGCGCGTCTACGAGCTGATGCGCGACGACCCCGCGCTGCGCAGCCACTACCAGCAGCGCTTCCGCCATGTGCTGGTGGACGAGTTCCAGGACACCAACAAGCTGCAGTACGCCTGGCTGAAGCTGTTCGCTCCGCCCGGTGGCGGCGCCGTGTTCGCGGTGGGCGACGACGACCAGAGCATCTACGCCTTCCGCGGCGCGCAGGTGGGCAATATGCATGCCTTCGAGCGCGAGTACCGCATCGAGAAGTTCATCAAGCTGGAGCAGAACTACCGCTCCTGCGGGCACATCCTGGATGCCGCCAACCACCTGATCAGCCACAACGAGCGCCGCCTGGGCAAGACCCTGCGCACCGATCAGGGCCAGGGCGAGCCCCTGCGCGTGTTCGAGGCCCCGAGCGACTTCGACGAGGCGCGCTGGGTGCTGGAAGAGGCGCAGAGCCTGCACCGCGGCGGCCTGGCGCGCAGCGAGATCGCGCTGCTCTACCGCAGCAATGCGCAAAGCCGCGTCATCGAATCGGCGCTCTTCAATGCCGGCATCCCCTACCGCGTGTACGGCGGTCTGCGCTTCTTCGAACGCGCCGAGATCAAGCACGCGCTGGCCTACCTGCGCCTGCTGGAGAACGTCAATGACGACACCAGCTTCCTGCGGGTCGTCAATTTCCCGGCCCGGGCGATTGGTGCGCGCACGGTGGAGCAACTGCAGGACGCGGCCAAGGCGACCGGGCGCAGCCTGTGGCAGTCCGTTTCGGTGGTGCAGGGTCGGGCGGGTGCCAGCCTGCAGAAGTTCATCGAACTGATCGAGGGCCTGCGCCGCGCCACCGAGGGGCAGACCTTGCGCGCCATCGTTGAGCAGGTGGTCGAGGGCTCTGGCTTGGCGGCCCATTACCGCAGCGACAAGGATGGCGCCGAGCGCTTGGAGAACCTGGACGAACTGATCACGGCCGCCGAAAGCTTTGTGACCCAGGAGGGCTTCGGCAAGGACGCTGTGGCCCTGCCAGTCGATGAACTCGGCCAGGGCCCTGGACTCACGCCCGACGCCGACACCGGCGAGATCATGAGTCCGCTGGCCGCCTTCCTGACCCACGCCAGCCTGGAGGCCGGCGATAACCAGGCCCAGGCCGGGCAGGACGCACTGCAGCTGATGACCATCCATGCCGCCAAGGGCCTGGAGTTCGACGCCGTGTTTCTCACCGGGCTGGAAGAGGGTCTGTTCCCGAACGAGCGCGCGTTGCAGGACTTTGACGGCCTGGAGGAAGAGCGCCGCCTGATGTACGTGGCCATCACCCGCGCACGCAAGCGCCTGCACTTGAGCCTGGCGCAAAGCCGCATGCTGCATGGCCAGACCCGCTACCACGTGCGCAGCCGCTTCCTGGCCGAGCTGCCCGAGGAGAGCCTGAAGTGGCTCAGCCCCAAGCAGGGCGGTTTCGGCTCGGGTTTCGAGCGTGACTACGCCAATGCCTGGCAGCGCGGCGCGGGGCTTTCCGGCGTGGTGGGCGCCGGGCATCGCGAAGCGCGCAGCGGCTGGCCGGCCCCGAAGCCGGCCGCCTGGCAGCAGGCGGTGGCCGCGCCGCTGCCCAAGAAGGCCGAGCACGATTCCGGCCTGCGCGTGGGCCAAGCGGTGTTCCACAACAAGTTCGGCGAGGGCGTGGTGCTGACGCTGGAAGGCGCCGGGCCCGATGCGCGCGCCCACATCCAGTTCGGCCGCCATGGCGCCAAGTGGCTGGCGCTCTCGGTGGCCAAGCTCACGCCGATTTAACGCAGCGCTGCAGCTCGGCCACCAGGCCGGCCTGCAGTTGTAGCAGCGGCGCCGGGTCCAGGCCTTCCAGCTGCTGCAGCGCCGCGGCGCAGGCCTCCAGCGTGGAGAGCTGGTGCGCGGCCTGCGCCTTGCGCACCGTGTAGGCACTGGGCGCCGCGGCCGCCAGGTTCACACGCGGCAGGGCGGCCAGCCAGGGGTTGCGGTGCAGCAGCAGGCGGCTCTTGCGCCAGGTGCCGTCCAGCACGTAGAGGCGCAGGCGCTCGGGTGCCACGCCCGGCGGCACCGTGGAAGCTGCGCCCGGGTACAGCAAGGCCTCGGTGCGGCCCTCGGGGTTGGGCGACGGGTTGAAGGTCTCACCCACGCGCAGCTCGCAGCGCGCCAGCGCCAGGGCGAGCAGGCGCGCCGTGCCCTTGACTTCGTGCTGCTCCAACGGGTGCTGCAGGATGACGAGCTCCACTTGGTGCGCCAGCGGCGCCCCGGGCAGCAGCGCGCACAGGCAGCGCGCACGCAGGCAGCGCGCGCAGCGGCTGCGCATCAGTCCGGCTGTTGCGGGGGCGTGGGCTCGCTGCTGCCCTCGTCGGCCACGAAGCGGAAGCTGTCCACGAACATGAAGTAGAGCCCGCAATAGAACACTGACAGCATCAGCAGGGTGACCGGCATGACCAGCAGGGCCAGCAGACCCGGGCCGCCCAGCAGAGTGGTGAGCACGGCCAGCAGCACCGAGCTGGCCATCAGGATGCCCAACCAGCCCAGGCCGTTCAGCACGAAGGCGCTGCGGTTGCGCCACAGGCCCAGGGTGCTGGAAAACAGCGCCTGCAGCGCACCCTGGCCGCCCCAATGCACCAGCGCCGGCGCGTACCAGAAGGGGATCGAGACCAGCAGCAGACCGCCCATGCGCACCAGGGTGGCCCAGAGCAGGCTGGAGTCCGTCAGCGCCCGCGTCAGGGCCTCTTCGGCGGCCTTGCGCGCCTCTTCGCTCTGCCCGGCCTCGGCCATCAGGCGCTGCAGTTCCTCGAAGCGCCCGCCGTCGATGGCAGCGGCGGCCGCGATCACCGCCACGGTGGCCACCACGTAGGTCAGGGCCAGCGCCAGCTGCGCACGGCTGCGCGCCGGCGTCAGCCGAAAGGGTTGGCTGAACACCTGCCAGCTCACCGGGCGCTTTTGCAGCACCTGGTGCGTACACAGCATGTAGGCCAGCGACAGCAGCGGCAGCGCGGCCAAGCCCAGCAGGGCACCGACCATGCCCAGCAAGCTCAGCACCATGGCCGCCACCAGGAACATCGCCAGGGTGCTGCTGAGCGCCAGCGGTGCGCGGCGGAATACCTGCCAGCCCAGTGCGATCCAGCGCAGGCCCTGCTTCGGGGGCACGCTGTGCAGGGTCAGGCGCAGACCCAGGGGCTTGGCGGGGCTCAAGTGGCGTCCTTCATGGCATGCCAGGGGTTGAGGCGGCGCTCGCGCAGCACGCGCTCGAAATGCGTGGGGTCGTGGGGCTTCAGCAGCTGCGCGTCGCGCGGGCGGTACCAATCGTCCAACCGACTCAGCCAGAAGCGCAAGGCCGCCGCGCGCAGCAGGGCCGGCAGCAGGCGGTGCTCGGCGGCGGAAAGCGGCCGCTCGGCTTCGTAGGCGGCCACCAGGGCGGTGGCGCGTTCCTCGATCAGGCGGCCGCTGGCCAGGTCGATGCACCAGTCGTTCAGGCACACGGCCAGGTCGAACAGGAAGCTGTCCACGCCGGCGAAATAGAAATCGAACACGCCGCAGAGCTGTTCGCGCCCGGGCAGGCCTTCGAACATGGCGTTGTCGCGGAACAGATCGGCATGGATGGCGCCGCGCGGCAGCTCCTGGTAGGCGGCCGAGCCGGCCAGCTCCAGCTGGTAGTGCAGCTCGTCGCGCAGCAGGGCCGCGGTGTCGGCTGGCAACTGGTCCAGCAGCGTGGGGGCCACCTGCTGCCACCAGGGCAGGCCGCGCAGATTGGGCTGGAAGAGCGGGAAGTCCGCCACCGCGAGGTGCAGGCGCGCCAGGCAATGCCCGAGCTGCTCGCAATGGAAGACGTTGGGCGAAAGCTGGTGGCTGCCGCGCAGGCAGCTCACCACCGCGGCCGGCTTGCCCTGCAGCTCAAAGAGGATCTGGCCCTGCGCATCGGCCTGCGGCGCGGGCACCGGCAGGCCCTTGGCCGCCAGATGTTGCATCAGCCCCAGGTAGAAGGGCAGCTGCGCGGGCGTGAGGCGCTCGAACACCGTCAGCACGTAGCGGCCGGCGCTGCAATCGACGAAGAAATTGCTGTTCTCGATGCCGGCGCTGATGCCGCTGAGCTGCTGCAGCTCGCCCAGCTTCAGGCGGCTCAGCAGGGCTTGCACCTCATGCTCGGGGACGGGGGTGTAGACGGCCATCAGAAATCCAGCAGCTTCCAGCGGCGCGGGCCGATCTGGGCTTGTTCATCTTGGGGGCGCGGCGGCGCCATCTCGTAGGAAGGCGCACCGTTCTTGGGGTGCACCACGATGCGCAGCACGCGGCCGCGCGCGTCCAGATGCTCTTCGGTACGGGTCAGTTCGTCCTCGCGCACGCGCACCTGGCTGCCCTCTTCGCGCGCCAGACGGCGCCGTTGCGGTTCAGCGGGCACCGGAGTGGGCGCAGGGGCCGCCGTCGGCGGCGCCGGGGCCTGGCTCAGATCAGGGGGGCGGGGAGGGGACTCGGCGGCCTGCAGCAGGGGCTGCACGGCCAGCAGCAGAGCCGCACAGCACAGGGCTTTGGACATGGTCGGGCGATTCTAAGAAGCGCCATCCGAGGCCAGGCGGAGCCGCCCTGCTGGCAGCCGCGAATGAAATGTCGCCCAACTTGACTCTGATACATAAAGTTACGCAACCGGGAAAGCGCACTCCATGTGAATCAAGGGCTTGGCGCGGCGCGCATGTAATTGGCACGTATATTGCTTTGGACGTCCGTCCGCCGACGGGCGGTCTTTCACTCACCTACTGCAGATCCAACCCATGAAAAGCTTGCAACTCTGTCTCGGCGCCATCGCCCTCTCGATCGCTGGTCTGGCCCAGGCTGTCCCGGTGGTCAATGCCTCGACCGACGCCAACGCCCTGGCCAATGCCATCGGCGGCGTCGGCATCACCATCAGCAATGCGCAACTGATCACCAATGGCACGGCCCTGAACAACGCCGCCGGCCTGTTCAGCAGCGGTGCCGACACCGTGGGCTTCGACAAGGGCATCCTGCTGACCACCGGCACGGTGGCTTGCGCCGGTCAGTCCAACACCTCCAACAGCTGCGGCCAGAACGGTGGCGCGCCGGGCGGTGCGGCCGGCAATGACACCGTCAGCCTGAAGTTCGACTTCAGCTCGGACACCGGCAATGTGTTCTTCCGCTACGTGTTCGCTTCCGAGGAATACAACGAATACGTCAATGCCGGTGTGAACGATGCCTTCCAGCTGCTGCTGAACGGCACGAACATCGCGCTGCTGCCGGGTTCGGGCCAGGAGGTGTCGATTGACAACGTCAACTGCCTGAGCAACACCGCCCACTACCGGAACAACCGCGCCAATGGCCCGGCGGGCTGCACCAGCCTGAACCTGGACATCCAGTACGACGGCCTGACCACCGTGCTGACCGCTTCCGGCACCGGCCTGAGCGGCACCAACAGCTTCGAGTTCAAGATCTTCGATCGTGGCGACAACGTCTACGACTCGGCCGTGTTCATCCAGGCGGGTTCCTTCTCCGGCACCAACGATGTGCCCCTGCCCGGCACCCTGGCCCTCGCGGGCCTGGGCCTGATGGGCCTGGGCTTCGCCCAGCGTCGCAAGGCCTGAGCCTCGCTTCGCAACTGAAAGCGGCCCTGCGGGGCCGCTTTTTCTTGGCCCGCTGACAATGCCGCGCATGAATGCCGAGACCCCCCTCGTGCTGCTCGTCGACGGCAGCAGCTACCTCTACCGCGCCTACCACGCCATGCCGGATCTGCGCGGCCCGGACGGCCAGGCCACCGGCGCCGTGCATGGCATGGTGGCCATGCTCAAGCAGCTGCGCGACCGCTACCCCGGGGCCCATGCCGCCTGCGTGTTCGATGCCTCCGGCCCGACCTTCCGCGACGACTGGTACCCCGAGTACAAGGCCCAGCGCGCGCCCATGCCCGATGACTTGCGCGCCCAGATCCCGCTGATCCACCAGGTGGTGCAGTTGCTCGGCTGGCCGGTGCTGACCGTGCCCGGCATCGAGGCCGACGACGCCATCGGCACCCTGGCCAAGCTGGCCGAGGCGAGCGGGCATCAGGTGGTCATCAGCACCGGCGATAAGGATCTGGCCCAGCTGGTGACGCCCGCCGTCAGCCTGCTCAACACCATGAGCAACGAGCGCCTGGACGAAGCCGGCGTGCTGGCCAAGTTCGGCGTGCCGCCGAACCGCATCGTCGACTACCTGACCCTGATGGGCGACGCCGTGGACAACGTCCCTGGCGTGGACAAGGTCGGCCCCAAGACCGCCGCCAAATGGATTGCCGAGCATGGCTCGCTCGACGGCGTGGTGGCCGCGGCCGCCAGCATCAAGGGCGTGGCGGGCGAAAACCTGCGCAAGGCGCTGGACTGGCTGCCCACCGGCCGCAAGCTGGTGACGGTCAAGACCGATTGCGATCTCTCCGAACACCTGCAGCCCTGGCCTTCGGTGGAAGGCCTGGCCTTCAAGGCCGTAGACCGCGAGGGGCTGCTGGCCTTCTACACCCAGCATGGCTTCAAGAGCTGGAAGCGCGAGCTCGAAGGTCAGGGCGTGGCGCCCCAGACCCAGGCCGAGCCGGTGCAGGCCGAACCCCCGCCGCCGGCGCAGGACAAGCGCTACGAAACCGTCAGCAGCTGGGAACGCTTCGACGCTTGGCTGCAGAAGCTTCAGGCCACCAAGCTGGTGGCGCTGGACACCGAGACCGATTCGCTCAGCAACCTCGATGCCCGCATCGTCGGCCTGAGCTTCAGCGTGGCGCCCTGGGAGGCCTGCTACATCCCGCTGCGCCATGCCGGCATGGATCACCCGGAGCAGCTGCCGCTGGACGAGGTGCTGGCGCGGCTCAAGCCCTGGCTGGAAGACGGCACGCGCGCCAAGCTGGGACAGCATGTGAAGTACGACGCCCATGTGTTTGCCAACCACGGCATCCAGGTGCAGGGCTACACGCACGACACCATGCTGCAAAGCTATGTGCTCGAAGCCCACAAGAGCCACAGCCTGGAGGCCCTGGCCGAGCGCGAGCTGGGCCGCAAGGGCCTGAGCTACGAGGACCTGTGCGGCAAGGGGGCCAAACAGATTCCCTTCGCCCAGGTGGATGTGGCGCGCGCCGCCGAGTACTCGTGCGAGGACAGCGAGATGTGCCTGGGCGTGCACCAGCGCCTGCTGCCGCGCATCCTGGCCGAGCCCGGCCTGCGCTATGTGTACGAGCAGATCGAGATGCCCACCTCGGCGCAGCTGCTGCGTGTGGAGCGCAACGGCGTGCTGATCGACGCCGCCATGCTGCAGGCGCAGAGCCACGAGCTGGGCCAGCGCCTGCTGGCGCTGGAGCAGGAGCTCTACACCCTGGCCGGCCAGCCCTTCAACCTGGGCAGCCCCAAGCAGATCGGCGAGATCCTGTTCGGCAAGCTCGGCCTGCCGGTGAAGAAGAAGACCGCCACCGGCGCGCCCAGCACCGACGAAGAGGTGCTGACCGAACTGGCCGCCGACTTCCCGCTGCCGGCCAAGATCCTCGAGCACCGCGGCCTGGCCAAGCTCAAGAGCACCTACACCGACAAGCTGCCCTTGATGGTGAACCCACACACCGGCCGTGTGCACACCCATTACGCGCAGGCCGTGGCGGTGACGGGCCGGCTGGCCAGCAACGACCCGAACCTGCAGAACATCCCCGTGCGCACGGCGGAAGGCCGGCGCATCCGCGAGGCCTTCGTGGCTCCGCCGGGCCGCCTGATCGCCAGCGCCGACTACTCGCAGATCGAGCTGCGCATCATGGCCCACCTCAGCGAAGACCCGGCCATGCTGGCCGCCTTCGCCAGCGGTGCCGACATCCACAAGGCCACCGCCGCCGAAGTGTTCGGCACGCCGCTGGAGCAGGTGAGCACCGAGCAGCGTCGCGCCGCCAAGGCGATCAATTTCGGGCTCATTTACGGCATGGGTGCCTACGGCCTAGCGGCGCAGCTGGGCATCGAGCCCAAGGCCGCCAAGGACTACATCGACCTCTACTTCGCCCGCTTCCAGGGCGTGCGCCGCTACATGGACGAGACCCGCGCCGGCGCCAAGGCCAAGGGCTATGTGGAAACCGTGTTCGGCCGCCGCCTCTGGCTGCCCGAGATCAACAGCGGCAACGGCCCGCGCCGCGCCGGTGCCGAGCGCCAGGCCATCAATGCCCCCATGCAGGGCACGGCGGCCGATCTGATCAAGCTGGCCATGCTGGCGGTGCAGGCCGCCATCGACCGGGAGGGCAAGCAGACCCAGATCGTGATGCAGGTGCACGATGAACTGGTGTTCGAACTGCCCGAGAGCGAGCGTGACTGGGTGGCGAGCCAGGTGCCGGCGCTGATGGCCGGCGTGGCCCAGCTGAAGGTGCCGCTGCTGGCCGAGGTCGGGTTTGGAGCCAGCTGGGAGACGGCGCACTGAGCGCCTGAGGGCGTCAGCGCTTGCCGGTGCGCCGCCGCTCAAACGCCCCCGGCCGCGGCCCCGTGGGCAGGGGAGGGGCCAGGCCGGCGCGCGCCATGCAGACTTGCAGGCGCAGATCGGCAAGCGCCAGCCAGGCCGCGCCGCCATTGCGCGCCTCGCTGGCGCGCGAGAGACCGAACAGGAGTTTGTAGCGCCGCTGGCTCAGCAGCTGCAGGCGCCGGTTCAGGCGCATCACCACGCGCTGCAGTTCGGTGCCATCCGGTGCGCCGGGCACCAGCACGCAGGCCTGGCCGCGGCGCAATTCAAAGGCTTCGTAGGGCTGGCGCAGCAACTCTTCGCGCAGCATGGCCTGGCCTTCGCTCGGATCGGCCGGCGGCGCCGCGGCGTCGGCCCCCTGGGGGCGCGGCAGGAAGTCGAGCATGATCAGCACGCAATCGGCGTCGCGCCCGGCCTGCACCTCGTCCAAGGCCCGGTGCATGGCCATGCGCAGCGCGCGCCGGTCCTGCAGGTTCTGTTCGGCGTGCACCTGGGCTTCGCGTTCGAGCTCGTCCAACCAGATCGACATCTGGACCTCCCGGCGTATCTAAATGTTTCCGTAGTATGCGCAGATCCGGCGCAAATCCGCCGCTGCGGCGGTGCCCGGCCCCCCGGATGGCGGGTGCGCGGCGCACGGAACAATCCGCCCCTGAAGCCCTTGTTGGAGATCGTGATGAAGTCTTGGAAGCCCGGCGCCCTGGCGCTTGCGCTGCTCTTGTCCGGCCTGGCCCAGGCCCAGACCACCGCCAGCGAGGCCTGGGCCCGCGGCACGGTGGCGGCCCAGAAGGCCACCGGCGTGTTCCTGCAGCTGCGCTCGCCCGATGGCGCCAAGCTCGTGGGGGGCAGCACCCCGGCGGCGGCGCGGGTGGAGATCCATGAGATGCGCATGGACGACGGCGTGATGAAAATGCGCGAAGTCCCGGCGCTGGAGCTGCCGGCCGGGCAAATGGTGACGCTCAAGCCGGGCGGCTACCACCTGATGTTGATGGGCCTGAAGCAGCCGCTGAAGGCCGGCGACACCCTGCCGCTGACGCTGCAGATCGAGCGCCCGGGCAAGCCGGCCGAAACGCTGCAGTTGCAGGTGCCGGTGCGCGCGCTGGGCGGCCAGGGCGGCCACGGGCACTGAGGCCGGGCGCGCTCCCCAGCTTGCAGGGGCCGCGCGCCCGGGGCGCCCGGTAGCATCGCGCCCCCTGCGGGCCCAAATCCATGAATCTTCCTTACGAGCTGCAAGTCGGCTGGCGCTACCTGCGCGCCGGCAAGGGCGGCCGGCGCAACGCCTTCATTTCCTTCATTTCCGGCGTCTCGATGGTCGGCATCGCCCTGGGCGTGGCGGCGTTGATCGTCGTGCTCTCGGTGATGAACGGCTTCCAGCGCGAAGTGCGCGACGCCATGCTCAGCGCCATCGCCCACCTGGAAGTGACGCGCTGGGACGGCCTGGGCGTGGAGGACTGGCAGCCGCTGGCCCAGCAGGCCCAGGGCCTGCCCCAGGTGGCCGGCGTGGCGCCGTTTGTGAGCAGCCAGGCCCTGCTGGCGCGTGGCGAGGACATGCGCGGCGTGATGGTGCGCGGCGTGCTGCCCGAGCACGAACCCAAGGTCACCCCGATGGCAGGCAAGCTGGCCCCGGCGGTGCTGAACGAGCTGCAGCCGGGCCAGTGGAAGATGCTGATCGGCCAGGAACTGGCGCGCCAGCTGGGTGTGCAGGTGGGCGATGCCCTCACCGTGATGGCCCCCGGCGGCAGCGTGACCCCGGCCGGCGTGACGCCGCGCCTGCGCAGCTTCAAGGTGGCCGGCATCTTCCAGGCCGGGCATTACGAGTACGACGCCGGCTTGGTGATGATGCATCTGGACGACGCCGCCAAGCTCTTCCGCACCGGCGGGGCCAGCGGCCTGCAGCTGCGCCTGCACGACCTGCACACTGCCCGCGCCGTGGCCGATCAACTCCAGCCCACGCTGGGCCCCGATTGGCGCGTGCGCGACTGGACCCGCGCCAACCCCACCTGGTTCGCCGCCGTGCAGGTGGAGAAGCGCATGATGGGCATCATCCTCACGCTCATCGTCGCGGTGGCCGCCTTCAATCTCGTCAGCACCCTGGTGATGGTGGTGACGGACAAGCAGAGCGACATCGCCATCCTGCGCACCCTGGGCGCGAGCCCACGCAGCATCCAGGCCATCTTCATCGTGCAGGGCGCGTTCGCCGGCGTGGTTGGCACGCTCAGCGGCGTCGCCTTGGGCCTGCTGATCGCCTTCAATGTGGACGTCATCGTGCCGGCCATCGAGGGCCTGCTGGGCGCCAAGTTCTTGCCCGCCAACATTTACCTGATCAGCCAGATGCCCAGCGACCCGCAGCGCGGCGACATCCTGCCGATTGCCTTCATCTCCCTCGGCCTGGCGCTGCTGGCCACTCTCTACCCGAGCTGGCGCGCCGCACGCGTGCAACCGGCTCAGGCCCTGCGCTATGAGTGAACTTGTGTTGCAAGCTACGGGCCTGACCCAGCGCTTCCACGAAGGCCCGCTCGACGTCAGCGTGCTCAAGGGCCTGGACCTGACGGTGCGGGCGGGCGAGACGGTCGCCATCGTCGGCGCCAGCGGTTCGGGCAAGAGCACCCTGCTGCATTTGCTGGGCGGGCTGGAGCAACCCAGCGGCGGCCGCGTTCAGCTGATGGGCCGTGCGCTGACCGATTTCAGCGCCAGCGCCCTGGGCGCCTGGCGCAACCAGCACCTCGGTTTCGTCTACCAGTTCCACCACCTGCTGCCCGAGTTCTCGGCGCTGGACAACGTGGCCATGCCGCTGCGCATCCGCCGCATTCCGATGACCCAGGCGCGGGAGCAGGCGCGCGCCATGCTGGCCCGCGTGGGCCTGGCCGAACGCGTGGAGCACCGGCCGGCCGAGCTCAGCGGTGGCGAGCGCCAGCGCGTGGCCATGGCCCGTGCGCTGGTGACGAAGCCGGCCTGCGTGCTGGCCGATGAGCCCACCGGTAACCTCGACCGCGACACCGCCGACGGCGTCTTCCAGCTGATGCTGGACGCCGCTCGCGAGCAGGGCACCGCCTTCGTGCTGGTGACCCACGACATCGATTTGGCCGCCCGCTGCCAGCAGCGCTGGCGCCTGGACCACGGAACCCTGCACCCCGTATGAACGCCCGCTACATCCTCAAGCTCAGCTGCCCGGACCGCGCCGGCATCGTCCACGCCGTCACCGGCATCCTGCTGCAGACCCAGAGCAACATCCTCAGCTCCGCCCAGTACGGCGACCCGGACCACGCGCGTTTCTTCATGCGCATCGAGTTCGAGTCGAACGAGGCCCTGGCCACCTTGCGCGAGGCCTTCACGCCCCTGGCCGCGCAGATGCAGATGGACTGGGAGCTGGTGGACGCCGCGCACAAGACCAAGGTCATGATTTTGGTCAGCAAGTTCGGCCATTGCCTGAACGACATCCTGTTCCGCGTTGCCACCGCGCACCTGAACATCGAGGTCGTGGCCATCGCCAGCAACCACCGCGACTTCTACCAACTCGCGGCCTCGCACAACGTGCCCTTCCACCACCTGCCGCTGCTGAACGCCACGCCCGAGCAGAAGGCGGCGCAGGAAAAGAAGATCAAGGACATCGTGACCGAGCAGGGCGTCGAGCTGGTGGTGCTGGCCCGCTACATGCAGATCCTGAGCGAGGACCTGTGCGAGTTCCTGAACGGCCGCGCCATCAACATCCATCACAGCTTCCTGCCCGGCTTCAAGGGCGCGCGCCCCTACCACCAGGCCTTCGAGCGCGGCGTCAAGCTGATCGGCGCGACCGCCCACTACGTCACCAGCGATCTGGACGAGGGCCCGATCATTGAGCAGGAGGTCGCCCGCATCGACCACGCCCAGACTCCCGAGCAGCTCGCAGCCGTGGGCCGCGACATGGAGTGCGTGGCGCTGGCGCGGGCGATTCAGTGGCATGCCGCGCATCGGGTGCTGCTGAACGGCAAGCGTACCGTCGTGTTCCGCTGACTCGGAGCTTGTGGCATGTGGATCGACACCCACTGCCACTGGGACGCTCCCGAGTTCGCGGAGGACCGCGAGGCCGTGCGGGCACGTGCCCTGGCGGCCGGTGTCAAGCGCTTCATCGTTCCCGTCGTGCAGGCCAGCGACCTCGCCCGCACGCAGGCGCTGTGCCGCGCCGCCGGCCAGCCCTATGCGCTGGGCATCCATCCGCTCTACACGCCCGGGGCGCAGGACGCGGACCTGGCGCTGCTGGACCGGATGCTGCACGAGGCCGCAACCGACCCGCTGCTGGTGGCGGTGGGCGAAATCGGCCTCGACTTCTTTGTCCCCGGCCTGGACCCCGAGCGCCAGCAGTTTTTCTACGCCGCGCAGCTGAAGCTCGCGCGCAAGCACCAGCTGCCGGTGATCCTGCATGTGCGCAAGAGCGCGGATCAGCTGCTCGCCGGCCTGCGCCGCATCCCCGTACAGGGCGGCATCGCGCACGCCTTCAACGGCAGCACCCAGCAGGCAAACGCCTTCATCGAGCAGGGCTTCGCACTCGGTTTCGGCGGTGCCCTGACCTTCGAGCGTGCACTGCAGCTGCGGCGCCTGGCCGCCGAGCTGCCCGAGACCGCGCTGGTGCTGGAAACCGATGCGCCGGACATCCCGCCGCACTGGCTTTACAAGACCGCTGAACAGCGGCAGCAAGGCGAGCGCAGCCGCAACGAGCCCTGCGAGCTGCCGCGCATTGCCGAGACCCTGGCCGCGCTGCGCGGCTGGAGTCTTGAACAGACGGCCGCGATCACGAGTGCCAACGCATGCCGGGTGCTGCCCAAGCTGAACGGCTGATCGGCTTGGCGCCGGTCTGGCGCGCCGACGCCGAACTGCTGATTCTCGGCAGCTTCCCCGGCGCCGCCAGCCTGGCCGCGGCGCAGTACTACGCGCATCCGCGCAACGCCTTCTGGCCGCTGATGGCGGCGCTCACCGGCCAGGTCGATCTGCCCGCGCGCCCCTATGCCGAGCGCCTGCGGGCCCTGGTCGAGGCGCGCATTGCGCTCTGGGATGCCGTGGCCGCCTGTGTTCGGCCGGGCAGCCTGGACAGCGCCATTCGCGCCGCCGAACCCAGCGCCTTGCCGGAGCTGGTGGCGCGCCTGCCGGCGCTGCGCGCCATCGCTTGCAATGGCGACGCCGCCTGGCGCCAGACCCAGGCCCTGCTGCCCGGCGCGCCCTGGCCCCTGCTGCGCCTGCCTTCTACCAGCCCGGCCCATGCCGGCCTGAGCCTGGCCGACAAGCGCGCGCATTGGCTGGCGCAGCTCTCGGCTTTCAGGCCTTGCCCCAGCGGTTGACCACCAGCACCCCGCCCAGGGCCAGCGCACCGCCCAGCAGGATCTGCGGGCTCGGCCGCTCGCCCAGCAGGGCCAGGGCCATCAGCGTGGCCGTGGGCGGCACCAGGTAGAGAAAGCTCGCCGCCCGCGCCGCGCCGTAATGCGCCTGCGCCACCGCCCAGCAGCCATAGCCCAGCGCGGCCGGGAACAGGCCCAGGGCGATGACGGTCCAGATCCCTTGCACGCTGGCGCCTTGCGCCTGGGCCAGGCCTGCCGGCAGCCAGGGCAAGAGCAGCAAACCGCCCAGCACTACCACCCAGGCGGCGGTGCGCAGCCCGCCCAGGCGCGCCAGCAGCGGGCGCTGGACAACAAAGAACATCGCCAGGCAGGCGGCCGAACCCAGGATCTGCAGCGCCCCGGCGCCAAGATGCAGACCGCCGGGCTGGGCGGCGGCGATCAGGCCCACGCCGCCCAAGCTGAGCGCCATGCCCGGCCAGGCCCAGACGCGCAGGCGCTCGCCCAGCAGCAGCACGGCCAGCAGGGCCGTCATCACCGGCGCGGTGTTGGCGATGAAGCTGGCCGCACCGGCCGAGACGGTGCGCTGCCCGCTGTTCAGCAGCAGGTTGTAGGCCACGATGCCCAGGCCGGCGGCCAGCAGCAGGCGCGGCCATTCGCGGCCGCGCGGCAGTAGTTCGCGTCCGCCGGGCGCCAGCAGCAGCCAGGCGCCCATGGCCGCGCCGGCCACGGCGTAGCGCAGCGCCGCCAAGGGCAGGGGGCTGAACTCGGCCACGGCGGCGCGGATCAGCGGGAAGGAACTGGCCCAGAACAGCACGGTGGCCAGGGCGGCCAGCAGGCCGACGGGCACCAGAGCGACGGGGCGGGGCAGGGTGGTGGTGTTCATGGCCGCCAGTCTGGGCGGGCCGGGGCGGCCGAACCAGTCGGCCGGTACAGAATGAGCTGTGAGCTCTGCGTACAGCCTGCCCCAACACCTGCCACCGCTGGACTGCCTGCTGGCAGCGCTGGCGGTGGCCCGCACCGGTTCCTTCAGCGCGGCGGCGCTGGAGCTGGGCGTGACGCATGCGGCCATCAGCCGGCGCGTGGCCGGGGCCGAGACCTGGGCCGGCCTGCCGCTCTTCATCCGCCATGCGCGCGGCGCCAAACCCACGCCGGACGGCGAGCGATTGCTCACGCGCATCTGGCAGGGCCTGGACCTGCTGGACCATGCCGCCGACCGCGGCCGCAAGGTGCGCCGCCCCGTCACCGTGCGCCTGGCCACCACGCCCTCGATGGCGCGCTTCTGGTTGCTGGAGCGCCTGGCCGCGCTGGAGCAGGCGGCGGGCGGTTTGCGCATCGAGCTGCTGACCGAATCGCGCCTGGTCGATCTGGCCGGCGAGGGCGTGGACCTGGCACTGCGCTACGGCGCCGGGCGCTGGCCGGGCGTGCGCAGCCAGGCCCTGTTCGCGCACGAGGAGCTGGTGCCGCTGGTGCCCCGCACACTGCTGGCGCCGGGCCGGCACGCGCCCAAGGCCTTGCTGACCCTGCCGCGCCTCTTCAATGCCGATGCCAGCGGCTGGCGCCATTGGTGCGAGGCCCAGGGCCTGGCCTTCCGCGCCCAGCCGGCCGACCGCACCCTGCAGGGCTACGAGCTGGTGCAGCAGGCGGCGCGCTGCGGCCTGGGCGTGGCCCTGGTGCAGGCACCGCTGCTGGAAGCCGAGCTGCCACCCGAGCTCTGGCTGGCGCGCCAATGGGCGGTGAAGGCGCGCCTGGGCTGGCATTTGCTGCGCCCGGCCGAACGCCCGCTGGGCGAGGGCGCCGAGCGCGTGGCCCAAGCCCTGCTGCAACTGGCGCGGCCCTGACCTTTGGATCGGACGCACGCCCGTCCGAGGATGGCGCGCATGCAAAGACGCCCCCTGGTGCTGGCCGCCGCCGGCCTGCCTCTTGTCGCCCAGGCCGCGACGGCTTTCGACCCGAGCGGCAGTTGGGTCGCCACGCTGCGCCACGCCGGCGAGTCCACCCCCATCGGCCTGCGCTTCGCGCCCCATGCCGAGGGCGGCTGGACGGTCCAGGCCACGCTGCCCGCCATCCACGCCTGGAACGCGCCCTTCGGCCGCGCCCGCTGGCAGGACGGTGCGCTGCAACTGGGCAGTGGCTGGCAGCTGCAGCCCAGCCGCGATGGCCGGCGCCTGCTTGGCGCCATGCCCGAGTTCCTGCTGCCGCGCCTGCGCCTGCCCCTGGTGCTGGAGCGCGGCGAACTGCCGCAGCCGCCCCGTGCCCTGCCCGACCTGCCCCCACCGCGCACCCTGTGGCGGCGCGAGCTGGGCGCGCCGCTCTGGGCCGACCTGCTGCGCGCGGGTGACAGCCTGTTCGCCAGTGACGACGCCGGCGTGCTGCACGCGCTGGACCTGGCCGATGGCCACACCCGCTGGCAGGCCCGTACCGGTGGTGCACTGCGCTGCCGCCCGCTGCTGCACCAGGGCCAGCTGCTCGTGCCCAGCGACGACGGCCTGCTGCATGCCTTCGAGGCCGGCAGCGGTGCCCCGGTCTGGCAGCTGCCGTTGCAGGATCAGCCGGTGCGGCGCATCCCGCCCGGCCAGCCCGGCGCACGCTTTGACCGCTTCGGCGCCGGCGTGGCGCTGCAGGGCGAGGCCCTGCTCACGGCCAGCCACGCCGGCCGCCTGGCGTGTTGGCAATTGGGCAATGCGCCCGAGCGGCGCCTGCGCTGGCAGGCCGACATCGGCCACAGCCTGCTCGGCACGCCGGTGATCGCCGGCGGCCTGGTCGTGCTCGGCGCCTTCGACGGCAGCGTGCGCGCCTTCGAGCTGGCGAGCGGGCGCGAACGCTGGCGCTTTGAGACCGGCGCGCCGGTGGTGTCCGCGGTGTGGGTGGAGGACGGCCTGGTGCTGGTCGGCTCACGCAGCTACGAGCTGTTCGCGCTGCGCCTGGCTGATGGCGCCGAGGCTTGGCGGCGCTACCACTGGTTCAGCTGGGTCGAGTCGGCCGTCAATGGCCTGGACGGCCTGGCCTACCTGGGCTCGTCGGACGGCGCGCACTTGAGCTGCTGGGCGCCGCGCACGGGCCGGCTGGTCTGGCGCCGCGACGTGCATGGCTGGGCCTGGGGCTCACCCGCGCTGGACGCGCAGCGCGTGGCCATCGGCACCTCGGCCCTGCCCGGCTACACAGTGGGGCACGAGGCCTCGGTCTGGTCTTTCGAGCGGCGCAGCGGCCGGCCGCATTGGCGAGCGCCGCTGGCGGCGCCCGCCAGCCCGGCGACCTATGGCGTCACCGGCAGCCTGGCGCTGGCACCGGGCCAGGTGTTCGCCGCCACGCTGGGCGGCGAACTGCTGGCCTTTGCTGACTAGCGGTTGCGCGGCGTGATCGGCGTCTCCGGCACCGGGTAGCCGGCCGCACCGAAGGTGGCGACGATGGCCTTGTGGGTGTCGAAGTAGACCTGCCAGTAGTGGTCGGTGTGGCAATAGGGCCGCACGCACAGCAGCGGACCTTCGGGCGTGAACTGCAGGATCTCGATGTCCGGCGCCGGTTCGGACTTGACGTTGGCGATGGCGGCGATGGCCGGCTTCAGGCGCGCGATCGCGTCGAGCGGATCGACGCTATTGGCCACCTTGGCCAGGCAGTCCACGCGGCGGTGGGGCAGGGCGGAGAAGTTCTGGATCGCGCTGCCGAACACCACGTTGTTGCCGACGATGGTCTGCACGTTGTCCGGCGTGGTGACGGTGGTACCGAACAGGCCGATCTCCGTCACCGTGCCGGTGATGCCACCGGCGCTGATGAAGTCCCCCACCTTGAAGGGCCGCAGCACCTGCATGAACACGCCGGCCGCGAAGTGGCCGAGCAGCCCGCTCCAGGCCATGCCGATGGCCACCCCGGCGCCGGCCAGCAGGGCGGCGAAGCTGGTGGTCTTGACACCAAAGATGTCCAGGATGGCCAGGATCAGCACCAGGTTCAAGAGCACGCTGAGGATCGAGCGCAGGTAATTGCTGAGCGTCTGATCCACCTTCTTGCCGGCGGCAAGCGCGCGGCTGAACAGGTTCAGGGCCAGGGCGATCAGCCAGCGGCCGACGATCCAGGCGGCAATGGCGGCCAGCACCTTGAGGCCGAACTCGGCCCCCTGCGTGCTCAGAAACTGCCAGATGGCTTCGGTGTTCATGGGGCGACTCCCGGGGTGTTGAGGGCCGGGCGACTGTAGACAATCGCCGCCCCATGCCTGAACTCCTTGAAGACGACCTCCCCGAGGTCACGATCTCCGACTACGCCGGAGTCCGCTCGCTGCACCTGGACAGCATCTGGGTGCAGGGCGCGATGCGCATCAGCAAGCCCCTGAAGCTGGAGCTGGAGTACATCCAGCGCATGATGGCGCCGCTGCTCTGGCAGCCGCCCGAGGCCTGGCGCGAGGGCCTGTGCGTGCAGCTCGGCTTGGGCGCGGCGGCGCTGACCAAGTTCTGCCACCAGGTGCTGGGCCGGCCCACCGAGGCGGTGGAGCTGCACCCCGGCGTGCTGCGCGTGTGCCGGCACTGGTTCCACCTTCCGGCAGATGGTGATGGCCTGCAGGTGCACCTGGCTGACGCTGCGGATTGGCTGCGCGAGGGCTCGCGCCGCGGCCAGGTGCAGCTGCTGCACGTGGACCTGTACGACCACGAGGCCGCCGCACCGGTGCTGGACGATGAAGGCTTCTATGCCGAATGCCGCGAGCTGCTGGCGCCGGGTGGCGGCATGGCCGTGAACCTGTTCGGCCGCCAGGCCTCGTTCGAGCGCTCCTGCGCGCGGATCGCGGCGGCCTTCGGGGCCGATTCGGTGTGGCGCCTCGCAGCGACCAAGGAAGGCAACACCGTGGTGGTAGCCACCCGGGAAAACGCTCTCCCGGACAAGGCCGAACTGCAAAGGCGCGCCACTACCATCGACGCCACTCTGGGCCTGCCCGCCAAGCGTTGGCTGCGCGGTCTCAAGCCCTGGCTCCCTTCTTCCGACGAGCGCGAATGAGTTCGAAGTCCCGTCCGCCCCCGCCGCCCCCCGCGACCGACGCGCGTCTGAACTGGCGCACCCTGCTGCAGTGGCTGCAGGAGGACGGGATGATCGATGTCGAAACGGCCAGCTCCACCGAGAGCCGCTTTGCCGTGGGGGACAGTGCCATGCACCCGCTGGTGCGTCTGGGGCGTGCCGGCTTGCAGCGTGCCGGCACCCAGCGCAGCCTGGATACCGAGGCGCTGACCGAATGGCTGGCCACGCGCGCCAAGTTGCCCTACCTGCGCATCGACCCGCTCAAGGTGGAAGTGGGCCGCGTCGCCGATGTGATGAACGCCGCCTACGCCGAGAAGCACCGCTGCCTGCCGGTGCTGATGGGGCTGAGCGACATCACCATCGCCACCAGCGAGCCCTTTGATGTGGCCTGGGTGCCGCAGATCGAGAGCCATTCGCGCAAGACCGTCAAGCTGGTGGTGGCCAACCCGCAGGACATCAGCCGCTTCACCACCGAGTTCTTCACGCTGGCCAAGTCGGTGCGTGCCGCCACCAAGAGCGGTGAGGTGGCCGGGCTGGCCAGCTTCGAGCAGCTGGTGGAGCTGGGCAAGAGCAACAAGCAGCTTGACGCCAATGACCAGGGCGTGGTGCAGGTCGTGGACTGGCTGTGGCAGTACGCCTTTGACCAGCGCGCTTCTGACATCCATCTGGAGCCGCGCCGCGAGATCGGCCTGATCCGCTTTCGCATCGACGGCGTGCTGCATACCGTCTACCAGCTGCCCAGCTCGGTGATGAGCGCCATGATCTCGCGCGTCAAGCTGCTCGGTCGCATGGACGTGGTGGAGCGCCGCCGCCCGCTCGACGGTCGCATCAAGACGCGCAACCCGGCCGGCGAGGAGGTGGAAATGCGCCTCTCCACCCTGCCCACCGCCTTCGGCGAGAAGATGGTGATGCGCATCTTCGACCCCGACAACGCGCTCAAGGAGCTCGACCAGCTCGGCTTCAGCCGCCACGACGCCGAGCGCTGGAACCAGCTGGTGGCGGCCCCGCACGGCATCGTGCTCGTCACCGGCCCCACCGGCTCGGGCAAGACGACGACTCTTTATTCCACGCTCAAGCGCCTGGCCACGGACGAGGTCAACGTCTGCACCATCGAAGACCCGATCGAGATGATCGAGCCGGCCTTCAACCAGACGCAGGTGCAGCAGACCCTGGACTTCGGCTTCAGCGAGGGCCTGCGCGCCCTGATGCGCCAGGACCCCGACATCATCATGGTGGGCGAGATCCGCGACCTGGAAACCGCCGAGATGGCCATCCAGGCCGCGCTGACCGGCCACCTCGTGTTCAGTACCCTGCACACCAACGATTCGGTGTCGGCCATCACGCGCCTGATTGATCTGGGTGTGCCCGCCTACCTCATCAGTGCCACCGTCATCGGTGTGCTCGCCCAGCGCCTGGTGCGCACTTTGTGCCCGAACTGCAAGGAGCCGGACTCCAGCATCAGCGTCGAGACGCTGAACGAGCTGGTCAAGCCCTGGCGCATGTCGGGAGAGCTCAGGCCCTACCGGCCTGTGGGTTGTCTTGACTGCCGTCACACCGGCTTTCGGGGCCGCGCTGGCCTGTACGAGCTGCTGAACCTGAGCGAGCCGGTGCGCCAGCATCTGATGCCCAGCCCGAACATGGCTGCGCTGCGCCGTGCCGCGGCCCACGAGGGCCTGCGTGCCTTGCGCCTGAGCGGTGTGCGCAAGGTGTCGGAGGGCGTGACGACCTTGGAAGAAGTGCTGCGCAGTACGCCTGCCTGGGAGAGTTGAACGATGACGCCCAAGGGTTCGCGGGACTTCTTCGCCGGGTTGCTCTTCATCGCTCTGGGCATTGCCTTTGCCTGGGGGGCCACGGCCTACAGTTTTGGCGATGCTGCGGCGCCCGGTCCGGGCTACTTCCCCTTTGGCCTGGGCGTGCTGCTGGCCTTGCTGGGCGGCATGGTGCTGTTCAAGTCGCTCAGCATCGAATCCGAAGGCGGCCAGCCGGTCGGGCCGATCGCCTGGCGGCCGCTGCTGGCCATCGTGCTGGCGGTCGTGGGCTTCGGCCTGGGCCTGCATCGGCTGGGGCTGCTGCTCACGGTGACCGGTGTGGGCTTCGGCGTCTCCTTCGCTGGGCGTGAGGCCAGGCTGTGGGAAGCCCTGCTGTTGGGCCTGGGTCTGGCCCTGTTCAGCTGGGCGGTGTTCGTGGCGGGCCTGGGCTTGCCGCTGCCGGTCTGGCCCAGCCCCGTTTCCACATGGTGGCCACATTGATGTGGGACCAGCTGGCCCTGGGCCTGAGCACGGCGCTGAGCCTGACGAACCTGGGCTATGCGCTGTTCGGCGCGTTGCTGGGCACCTTGATCGGCGTGCTGCCGGGTCTGGGGCCGGTGGCCACCATCGCCATGCTGCTGCCCACCCTGCATGGGCTGGACGCCACGCCGGCTCTGATCATGCTGGCCGGCATCTACTACGGCGCCCAGTACGGCGGCTCCACCACGGCCATCCTGATCAATGTGCCGGGCGAGGCCAGCTCGGTCGTCACCGCGCTGGACGGCTACCAGATGGCGCGCCAGGGCCGCGCCGGCGCGGCGCTATCCATTGCGGCGCTGGGCAGCTTCTTCGCCGGCTGCGTGGGCACGGCCCTGATCGTCATGTTCGCGCCACCCCTGGTCACCCTATCCCAGCAGTTTGGCCGGCATGAGTACTTTTCGTTGATGGTGCTGGGCCTGGTGGGCGCGGTGGCGCTGGGGCAGGGGGCGCCGGTCAAGTCGGTGGCCATGGTGGTGCTGGGCATCCTGCTGGGCCAGGTCAATTCCGATGTGATGACGGGCCAGCCGCGCTTCAGCTTCGGCTTCATGGAGCTGAGCGATGGCATCGGTTTCGTCGTCATTGCCATGGGGCTGTTCGGCTTTGGCGAAATCATTGCCTCGCTCTCGCAGCCGGAAGGGCAGCGCGAGGTCTTCACCAAGTCCGTCCACGGCCTCTGGCCCAGCCGTGCCGATCTGCGCGCTGCTGCTCCGGCGGTGCTGCGCGGCACCGGCCTGGGTTCGCTGCTGGGCGTGCTGCCCGGCGGCGGCGCCTTGTTGGCGGCCTTTGCCTCCTACACGCTGGAAAAGAAGCTGGCCAAGGACCCGAGCCGCTTCGGCCAGGGCGCCATCGAGGGCGTGGCCGGGCCCGAGAGCGCCAACAACGCCGGCGCGCAGACCAGCTTCATTCCCATGCTGGTGCTGGGCATCCCGCCCAATGCGGTGATGGCCCTGATGGTGGGCGCGATGACGCTCAAGGGCATCCAGCCCGGCCCGCAAGTGATGCAGAGCAACCCGGCGCTGTTCTGGGGGCTGATCGTCTCGATGTGGGTGGGCAACCTGATGCTGGTGGTGCTGAACCTGCCGCTGATCGGCCTGTGGATCCGCCTGCTCAGCGTGCCCTATCGCCTGCTGTTCCCGGCCATCGTGGTGTTCTGCTGCATCGGTGCCTACTCGATCAACAACAACGTCTTCGATGTCTACCTGACCGCCGGCTTTGCGCTGCTCGGCTATGTGTTCCACAAGCTGAGCTGTGAACCCGCGCCGCTGCTGATGGGCTTCATCCTCGGCGGCATGATGGAAGAGACCCTGCGTCAGGCACTGCGCATTTCGCGCGGCGACTGGAGCAGCCTGGTCACGCGGCCGCTTTCGGCCGGCCTGTTGCTGGCCGCCGCGGTGCTGCTGGTGTTGATGATCCTGCCCTCGATCCGCAAGAAGCGCGACGAGGCCTTCGCCGAGGGGGCGTGATGGAGTTGCAGGTCCTGGTCTCCGGAATTGCCCAGGGCTGCATCTACGGCCTGATCGCGCTCGGCTTCGTGCTGATCTACAAGGCCACCGAGACAGTCAGCTTTGCGCAGGGCGACATCATGATGGTCGGCGGCTTCGTGGCGCTGCTGCTGATCAACCAGCTCGGGCTCTCGCTCTGGCTGGCTTTGCCCCTGGCCGTGCTGGCGCTGGCCGCCTTCGGGCTGGGCATCGAGCGGCTGATGATCCGGCCGGTGTTGGGTCAGCCGGCCTTTGCCATCGTCATGCTCACCCTGGGCCTGGGTTATCTGGCGCGCGGCGTCATCACCATGCTGCCGGTGGTGGGCACCGAGACGCATCGGCTCGAACTGCCCTATTCGGGCCCGGTGACGCTGCCCGGCGGCATCGTGCTGGCGGTGGAGCAGTTGGTGGTGATCGGCCTGACGCTGCTCCTGAGCCTGGGTCTATACGCGCTGTTCCGGTTCACGCGCGTCGGCGTCGCCATGCAGGCGGCCTCGCAGAACCAACTGGCGGCCTACTACATGGGCATCCCGGTGCGGCGGCTGAACGGCTATGTGTGGGCCCTGGCGGCCGGGGTGGCTGCGGTGGCGGCCGTGCTGCTGGCGCCCATCACTTTCGTGCACGCGAACATGGGTCTGATCGGCCTGAAGGCCTTTCCGGCCGCGGTGGTGGGTGGCTTCGGCAGCCTGCCCGGCGCCATCGTCGGCGGCATCGTCATCGGCGTGGTCGAGGCGCTGGCGGGCTTCTACCTGCCCGAAGGGGTCAAGGACATCAGCGCCTATGTGTTGGTGCTGCTGGTGCTGATGCTGATGCCGCACGGCCTGTTCGGCGAGCGCCTGGCCAAGAAGGTGTAGGCCGGCGATGCGCACGCTCTTCAAGACCTCCTACGACCAGGACATTGACCTGGTGAAGCATGGTGGCCAGCGCTTCTGGTACGGCCTGCTGCTGCTGGCCCTGCTGGCCGCACCCTGGTGGCTGGAAGACTACGGCCTCACGCAACTGAGCTTCGTGCTGATCTACGGCATCGTCGGCCTGGGGCTGATGCTGCTGGCCGGCTTCACCGGCCTGTTCTCGATGGGCCATGCGGCCTTTCTGGGCGTGGGGGCCTACACGCAGGCCCTGCTGATGAAGGCGGGCTGGCCCTTTGTGTCGTCCATTCCCACCGCCGGCCTGCTGGCCGCCCTGGTGGGTGTGGTGGTGGGCCTGCCGGCGCTGCGCGTCAAGGGCATCTACCTGGCCATCGCCACCCTGGCCTTCGGCTTCATCGTCGAAGAGGGGTTGGCGCGCTGGGAGTCGCTGACCGGCGGCAATGCCGGTCTGCTGGTACCGCAGGCCCAGGCGTTCGGGCTGGTGATCGACAGCGGCACGAAGTTCTATTTCCTGTGCCTGGTGGTGGCGGTGGCCTGCACCCTGCTGCTGCTGAACCTGCTGCGCTCGCCCACCGGCCGCGCCTTCGTGGCGGTGCGCGATTCCGAGGTCTCGGCCCAGTGCATGGGCATCCATCTGGCGCGCACCAAGACCCTGGCCTTCGCGCTCTCGGCTTTCTTCACCGGCGTGGGCGGGGCGCTGTACGCGCACCAGATCCGCTTTCTCTCGCCCGACCAGTTCGGCATCCTGCAGTCGATCGACCTGCTGCTGCTGGTCACCATCGGGGGGCTGGGTTCGGTGCATGGCGCGTATCTGGGCGCGATCTTCCTGATCGCCATGCCCCAGGGCATCGCGATGGTGAAGGACTACCTGCCCACGCACATCGGCCAGGCGCCGGGCCTGCAGTCGGCGGTCTATGGCCTGGTGCTGATCGGTTTCGTGCTGTTTGAGCCCTATGGCCTCTACGGGCGCTGGCTCAAGCTGCGCACCTGGCTGCAGCTCTTCCCCTTTTACCGGCGCGGGCTGTTTGCACGCCAGAAGAGCTACCAGAAGTCGGAGCGGCTGCGGTGAGCGAGGCCCTGCTTCAGGTACGCCAGCTCGGCAAGCGCTTCGGTGGCGTGCTGGCGGTCAATGGCGTCAGCTTCGACGTGCAGCGCGGCGAGGTGTTCACGCTGATCGGCCCCAACGGTGCGGGCAAGACCACGGTGTTCAACCTGATCTCGCGCCTGTACACACCAAGCAGCGGCGAGATCCTGTTCAACGGCCAGTCCCTCACCGCCCGGCCCGCGCATGCGATGGCCGAGCTGGGCATCGCGCGCACCTTCCAGAACATCGAGCTGTTTGAGCAGGCCTCGGTGCTGCAGAACCTGCTGATCGGACGCCATGTGCACCAGCGCCGCAGCCTGTGGCAGGAAGCGCTGTTCCTGCCCGCTGTGCGCCGGCAGGAGCGCGAGTCGCGCCGCAAGGTCGAGGAGGTGATCGACTTCCTGAACCTGCAGCACTACCGTGACAGCCGTGTCGCCGGCCTGCCCTACGGCGTGCGCAAGCTGGTGGAGCTGGCCCGCGCGCTTTGCGCCGAGCCCGAACTGCTGCTGCTGGACGAACCCAGCAGCGGCCTGAACGTGGACGAGACCCGTGACCTGGCCTTCTGGATCCAGGACCTGCAGCGCCTGCGCGGCATCACGGTGCTGATGGTGGAGCACGACATGAGCCTGGTCTCACGCGTGTCCGACCGGGTGCTGGCCATGAACCAGGGCGAGTGCCTGGCCCTGGGCACGCCGGCCGAGGTGCAGGGCGATGCACGGGTCATCGAGGCCTATCTGGGGACCGCCGCATGAGTGCACCCGCCCTGCTTGAAGTGCTCAACCTGGAGGCGGCGTACGGGCCGATCAAGGCGGTCCGCGGTGTCAGCCTGGCCGTGCCGGAAGGCCGCATCGCCACCGTGCTCGGCCCCAATGGTGCGGGCAAGACCACCTTGCTGAAGACGCTCTCCGGCATCAACGACCCGCGCCGCGGCAGCGTGCGCTTCGCCGGCGCCGAGATCGGTGGCCATGACCCGGCCGAGATCGTGCGGCGCGGCCTGGTGCAGGTGCCGGAGGGGCGCGAGGTCTTTCCGCTGCTTTCCGTGCGCGAGAACCTGTTGATGGGCGCCTACACGCGCAGCGACCGCGATGCCGTCGCGCGGGACATCGAGCAGGTGCAGGCCTACTTCCCCATCCTGAAGGAACGGGCGGCGCAGGCTGCCGGCCTGCTCTCGGGCGGCCAGCAGCAGATGCTGGCGATTGCCCGCGCGCTGATGGCGGCGCCGCGCATGATCCTGCTCGACGAGCCCAGCCTGGGCTTGAGCCCGAAGCTCACGCAGGAGATCTTCGCCATCATCCGGCGCATCAACCGCGAGCGCGGCACCACCCTGCTGCTGGTGGAGCAGAACGCCCACCTGGCGCTGGATCTGGCCGATCTGGGTTTCATCCTCGAGAACGGGCGCATCGTCGTGGAGGGCCCCTGCGCCGAGTTGCGCGAACGGGCCGACATCCAGGAGTTCTATCTTGGCCTGCAGCACGATGCTGGCGCCCGCGGCGAGCGGCGCTGGAAGCGCAGAAAGAGCTGGCACTGAGATGGCCGGACTCTGGGATCTTTCCGCGTTCGAGCGCAAGGGGGACTACCGCCTCGCGGGCCAGACCATTCCCGCGCTGTTCTGGGCGGGGGTGGCGGCGCGAGGGGAGCGCATCTTCCTGCGCGAGAAGAAGCTCGGCATCTGGCAGGGCTGGAGCTGGCAGGCCGTAGGCGAGGCCGTGCGCGAGATGGCGCTTGGGCTGGACAGCCTGGACCTGCCGCCGCGTGCCGTGGCCGCCATCCTGGCCAATACGCGGCTGGAGTGGCTGCTCGCCGATTTGGCCATCCAGAGCGCCGGCTGCGTGGCCAACGGCATCTACCCGACCGACGCGCCCTCGCAGGTGCAATACCTGTGTGCCGATTCCGCCGCCGAGCTGATCTTTGTCGAGGACGACGAACAGCTGGACAAGGTGCTGGAGGTGCGCGGGCAGTTGCCGGCTCTGCGCTGGATCGTGGTGTTCGACCCGCAGGGGCTTGAAGGCTTCCACGATCCGATGGTGTTGAGCCTGGAGGCACTGCGCGCACGCGGGCGCGCCCACGCGCAGCCGCAGCGCTTCGACGAACGCCTGGCCGCCGTGCAGCCCGAGGATCTGGCGATCCTCGTCTACACCAGTGGCACCACCGGCAAGCCCAAGGGGGCCATGCATGTGCACGCCGGCCTGGTTAGCGCGGTGCGCTCGGCCTGCGCCAACCTGCCCCAGTTCGACAGCGACGAGCGCGTGTGCTTCTTGCCGCTGTGTCACATCGCCGAGCGCCTCATCGGCGCCTACTCGGCGCTCCTGAGCGGCGCGACCCTGAACTTCGTCGAGAGCCCCGACACCTTTGCCGAGAACCTGCGCGAGGTCTCACCCCATGTGCTCTTCGCGGTGCCGCGGGTCTGGGAGAAGTTCTATTCCGCCATCAGCATCGCCGTGGCGGAAGCCAGCCCGCTACAGCAGCGCGCCTACCGCTGGGCCATCGCCACCGGCCAGGCGGTGGTGCAGCGGGTGTTGGGTCGGCAGCCGGTGCCCCTCGGGCTGAAGCTGCGCTTCCGCCTGGCCGATTGGCTGGTGCTGGGGAATGTGCGGCGCACGATCGGCATCGAACGAGCGCGCGTGCTGGTCAGTGGTGCCGCACCGATTTCGCCGGATCTGATCCGCTGGTACTTGGCCCTGGGCCTCCCGATGCTGGAAGGCTGGGGCATGACCGAAACCTGTGCCCACGGCACGCTCACCCTGCCGGAGGACATCCGCCCCGGCACCATCGGGCCGCCCGCACCTGGGGTGGAGATGCGCATCGACCCCTACACGGGCGAAATGCTGACGCGCGGCCCCCATCTGTTTCGCGGCTACCTGAACCAGCCCGAGAAGACGGCGGAGGTGATCGATGCCGAGGGCTGGTTCCACACCGGCGATGTCGGCCGCTTGGATGAGCAAGGGCATTACCGCATCACCGACCGCATGAAAGACATCATCATCACGGCCGGTGGCAAGAACATCACCCCGAGCGAGATCGAGAACCAGCTGAAGTTTTCGCCCTACATCACCGACGCCGTGGTGATTGGCGATCGCCGCGCCTACCTTACCGCCCTCATCATGATCGACCAGGACAACGTCGAGCGCTTTGCCCAGGAGCATGACGTGCCCTTTTCGAACTACGCCAGCCTGACCCGCGCGCCGCAGGTGCTGGCCCTGATCCAGGCCGAAGTGGAACGCGTCAACCAGGAATTCGCGCGCGTCGAGCAGGTCAAGGCCTTCCGCTTGCTGGAGACCCAACTCAGCGCCGAAGACGAAGAGCTGACGCCCACCATGAAACTCAAGCGCAGCTTTGTGCAGAAGAAGTACGCCGATTTGATCGAGTCCATGTACCGCGCTGCCTAGCGCCGCCCCTTCAGGAGACCCGCATGAAAAAGCCTGTTCAGTTCCTGCTCCCGTTGATCCTGAGCGCATGGACGGCCGCCCCAGCGCTGGCCCAGCAGCAAGGCGTCAGCAAGACCGAGATCGTGGTGGGATCCATCCAGGATTTCTCCGGGCCCTTGGCCGGCTACGGCAAGCAGGCCCGCAACGGCATGCTGCTGCGAGCCGAAGAGCTCAATGAGCAGGGCGGCGTGCATGGTCGCCGCATCGTGCTCAAGTTTGAAGACTCAGGCTACGACCCCAAGCGGGCCGTGCTGGCGGCGCAGAAGCTGGTCAACCAGGACAAGATCTTCATCATGGCCGGCCATGTGGGCACCGCCCACAACCTCGCGGCCATGCCGGTGCAGTTCGAGCGCAATGTCATCAACTTCTGGCCGCTGACGGCCGCCCGCGAGATGTATGAGCCCTTCCATAGGCTCAAGTACTCCTTTGCCGTGCCCTATTACGAGCAGATCCGCGTGATGCTGCCGCTGCTGGCGAAAGAGAAGGGTGCCAAGAAGATCTGCGTTCACTACCAGGATGACGACTTCGGCATGGAGGTCCTCAAGGGCGCTGAGGCCGGGTTGAAAGGCATGGGTGCCGAGCTGACCGAGAAGACCAGCTTCAAACGCGGCGCCACCGAGTTTTCCTCGCAGGTGGCCAAGCTCAAGGCGGCGGGTTGCGAACTGGTGGTGCTCGGAACGATCGTGCGCGAAACCATCGGCACGATTGGCGAGTCTCGCAAGACGGGCTTCAGCCCTACCTTCCTCGGCTCCAGTGCGGCCTATACGGACTTGATCCATCGACTGGGGGGCAAGGCCATGGACGGCTTCTATGCCGCAATGGCCACCCAACATCCCTATCTGGATGAAGCCTCTCAACCGCTGCGCTTCTGGGCCACCAAGTACAAGACCAAGTTCAGCGAGGACCCTACGGTCTTCTCTGCGTACGGCTACATGATCATTGACGGACTGATCCGCGCCGCACAGAAGGCCGGGCCTACCCTGACCACGGACAGCTTCATCAAGGCCATGGACACCATGACCTTCCCAGCCGACCTCTTCGGCTCAGCGCCTGCCAGCTATTCGCCCACCAAGCGGCTTGGCAGCGATGCGTCCCGACTCTCGCAGATTCAGGATGGGCGGTGGAAGGTGGTGATGGACTACGCCAAGTAGTCGGTCACTCTCATGCAAGGAAGGTCGGCCTGGGAACTCGTGACCGTTCGGTAGACGGCACGCCCATCGCCTTGGAGCGAGCATGCCCCTGGGTCATCCCGCGCTGGGATGACCTCTGCTCTTGATGAGATTGAGATCTGAGGGCAGCCGTCGCAGCTGCATCCACCGCACGTGCATCCACTTGCGACACGGCGCGGCTTGCGTGCGCAGCAACTGAAAGGTCAAAGTGCTTGCGCCGTTCTCAAAATCCTTGCTATAGTGGCGGGCTTCGCTGAACGAAGCGCCCTGGGGCAACTCCTGGTGCGGTTCGGTTAGTGAAGGATGTTGAGTTTGGGTTGCGAAGAAATTTTCGATCCAGGTGTTGACAGGCGGTTTGAAGTTTTGCAACAATCTCTGGCTCGGTTGCTGATTTATATCGCGGTCGAGAACAAAAGATCAGTAAAACGATCTTTGCGAGAAGTTGGCGCTGAGTTTGAAGAGGTTTTCAAAAATTTCTTCGCAAAGTGTTGACAAGCGGAACGAAACGCTGCAACAATCTCGCTTCTGCGCTGGTGACAAGTCAGTGGCGACGCAAGAAAGATCAAGCGATTGATCGTTTTGCGCAAGTTCTTTAACAAATTGCAGCCAATAAGCGTGGGCACTTGATGTCGAGTCGCGATGAAGCAATTCATTGCAACTT
>NZ_JAYRMO010000017.1:0-103599 GCF_041912635.1 Inhella sp.
GGCGGGCGCGCCCCCTTGGGGGGTGGCGAAGGAGCGAAGCGACAAGACTGGGGGCATCACATTCTGAAATGCTCGCCGAGATAGACCTTGCGCACGTCGGGGTTGGCCACGATGGCCTCGGGCTCCCCTTCGGCCAGCACACGGCCGTCGCTGATGATGTAGGCGCGGTCGCAGATGCCCAGGGTTTCGCGCACGTTGTGGTCGGTGATGAGCACCCCGATGCCGCGTTCCTTGAGGAAATGGATGATGCGCTGGATCTCCAGCACGGCGATCGGGTCCACGCCGGCAAAGGGTTCGTCGAGCAGGATGAAACGCGGCTGCGTGGCGAGCGCGCGGGCGATCTCCACGCGGCGGCGCTCGCCGCCCGAGAGCGCGGGCGCCGGGGTGTCGCGCAGCTTCTCGATCGACAGATCCTTCAGCAGCCCTTCGAGCGCGGCGTCGATGCGCGCCGCCGCCCAGGGCTTGCCCTTCTCGTCAAGCTGCAGCTCCAGCACGGCGCGGATGTTCTGCTCGACGTTGAGCTTGCGGAAGATTGAGGCTTCCTGTGGCAGGTAGCTCAGGCCCAGGCGCGAGCGGCGGTGGATGGGCTGGTGCTGCACCTCCTGGCCGTCGATGCGGATCACGCCGGCATCGGCGCGCACCAGGCCGACGATCATGTAGAAGCTCGTCGTCTTGCCAGCACCGTTGGGGCCGAGCAGGCCCACCACCTCGCCACCGGAAACCGAGACGTGCACGTCCTTGACGACCTTGCGCACGCCATAACTCTTCTGCAGGCCCTGGGCCTCCAGGCGGCTGGGAGCCTGCGTCATTTCTTCGGCGGCGGCAGGGCCGGCGTCGTCTGCAGGGGCACGCTGCTGGCGGGCGCGGCCGGGGCCGACGCCGAGGCCGCCGGCGCGGGCCGGGGCATCATCACCACCCGCACCTTGCCCTGCGGCTGCGGCGAGGTCTGGCCGGGCTCAACGCTGAGGATCTCGGAGCGGCTGTTGTAGACGATGGTGGCGCCGGTCAGTTCGTCCAGCACCTGGTTGCCCTTCATGCGGCGCACCAGGGCCCCGCCGGCAAAGCGCACGGTCTCGGCCCGGGTGTCGTACTCGATGCGCTCGGCGCTGCCCTCCAGCGTCTCGCCCGGCGTATTCAGCGCCTGGCTGAAGCGCACGGGCTCGCTGGGCTTGCCGGCCGCCACGGCGAAGTGGCTGTCGTCCGCGCGCCGCTCGGCTTCCAGGCGGCTGGCGCGCACCTGCAGGCTGCCCTGCACCAGCAGCACCGGCCCGGTCCATTCGGTACGGCCGGTCTGCTGGTTGATGGTGCCGCCCTGGTCGCTCTCGATGATCAGCGGCTTGGTGCGGTCGTCCTTGGCGGCCTGGGCCAGCGGCAGAGCCAGCGCCAGCGCCAGCAAGGGCAGGTAGCGCTTCATCAGGCTTTGCCGAAGTTGTTGACGAGGTATTCGGTGACCATCAGCGCGCGCTGGCCGCCCTGCAGGGCGTTGAGCTGCTCGCCGGTGGAGGCCTTGCTGGGCGAGGTGGTGTAGAGCCCGCCAATGCCCAGCGTGGGCACGCCGTCCAGGCCATAGGCCTCGGCCAGCTTGTCGGCCTGGGCGATGCGCACGCCGCCCATCGCCTTGGGGTCCAGCGCGGCCCAGGTGCTGTTGAACTTGGCCACATCCAGGCCCAGGGGCTGCAGCAGCTTGATCATGTCCTCGGGCTTGTCCAGCGCCTGGTGCTGCTGGTGGATGGCCGCAAAGATGGCGCTGCGGAACTGGTGCTCCACGCCCATGGTCTGCAGCGCGAAGAACAGGCGCTGGTGCGGCTTGACCTGCGCGCGCCCGCCGATGTGGCTGTGGCGGAACTGCATGGTGGGCGGCAGCTGCTTGACCCAGGGCTGCAGTACGGCCTCGAAGGCATTGCAGGCCGGGCAGCCGTACCAGAAGAACTCGACCACCTCGATCTTGCCCGGGCTGGCGGGCAGGCGCTGGCTGAGCTTGCGGTAATGCTGGCCGGCGCGCGGCGCGCCCTGAGCAGCGGACAGGGTCGGCAGGCCGGCGGCGGCAGCGGCCAGCAGGGTCAGGCCAGTGCGGCGGTTGAGCTTCTTGTCAAAGTCCATTGCGGTTCTCAAGTGATCGGTCGCAGAGCGCTGCGGGGGGGTCATACCTTGCCGAAGTTCTGAATCAGAAAGTCCACGGTAGCAAGGGCGCGGCGCGCTGCCTCGGCCGGCGGCTGGCCGGCGCCCGCCAGCGAAGGCGAGGTGGTGTAGAGCCCACCCAGGCCCAGCGTGGGCACGCCCTCGACGCCGTAGTCGTCGGCCAATTGATTGGCGGCACGGATCTGGGCCGCGCTGAAAGCCTTGGGATCGAAGGCCGCCCAGGTGCGCTCGAACAGCGCCACGTCCAGGCCCTGCGGCTGCAGCAGCTTGATCATCTCCACGCTATTGCCCAGCTCCTGCCCCTGGCGATGCAGGGCCTGGAAGATGCTGGCGCGGAACTTGTGCTCCACCCCCATAGCCTGCAGGGTGAAGAACAGGCGCTGGTGCTGCACCGAATAGCCGCGGATGGGCACGGCCACCGCCTTGAACTCCACCGTGGGCGGCAGGCGCTTGAGCCACTCCTGCAGATGCGGCTCCAGTTCGAAGCAATGCGGGCAGCCGTACCAGAAGAACTCGATCAGTTCGAGCTTGCCGGCCGGGCGGCGCAGCGGCTGGCGCAGGCGGCGGAAATGCTCGGGGCCGGGGCGCCAGTCGGAGGCCTGAGCCGTCGCATGCAGGGCGCCCAGGGGGCTGGCGGCCAGCAGGCCCAGGGCCTGGCGTCGGGTCGAGTGCTTCATCGGGGACTTCCGGTTGATCAGCGCTGGGCGCGCACCACGGCGGCTTCGAGGCCGGCATCCTGAACTTGCGCGTGCAGGGTGTCGGCGTCAGCCTTCATGTCGAAGGGGCCGATGCGCACGCGATACACCACGCGGCCATTGGCCTCGCGCTCGTAGACCTTGGCATTGAAGCCCTGCAGGCCCAGGCGGGCGCGCTGCTGCTCGGCTTCCTCGGGCTTGGTGAAGGCGCCGGCCTGCACGAAGTAGACATAGGGGTCGGCGCCCGCCGGCTTGCTGGCGGCCGGCTCGGTCGGCTTGGTGGCCACGGCACTGGCCTGCGGCGCGGGGGTCGGGGTCGGGGCGGACACGGGTGCCGCGCTGGCCGGGGCCGATGGCACCGAGGCCGCCACCACCACCCCGCTGGCCGCCACGCGGCTCTTGCCGCCGTTCAGGCCGGCATTCGGGTCCCAGTTCTTGTCGGCCGCGGCCTCGGCTGCGTCCAACTCGGCATTGCGCTGCGGGGTCTTGTCCACAAAGGGGATGGGCACCTTGGTGACGTACAGCGCCACGCCCAGGGCGATGGCCAGGCCGAGCAGCAGGCCCACCACCAGGCCAAGGCCAAAACCACCCTTCTGCGCCCCGGACTTCGACGCAGGCGCCTTCTTCGCTTCACTCATGCAGCAGATTCCTCTCGGTCTTCCCGGGCCATGGATTCAGGGGCCGAAACGCCCAACACGGCCAATGCGTTGGCCAGCACCTGGCGGGTGGCCGCCAGCAGGGCCATGCGGGCGCGGCAGAGCGCGGCGTCATCGACGATGAAGCGCTCGGCCGCGTAGTAGCTGTGGAAGGCGCCGGCCAGATCGCGCAAGTAGAACGCGATGTCGTGCGGCGTCAGGTCCTTGGCGGCCTGGCTCAGCATCTTGGGGAACTCGGCCAGCTTGGCCATCAGGGCCAGTTCGGTCGGTGCCGTCAGTAGGCTCAGATCCGCACCGGCACCGACTGCACCGCCCCAGGTGCGCAGCACCGAGCAGATGCGCGCATGCGCGTACTGCACGTAGAAGACCGGGTTTTCGTCCGAGGCCTTCAGCGCGAGGTCGATGTCGAACACGAACTCCGTGTCGGCCTTGCGGCTGATCAGGAAGAAGCGCACCGCGTCGCGGCTGGTCCAGTCGATCAGGTCGCGCAGCGTCACGTAGGAGCCGGCGCGCTTGGAAATCTTCACTTCCTGACCGCCGCGCATCACGGTGACCATCTTGTGCAGCATGTAGTCCGGGAAGCCCAGCGGGATGCCCAGGCCCTGCGCCTGCAGGCCACCGCGCACGCGGGCGATGGTGCCGTGGTGGTCGGTGCCCTGGATGTTGATGCACTGGCTGTAGCCGCGATTGAACTTGTTGACGTGGTAGGCCACGTCGGGCACGAAGTAGGTGAAGCCGCCCTCGCGCTTGCGCATCACGCGGTCCTGGTCGTCGCCGTAGTCGGTCGAGCGGAACCAGAGCGCGCCGTCCTTCTCGTAGGTCTTGCCGCTGTCCACCATGCGCTGCACGGCGGCTTCCAGCTGGCCGTTGGCGTAGACGCTGGATTCAAGGAAGTAGTTGTCGAACTTGAGGCCGAAGGCCTGCAGGTCCAGGTCCTGCTCGTGGCGCAGGTAGGCGACGGCGAACTGGCGGATGCCGTCCAAGTCCTCGAGGTCGCCCGAGCCGGTGAACTCGCGGTCATCGGCCTTGACGGTTTCCTTGCGGGCAAAGGCGTCGGCGATGTCCTGGATGTAGTCGCCGTTGTAGAAGCCCTTGCTCTCGGGGTTCTCGGGGTCGGTGGGCCAGCAGGGGTCGCCCGGCTTGAAGCCCTGCAGGCGCAGCTGGGTACTGCGTGCCAGCGTGGCGATCTGAACGCCGGCGTCGTTGTAATAAAACTCGCGCGTCACCTCATGGCCCTGGGTGGCCAGCAGGCTGCAGACGGCGTCGCCCAAGGCGGCCTGGCGGGCATGGCCCACATGCAGGGGACCGGTGGGGTTGGCGGAGACGAACTCCACCAGCACGCGGCGCGGGTCCTTGACCTGCTGGCAGCCGAAGGCGGCGCCGCCCTGCAGCACCTCGGCCACCACCGCCTGCTTGGCGGCGGGCTTGAGGCGCAGGTTCACGAAGCCGGGGCCGGCGATCTCGATGGCGTCCACCCACTGCTGCACCGCGGGCTGGGCGTTCAACGCCGCCACCAGCCGGGTGGCCAGTTCACGCGGGTTCGCTTTCAGCGCCTTGGCCAGTTGCATGGCCGAGGTGACGGCCAGATCGCCATGGCTGGCCTGCTTGGGGGCCTCGAAGGTGGGAGCGGGGGGGTTCTCGGGGGCGATCTCGCGCAGGGCGGCGCCCAAGGCATCGAGCAGGGCCTGGGTGGCATGAATCATGCTGGAGATTCTAGGAGGCGAAGCAACAACTGCTCTCAAGCCCGCATGGCCGCCCCGCAGGACTGGTGGCAGGATCAGGCCCCATGTCCACCCCGCCCGCCAGCTCGACCACCGGCGACAGCCTGCCGCCGAGCTCCACCTTCCCGGCCAGCGAGCCGCCTTCGCAGGCGGAGCTGCCCAGCCACATCGGCAAGTACAAGGTGATCCGGCGCCTGGGCGAGGGGGCCACGGCCGACGTCTTTCTCTGCCACGACGCCTTCCAGGACCGCCATGTGGCGATCAAGAAGGTGCGCGCCTGGAAGGAAGGCAGTCTGAGCGGCGAGGCCGCGCTGAACATGCGCGACCACTTCTTCGCCGCCGAGGCCTCGCTGGCCGGGCGGCTCACGCACCCGAACGTGGTGCAGATCCTCGACGCCGTGACGGACGCCCCCGAGCCCTATCTGGTCATGGAGTTCGTGCCGGGCGTCACCCTCAAGCATTTCTGCCGCGCCGACCGCCTGCTGCCGCTCGACCAGATCGTCGAACTCGGCTTCAAGTGCGCGATGGCGCTGGGCTACTGCTTCCGCCAAGGGCTCATCCACCGCGATGTGAAGCCCGCCAACCTGCTGGCCGTCATCGACGAGCAGGGTCAGGCGGTGGACGTGAAGGTCAGCGACTTCGGCTCTGCCCTGCACCTGGAGAGCGACCAGACCCAGGTGCACCGTGTCGGCTCGCTCGCCTATATGGCACCCGAGCAGCTGGAAGGCGGCGACCTGGACGCCCGTGCGGACATGTACGCGCTCGGCGCCGTGCTCTACCACCTGATTGCCGGCAAACCGCCCTTCGAGGCGCCGGCGCAGATGGCGCTGATGCACCAGATCTACCACCAGCCCCCCAAGTCCCTGCAGGAGCTGCGCGACGGCGTGGGCCCGGAGATGGACGCGGTGGTGCTGCGCGCCCTGGCCAAGCGCCCCGAAGACCGCTACCGCGACTGGGACGAGTTCGCCCGCGCCCTCTCCGATCTGGTGGCCAAGCAGCTGATCCCGCTGGCACGCTTCACCGAGGTGAAGGACTCCGAGCGCTTCAACCTGCTGCGTGAGCTGGAATTCTTTGCCGAGTTCGGTGACGTGGAGCTGTGGGAGGTGGTGCGGCGCGCGCGCTGGCGGCGCTACCCCGTCGGTCACCATCTGTTCAAGCGGGGTCAGGAAGGCAACACCGTCCACATCATTGCCCTGGGCGCCGTGGAGGTGGTGCGCGACAGCCGCGTGGCCGCCCAGCTGGGCGTGGGCACCTCGGTGGGCGAGATGGCCTACCTGGCGCCCAACCCCGAGATGCGCACCCACAGCACCGATGTGCGCGTCACCCAGGTCTGCACCACGGTGAGCTTCACGCCGCAGCTGATCGGCTCGCTCTCGGGCGAGTGCCAGCACCGCTTCGATCGCGCCTTCATCAAGGTGCTGGTGCGGCGCCTGCATGCAGCGCACGAGCAACTGGCCCACCCGCGTCGCATCTTGTAGCCCCACGCGGGCGCCGCTTCACGGAAGATCCCCCCGCCATCTTGGCATCCACCCAGAGAGGAAACGCGATGAAGATCAAAGCCCTGCCCCTGATGCTTGTGTTCGCCTTGGCCGCCGGTGGCGCCTGGGCCGGCCCGCAACAGGAAAAGATGAAGCACTGCAATGCCGAGGCCAAGACCAAGAACCTGGCCGGCGAGGAGCGCAAGAGCTTCATGAGCAACTGCCTGAAGGCCAAGCCTGAAGCACCTGCAGCCCCCGCCACCCAGCAAGACAGGATGAAGACCTGCAATGCCGACGCCAAAACCAAGAGCCTGGCCGGCGAAGAGCGCAAGAAATTCATGTCCAACTGCCTGAAGGCCAAGTAAGGAGGGCGTGATGCGAGCCCTGGTCCTGTTGTTGCTGGCCGGCACCGCGCTGGCCCAAAGCCCGCCCTCCAAACCCGGCCTGTGGGAGATGAAGACCCTGAGCCTGGAGGTGGACGGCAAGCCCATGCCCACCCCCGGCCAGATGCCCCCGGAGATGGCGCAAATGCCCCCCGAGGTGCGCAAGATGATGCAGGAGCGCATGAAGGCCCAGGGCATCGACCTGGCCAACGGCGGCATCCGCATGTGCTTCAGCGCGGAATCCATGAAGGAAAGTGCCTGGGGCAGCCCGCAGGGCCAGAACGACTGCAAGACCGAGGTCGTCGAGCGCAGCGGCAGCACCTGGCGCTGGAAGGTCCAGTGCAAGGAGGGTCACGGCGAGGGCCGCACCACCTTCAGCGGCGGCGAGGGCTATCGCAGCGACATGCAGTTCACCAGCACCGGCAAAGGCCAGGCACAAACCATGAAGACCCAGGTGCAGGCGCGCTGGCTGGGGGCGGACTGCGGTGGGCTCAAGCCCATCCAGCCGCCCGCACAGGCTAAAGGCAAGTGAGGGTCTGACGCGCGACCCATTCTTCGCCCGGGTCCAGCACCGGCCGGTGCTCGATCTGGGCGAGTTCCAGGCAGACAAAGCGGCGCCAATCCTCGGCGGGCAGGTCTGCCAGGCCATGGTCCGCACCGGGGTTCCAGACCACCGCGTCGTCGAAACCCTCGCTGTCGATCAACAGCCGGCGCGTGCCGGTTTCGCCGAGTTCGATCAGGCGCAGCGGCGCCGAGGGGCCGTAGACGATGCGGTCGATCGCCTGACCTTGCAGCAGTTCCAGCCGATGGCTGTGCTGCACGCCCTCCTCGCCCCGCAGGCTGTCCAGGTAGCGGCGGTCCTGCAGGCCCTCGATGACGACGCGAGCGGCGTCTTCCACCGCCCAGTAGCTGTGCAAGGCGGCCTGGAAGGCGAAGCGCGCTTCACCGCGGTTCTCCACCGCGAGCTCCATCTCCAGCGTGCGCCCGGCGATGCGCACCGTCAGCTCCAGAGCGAAGGCCTGCGGCCAGGCGCGCAGGGTGTCGGCGTCGTCCTGCAGGCGCAGCACGGCCAGGGCGTCCCGGTCACCGGTTTCCTGCTGCACCAGCTCCCAAGCGCGCGTGCGGGCGATGCCGTGGCGTGGCCCATCCCCTTGTTCGCTGAACTGCGGAAAGATCACCGGCACGCCCCCGCGCACCGCCACCCCCGCGCCGTAGCGGCTGGTGGGTGACAGGTAGAGCTGCTCGGCGCCGCCCGCCGGCACCCAGCTGACGAGTTGGCCGCCATGCAGCAGCAAGGTGGCACGCGCGCCGTCGGGGGATTGCAGGGTGATCTGGGCTTGTTCGGCTGGGGCACTCATGGGGAAAAACTCCGGTTCAGGGCGGGATCATCGCTGGCCGGCCGCCAGCGGCCCTGGTCGGCCCATGCCAGGGGCGCCGTGCCGGGGTAGGGCCAGAAGCGCGGCGCGGCCTGGGGCGGCGCCCACAGGGCCAGATGCAAGTCATGCGCCGGCTGGTGCCAGCAGCGCCCCGCCCCTTGTGCGTCCGGCACCCAGCGCAGCTGGCGCTGCGCCGCCAGCAGGCCCGGCCCCGGGCCCTGCTTGAGCCAGGCTTCGCCCAGCGTCCAGTGGCGGTAGAAGGCCGGCGCCGCCGCGTCCGGCAGGCCCAGGCCGGCCGCCAGAGCGGCCAGATCGCGCCCGGGGCGCGGCTGTTCGATGTCGATGCCCAGGACCTCTTCCGCCACGGCGGCGCCAAACCAGTCGCCGCTGTGGCTGAGCGAGAGCCGCCACGAGGGCAGCGCCGGGCAAAGGCTGCGGCCCTCGGCGTCCTGCTCCAGCTGCGGAAGGGCCTGGCCGCTGGCGGCGGCCAGCAGCCGGCGCAGCAGCCAGCGCCCGGCCAGGTAGCGCTGCCGGCGCGTGGGCAATGAAAAAGACTGGTGACGCGTCATTTCGCTGCGCGTCAGCCAGGCTTCGGGTATGGGCGGCAGATCCGTCAGCAGCGCCGCCAGCGGCGCCACGCAGATCTGCAGGCTCACCTTACTCGGCCACCTTGGCGTAGGTGCCCTTCAGCGCCGCGCCAATGATGATGCTGCCGGCATGGCACTCGATGGTCTCGGGGTTCTTGACCTCGTTCTTCTTGTAGTAGCTGACGATGTCGACCACCGCGTTGGCGCCGTTCTGCTTGGCCTTCTTTTCCAGCGCGATCAGGCCCGAGAGGATGGCCCATTTGCAGCCGAATTCGTCGGACTTGCCCACGCCATTGGTCTTCTGGTTGGTGGTGTCGCTGCCCAGTTCCTTCAGCACCTTGGGCGTCTTGGCGCCGGCCAGGTAGAACTTGACGTCGCCATCGAGCTTGCCCTTGGCGTCGGGCATTTCCAGCACGTCGGACAGCTTGATGTGCAACACGGTGTCGCGGGCCTGGGCGGCCGGGGCCAGCAGGGCGGACAGGGCCAGCACGGCGGCCAGGCTCTTCAGGGTTTGACGCATGGGTTCTCCTCCTCGGGGTTGGTGGGTGGCAAGCGCGGCGATTGTGCCCAGCCACCCGTTTCGAATCGTTAGCAACGGCGCAGGATCAACGAGGTGTTGATGCCGCCGAAGGCGAAGTTGTTGCTCATCACGTACTCGGTGTCGAGCGCGCGGCCGCCGTCCATCAGGTAGTCCAGTTCGGCGCAGCGCGGGTCCACCTGACGCAGGTTGAGCGTGGGCGCGAACCAGCCGCTCTTCATCATCTCGGCCGTCATCCAGGCCTCCAGCGCACCGCAGGCGCCCAGGGTGTGGCCCATGAAGCTCTTCAGCGACGAGATCGCCACGCGCGACCCGAACACCGCCTGGGTGGCCTGGCTCTCGGCGATGTCGCCATGCTCGGTGGCCGTGCCATGGCCGTTGACGTAGGGAATCGCCTCGGGCGGCAGCCCGGCATCGGCCAGGGCCAGGCGCATGGCCATGGCCATGGTTTCGGCCTTGGGTTGCGTGACATGGGCACCGTCGCTGTTGGTGCCGTAGCCGACGATCTCGAACAGCGGCTTGGCGCCGCGCGCCAGCGCGTGCTCGCGCTCTTCCAGGATCAGGCTGCAGCCGCCTTCGCCCAGCACCAGGCCGTCGCGGCTGGCGTCGTAGGGGCTGGGGGTCAGCGTGGGGCTGTCGTTGTGGCGGGTGGAGGTGGCGAAGAGCGTGTCGAACACCGCGGCCTGGCTGGCGTCCAGCTCTTCCGAGCCACCGGCCACCATGGCGATCTGCTTGCCGGTCTGGATGGCTTCGAAGGCGTAGCCGACGCCCTGCGAGCCCGAGGTGCAGGCGCTGCTGGTGGTGACGATGCGCCCGGTGATGCCGAAGAACACGCCGATGTTCACCGGCGCGGTGTGCGACATCATCTTGATGTAGGTGTTGGCGTTGATGCCCTCGGTGGTCTTGTCGCGCATCATGCAAGCGAAGTCGCCGAAGGCGGCCGGCTCGCCCGAGCAGCTGCCGTAGCTGATGCCCATCTGACCGCTGGTCACCAGCGGATCCCCCAGCAGCCCGGCCTGCTCCAGCGCCAGCTCGGTGGCCCGGCAGGCCAGCACCGAGACGCGGCCCATGCTGCGCATGGTCTTGCGGTTGTAGCGCTCCTTGGGCAGCTCGAAGTGCGCGGCCGGTGCGCCGACCTGGGTGTTCAAGCCCTCAATCTCCGCCCAGCCCGCGATGCGCTGCACCGCGCTGCGGCGCTCGCGCAGTTGTTGCTGCACCGTCGCCCAGTCATGGCCCAGGGGGCTGAGGGCACCGACGCCGGTGCACACCACTCGCTTCAAGGCTTTCATCCCACCATCCCCCCGTTCACCGAAATCACCTGGCGCGTGATGTAGGCCGCATCCGGGCCCATCAGGAAGCTCACCAGCGCCGCCACTTCCTCGGGCTGGCCCACGCGCTTGGCCGGAATGATCTTCAGCGCCTCGGCCAGCAACTCGGGCTCGACCATGTCGGTCTCGATCAACCCCGGCGCCACACAGTTCACGGTGATGGCGCGGCTGGCCAGCTCGACCGCCAGCGCCTTTGTGGCGCCGATGATGCCGGCCTTGGCGGCGCTGTAGTTCACCTGCCCGCGGTTGCCCATGATCCCCGACACCGACGCCAGCGTGACGATGCGCCCGGGCTTGCGGCGCCGCACCAGCGGCATGGTGAGCGGGTGCAGCACGTTGTAGAAGGCGTCGAGGTTGGTGTGGATGACCGCATCCCAATCCTCGGCCGGCATGGCCGGAAAGGCGTTGTCGCGCGCGATGCCGGCATTGGCCACCACGCCGTAGTAGCAGCCGTGCTGTTCGAGGTCGGCCTCCAGCGCGGCAGCGGTGGCAGCGCGGTCGGCCACATCGAACTGCAGCACGCGCGCCTGCCGGCCCAGCTCACGCACCTGCTGCGCGACCTGCTCGGCTTCGTCGCGGCGGCTGCGGCAATGGATGACGGTGTCGTAGCCGTCGCGCGCCAGGCGCAGGGCGATGGCCTTGCCGATGCCGCGGCTGGAGCCGGTGACGAGGATGGTTTGGTCGGGGTTCATGGATTCCATCGATCTAAGTTCTCAACGCCAGCGTCTACAGGCCCTGCCCGTTCAGGAAAGCCTCTGGCTCCTCCGGCCCGAACACATTCAAGCTGGCTCGCGCCACTTCAACCCCATCGATCTCAATCGAAGCCTCGAACTGTCCCAGGCCGTTGTCGGCCTGGAAGCGATGCTCGACGCGGATGCGCAGGACCTCGCCCACCCGAAAGCACGCACGCGAACAGGTGTAGCGCCGCGTGCCGAGCAGGAAACCGATCTTCGGCGCCCCGCCCGCCGCGCGGCGGCACGAACCCGCCCAGGCCGCCACGGCCTGGGCCATGTATTCGATGCCGGCCGCCGCGCTCAGCTGTCCGTCGCGCAGCAGCAGATGGTCGGCACCGATCGTGGCCTCGGCCACCAGGTGCTCCTCGCCGGCTTCAAGCACACGGCCCAGCCAGCTCATCGTGCCGCGGTGCGGCACCAGTTCGTCGATAGCGACTTCAGTCATCACGGCAGAGCAGCAGCGCAGCATTGCTGCCGCCAAAGGCAAAGGAGTTGGACAGCACGGCGCGCGGCGCGCGGGTCAGGCATTCGCCCGGGCGGACCAGACGGATGGCGGGCAGCGCCGGGTCGCGCGCGCCGTCGAAATGGTGCACCGGCAGCCGGCCCTCGCCCTGCAGGGTCAGCCAGGCCACCGCCGCTTCCAGTGCGCCGGCTGCGCCCAGGGTGTGCCCGGTCAGCGGCTTGGTGGAGCTGCAGGGCAGGTCCAGACCGAACACCCGCGCCACGGCCTGCGACTCCATCGCATCGTTGTGCGGCGTGGCCGTGCCATGCAGGTTCAGGTAGCCGATGTCGGCCGGCTGCAGATCGGCCATGAGGAGCGCGGCACGCATCGCGGCTTCGGCGCCGCGGCCGCTGGGTTCGGGGGCGGAGATGTGGTGGGCATCGCTGCTCTCGCCCCAGCCGGCCAGGCGCGGGCCGGTGCCCTCGCGTTCCATCAGGAAGAGCGCGGCGGCCTCGCCGATGTTGATGCCCTGGCGGTTCGCGCTCATCGGGTTGCAGCGCGGGCCGCTCACCGCTTCCAGCGCGGCAAAGCCGGCCACCGTGAAGTCGCACAGGCTGTCGGCACCGCCACAGAGCACGGCATCGGCCAGGCCGGCGCGCAGCAGGCGGGCCGCGCTGGCCAGGGCCTTGGCGCTGGACGAGCAGGCGGTCGAGACCACGAAGGCCGGGCCGCCCAGGCCGAGCCTGTGGGCCAGGTAGAGCGCGGGCGAGCCGATCTCCTGCTGGCGGATGTCGAAGCCTGCGGGCAGCGCGCCGCTGCGCGCCTGCTCGCCCCAGGCCTGCTCAGCCTCGCCCACGCCCGAAGTGCTGGTGCCCAGCACCACCGCCACCCGTGTGGCGCCGTGGCGGGCAATGGCCGCATCCACTTGGGGGCGGATCTGCTGCAGCGCGGCGGCCAACAGGGCGTTGTTGCGGCTGGCGAAGGCCGGGTTGGCGTCCAAGGCTGGCAGCGCAGCGCGCACGCGGCCCAGATGCAGCTCGCGGCCATCGCGCCAGGGCTCGGCCTGCACGCCGCTGGGCTGATCGGCCCAGAGCGCGGCCGCCAGCCCGGCCGGGTCGGCACCGGCGGCGCAGACCAGGCCGAGGGCATTCAGATGGAAGTTCATCACACCGCTCCCTCGGCCGCACGCGACTCGATGCGCAGCCGGTAGCGCTCGGCGCGGTTGTCGATCTCGACCTGCTCGCGGCCCTGCAGGTAATGCACCACCAGCAGCAGCTCGCCGTTCAGGCGCAGCTCGCGACGGCCCTCCGCTTCACTCAGCGCCCACTCCGAGCCCAGACCCTGGCGCAGCGCGCCTAGCGGCGCGAACACCAGCGCGATGTCACGCAGCACGCGCTCGGGGTCCACCTCGGCCGGCAGCATGGGGTGGCGCTGCACCAGCAGCTCGCGGCCGTCCCACACCAGGGTCAGCACGCGCTGACTCAGGGCCAGCGCGGCCAGGCGCAGGGCATCGCCGTCCAGCTGCAGCAGGGTGTCGAGCTGGCGCTCCTTGGGCGCGCGCTGGCCCTCGCGCAGCTGCAGCACCTGCAGCCGCTGCACCAGCTGCAGCGGCGCGCCGAAGTCCGCCGGGGCCACGCGGAAGGCGGGCAGGCGCGGCGGTGGCGCGGGCGGCGTGCTGGCGCAGGCGGCCAGCAGGCTTGCCATCAGCACAGAAAGAATCAGGCGGCGCACAGGGCTTCCAGCGTGGCCATGCGCTCGGGCTTGGCGACGTAAGGGTTCTTCTTGTCCCAGGCATAGCCGGCCAGGATGGAGCTGATCATGCGGCGCACCTCGGGGTTCTGGTCCTGGTGAAAGATCACGTCCTGGAAGCCGCCGCGGTACCAGCTTTCCACAAAGGCGCGGAAGGCATCGACACCGGTGCGCAGCGGCACGGCGTAGTCGGCCTCCCAGTTCACGGTTTCGCCGGCGCGCTCGCGCAGGATGCAACTCACGGCCAGATCGGCGCTGCGCACCGCGATCGTCACGCCGCTGGAGAACACCGGGTCGAGGAACTCGCCGGCATTGCCGAGCAGCGCAAAGCCCGGGCCCCAGAGCGACTTGACGTTGGCGGCATAGCCCTTGAGCTCGTTGGCGGGCGTGTCCCACACCGCGTTCTCAAGCAGAGTAGCGAGCGTCGGCGTCTCGGCCACGATGGCCTTCAGGCGCTCGGTAGCGTCGGCCGGGTACTTGGCAAAGAACTCGGCGCGCGCCACAACGCCTAGGGAGCAGCGGCCATTGCTGAAGGGGATGGTCCAGAACCACACGTCCACATGCTCGGGGTGCACGGTGACGAGGATCTTGTTGCGGTCGAAGCTGGGGTCGGTGATGCCGTCCTGCACATGGGTGAAGGTGGCCGCGCGCACCGGGAACTGCGAGGGGAACTCCAGGTCCAGCAGGCGCGGCAGGGTGCGGCCGAAGCCGCTGGCATCGAGCAGATGGCGGGCCTGCACCTGGTAGGGCTCACCGCCCTCCAGCGGCTGCACGGTTACCAGGGGCTGCTGGCCCTCACCCACCGCCACGGCGGTCACCTGCTGGCGGTAGCGGATGTCGGCACCCGCCTTGGCGGCGCCATCGGCCAGCACCTTGTCGAAGGTGGCGCGCTGCACCTGGTAGGTGGTGCCCCAGCCGCAGCTGAACTTGTCGCGGAAGTCGAAGGCGGTGCGCTTGTCACCACGCCGGAAAGCCGCGCCGTTCTTGTACTGGAAGCCCGCCTCCACCACGTCCTGCAGCAGGCCGGCCTTCTGGATGTATTCCATCGACTGCGGCAGCAGGCTCTCGCCGATCGAGAAACGCGGGAACTGCTGCTGCTCCAGCACCGTCACCGCCAGGCCCTGCTGGCGCAGCAAGGCCGCCGCCACCGCCCCCGAGGGGCCAGCGCCAATGATGCAAACGTCGCAGGTTTCAACTCGCATGGTCGGGTTCGTCCGGAATGAAAAAGGGGGTCAAGACCCAGGCCAGCACGATTCCCAGGCCCAGGGTGATGCCGAAGGCGCGCAGCGCCGGGGTGCTGGAGGCCGCCAGCAGGCCGAAGGCCAGCCAGGTGGAAGCAGCTGCCAGCGTGACGGAGACAAAAGCCCGCAAGTCTGCGCGCTGCGGCTGGGCCAGCAAGAAGATGCCGTAATCCACACCCACGCCCAGCAGCAGCAGCAGGGCCAGCACATGGAAGAGTTGCAGGGGCTGGCCGGCAAGGCCCAGTAACGCCAGGCTGAGTGCGCCGGCCAACATGGTGGGCAAGAGCGCGCGCCAGCTGCGCCGGCCAAAGCGCCAGGCCAGCAGGGCCGCCACGGCGACGATGGCGATGGCGAGCACGATGGCCATGCGCACGCGCTGGCGTGCCAGCAGCTCAGAGACCTCGGCCACCTTGTCAACCCAGCGCACGGCGCTGCCATCGGCCAGGGCTGCCAAGGCCGGCAAGGCCTGCACACCGGCCACGCCGCGCAGCTGCAGCACCGCATGCCAGCGGCCCTGGGCGTTTGCGCCCAGCCATTGATGGCGTGCCGCTTCGGAGACAGGTGCGGCCAGCCAGTCGGTGACCTTCAGGAGCTTGGGCGCAGCGGCCTCGCCCGCGGGCAGGTCTTGGCCCAGCAGGGCCTGCACATGCGACGCGGCCTCGGCCCAGCGGCGCTGCAGCAGCGCGGTATCGGCCTGCTGGCGCGCGGGCGAGGGCACCCAATCCGACACCGCCTGCCAGCCGCTGATGAGCTTCTGTTCGCGCAGCGGCGCGAGCTTGGCCTTCAGCGCTTCCTCGGCCTGCAGCAGCTCGGCCTCGCTGCTGGCTTCGAGCAGGAAGAACTGTGCCGGGCTGGGCAGGTCGAGGTGGCGGGCCAGTTCGATCTGGTCCTGCAGCAAGGCCGGCGGCGTGGCCTGCAGCAGACGGATGTCGTCATTGGCCTGCAAGCGCGCGAAGCCCCAGGCCGTCAAGGCACCCAGACCAACCAGCAGCAGCGCCAGCGCGCGCGGGCGCAGGCCTGGCCAGGCCGCCCAGGCGCGGCCCATGGCGCGGGTGAGCGGGCGCAGGGGCACGCTGCCACGGTCCAGGTGCGGGAACCACAGCCAGGTGGTGACAAAGGCGGCGGCCAGGCCGGCGGCCGAGAACAGCGCCACCTGCTGCAGGCCCGGGAAGGGCGTGGTGGCGAGCAGGGCGTAGCCGGCCAGGGTGGTGAGCAGGGCCAGGCCCATGGTGGGCAGCTGCTCGCGCATGACGGCAAAGCGCTGCTCGGCGCCGCGCTCGATGCGCGCGGCGTAGTAGCTGCTGGCGTAGTTCTCGGCCACACCCACCAGGCTGGCGCCGAACACCAGGGTGATGAGGTGCAGCTCGCCGAACACCGCCAGCGTCAGGCCCACGGCCACCAGCAGGCCGCTGCCGACCGAAAGCAGCACCAGCAGGCGCGGGCGGATGCGCGCGAAGGCGAACCAGCTGAGCACGAAGACGCCGACCAGCGAGCCGGCGCCGATCAGATGCATCTCGCTCTGCGCCTGCGTGGCAGCCGCGTGCGCATGCAGGGGCACGCCGGCGGCGATCACCTTGGCGGGTGCCACGGCGGAGCGGGCGGTGGCCAGCGCCTGGGCCAGGCGTTCGTTGTGCGCCAGCGCAAAGGCGCTGCCGGGGCTGTCGATCAGGATCAGTGCCCAGTCACCGTCGGGCGCATGCACGGTCAGGCGGCCTTCATGCACGCGCACGCGGCTGCCCTGGGCGCGCTCGGCGATCCACTGGCCCAAGCTGTTGAAGGGGTCATCCGCCCAGCGGCCCACCCGCAATGCGCCCACCGGCTGCAACAGGTTCTGCACGGCCTGCTGGGCCAGGGCTTCGGCGCCAGCCGTTTGCAGCTGGGTGCGCTGGGCGTCGGTCAGCAAGGCGCCGCGCTGCGGGGTGAAGAAGTCCAGCCAAGCGGCTTGCTGGGCCGGGTCCACCTTGTGGCGCAGGCTCACGCCCGGGGCTTGGGCGGCGAAGACCTCCGCGAAGCGATCGGCCGCCGCGGCGTTCTGGACCAGCACGATCAGCCGGCCATCACCCGCCTTGGCCAGGGCCTGCAGCGCCTGCTCGACCTCGGGCCGGCGCTCGTCTTTGGGCAACATGGCCAGCACATCGGTGTTGATGCGCAGCTTGCCCTGCCAGGCCGTCAGGCCCAGGCCCGCAGCCAACAGCAACAGCAGAAGCGCCCACAGCCAGGCCCAGCGGGTCGTTTCACGCAAGGCGCTGCGCCTCGTCAGGGCTGGGCGGTGCCGGTTCGCGCTGCTGCTCGTCAAAGCGGATCAGGGTCTGGTCGCCCTGTGCCTCGAAGAGCTGGATGCGGCGCACCTGGCGGTCGCCCTCCAGCTCGATGCGTTGGAACAGGCGCGCCAGCGCGGCTTCGCGTGGCTTCAGCTCGGCCTGCCAGCCTTGCGCGCCGCGCAGGCTGCCGCTCAGCTCGAACTGCGCCTGCAGCGCGGCGAGGTTGCCGTCCAGCAGGGCCAGCATCAGACCGGTGACGACGCGCACGCTCGGCTCCTTGCCGGCGTCGAGTTGGAAGTGATCGGCACGGATGGCATCGCGCGTCAGCGCCAGCTGCGAGGCAAAGGGCGTGAGGGTGCGCCAGAGCACGCCCTTGCCGCGCACGAGCAGGTAGTCGCCCGTGCTCTTGAGCGGCTTGGCGAAGCCGGCCAGGCGTTTGTCCTGCTCGAAGCGGCCGCGTGCCAGCGCGGGCTGCTGAAGGCGCTGCTGGATCTCGGCCAGCGGCGCTGCCGTTGCGCTGAGCGGCAGCGCGGCCAGCATCAGATGGCGGCGCTTCATGCGGCGTCCTCCGGCTTCACGCCCAGGCGCTCCCACAGCACCGGCGGGCACACGAACTGAAGCTCGCCGGTTTCCCAGCGCACCGCCACCTGGATGGTGTGGCCCTTGGTCAGCACCTTGCCAGTGGCGGCATCGCGGATGCGGTACTCGACCTTGAGGCGGTTCTCGTACTCAGTGATGGCGGCGCGCACGATCAGCTTCATGCCGTACTCAGCCGGGCGCACGTACTTGAGGTGTAGGTCCACGATGGGCCAGGCGTAGCCGCTGGCCTTCATCTGCGGATAGTCGTAGTCGAAGCGCTGCATCAGCGCGCTGCGCGCGATCTCCAGGTACTGCACATAGCGCCCGTGCCAGACGATGTGCATCGGGTCCAGGTCATGAAAGGCCGGGCTGAGCTCGACCTCATGCACCAGGCGGGGGTCTTCACGTCCCGGCATACAAATCCCAAGCAGGTTCGCGCAGGGCCGTGAGCAGGCGCTGCAAGTCGACGTCGAGCGCGCGGTCTTCCTCGATCAGGGCCACGCGCGCGTCCAGGTCGGCGCGCCACGCCGCGAGCCCCGGAGTCAGGTTCAGCGCGCCCAGACGCTCGCGCAGGGCCAGAGCCTGGCGGGCGGTGATGAGCATGGCCGCCACCACCTGCTCGGTCAGCTCGATGACGCGCAGCGCATCGCGCGCGGCGATGGTGCCCATGCTGACCTTGTCCTGGTTGTGGCATTCGGTGCTGCGGCTGAACACCGAGGCCGGCATGGTCTGCTTGAGGGCCTCGGCGGTCCAGGCCGAGACCGAGATCTGCAAGGCCTTGAGCCCGTGGTTGATGGCGGCGCGCTCGCCCAGGGCGCCGCTCAGGTTCGAAGGCAGGCCGTGGTTGAAGCGCGTGTCCACCAGCAGGGCCAGCTGACGGTCCAGCAGGTCGGCCAGGTTGGCCACGGCGTTCTTCAAGGTGTCCATGGCCAGGGCGATGTGGCCGCCGTAGAAATGCCCGCCGTGCAGCACGCGCTCTTCCTCGGGGTGGATCAGCGGGTTGTCGTTGGCGCTGTTGAGCTCGCTCTCGATCAGCTGGCGCAGGAAGGGCAGCGCGTCTTCCAGCACGCCGATGACATGCGGCGCACAGCGCAGCGAGTAGCGGTCTTGCAGGCGCAGTTCATTTCGGCTGGGGCGGTCGCTGGCCAGGTCGGCGCGCAGGCGCGCGGCCACGCGCTGCTGGCCGGGGTGAGGCTTGGCGGCGAACAGCGTTGCATCGAAGTGATGGGCATTGCCGCTACTCGCAATCACATTGGCCGCCGTGCAGCGCGTGGCCTGCTGGCCCAGCTGCTCGGCCCGCACCCAGGCCAGGCAGGCCAGGGCCGTCATCACCGCCGTGCCGTTCATGATGGCCAGCGCCTCCTTGGGGCGCAGACGGTGCGGCTGCAGGCCCACCGCCGCCAAAGCCTGGGCGGCGGGCATGGATTCACCGCGGAACCAGACCTGGCGCTCGCCGCACAGCACGGCCGCCACATAACTGAGCGGGGTCAGGTCGCCACTGGCGCCCACCGAGCCCTCGCTCGGGATCTGCGGCAGGATGTCGTGCGCCAGCAGGGCCGCCAGCTGCTGCAGCAGCGCATAGCTGACGCCTGACACGCCCTGTGCCAACGACTGCAGGCGCACCGCCAGCACGGCGCGGGTCTGCTCCGGTGTGAGCAGCGCACCGGCGCCACAGCCGTGGTAGGTGTAGAGGTGCGTGGGCAGCTGGGCCACCAGCGCGGGCGGGATGCTGACAGTGCAGCTGTCGCCATAGCCAGTGGTGATGCCGTAGACCACGCCGTCTTCAGCCAGCAGCCGGGCCACGAAGGCGGCGCCGGCGTCGATGCGGGCGACGAAGGCCTCGTCGCGCGAGAGTTCGGCACGCGCCTGGCCGCGCGCGATGCGCACGATGTCTTCGAGGCACAGCGGGCGGCCGTCGAACAGCACGGAATCAGACGGTGGGCGGTGCATCGGGGCGTTCCCAGAAGGCATAGAAATTGAACCAGTCGTAGGGCGATTCGGCCAAACGCGCGGCAATCGCATCGGCATAGGCCTGGGCGTAGCGCTGCAGGGCCTCGGCGCGTTGACCACGCGGCAGCTCCACGCGCTCGGCCAGGCGCTCGAAGCGGATCTGATAGCCGGCACCTTGGTGCAAGCAGCTCAGCAGCACCAGTGGGCAACGCAGCAGGCTGGCCAGCACATAGGGGCCGACCGGCAGCGGCGCCGTGTGGCCCAGGAACTGCACCTCGGCCACCTGGGCGGAGTGAATGGGTACGCGGTCACCGGCAATGGCCACCCAGCCGCCTTCGGCCACGATGGCCTGCAGCTGCACCGCGGTGGCCGGGCTGAACTCGCTGACCTCCATCAGCCGCACGCGGGCCTGCGGGTCCAGGCGCTGCAGCAGGCGGTTGAAGGATTCGGCATGTTTGGTGTGCACCAGCACCGTGAGCTTGAGGATGCTCTTCTCGCGCGCAAAGGCGCGGCACAGCTCCAGGCAGCCCATATGCGCGGTGACGAAGATGCCGCCACGCCCGGCGCGCAGGTCCACGTCCACATCGGCCACACCGCGTTCACTGATACGCGCCGCCGGGTAGCGCCCGGCCATGGCCAGCAGCTTGTCCAGCATGGTTTCGGCAAAGCAGGCGACATGGCGCAGGCCCTCGCGCCAGCCGGGTGCGCGCGCGAACAGGCCCGGGCGGGCGGCGTGCAGACGGCGCAGATAGTCCAGCGAGGCCGCGCGCAGCGCGGGGCGCGTGCACCAGTGCAGCAGCACCACCGGCGCGCTCAGCACGCGAAAGGCGGCGCGCCCGAACAGCCGGTGCACGGCATAGAGCAGCCAGATGCCGCCGACAAAGGTGTGCTCGCCCAGCGCCGCCCAATGCGTGCCGGAGCGGGTGGCGGGGTTCAGGCCAGCTTGCGCCATAGCAGCAGCGGCAAGCGCAGCAACATGCCGAAGAACAGGCGCGTGTGCATCCAGCTGATGCGCAGGTTGTCGCGCCAGACGCGGAAGTGCGAGACGCCGTCCTCGGGGTAGTGCACGCGCGTGGGCATGTTCACCACCGGCACGCCGGCCCAGACCAGGCGCACGGCGATCTCGACGTCAAAGTCCATGCGCGTGCCGATGCACACGCGCTCGATCAGCGCCAGCGTGGGTGCGAGCGGATAGACCCGGAAGCCGCACATCGAATCGCGCACCGCGAACGAGAGCGTGTTGATCCAGACCCAGACATGGGTGGCATAGCGCCCGTACAGCCGACCCTTGGGCACCGAGGCGTCGTACAGCGGGCAGCCACAGATGAAGGCGTCGGGCCGGGCCTGCGCCGCCGCCACGAAGCGCTGCGCATCCAGCGCATCGTGCTGGCCATCGGCGTCGATCTGCAGCGCATGGCTGAAGCCCTGCGCCGCCGCGGCACGGAAGCCGGCCATCATGGCGCCGCCCTTGCCCTGGTTCTGCGCCAGGCGCAGCAGCTGCACGCCGTCCTGCGTGGCCAGCACGTTCAGGGCACGGGCGGTGTCGGCGTTCGAGCCGTCGTCCACCAGCAGCACGGGCAGGCCCTGGCTGCGCAGTTTGGCCACCACGCCGCCCACGGCCTGGCCGTGGTTGTAGACGGGGATGACCACCACCAGCTTCATGCGCCCTCCCCGGCCGCGGCAAAGCGCAGCTTGCCGCTCGCATGGGGCCCGCGCGCACTGCGCAGCACGAAACGCAGCTCGCGCCCGGCCTCGTCGCACTGCAGCTCCAGCTCCACCCGCGCGCCAGGTGGAATCACCTGCTGGAACTTCAGCTGATCCAGACCGGCAAAGGCTGGCAGCAGGTGGGCAAAGGCCTCGCGGCCAAAGCGCTCGGCCCAATCCAGCTGCACCACGCCCGGCAGCACCGGGTGACCGGGGAAGTGGCCGTCGAAGCCCGGGTGGCGCGCCTCCACCTCGATCGCCCAGCAAGCACGCTGTGCCTCGCGTTGCAGCAGGCGCGCACTCGGACGCATGGGGTCGAACAAGGCCGCCAGCGCGATCTGGGTAGTCTTGCCCTGGGCGTTTACCGGCAGCTCGCTCACCAGGCGCCAGCGGCGCGGGCGCACCGTCGCTTCCAACAGCGGCTCCAGCGCCCGCTTGCGCGGCGCCAGCCAGGCGGTGCGGCCCTGGGTCTCGATGGCCTCCCAGGCCGCGGCCGTGGGCACCAGCACCACGCCCAGTTCCTGGCGCCGCCCCGGAAGCAAGGGCAGGCGCAGCTCTTGCACGCCGCCCAATGCCAGCAGGGCCTGTTCGATGGCCGCCAGCGAGACGCGCTTTTCCTCGATCTTGACGATGCGGTCGGCGCGGCCCAGCAGCACGAAGCCCGGGCCTTCGGCGCGCACACGGTCGGCCGCCAGGAACCAGTCCAGGCTGCCGAGCTGCGGCGAGCGCAGCGCCAGCTGGTCGTCCTCGATGCGCCAGTCCACACCCGGCAGTGCACGCCAGGGGTGCTGGGCGTCATCACCCGGGGCGCGCTGGCGCCAGGCCACGCCCCCGGTCTCGCTGCTGCCGTAGACCTCGATCGGCGTCTGGCCCAGGCCTTCAGCGCAGGGGGCGAGCGCATCGTCCGGCAGCGGCCCGCCGGAGGTGAACACCGCCGCCAGCCGCTCCGGCAGGCCGGCCAGGTCGGGCAGGGCCAGGCGCTTCAGATGGGCCGGGCTGGCCACCAGGGCCAGGCGCCCGGGCTGCTGGGTCAGATCTTCCAGATAGGCCTGGCGCTCGGCCACGATGGGCCGTCCGGCCGCCAAGGGCCACAGCAGGCGGAACAGCAGGCCGTAAATGTGCTGGTGGCTGACGGTGCCAACCACTCGCGCGCCCTCCAGCCGGCTGCCGAAGCTGGCCTCTAGCGCGCGCACTTCATCGAACAGCTGGTGCAGGCGCTTGGGGATGGCCACAGGCTCGCCGGTGCTGCCCGAGGTGAACACCACCAGCGCAGGGGCCTGGGCATTGAGCGGCTGCCACTCCGGCTCCGTCTGCGGCGCCACGCGTGCGCAGTTCGTGGCGGGCCAGTCGCCCGCAAGGTGCGCTACCTGAGCCGCCAGGCGCTCGGCCGTGGCCGGCAGGGCATCGCCCGGCCACCACACCGTCTTGCTGGCATGCCAGGCGCCGAACAGCGCCGCGGCGGCGTGCACGCTGTCCTCGAAGTACAGGGCCACGTCAGCGCCGGGCTGGGCTGCGAAATGCGCGGCCCAGCCGGCCACCTCGGCGCGCCACTCAGGCTGCATCACCGCTTGGCCGGCCCGAAAGCCCACCGGCTGCGCCTGGCGCATGGGGCTGAGCGGGCCGGCCAGGCCCAGTGCCAGTTCACGCCACATGGTTCAGCTCTCCGCCGTCTTGTGGGCGCGCACGCGCCGCCGCACCAGCCATTCGCCGCCCATCAGCAGGCCCATCAGGCCATAGCTGATGAGGCCGTTGTAGAGCGCCCAGGTGGCGTCCGATCCCCACAGCGCGGTGGCCAGCGCGAGGCTGCCGTTGAGCACGAAGAAGCCGCACCACACCTGGGTGACGCGGCGCGTGTAAGCCACGCCATGCGCGTCCAGATTCGGCTCCTGCAGGCGCGCCAGGCGCTCCACCACGGTCGGTCCCTTCCACAGGCTGAGGCCGAATAGCACCAGCAATGCGGCACTCACGGCGACCGGGTAAAGCTTGAGCGGCAGCAGTTGATTCGACCAGGCGGTGAGCGCGGCCAGCAGCAGGCCGGCCAGGGCCAGCCCCAAGGCCTGCTGGCTGCGCGAGGCCAGAAAGCGCGCCAGCGCCAGGCTGAGCAGCAGCAGGGCCAGGGCACGCGGTTCGGCGTGCGCCAGGCCCAAGTAGACCAACAGGGGGTAGGTGGCGGTCAGCGCCACCCAGAAGAGGTTTCGCAAAGGATCAGGCGGCGCTCGCCAGCGGTCCCTGCTCGTCGGCGGCGGCCTCGGCCAGCAGGCCCTGCAGCGCGCGCACCACGTCCTGCAGCGTGCGCACGGACTTGAAGGCCTCGGGCTGCAGGCGGCGGCCCACCAGGGGCTTGAGTTTGACGATCAGATCCACTGCGTCGATGGAGTCGATGTCCAGGTCTTCGTAGAGCTTCGCCTCGGGTTTGATCAGCTCCGCCTCGATGTCGAAGGTCTCGATCAGGATGGCGCGCAGGCGCTCAAAAATTTCTTGCTCGCTCATGGCGGCGCACTCCTCAACTGCTCAGGCGGTTCACTGCTTGCGGCTGCCGGCGACGAACTCGGCCAGCGCACGGATCGAACGGAAATGGCGGCGGGTCTGCTCGGAATCGGCCGACATGGCGACGCCGTAGCGCTTCTGCAGCGCCAGACCGAGCTCAAGCGCATCGATCGAATCCAGCCCCAGACCTTCGACGAACAAGGCGGCCTCCGGGTCGATCTGTTCGGGGCTCAGATCCTCCAGGTTCAGGGCCTCGATCAGCAGGTTCTTGATCTCCAGCTCCAGGGCATCGTTCATGCCTCTCTCCCTTCCGAAAAATAAGCTTTCAAGTATCCCGTCAGGCGCCTGGCGGCGAGCGGGGTTTCGCCGTTCGCGGCCTCTAGAAAGGGCGCAATCGGCAAGTCCTCCCCCACTTCGAGGGTGAGGCGCATGGGCCGGTCGTTGGTGCGCCACCACGGGCGTCCCTTGGTCAGGCCGATGGGCTCGCACAGGATGCGCACCGGGGTCACCGGCACGCCCGCGCGTAGGGCCAGCTGCGCCGCGCCGCGCTGCAGTTGCAGGGGCTGGCCCGGCACGCTGCGCGTGCCCTCGGGAAAGATCACCAGATTGCCGCCGGCCGCGAGGCTGGCCTTGCAGTCGTCCAGCAGCTCGGGGCCGCCGTTGTTGCGGATGAAGTTGCAGGCGCGCACCGGCCAGCGCGTGAAGGGGTTGTCTGCCAGGCTGGCCTTGACCACGCAATCGGCATTCGGCGTGGCGGCAATCAGGGCCACCACGTCCACCAGGGTCGGGTGACTGGCCAGGATCAGCTGGCCGCGGCGCTGCAGGCGCTCGGCGCCCACGATGCGGGTGTCCACGATGCCGCCGGCGCGCATCATCCAGACGAAGGTGGCGAAGCTGCGCTGCACCAGCCGGCGCGCCCAGCGGACCCGACGCTGCGGTTCCCGCACCAGCAGCTGCAGCAGCGGGAAGGCCGTCAGGCCGAGCAGAACCCCGCCGAGGCCGAAGCAGGCAAAGAGCAGGCCCGTCACCGGGGCGCGCCAGGCACGGCGCCACCCGGTCAGCACGCGCGGCTCCAGCGCCAAGGCCCCTGGCGCAGTTCGGCCTCGCCATCGGTGAAAAAGCGCAGGGCACGGAGCGCCGGCGGCAAGCCGTCATCGGGCTCGGTCGTCTTCGGCTCGGCCTGCAGCTGCAAGCTGCCCCCCAGACGCAGGCGCAAGGCCAGCGCATGCGGACGCATCCGTGCGGCGTCCAGCCCGCTGGCCGCGTAGGCGGCCGGCAGCGGGGCGTCGAAGGCCACCAGCAGCACCTCGCTTGCGCCCTCGCGCAGCAGACCCAGGGCCTCGATCCAGCCGGCCTCCAGGCTGTAGGCGCCGGCGGCTACCGCCGAGAGATTCGCCCGCACGCCGCGCTGGATGGAATACAGCGCGCCGATGGCGTTGTGCACCGAGTGGCTGAAGGCGGTTGGCGACAGCGGCTGCTGGCGCGCGAGATCCTGCAGCAGCGCCACCGAACGGTCCAGTTCACCCCAGCGCGAGGCGAACACCAGCGGCATGGCCTGCACCGCCTCAGGCGTCAGGTCGTCCTGCGCACGGTAGGCCACCTGCAGGGCCATGCGCCCCAGGGGGTCGATGCGCCGGCGCACCATCGCCGGCACCTCGGCCAGCGGTGGTGCAGCCACTTCGTCCCCCCGCAGCGGGGTCGGCGCCGCCAGCCACTCCGCCCAGTCCGCAGCCGCATCCAGGCCGGGGGCCCAGGCGGCCCAGCGCACGATCTGGAGGGCATTGACGACAGTCATGGGGGACGGGTTTCAGAAGCTGAAAAGCCCGCCGGAGGGCGGGCTTGGGGTTCTAGCGATCCAGGCTTCGCATGCAGGACATGCTCAGCTCTTCGATCGGCGTCGTTGGGTCCTCAGGACCCAACTCGGTCCGATCTCAGTTCAGTGCTTCATGCCACGCAGCTTGCGCATCGCGGCAATCTGGGCAGCCAGGATGGCCAGTTCGCTCTGCGCCTTGGCAAGGTCGAGGTCGCTGCTGGCGTTCTTCAGCGCCTCCTCAGCCAGGGCCTTGGCCTCGTTAGCCTTGGCTTCGTCCAGGTCCTTGCCGCGGATGGCGGTGTCGGCCAGCACAGTCACGCCATGGGGCTGCACCTCGAGGATGCCGCCGGCCACGAACACGAACTCTTCCTGGCCGTTGTCGGCGCGCTGGATGCGCACCGCGCCGGGCTTGATGCGGGTGATCAGCGGCGTGTGCTGGGGCAGGATGCCCAGCTCGCCGTTCTCGCCCGGCAGCGCGACGAACTTGGCCTCGCCCGAGAAGATGCTCTCTTCGGCGGAAACCACATCGACGTGAATCGTTGCCATGGTTGTTTCTTCCTTAGCGTGCAAGAAGGTTCAGTAAGCAAGCAGTCGGGCGGCGGGCTAGGCGCCGCGCGGAAGTGGACTTGAGTCCACTGAGCACGGCAACGACGCCCCCGGCCCGAATGCGCCGTCTTACTGGATCTTCTTGGCCTTTTCGAAGGCGTCGTCGATGGTGCCGACCATGTAGAAGGCCTGCTCGGGCAGGTGATCGCACTCGCCGGCGACGATCATCTTGAAGCCGCGGATGGTTTCCTTCAGCGGCACGTACTTGCCCGGCGAGCCGGTGAACACTTCGGCGACGTGGAAAGGCTGCGACAGGAAGCGCTGGATCTTGCGGGCGCGGGCCACGGCCAGCTTGTCTTCCGGGCTCAGTTCGTCCATGCCCAGAATCGCGATGATGTCGCGCAGTTCCTTGTAACGCTGCAGCACAGCCTGCACGTCGCGGGTCGTCTTGTAGTGCTCTTCGCCGACCACGTTCGGGTCGATCTGGCGCGAGGTCGAGTCGAGCGGATCCACGGCGGGGTAGATACCCAGCGCGGCGATGTCACGGCTCAACACGACGGTGGCGTCCAAGTGGGCGAAGGTCGTGGCGGGAGACGGGTCGGTCAAGTCATCCGCAGGGACGTACACGGCCTGGATCGAGGTGATCGAGCCGACCTTGGTCGAGGTGATGCGCTCCTGCAGGCGGCCCATTTCTTCAGCCAGCGTCGGCTGGTAGCCCACGGCGGAAGGCATGCGGCCCAGCAGGGCGGACACTTCGGTACCGGCCAGGGTGTAGCGGTAGATGTTGTCCACGAAGAACAGCACGTCACGGCCTTCGTCGCGGAAGGCTTCGGCCATGGTCAGGCCGGTCAGCGCCACGCGCAGACGGTTGCCCGGGGGCTCGTTCATCTGGCCGTAGACCATCGCGACCTTTGACTCGCTCAGGTTCTCCTGCACCACCACGTTGGAGTCCGACATCTCGTGATAGAAGTCGTTGCCCTCACGGGTGCGCTCACCCACGCCGGCGAACACGGACAGACCGCTGTGCGCCTTGGCGATGTTGTTGATGAGCTCCATCATGTTCACGGTCTTGCCGACACCGGCGCCGCCGAACAGACCCACCTTGCCGCCCTTGGCGAACGGGCAGATCAAGTCGATCACCTTGATGCCGGTTTCGAGCAGCTCTTGCGACGGGCTCAGCTCGTCGTAAGCCGGGGCCGCGCGGTGGATCGAGGCAGTCAGCTCGTCAGAGACGGGGCCGCGCTCGTCGATCGGGTTGCCCAGCACGTCCATGATGCGACCCAGGGTGGCCTTGCCCACCGGCACCTTGATGGTGTCGCCGGTGTTGTAGACCACGGAGCCACGGCGCAGGCCGTCAGACGAACCCAGGGCGATGGTGCGAACCACGCCGTCGCCCAGCTGCTGCTGGACTTCCAGGGTCAGGGCCGAGCCTTCCATCTTGAGGGCGTCGTACACCTTGGGCATCTGGTCGCGCGGGAACTCCACGTCCACCACGGCGCCGATGCACTGAACGATCTTGCCTTGAGCATTAGCCATGTTCATTTCCTTGTCTTGCTGTATTCAGTTCATCAGCCACCGATGGCGGCGGCACCCGAGACGATTTCCGACAGTTCCTTCGTGATCGCGGCTTGGCGGGTCTTGTTGTAGACCAGCTTCAGCTCCTTGATCAGGGTGCCGGCGTTGTCGGTGGCGGCCTTCATGGCCACCATGCGGGCGCTCTGTTCCGAAGCCATGTTCTCGGCCACGGCCTGGTAGACGAGCGACTCGGTGTAGCGCAGCAGCAGCTCGTCAATGACGGTCGCTGCGTCCGGCTCGTACAGATAGTCCCAGGCGTGCGAGGCCTTGGCCTTGTCCTTCAGGCTCTCGGCCGACAGCGGCAGCAGCTGCTGCAGCACCGGCTCCTGCTTCATCGTGTTGATGAAGCGGGTGAAGCACAGATAGACGGCGCTCAGCTCGCCGGCAGCGTACTTGTCCAGCAGCACCTTGACCGGGCCGATCAGCTTGTCCAGATGCGGCGTATCGCCGAGCTGGGTTGCATGGGCCACGACGGTCGCGCCGATGCGGTTCATGAAACCCAAGCCCTTGTTGCCGATCGCCACCACCTCGGCCTTGCCGCCGGCCGCATCCACCTCACGCAGCTTTTGCGTGACCGCGCGCAGCATGTTGGTGTTCAAGCCGCCGCACAGGCCCTTGTCGGTGGTCACCAGCACGATGCCAACCGGCTTCTTGGCGTCGTTGGACACCATGAAGGGATGCACGTACTCGGGGTTGGCCATCGACAGATGCCCGGCGATCGTGGCCACCTTCTCACTGTAGGGACGGGCGGTGCGCATGCGGTCCTGCGCCTTGCGCATCTTGGCCGCCGCGACCATCTCCATGGCCTTGGTGATCTTCTTGGTGTTCTCGACCGACTTGATCTTGTTGCGGATTTCCTTGCCTGCCGCCATGTCTTCTCCTCGTTGGAGCGCGGAGCTGTTCAGCCCCGCGTCTGGTCGTCAGTTCAAGCGAAGGACTTTTTGAACGTCGCGATCGCGTCGTTCAGCTGGCCTTCCGCGTCCTTGTCCATGGCCTTGTCCTGCTCCAGCTTGGCCAGCAGAGCGGCGTGGCTGGTCTTCAGGAACTGGTGCAGGCCATGCTCGAAGGGCAGCACTTTCTTGACGTCGATGTCGTCCAGATAACCCTTGTTGGCAGCAAAGATCGAGGCGGCCATCAGGCTGATCGACAGCGGCTGGTACTGAGCCTGCTTCAGCAGCTCGGTCACGCGGGCACCGCGGTCCAGCTGCTTACGCGTGGCGGCGTCCAGGTCCGAAGCGAACTGCGCGAAGGCGGCCAGCTCACGGTACTGCGCCAAGTCGGTACGGATACCGCCGGACAGGTTCTTGATCAGCTTGGTCTGGGCAGCGCCACCGACGCGCGACACCGAGATACCGGCGTTGATCGCGGGACGGATGCCGGCGTTGAACAGATTGGTTTCCAGGAAGATCTGGCCGTCGGTGATCGAGATCACGTTGGTCGGCACGAAGGCCGACACGTCACCGGCTTGGGTTTCGATGATCGGCAGGGCCGTCAGCGAACCGGTCTTGCCCTTGACCTCACCCTTGGTGAAGGCTTCGACGTAGTCGGCGTTCACACGGGCGGCACGCTCCAGCAGGCGGCTGTGGAGATAGAACACGTCGCCAGGGAAGGCTTCGCGGCCCGGCGGACGGCGCAGCAGCAGCGAAACCTGACGGTAGGCCACGGCCTGCTTCGACAGATCGTCGTAAATGATCAGGGCGTCTTGGCCGCGGTCGCGGAAGTACTCGCCCATCGTGCAGCCCGAGTAGGCCGACACGTACTGCATGGCGGCCGATTCGGAGGCCGAGGCGGCTACGACGATGGTGTACTCCATCGCGCCGTTGGCTTCCAGGGCACGCACCACGTTCTTGATCGACGACGCCTTCTGACCGATGGCGACGTAGACGCAGACCATGTTCTGGCCCTTCTGGTTGATGATCGTGTCGATGGCGACAGCGGTCTTACCAGTCTGGCGGTCGCCAATGATCAGCTCGCGCTGACCGCGGCCGACAGGCACCATGGTGTCAATACATTTCAGGCCGGTCTGAACGGGCTGGTCCACGCTCTTGCGCGCGATCACGCCCGGGGCGACCTTCTCGATCACGTCCGTCATCTTGGCGTTGATCGGGCCCTTGCCGTCGATCGGCTGACCGAGGGCGTTGACCACGCGACCCACCAGCTCGGGGCCCACCGGCACTTCCAGGATGCGGCCGGTGCACTTGACGGTCTGGCCTTCGGAGATGTGCTCGTAGGCACCCAGCACCACGGCGCCGACGGAGTCGCGCTCGAGGTTCAGGGCCAGGCCGAAGCTGGGCTGGCCGCTGGCATCAGCGGCGAACTCCAGCATTTCGCCCTGCATCACATCCGACAGGCCGTGAATGCGGACGATGCCGTCGGACACCGAGACAACGGTGCCCTGATTGCGCACATCCGCGCTCGGGGCCAGGCCCTCGATGCGGCTCTTGATCAGTTCGGAAATTTCTGCAGGGTTCAGTTGCATCTTGCTTCTCCCGCCCGGGGGCCAGCCCCGGGCGTTGGATGTTGAGGCTGCTTTAGGCGGTCAGCTGGGTCTTCATGCGCTCAAGGCGGGCACGCACCGAGGTGTCGAGCACTTCGTCGCCGACGGTGACGCGCACGCCCCCGATCAGGCTGGGCTCGACCTTGACTTCGGGCTTGAGCTTGCGGCCGAAGCGCTTTTCCAGCACGGCGCTCAGCTCGGCGAGCTGGGCGGCGTCCATCGGGAAGGCGCTCTCGACCACCGCATCGGCCACGCCCTGCGCCTGGCTCGCCAGCGTGTGGAACTGCGCTGCCACAGCGGGCAGCGCGTCCAAACGACCGTTCTCGATGACGGTGCGCAGGAAGTTGCGCATGCCATCGGCCAGGGGCAGCTTGGCGGCCTCGACCACGAGGTCAAAGACCTGGCCAGCCGAAGTCTTCGGATGCGCGGCGAACTGGCGCAGGCCTTCGTCCCCCGCCACCAGGGCAAGAGCGTCGAGCTGCGTCTGCCAGCCGTTCAGGTCGCCTTTGACGGCGACCTGAAACAGCGCCTCCGCGTACGGACGGGCGATGGTGGCGAGTTCGGCCATGCTTAGAGCTCCGTCTTCAGGCGGTTCAGCAGCTCGGCATGCACGCCGGCGTTGACCTCGCGCTGCAGGATCTGCTCGGCACCTTTGACGGCCAGCACGGCGACCTGGTCACGCAGGGCTTCGCGGGCACGGATGACCTGCTGGTCGGCGTCCGCCTTGGCCTGGGCCAGGATCTTGGCGCCTTCCTCTTCGGCACGGCGCTTGGCGTCTTCGATCAGCGCGGCAGCGCGCTTCTCGGCGTCACCGATCTGCTTGGTCGTCTCGACACGGGTCCGCGCCAGCAGGGCGTCGGCCGCCTTGTTGGCGTCCGCCTGCGCGGCCTTGGCCTTGTCGGCAGCCGCCAGTCCGTCAGCGATCTTGGCCGCTCGTTCGTCCAAGGCCTTGGTGATCGGCGGCCAAATGAAGCGCGCCGTAAACCAAGCCAGAACGAGGAACGGAATCCACTGAATGAACAGGGTTGCGTTGATGTTCACGGCTTAACTCCTTTCAAGCGTGAAAGGGAGCAGTGATTAGCGCAGGACGAAGGGGTTCGCGAAGGCAAACAGCAGGGCGATGGCAACGCCGATCAGGAAGGCGGCGTCGATCAGACCGGCCAAGATGAACATCTTGGTTTGCAGCTGGTTCATCAGCTCGGGCTGGCGAGCCGAGGACTCCAGGAACTTGCCACCCATCAGCGCGATACCGATCGAGGCACCGATAGCGCCCAGACCAACGATGATGCCGCAAGCCAGAGCAACGAGGCCGAGGATGTTTTCCATTTGAGAGCTCCTAGAGGGGTAAGGGAAAGAAAGGGACGGGAAAGAGAAGACGCTCAGTGGGCGTCGTGAGCTTGGCCGATGTAGATCAGCGTCAGCATCATGAAGATGAAGGCCTGCAGCACGATCACGAGGATGTGGAACAGCGTCCAGATCGTGCCAGCCACCACATGACCCAATGCCAGGCTGATGCCGGTGGCATTGAGCGCCCACGCGCCGCCCATCAGGGCGATCAGCATGAACACCAGTTCGCCGGCAAACATGTTGCCGAACAGTCGCATGCCATGAGAGACCGTCTTGGCGACGAACTCGATCATCTGCATGAGGAAGTTGAAGGGCCACAGCACCGGGTGCGAGCCAAAGGGCGCCGAGATCAGCTCATGGCCCCAGCCACCCAGACCCTTGATCTTGATGTTGTAGTAGATGCACAGCAGCAGCACCATGGTCGACATGCCGAGCGTGGTGCTCAGGTCAGCCGAGGGCACCACACGCAGATAGTCCTTGAAACCCAGGGCCGGGCCGGCGCTGTGCCAGATCAGCGGCAGGAAGTCGACCGGCAGCATGTCCATGAAGTTCATGGCAAAGATCCAGACGAACACGGTCAGGGCGACCGGGCCGACGAAGCTACGGCTGGTTTCGTTGTGGATCACACCCTTGGCCTGGCCGTCCACCAGCTCAACCAGCATCTCGACAAAGGCCTGACCACGGCCCGGCACACCCGAGCTGGCCTTGCGGGCGCCGCGCCACATCAGGAACAGCACCAGCATGCCGAGCGTGACGGAGAAGAACAGCGAGTCGAAATTGAACAGGCTGAAGTCGACGATGTCCGTCTGCTTGACGCTATTGAAGGAGAAATCCTTCTGGAGGTGCTGCAGGTGGTGCTGGATGTACTCACCGGCGCTGGGCGCGTGCTGTTCGCTGCTCATCGTCGTTCGCTCTGTTCGTTAGTTAGTTCTGCGCAAGGCCCAGAGGCCCCACACATGCACCTTCAGACACCCGATCAGGCTCACCAGCAGGGCTGGCCAGCTCAATTCGGGCAGCGTCTTGACCACCGCCACCAGGATGGCGATCGTCAAACCAATCTTCACCAGCTCCCAGACCAGAAAGCCCAGGAGTGCGGCGGCCGGCTGCGCGCTGCGACGACGCAGCCCCCAGGCCATAGCAGCCGAAGGCAGCACCACCGCAGCGGCACCGCACAGGGCGGAAACCGCCTGCGCGCGCGGTTGCGAGCCAAAAATCGCCCACAAACCCGCCAGCACCGCGCCCACCAGCGCCTGCACCGCCACCACCCGCCACATCGACAAGGGCGGCTGCTGTTGTTCCAGCGCGCGCACCTGCTCTGCGGTCCAGGGAGCGACGGGCACGGACTCGATCGCGTCGTCCCAGCGGTCTGCAGCAGAGGGATTGGGTTCTGACATGCAGGCCTTCCAGAAACGGCGCGACCGGCTCACACCGGTCGGCAAAACCACGGGAGTATAGGTGGAAACCTTTGGTGGCTGCCTATGACTTTTGCCCGAGAGCCCTTCCTAGCTTCGCAAGCCTTTGCAAGCCTGGGTTCAGTTACAGGGTGCAGGCCACTGCGGGCAGGCCCGGCACAGGCGCACGCAGCGTCAGCACCGCACCCGCCAGCGGCTGCGCAGCCAGTTCCTCCGCCGGGCGCTTCTCGCGTGCGGTGGTGAGGTAGAGCGTGCGCAGATCGGCGCCACCAAAGCAGGGCATGGTGGGGCAGCGCACCGGCAGCTCCACGGCCTGCAGCAGTTGGCCATCTGGAGCCAGGCGCAGCAGGCGCTGGCCTTCGAACATCGCCACCCAATAGCAGCCCTCGGCATCGACGGCCGCCCCATCGGGCCGGCCGCCATAGCTTTCCAAGGGCTGCTCCGGCGCCCGCGGAGGGAAGCGCAGCCAGGCCTCGGCCTCACCCAGCTCGCCTTGCTCGGCATCAAAGCCCAGCCGAAAGACCGTGTGCGCCTTGGTGTCCGCCCAGTACATCCAGCGCCCGTCCGGGCTCCAGGCCAGGCCGTTGGAAGTGGTGATGCCGCCGGCCCTGCGTTGCGCGCCGTCGTGTTCCAAGCGGTACAGCGCGGCCTCGGGAGCGCGCGCGTCGTCGATGGTGCCGACCCACAAGCGGCCGGCCGCATCGACCTTGCCATCGTTGTAGCGCTGCCGCGTCGGGTCGAACGGCGGCGGCTGCAGGCGCTCGCTGCTGCCGCGCTCGGGGTCGAAGGCAAACAGGCCATCACGCCGCGCCACCAGCAGGCCGCCCTGCGCGCGCAGGGCCAGGCAGCTGGGCTCGGCATCCTGCGCCCAGATCTCGGGCTCGGTCTGGCCACTGCGCCAACGCAGGATCTGGCGGCGAGGGATGTCCACCGCGTACAGCGCCTGTTCGGCCGGGTGCCAGAGCGGCGATTCGCCGAGTTCGCAGCGGTGGCTGCCGAGGGCTTGGATGCGGGGTTCATTCATCCAGGCACTCTAGGCCTGTAACTAGCCGAAATACGAACTGCGCGGCGCGGTCAGATCGACCTTGAGGTAATGCGCGCCCGGAATCGGGTTGTAGTAGTACGGCGGCACCTCTTCGAAACCCAGGGTCTCGTAGAGCCCGCGCGCGGCCTCCATGTCGTCCAGGGTGTCGAGCAGCATGGTCGAGTAGCCGGCTTCGAGCGCACGGTCGATCAGACCCTGCGCGATCAGACGTCCGAGCCCGAAGCGCCGGAAGGCCGGGCGCACGAACAGACGCTTCATCTCGCAGGCATTCGGGTAGTCCACATCCGGCAGCGGGCGGAAGCCGCCGCAGCCGGCCACCTCGCCGTCGACCATGGCCAGCAGGAACAGGCCCTGGGGCTCGCCGTAGTGCTCGGGCATGGCCGCGAGCTCGGCGTCGAACTGCTGGAAGCAGAGATCCACACCCAGCTGCTCGGCGTACTCGCGCGCGATATGCCGGGCGGCATCCCAGAGCGCGGCGTCGGCCGGCGTGATCAGACTCAGGTTGGGGGCACTCATGATGGTGAGCGACGGAGTTTAGTCAGCACTGCTCCAGAGCGCGTGGTAGCCGCGCAGCGACTGCGCCAGCACCAGACGGGAGGCTCGCCAGCGCAGGTCCGGATCCTGGGCCGCCAGCACACCCGGCGCCTTGCGCGCGAGCGTGAGATGCGGGCGGTAACGGCGCGCGTCCACCGGCAGACCCAGGGCTTGCAGACGCTGGCCCAGCCGCTGCTGCAGGTCGAAGAGCGCTGCGGGTGGATCCAGCGGACGCAGCACCTGCAGGCCCTGGCCCCAGTCCTGCAGCCGGCCCCAGCGCAACTCGATGGGTTCGATGCAAGTGGGCAGTGCCGCGGCGATCTCGGCCACGCGCTCTGGCGCTGTGGCACCGAGGAAGTGCAAGGTCAGGTGCAGATGCGCGGCCGGATGGCGGCGCGCACCAGCAGGCCAGTTCAGACCATCGGCCCAGTTGTGCAGGGCCTGCGCCATGGCCGTTTCAGGCCAAAGCGCAATGAAAAGTCGCAGCGGTTCAGGCGTCGAAACCAAGCACGACCCTCCGGGTCTTGGCCGCCTTCTTTTCGATCTTCGTGACCCGCACCGCACCGATCTCCGCCGTGTTCGCGACGTGCGTGCCGCCACAGGGCTGCAGATCCACCCCCTCGACCTCGACGACGCGGATGCGCCCGAGCCCGCGCGGCGGCTGCACGCTCATGCTGCGCACCAGGCTGGGGTTGGCGTCCAGCTCCTCTTCGCTGATCCAGCGGTGGCGCACCGCGCGGGCCTCGGCCACCAGGCGGTCCAGGCCGGCCTGGAGGGCCTCCTTGTCGAAGGCCTCGTCGGTGTGGAAGTCCAGCCGTGCGTAGGCTTCGGTGATCGAGCAGCCGTCCACCGGGTAGGGCAGCAGGGCGCAGAGCAGATGGGTGCTGGTGTGGAAGCGGCGGTGCTTGTCGCGCCGTGCCGCGTCGATCTCCACCACCACGGGCGTGCCGGGCGGTGGCCCCTCGCCTTCGATCAGATGCAGGATGGCGCCGGGGTGCTGCTTGCTCTTGCGCGTGTCGGCAAAGCGCCAGCTCTGGTCGCCGGCGCGGATGACGCCGCTGTCGCCGGCCTGGCCACCGCCGAGCGGGTAGGCCACCGTGCGGTCGAGGATCAGGCCGCCGCCCTCCTCCAGGCCCAGGACCACGGCCTCGCAGTGCAGCAGGTGCGCGTCCTCGCGGAACAGTTCTTCGGTCGGGTTCACAGCGTCACCATCCCTTGCACCAGGGTCTGCACGGCGCCGCCGACCCAGATCGTTGCACCCTCGCGCTGCACATGCACTCGGCCCGCGCGGTCCAGGGCGGTGCCCTGCGCGGCCACGTAGTGATCGGGCGCCAGGCCGCTGCCGATCAGCCATTGCGCCAAGCCGGCGTTCAGGCTGCCGGTCACCGGATCTTCGGGTACCCCCATCGTCGAGATGAAGGCGCGCACCTCGAACTGGGCCTCACCCTGCTGCGGCGCCAGCACGCCCACTTTCTGCAGATGCGGGCCGACGACCCCCAGCTCCAGCGGATGCAGGGCTGCGAAATCCGGCCGCAGGGCCAGCACCTGCTCGGCCGAGCGCAGCATCACCGCGCACCAGCCGGGGCCGTTGTCCACCCACTGATGGGCCACGATGTCCTCGGGCTGCAGATGCAGCGCGGCGCGGATCTGCGCCAGCACGCCCTCATCCAGCGGCCCGCTGCGCAAGAGCGGCGGCGCGGCGAAGGCGAGCCGCCCTTGCTCCCGACGAACCCGCACCAGACCCACGGCGCATTCCTGCACCACTTCCTGCGCCTGCGGCACGCCGCCCTGATTCAACCAGGCCTGGCAGCTGCCCAGCGTGGGGTGGCCGGCAAAGGGCAGCTCGCGCTGCGGCGTGAAGATGCGCACGCGGTAGTCGGCACCAGCCTGCGTGGGCGGCAGCAGGCAGCTGGTTTCGCTCAGGTTCGTCCAGCGCGCGAAGGCCTGCATCTGCGCGTCGCTCAGGCCTTCGGCGTCCACCACCACCGCCAGTGGGTTGCCCTTCAGCGGCGTGGCGGTGAAGACGTCGACGACGGTGTAGCGGCGGCTCTTCATGCCTTGGCCTTGTAGAGATTGGGGCGCACGATCTCCATCCCGCGCTCGGGCGTCTTCAGCGGCGTGAAGCCGTGGCGGGCATAGAGGGCGTGCATGTCGGCCGTGAACAGTACTTGGCGGCGCAGGCCCTGCAGGTCCGGGTGCCGGAGCCCCTGGCCCACCAGCCAATCGCCCAATCCCAGGCCACGGTGGTCTTCATGCAGAAACACATCGCAGAGGTAGGCGAAGGTGGCGCGGTCGGTCACCCAGCGGGCGATGCCGACCTGGCGACGCGGCGCTTCCTCGCACCACAGGCTGAAGGCGAGCGAGTGCGCCATCGCCTTGGCCACGACCTCGCGCGGGATGCCTTCGCACCAGTAGGCGCGGCTGAGCATCGCGTGCACCGCGTCGACATCGAGCGCGGCCGGGTCGCTGCTCAAGGAATAGCGGCGGCCGCCGCGCTCGATCTGCTGCATCAGGGCGTGGGGATGGCGTGGGTGCTGTTGAGCGCGTCGTGCAGCACCTTGCCCAGGATGGCCACGCCCTTCTCGATCTGATCGGGCGTCAGCGTCACGAAGCTCAGGCGCAGCGCGCGCGGGTCGGGGTTGGCGGCATAGAAGGCCGCGCCCGGCACGAAGGCGATGCCGGCGTCCACGGCCAGCGAGAGCAGCTCGATGGCGTTCAGGCCCTCGGGCAGGCGGATCCAGAAGAACATGCCGCCCTTGGGTTCGGCGTACTCACAACCGGCCGGCAGGTGTTCCTTGATGGCCTTGGCCATGGCATCGCGGTTCGCCTTGTAGCGAGCGCGGATGCTGGGAATGTGGCGGTCCAGGAAACCGTCCTTGATAACTTCGTAGACCACGCGCTGGTTGAAGCCCGGGGTGTGCAGGTCGGCGGCCTGCTTGGCCTGCAGCAGCTTGGGGTACAGCGCCTTGGGGGCGATGGCGTAGCCGAGGCGGAAGCCAGGGGTCAGGATCTTGGAGAAGCTGCCCAGGTAGATGCTGCCCTCGGCCCAGCGGCTGGAAAGCGAGGCGCCGGGGTGCTCGTCGAACCACAGATCGCCGTACGGGTTGTCTTCCACCACCGGCACGCCGGCGGCCTGGGCGGCAGCCATCACGGCGTCGCGGCGCTCGGCCGGCATCACGCGGCCGGTCGGGTTCTGGAAGTTCGGCAGCAGGTACATGAAGCGCGTGCCCGGCGCCGTGCGCGGCAGCTCGGCAATCGCCTCGGGCAGCGGGCCGTTGATGTCACTGGCCAGGCTGTGGAACAGCGGCTCGTAAGGGGTGAAGGCCTGCAGGGCGCCCAGATAAGTGGGGGTCTCGACGGCCACCGGAGCGCCCTGGTCGCACAGGATCTTGCCCACCAGGTCCAGGCCCTGCTGCGAGCCGCTGGTGACGAGCACCTGGTCGGGCGACACGTCCATGCCCAGTTCGGCGTTGACGCGTGCCGCGGCCCACTCGCGCAGCGGGGCAAAGCCTTCGCTGGCGGCGTACTGCAGGGATTCGCGCGGGTTGTCCGTCAGCACCTTGGCGCAGGCGGCCTTGATCTCTTCGACCGGGAAGGTGTCGCTGCTGGGCAGGCCGCCGGCCATCGACAGGATGCCGGGCTTCTCGGTGACCTTGAGGATCTCGCGAATGATCGAGGGGTTCATGCGCGCCGCGCGGTGCGCCAGGGTCCAGGGATTGCTCATGTCAGGGGCCGGTTGGTAAGGCAAGGGGTGGATTGTGCGTTGGCGCCGGCGGCGGCCGACCGCTCGGTCGGGCGGTCTGTGCACAGCCAGTCCACCGCCGCAGCGGCCTGCAAGGCGGTGCTGTCGAACAACGGCAGGGCCACCGGGGCCGCTGCCGGCAGGGCCAGGCTCAGCTCCGTGCAGCCCAGCACCACCGCCTGGGCGCCCGCCCCGGCCAGGGCCTGCACCTGCGCCTGCAGCAGGGCCGTGGCGGCGGGCGTCACGCGGTCCTGGCAAAGCTCGTCATAGATGCAGCGGTGCACGGCGCCGCGGCCGTCCTGATCCGGCACGCGCAAGGCGATGCCGTGACGTTCCAGCCGCTCGGCGTAGAAGGGCAGCTCCATGGTGAAGCGCGCGCCCAGCAGGCCGACCGTGCGCACACCGTGCTGAAGCAACGCAGCCGCCGTGATGTCCACCAGATGCAGCAGCGGCAGTTCGGCGCGCTTCTCGATCTCGTCCGCCACCGCGTGCATGGTGTTGGTGGCCAGCAGCAGGGCCTGGGCGCCGGCGCGGCGCAGGCCGGCACCGGCCTCGCCCAGCTGGCGGGCAATCGCCGCCCAATCGCCGGCCGCCTGGGCCACCGCCAGCGGCGCGAAGTCCACGCTGTGCAGCAGCAGGGCAGCGCTGTGCAGGCCACCCCGGCGCGCGGCCACGCCCTGGTTGATCTGCGTGTAGAGCTGGGCGCTGGAGACCCAGCTCATGCCACCCAACATGCCGAGCATCCGCGGACTCATGCGCCCTTCCCTTCAAACAGCAGCGGCAGCAGGCTGAGCACCAGCAGGGCCGCCATCACACGGTTGAACAGACGCTGGCGCGCCGGTTCGGCCAGCCAGTGGCGCAACTGGCTGCCGCACAGCGCCCAAGCAGCCACCGAGGGCAGGTTGATGAGCGCGAACAGCGTGGCCGTCAGCAGCACGGACGCGAGACCCCGCGCCGGCATGTAGGTGGCAAAGGCCGACACCCCCATCACCCAGGCCTTGGGGTTGACCCATTGAAAGGCCGCGGCGGCCCAGAAGCCCATGGGCTTGGGCGCGCCCGCGCGCCGGTCCAGCGAGAGGCTACCCGCGCTCGCCAGGCCCCAGGCCAACCAGAGCAGATAGGCCACGCCGGCGAACTTCAGCAGCTGGTACAGCAGGGGCCAGCGCTCGAAGGCCAGCGCCAGACCCAGGCCGACGGCCACCAGCATGAAGGCGAAGCCGATGGAGATGCCCAGCACATGGGGAATCGAGGCCCGAAAGCCGAAGTTCAGGCCCGAGCTCAGCAGCATCAGGTTGTTCGGCCCGGGGGTGATCGAGGACACCCCGGCAAACAGGGCAAAGGCCAGCAGGATTTCCATCGTCATCGCGTCGTGCTTTCTGCGCCAGGGCGGAAGCGGAGTGAGGCCTGATTCTGGGCGGACAAACCAGCACAGCACCAATACACTTTGCACCACACACAGCCAATCTGTATCGGGATCATGACCAACACAGTGGGCCTCGCCGAAGGCCTGGCGGCGGATCTGGCGCAGCGCATCGACCAACGCCTGCTGCTGCCCGGCGCCCGCCTGCCCTCAGTGCGCGAGGCCGCGCGCCTGCACGGGCTCAGCCCCTACACCGTGGTGTCCGCCTATGACCGCCTGCAAGCCCAGGGCCTGGTGGAGGCGCGCCGCCAGCGTGGTTTCTACGTGCGCGAGGCCAAGCCCGCGCCCCGGCCGGCGGCGACCGGCACGGCCCGAGCCGCCAGCGGCCCGGCGCCGTTCGACGCGATGACCCTGATCCGCCACCTGCTGCGCTCCGAGCACCAGGATTCGCCCGCCCACGGCACGCTGCCAGTGAGCTGGCTGGACGCCGCGCCACTGCGCCAGGCCCTGCGCGCCGCACTGGCGCCGGGCCAGGAGGGACTGCTGCTGCGCTATGCCGACCCGGCGGGCGACCCCGAACTGCGTGGCGTGCTGGCGCAGCGCCTGGCCGAGATCGGCATCACCAGCGACGCCGAGCAAATCCTCACCACGGTGGGCGCGACGCAGGCGCTCGACCTGATCGCCCACGAGCTGACCCAGCCGGGCGACGCCGTGCTGGTGGACGAACCCGGCTGGCCGATCGAGTACGCCCGCCTGGTGCAGGCCGGCCTGCGCCTGCTGCCGGTGCGGCGCGGCGCTCAGGGGCCGGATCTGGAGCAGATGGCGCAGCTGATCCGCGAGCACCGGCCGCGGCTCTACGTCACCGTCTCGGTACTGCACAACCCCACCGGGCACTGCCTGAACCTGGCACAGGCCTACGAGTTGCTGCGCCTGTGCGAAGGGGGCGAGGTGCTGATCGTCGAGGACGATACCTACGCCGCCTTCGCGCCCGCGCACAGCCCACGCCTGGCCGCGCTGGATGGCCTGCGCCGCACCCTGTACGTGAGCGGCTTTGCCAAGGTGCTGGGCGCGGGCCTGCGCGTGGGCTACGTGACCGGCCGGCCGGATCTGATCGCCCGCCTGGGCGAACGCAAGCTGGTGCATGAGCTTTGCACCAGCGCCCTGCTGGAGCGCGCGCTGGCCGGCGTGCTGGCACGCGGCGCGCTGCGTCGCCAGGTGGAGCGCGTGCAGCTGCGCCTGGAGGCCGCCCGCGCCCGCTGCGCCCGCCTGGCCGGCCAGCATGGCTTTGCCTTTGCCGCACCACCGCAGGGCCTGTTCGGCTGGCTGGACACCGGCGTGGACAGCGAGCGCCTGACCCAGCGCATGCTGCTGGAAGGCTTCGCCTGCGCGCCCGAGCTGCTGTTCAGCCCCAGCCGGCGCAGCGGCCCGCACATCCGCGTGAACTTCGCCTGTTCGCAGGACGCCAAGTTCTGGGCCGCGCTGGCGCGCACGCGTGCGGCGCTGGCATGAAGGATTTCCTGCCAGCGCACTGGGACTTGGCCCAACGCAAGGCGGAGCCCGGTCGCGCCTCCGAATAATGGAACTCAATCGGAGTTCCCACCATGGCCGCCCCCGCCCTGCGCTTCCTCGTCGTCGATCCGCTCCAAGGCGTGCGCCAGTTTGCGCAGCGCCTGCTCAGTGGCCTGGGCTTTGCGCCTGAGCAGCTGCGCTTTGCTGCCACGCCAGCCGAGGCCCTGCAGGAGGCCGAAGGCTGGGCGCCCGACTTCCTGTTCACCGACGCCTTTGCAAAACAGACCCCGGACGGGTTGGAGCTGTACGCCCAGCTGCGCGCCCGCCACCCGCACTGCCGCCTGGGCCTGACGGGCTTTGAGTTGAGCCCCGAACTGAAGGCCCGCGCCCAGGCCCTGAATGCCCAGTTCGTGCTGGCCAAGCCCTTCAGCCCCGAGCAGCTGCGCGACACCTTGCAGGCCAGCCTGGACTGGATGGCCCGCGAGCGCCCCGAGCTGGCGGCCCGCCTGGCCCAGCAAAGTCAGGGCCGGCTGGATGCGCGCGCTGGCCGCCGCATCGAACTGCCCGCCATGCCCCTGCCCAAGCCCTTCAAGCCCGGCGAGCAGGTTCAGCACGGCGGGCAGCGGCGCAAGGTCAGCGCGGTGGTGATCCGCCACGGCGAGCAGCTGCTGCAGCTGGATGGCGTGGCCGGCTTTGTGCCGGCGGACAAAGTCAGTCGCTGAGCGCGGTCCAGCGCTCCAGCAGCGCCATCAGCTCCTCGTCGATGGCTGCAGCCCGCGCCGTCACCTGGCTGATGCGCTCGGCCCCCTGGGTGTAGAGCTCGCTGCCGTTCATCAGGGCGTTCAGCTCGGCCTGTTCCTTTTCCAGAGCCTCGATCTGCGCCGGCAGCGCCTCCAGCTCGCGCTGTTCCTTGTAGCTGAGCTTGCGCTTCAGCGCCGGGCCATCGCTGCGCGGCGCCGGGGCGGTTTTGGCAGCTTCCGCCTTGGGGGCGGCCGCGGCCTGGGCCGCGGCGCGGGCACGCTGGCTCTGCGCCAGCCAGTCCTCCACCCCACCCTCGTACTCGCGCCACACGCCCTGCCCTTCGGCCACCAGGGTGCTGGTGACAACGCGGTCGAGGAAACGGCGGTCGTGACTGACCAGGAAGACCGTGCCGGCGTACTCGATCAGCAGCTCCTCCAGCAGGTCGAGCGTCTCGACGTCCAGGTCGTTGGTCGGCTCGTCCAGCACCAGCACATTGGCGGGCCGAGCGAACAGGCGCGCCAGCAGCAGGCGGTTGCGCTCGCCGCCCGAGAGCGTGCGCACCGGGCTGTTGGCGCGCTGCGGCGCGAACAGGAAGTTCTGCAGATAGGTCATCACATGCTGGCGCTGCTCACCGATCTCGATCCATTCCGAGCCGGGGCTGATGGTGTCGGCCAGCGTGGCGTCCAGGTTCAGGCCGGCGCGCATCTGGTCGAAATGCGCCACCTGGATCTTGGTGCCGGTGCGTACGCTGCCGCTGTCGGGCTGCAGCTCGCCCAGGATCAGCTTCAGCAAGGTGGTCTTGCCGGCGCCGTTCGGGCCCACCAGGCCGACCTTGTCGCCGCGCATGAACACGGCCGAGAGGTTCTTGACCACCGGCGGCGCACCGGCAAAGCCCTTGGTCACATCCACCAGCTCGGCCACCAGCTTGCCGCTGCTCTCGCCCGCATCCACCTTGAGCTGGGCCTTGCCCTGCACATTGCGGCGCTGCGCATGCTCCTCGCGCAGCTTCACCAGGCGCGCCACCCGCGCCACCGAGCGGGTGCGGCGCGCCTCCACACCCTTGCGGATCCACACCTCTTCCTGGGCCAGCAGCTTGTCGAAGCGGGCATTGGCCAAGGCCTCGGCCTCCAGCTCGCGCTGCTTGGCGGCTTCGAAGGCCGCGAAGTTGCCGGGGTAGCCGCGCAGCTGGCCGCGGTCCAGCTCGACGATGCGGGTGCACACCGCATCCAAAAAGGCGCGGTCGTGCGTGATGACGAGCAGGCTGCCGGGGAACTCGCGCAGCAGGCCTTCGAGCCAGAGGATGGCGTCCAGGTCCAGATGGTTGGTGGGTTCGTCCAGCAGCAGCACATCGGGCTGCGCCACCAGGGCGCGCGCCAGGGCCACGCGCTTCTTCAAGCCGCCGCTCAGTTCCTCGACGCGACGCGCGCCATCCAGGCCCAGGCGCTGCAGGCTCTCGGTAACGCGCTGCTCCCAGGTCCAGCCGCCCAGGGCTTCGATGCGAGTCTGCAGCGCGTCCAGGTCCTCGCCCTCGTGGGCTTCAAAGCGGGCGCGCAGGTCACGCGCCTCGGCCACACCCTCGCTCACGGCCTCAAACACCGTGGCGCCGGGCGCGAACTCAGGCTCCTGCGGCACATAGACCACTCGGGTTTCGAGCGAGCGCTGCAAGAGCCCGTCGTCGAGCTTTTCCAGCCCGGCCAGGATCTTCAGCAGCGAGCTCTTGCCGCTGCCGTTGCGGCCGATCAGACCGACGCGCTCGCCGGTTTCGAGGGAAAACTCCGCCGCGTCCAGCAGCGGCCAATGCCCGAAGGCGAGATGGGCATTCGTAAGAGACAACAGGGCCATGGGGCGGGATTGTCCCCGCTGGCCTCAGCGCGCCAGATCGGCCAGGGCCGAGTCCAGGCTGGCATGGCGGAAGCGGTAGCCCGCCGCCAGGGCCTTGAATGGCGGGGCGCATTGGCCATCCAGCAGCAGGGTGCTCATTTCCCCGGCCAGGCGGCGCAGCGGGGCACCGGGCAGGCGCAGGCGCACCCGGCGCCCGAAGGAAGCGGCCAAGGCCCGGGTGAAGCCGGCTTGATCCACCGCCTGCGGCGCGCAGGCGTTGACGGCACCTTCCAGCCGACTTTCGGCCAGCGCGAAGCGGATCAGGCCGACGGCGTCGTCGAGATGGATCCAGGGCGCGGGTTGGCCGCCGGAACCCAGCACCGCCGCCAGGCCCAGGCGGGCGGCCAGGGCTTGCGGCGGGTAGGCGCCGTCGCCTCGGCCCAGCACCACGCCGAAGCGCAGGCGCACGACGCGCACGCCCAGGGCTTCGGCGCGCCGTGCCTCGTGCTCCACCGCGGCGCACAGCTCGGCCTGGAACTCGCCCGTTGCAGGCGCTGTGTCTTCCTGCTGCGGAGTGCAGTCATTGCGAGCACCGTAGAAGCCCACCGCCGAGGCGGCCACCAGCACCCGAGGCGCCTGCTGCAGGCGCCGCATCAGCATCAGCAGGTCCGCCGCCACGCGGGCCCGGCTCCACAGCAGCTCGCGGCGGCGCGCCGCCGTCCAGGGCAGGCCCAGCACGCGCGCGCCGGCCAGTTTGACGACCGCTTCGATGCGGGTCTCCGCGGGAATGTCCTCCAGGCGCTCGACCACCCAGACGCCGCGGTCAAACAGGGCGCGGGCCTGGCGGCCGTCGCGGCTCAGCGCAATCACGCGCCGGCCCTCGCGGCGCAGCTGCGCCACCAGCGCCTGGCCGACGAAGCCGGTGGCACCCGCCACCAGCACGGCCGGCGCCGATGGATCGGGCTTGGGCAGCTCGGGCCCGCTGGCAGCCCCCAGGCGGCGCACCGCCAGCGCGTTGCGCAGGCTCCAGGCCCCCACGCCCAGGCCGTAGAGCGTGAACAGGGCCGAGACCCAGCCATGCGAATGGATGACCAGGGTGCTGGGCTGCTGCCCCCAGGCCCAGGCAATCGGCGCGAACAGGCCGATGAAGAGCCCGTAGCTCACCGTCAGCACCGTGTGCAGCCAGCGCTCGAAGGGTGGCAGGCGGCGCGTGCGGTCTTCCTCCAGAAAGTCCGCCAGCGTGATGCAGAGCTCGGCGCCCAGCACGCCGGCCAGCAGGGCCGCGAACAGTCCATGCCATTCAAACCAAGCCAGGCCGATGAAGAGCAGGGCATACAACGCCTCGCGCGCCGCATGCAGACGCAGCTCGCGCCGTGCCGAGACGCGCTGCGGCAGCTTGGCCTCCCACTCGTGGTGCCAGAGGTTGTCGAAGGCGCCCAGCAGGGCCTGAAAGCTGAGCAATGCGAAGACGGTGTTCATTCAAGCCTCCTCGGGGTCGGCGAACACGCCGGTTTGGTGAAAGGTCTCGCCCCAGAGCGGGTGCGTCATGGCAAGGCTGAAGCGAAAGCGGCCGCCGCCCAGGTCCTGGTGGCTGACGCGGCAGACGCCCGGGCTGGCCCAGTTCGGCAAGGGCAGGCGCAAGCCGCGCCAGGCCAGGAAGTAGCGGCGGCTCTGGAACACCAGGGCGCCGTCCTGTTCGAACAGGTCCAGCGCCATGCCCAGGCCGCCCACGGTGCGCTCCACCAGGCCGCCGTGCGGGCCCAGTTCCTTGGTCGAACAGACGCAGGTGGCGTCTGGGCCGCTGCCGATCCAGCGCTCCCACACCACCCCACCCTGCCCGTCCGGCGCCACGCGCACGGTGGCAGGCAAGTGGCTGGCCCGCAGTGTGGTCAGCGGCCCCTTGAAGCAGCGGCTGGCCCAAGCAAACAAGCGGCCGATGCGGGAGCAGCGCAGGCTCAGCTCACCGCGGTAAAGGGCCTCGGCGTGGCCCGCGGCAAAGCGGCGCCGCACGGCGGCGGGCAGCCGGGCCCAGGCGGCTGGGCCGAGCAGGGCGGCCAAGTCCAGCGGGGCCGGGGACGCAGAGAGCGGGGCGGGCAGGGCATGGGGCGTCATGCCCTGCTATTGCGGGAACCATGCCAACGCGGCGCGACGTCGTAAATCATTGATTTCATTGAACTTTTCGATGCAACCTGCATACCTCGGATACAGTCCTGCACCGCTTATCTGCTTACTTGGTTAACACCCATGCCCATCCGTATCGCACTCGGCCTGGCGATCTTTGAATCCCTGGTGCTGGCCGGCGTGCTGTGGGCCTGGGCCGGGCGGGTGGCCGGGGGGCGGCTGCTGGCGGCCTTTCTGTGCGGCATCGCGCTCTGGATGGCCGGCAATGAGTTGCCGAACTGGTTCGGCCCCGAGGTCGGGCCGGTGGCCTTCAAGCTGATGTCCCTGGCGCCCGCCATCTCGGCGCTGTTCTTTCACTTCTGTGCGGTGTTCTGCCGTCTGGCCCTTCCCCCCGCGGCCGTGGCCCTGGCCTATGCGCTGGGCGTGGGCGGCAGCCTGCTGGCCTGGCTGAGCGAGCCAGCCGCGCTGGTCTGGCGCGAACACGTGGGCTGGCTGGCGGTGGTGAAGACGCCCGGGCTGATCGCCAGCGCCGCCTGGGTGCTGCTCGGCAGCGCCGGCCTGGTCGTGCTGCTGCAAGGACTGCTGCGTGCCCAGGCGCCGGTGCGTCAGCAGATCCTGGCCGTGGCCGCCTCCAGCCTGTGGAGCCTGTTCTGCCTGGCCGGCTATGGCATCGCCCTGGCCGATCTGCCGCTCTACCCCTGGCCCCTGCTGGGCCTGCCGCTGTACCCGCTGATCCTGGTCTACGGCGTGCTGCGCTACGGCGTGTTCGCCGCCAACACCTGGGCCGGCCGGGCGCTGGTGTGGACCCTGCTGCTGGGCATCGGCCTGGGCGTGGTGGCCCTGATGCCCTTGCTGCTGCCCTTCGATTCGCGCTGGCTCAATGGCCTGGCCGTGGCCGCCGCCTGCCTGGCGCTGGTGGGGCCGGTGCGCGGCTTCGTGCAGCGGCTGATCTACCCCGGCGGCACGGTCAGTGCCGAGGACCTGGCGGGCTGGCGGCGCGAACTGGCCGGGGCCGAAAGCCTGGAGGCCCTGGCCGCGCGCGCCGCTGCCCTGCTGAGCCAGCGCCTGGCCATGCCCGTGGCCTTGCGCCTGGACCCCAGCCAGCCCGAGCCCACCGGTCAACCCTGGCTGGACGGGCAGCGCAGCGCGCAGGGCTGGCAACTGACGCTGAAGGGCTGGGAGGCCGCCCCGCCGGGCCCGCGCCACCTGGCCGAAATCTTCGGCAGCCTGGTGGCCGAGGCGGCGGCCCAGGTGGAGCGAGCCCAGCAGCTGGCCGCGCGCGAGCGCGAGCAGCAGCTGCAGGCCCGGCTGGCCGAGCTGGGCGCCCTGGCCGCCACGGTGGCACACGACATCCGCAACCCGCTCAACATCATTTCGATGGCCGTGGCCCTGGCGCCGGCGGAGACGCGCCAGGAGGTGGGCACCCAGGTCGAGCGCATCGCCCATCTGACGCGCGACCTGCTGGACTACGCCAAACCCTGGAAGCTGCAGCGCGAACGCAGCGAGCCGGCGACCCTGCTGCAGGCGCTGGCGCCGCGCTGGCCCAAGCTGGTGCTCGGGCCCGGCCTGGCGGCGGCGCCGACGCTGGACTGGGACCCGCGCCGCGTGGAGCAGGCGCTGACCAATCTGCTGGACAACGCCCACGCGCTGGCCGAGCGGGTCGAGATCGATGCCGAATGGGACGAGCAGAACCTGCGCCTGCGCATCTGCGACGACGGCCCCGGCGTGCCGGCCGACCTGGGCGAGCGGGTGTTCGAACCCTTTGCCTCGCGCAGCCCCGGCGGCACCGGCCTGGGCCTGGCCATCGTGGCGCGCATCCTGGCCGCGCATGGCGGCAGCGCCCGCCTGGGCCAGCAGCCCGGCTGGCGCACCTGTTTCGAACTGAGCTTTCCACGATGAACCCGACTGCCCCTGAAGGCACCGGCAAGCTGCTGCTGGTGGACGACGAACCCGCCTTCCAGCGCCTGGGTGGCGCCTTCCTGCGCAGCCTCGGCCACCAGGTGCTGCTGGCGGGCGATGGCGCGCAGGCGCAGGCCCAATTCGCCGAGCACGCACCCGAGCTGGTGCTGCTGGACCTGGCCATGCCGCCCAGCATGGACCCGGAGCGCGGGCTGGAGCTGATTCCCCCATTCGCTGCGCGCGTGCCGGTGGTGGTGCTGACCGGCCATGGCGAGCACGAACTGGCCCTGCGCGCCGCCGAGCTGGGTGCCTGGGACTTCATCAGCAAGCCCATCGACCCCGAGCTGCTGCGCTTCGTGGTGGCACGCGCGCTGCGCAAGGCACGGCTGGAAGCCGAGCTGGCCCGGCTGCGCGCCGCCCAGGCGGCGGCCGATGCCGACGATGACCTGGGGCTGATCGGCAACTCCGCCCCCATGCAGGGCTTGCGCGCCATGCTGCGGCGCGTCGGCCCCACCCAGGTCAGCGTGCTGGTGCTGGGCCCCACCGGCACCGGCAAGGAGCTGGTGGCGCGCGCCTTGCACGGCCTGAGCCCGCGCGCCGCCGGTCCCTTCATGGCCGTGCATTGCGGCGCGCTGAGTGCCGAGCTGCTGGAAAGCGAGCTGTTCGGCCACCTGAAGGGCAGCTTCACCGGCGCCTACCGCGACCAGCCCGGTCTGGTGGCCGCGGCCGATGGCGGCACCCTGTTCCTGGACGAAGTGGGCGAGATGCCGCCCGCCATGCAGGTCAAGCTGCTGCGCTTCCTGCAGGAAGGCACGTTCGTGCCGGTGGGTGGACGCCAGGCCCAGCAGGCCCAGGTGCGGGTGCTGGCCGCCACGCACCGCGACCTGGAGGCCATGGTCAAGCAAGGCAGCTTCCGCGAGGACCTGTTCTACCGCCTCAAGGGCGTGGTGTTGCGCACCCCGCCCTTGAGCGAGCGCCGCGCCGATGTGCCCCTGCTGGCGGCGCGCCTGCTGCAGCGGGTGGCGCCGGGCGCCGGGCTGTCGGCCGCCGCCCTGGCCTGGCTGAGTGGGCGCGAGTGGCCCGGCAATGTGCGCGAACTCAAGGCCGTGGTCGAGTCCGCCGGTGCGCTTCTGATGCCGGGTCAGCGCGAGGTCGATGCCGAACTGCTGCGTCTGGCCGCCGGCGAGGCCCCGGCCGAAGAGCCCGCCGCGCCCTTGACCGGCGGCCTGCTGGACAACGCCATGGACGAACTGGAGCGCCGCATGCTGCGCGAGGCCCTGCTGGCCAGCGGCGGCAACCAGAGCGAGGCCGCGCGCCAGCTCGGCATCTCGCGCGTCGGGCTGATCAAGAAGCTCGCGCGGCTGGGGCTGCGCTGAGCCGAATCCGGCCGCTTAGGCCCAGCCCAGGCGCTTGGCCGCGCGCTCCGGGTCTTCGTCGCTCAGCAGCTGCGGCAGCTGGGCCGCCAGCTTGCTGGCATCGGCGCGCAAGATGCGCTGCTTGACGAAGGCGATCTGCGAGGGGTGCATGGAGAAGCTGCGCAGGCCCATCGCGAGCAGGGCGTCGGTGAAGGCGACGTCACCGGCCATCTCGCCGCACACGCTCACCCCCTTGCCGCGCGCTCGGCAGGCGCCGATGACCGTGGCGAGCAGCTGCATCACCGCCGGGTGCCAGGGGTCGTAGAGGTGGGCGACGGACTCATCGGCACGGTCGATGGCCAGCGTGTACTGGATCAGGTCGTTGGTGCCGATGGAGACGAAGTCCACCAGCGGTAGCAGCGCGTCAAGGATCAGGGCCGCGGCCGGTATCTCGATCATCACGCCCAGCTCCACCTGGCCGGTGGGCTGCTGGTTGTCGAGCAGTTGCTGGCGCACGCGGGTGATGCAGTCGCGCACCTGGCGCAGCTCCTTGATGTGCGCCACCATGGGCAGCAGCAGGCGCACCGGGCCATGGGCGCTGGCACGGTAGATGGCGCGCAGCTGCTGGCGGAACATCGCCGGCTCGGACAGGCTCCAGCGGATGGCGCGCAGGCCCAGGGCCGGGTTCAGCACATGGTCGTAGCGGCCGTCGCCGGCCGGCGCGCGGTCGAGCGGCTTGTCGGCGCCGATGTCCACCGTGCGGATGGTGACGGGCCGGCCCTGCATGGCCTCGACGGCCTGGCGGTAGGCCTCGTACTGCTCTTCCTCGCTGGGCAGCTGGCCGCCGCGGCCCATGAAAAGGAACTCGGAGCGGAACAGGCCCACGCCCTCGGCGCCGGCGGCCAGCGCGGCCTTGGCGTCGCCGGGCAGCTCGATGTTGGCGTGCATCTGCACCGCCTCGCCATCCAGCGTGACGGCCGGTGTGTGGCGCAGGCGCGCCAGGCGGGCGCGCTCCAGCTCGCTCTGGCGCTGGCGGAAGCGGTATTCCTCCAGCACGATGGGCGATGGGTTGACGATGACGGCACCGGCATCGCCGTCGATCACCACCCAGTCGTCCTGGCGGATCAGGCGCGAGGCTTCGCGCGTGCCCACCACGGCCGGGATGTCCATGCTGCGCGCCACGATGGCCGTGTGCGAGGTCTTGCCGCCGATGTCGGTGATGAAACCCTTGAACACGCCGTCGCGAAAGCCCAGCAGGTCGGCCGGCGAGATGTCGGCCGCCACCAGCAGCAGCGGGTCCTCGCCGGCGAAGTCGCGCGGCGCCAGGCCCAGCGTGGGGTCGGCCTGGCGGGTCAGCACCGAGAGCATGCGCTCCACCACCTGTTCGAGGTCGGCCTTGCGCTCGCGCAGGTATTCGTCCTCCATCTCGTCGAACTGGCGCGCCAGCACTTCCAGCTGAGCAGAGAGCGCCCATTCGGCGTTGTAGTGGCGCTCACGCACCCAATCGACGGCCGCGTCCACCAGCGCTTCGTCGCGCACCAGCATCAGGTGCACGTCCAGCAGTGCGGCCAGCTCGGCCGGGGCGTCGGGGGGCAGCTGATCGCGCAGCAGGGTGAGCTCCTCGGCCACCTGATCGCGCGCGGCATGGCAGCGCGCCACTTCAACGGGTACCTGCGCTTCATCGACGAAGTAGTGCGCGACATCCAGGCGGCTGGAGGCCACCAGCACGGCGCGCCCGATGGCCACCCCGCGCGAAACCGCCGTGCCGAAGACCTGGAAGCTCATCGCCGCTGTCCTTACTCGCCTTCGCCGAAACGGTCCGCCACCAGGGCGGCAATGGCCTCATGGGCCTGGGCTTCGTCCTCGCCCTCGGTTTCCAGTTCCACCTCACTGCCCATGCCCGCCGCCAGCATCATCACGCCCATGATGCTCTTGGCATTCACGCGCCGGCCGTTGCGGCTCAGGAAGACTTCGCAGCGGTAACTGCCGGCCAGTTTGGTGAGCTTGGCGGAGGCACGCGCGTGCAGGCCCAGCTTGTTGATGATCTTCAGGGTCGACTTCTGCATGCCCCCGAGATTAGCCGCTGCGAATCAGGCGCCGCCCGGGGCTTGCCCGACACCGCGCAAACCGCCCTCGACGGCGCGCTGTGCCAACTCTGCCAGGCCCAGGCTGCCGTAGCACAGGCTGCGCCACAGCATGGGCACGTTCACGCCGTGCACCAGCGCGGCATCGCTGCGGCCGGCCAGTGCGGCCTGGGCGGCATTGCAGGGCGTGGCGCCGGGCGTATCCACCAGCAGCAACACGGGCTGATCAGCCGGCAACAGCGCGCGAATGGCGGCTTCTGCGGCCTGCAGGTCCCATTCGGGCGGGATGTCCAGGGTCTGCAGCTGGGCGCTGCAGCCCGGGTAGGTGTGCCGGGCCACCTGCGCCAGCGCGGAGGCCAGCGGAGCGTGGGCCACGAGAAGGAGCTGGACCATGCCCGGGATTATCCGGAGTGCGGGTGCTGCAGGCCTTGCAGGAACTCGTAAGCCGCCTCGGCATCCAGGGTCTTGCCCTGCACCAAGGCCTGGTAGATGCGCATGCCGCGCACCCAGGTCAGCAGCTGCGCCTGGCCCTGAGGCCCCTGCAGGAGGTAGGCGCCGCTTTCCGGAAAGGCGAGCGCCCCGGCCGGCGCGCTGGCGGCCTCGACGCGCCCCTGCACGGCCAGGCCCAGCCGGCCGGCCAGGCGCGGCGCGCTCTGCGCCAAGGCCGGCTGCAGATGCTCGGGGCGCTCCAATCGCTCCCAGGCCACCGAAAAGCGCAGCCCCTGCTGCTCGCAATGCGCCAGGCCGGCGCCATCTCGGGTCTGAATGGCGGGCTTGCAGGGGAAGCGGGCGCGCAACTCGGCGTCGGCCAGTTCCAGCTCGCGCCAATCCCAGCGCGGGCTGCAGGCCGCCAGCCCCAGGGCCAGCGCAAGAATCGTGAAATGACGCATGCGGGCATTATTCAGGCCCCACCCTTCTTGACCGCCCCATGACCCGCCCCGCCCAAAGCCTTGCCGGCATCCGTGTCCTTGACCTCAGCCGCGTGCTCGCCGGCCCTTGGGCCACGCAGATGCTGGCCGACCTGGGCGCCGACGTGGTCAAGGTCGAGCGGCCGGGCAAGGGCGACGACACGCGCGCCTGGGGCCCGCCCTTCCTGCCCGAGGCCGATGGCTCGGACTCGGCCGAGTCCGCCTACTACCTGTGCGCCAACCGCAACAAGCGCTCCATCACCATCGACCTCGCCCACCCCGAAGGCGCCGCCCTGGTGCGCGAGCTGGCGGCCCAGGCCGATGTGCTGGTGGAGAACTTCAAGGTCGGCGACCTGGCCCGCCACGGGCTGGCCCCGGCCGAGCTGCTGCAGCAGCACCCGCGCCTGGTGATCTGCTCGATCACTGGCTTCGGCCAGACCGGCCCCTGGGCCGAGCGGCCTGGCTATGACTTCGTCGCCCAGGCCCTGGGTGGCTTGATGAGCGTGACCGGTGTGCCCGAGGGCGAGCCCGGCGCCGGCCCTCAGAAGGTGGGCGTGGCGGTCACCGATCTGTTCACCGGCCTGCATGCCAGCGTCGCCATCCTGGCCGCGCTGCGCCACCGCGACGCCACCGGCCAGGGTCAACACATCGATCTGGCCCTGCTCGACTGCCAACTGGCCATGCTGGCCAATCTGGCGAGCCAGACCCTGTGCAGCGGCCAGCCGCCGCGCCGCCAGGGCAACGCCCACCCCAGCATCGCGCCCTACCAGGCCTTTGCGGCGGCGGACGGGCACATCGTCATCGCCGTGGGCAATGACCGACAGTTCGAGCGCCTCTGCCAGGCCCTGGGCCATGCCGAATGGGCGCAGGACGCCCGCTTTGCCAGCAATGCCGAGCGGGTGCGACACCGCCCGGCGCTGGAGGCCTGCCTGGCCCCCGTGCTGGCGGAGCTACCGCGCGCCCGCTGGCTGGAGCGCCTGGAAGCGGCCGGCGTGCCCTGTGCACCCGTGAATGGCGTGGACGAGGCCCTCACCCTGCCCCAGGTGGAGGCGCGCGGCATGGTGGTTTCCCTGCCCCATGCGCTGGCGCCGCAGCTTCAGGCCGTCGGCAATCCCATCCGGTTCAGCGCCACGCCGGTGCAGTACCGCCGGCCGCCACCGCGCCTGGGCGAGCATGACGCCGCCATCCTGAGCGAATGGCTGGGGGCCGATGACGAAAAGTTGCAGTTCTGGCGCCACTCGGGTGCGCTCGGCTAACGCCCATCCAGGCCCCCCGCATCCGGGATGGACGGGGCGGGCCGTAATTCACACACTTCAGGCCTCCTGAGCCCAGCGGCGCCCCTCATCCCCATGTCCCCCCCTCCCCAGCCGCGCCCCAACGCGGCCGAAGCGGCCGCCACTGCGCCCACCGAGCTGGGTGCCGTGCTGGCGCAGCTTGGGCCGGAGGTGGTGCAGCCGCTGCAGGTGGCCCTGGAGCGCCTGCAAACCCTGCAAGCCAATGGCAACAGCGAGCTGGCCGCGGCACTGGCCAGCCTGCGCGAGCCGCTGCGGCGCGCGCGCGACGGCGCTGCCATGGCGCACCAACTTGGCCGCCTGGCCAGCGGCCGGGTACGGCCGGCGCAAGACCGCCTGGCCCTGAACGAATGCCTGGAGCAGGTCTGTGCCACGCGGCGGCGCGAAGCCGCGGTGCGTGGCCTGCAACTGCGCGTGCACCTGCATCTGGCCGAAATCCAGGGCGACCCGACGCTGGTGACCAGCCTGCTCAACAGCCTGCTGGATTGGGCGCTGTCGCACACGCGCAGCTCCATCGATCTGGACCTGCAACTCACGCCCTGGCCGGTACGGGCCCGCCTGCGCTGCCGCTTCGCGGTACGCGACCTGGACCAGCTGAGCCGCGGCCCGGCGCCGGAGGCGCACCGCGGCCTGAACTGGCTGCTGGTGGAGCACACGGCCGCGCTGCTGGGCGCCGAAGTCAAGCGCGAGGACGAGGCCGGGGTCTGCGTCGCTCAACTCGACTTCCCGGTGCCGCGCCTGCACGAGGTGCTGGAGACCTTGGATCTCGGGGCCGCCCACAGCGAGAGCGGGCACAACACGCGGCCCTTCGCGGGCTGGCAGGTGTTGCTGGTGAGCGCTCGGTCCGAACTGGTGCAGTCGGCGCGCGCCGCGCTGGAGCCGCTGGGCTGGTCGCTGGAGGTGCTGTCTTCGGTCGACGTCGCCTTCCAGCAATGCCTGGAGCGCCTGCCGCAGGCCATCGTCGTCGACGGGCGCCTGCATGGCCCCGACCTGGAGCAGTTCTGCTGCCATGTGCGCGCCGATGCGCCGCGCTTTGCCTTCATTGAGCTCCTGCCCACGGGCGGAGGGCCCTTGCCGGCCATCGCCGGCATCACGCCCTGCCGCGAGGACCAGCTGGCCAACCAGTTGCCTATCCTGCTGCGCCGTGCACTCGCCCCCGCCAGCCAGGAACTGACCTTCCGGCTCTGACCCCCAGGCCGTGGGGCCTTGGCCCAGGCGCGAGAATCGCGCCATGGCTACGAATCGTCGATACCTCCTGCTCGGCTTGGCCGGTGCGGCTGCCGCCGGTCTGGGCGCCGTGGCTTGGCACTGGCAGGCCGGCACTCCGGCTCCCCGGGTGGACTACACCCTGCTCGATGGCAAGACCTACAGCAGCGCCCAGTGGAGCGGTCGCGTCATGCTGGTGAACTTCTGGGCCACCAGCTGCGCCACTTGCGTAAAGGAGATGCCCGAGATCATCGCCACGCACCGCAAGTTCCAGGGCAAGGGCTTCGACACCTTGGCCGTGGCCATGCAGTACGACCCACCCGACTATGTGGCGCAGTTTGCCCAGACCCGCAAGCTGCCCTTCGGCGTGGCGATCGACAACACCGGCGCCATCGCCAATGCCTTCGGTCCGGTGCGCATGACGCCCACGACCTTCCTGATCGACAAGCAGGGCCGCATCGTCAAGCAAATCCTGGGCGAGCCGGACTTCCCGGCCCTGCACCAACTGATCGAAAAACTGATCGCGACTTGAGCGAATCGCATCGCTCTCGGCAGCGGCGCATTGATCAAGCGGCCACCGTGGAACCGGCTTTGCCGGGCCACTGGTGGCGCCCCCTTGAGGGGGAGGCGGCCTCTTGGGCCGCTTCGGGGGTGGGCCTAAATCGCGCCGGCCTCGGCCGCCTGGCGGTCGGCGTGGTAGCTGGAGCGCACCAGCGCGCCGACGGCGGCGTGGCTGAAGCCCATCTGCTCGGCCTCGAGCTCGAACATCTTGAAGGTGTCCGGGTGCACATAGCGGCGCACCGGCAGGTGATGGCCGCTGGGGGCCAGGTACTGGCCGATGGTCAGCATGTCCACACCATGGGCGCGCAGGTCGCGCATCACCGCGAGGATCTCCTCGTCGGTCTCGCCCAGGCCGACCATCAGGCCAGACTTGGTGGGTACGTCCGGCACCGCGGCCTTGAACTTCTTCAGCAGGTTCAGGCTGAAGGCGTAGTCGCTGCCGGGACGCGCTTCCTTGTAGAGGCGCGGCACGGTCTCGAGGTTGTGGTTCATCACATCCGGCGGGGCCGCCTTCAGGATCTCCAGCGCGCGATCGTCGCGGCCGCGGAAGTCGGGCACCAGCACCTCGATCTTGGTTGCGGGCGAGGCCGCGCGGGTCTCGCGGATGCAGTCGACGAAATGCTGGGCGCCGCCATCGATCAGATCGTCACGGTCGACGCTGGTGATGACGACGTACTTGAGCTTGAGCGCACCGATGGTCTTGGCCAGGTTGGCGGGCTCGTTCGGATCGAGTGGGTCCGGACGGCCATGGCCCACATCGCAGAAGGGGCAGCGGCGCGTGCACTTGTCGCCCATGATCATGAAGGTCGCGGTGCCATGGCCGAAGCACTCGCCGATGTTCGGGCAACTGGCCTCTTCGCAGACCGTGTGCAGCTTGTGCTCGCGCAGGATCTGCTTGATTTCGTAAAAGCGCGTATTCGGCGAGCCCGCGCGCACGCGGATCCAGTCGGGCTTCTTCAGCACCTCGGCCTGCACCACCTTGATGGGGATGCGCTTGGTCTTGGCGTCGCCCTTTTGCTTCTCGGACGGGTCGTAGCTGCTCGGGGTCTCGGTCGTCATGGCTTTAGGAGGCTGTCTGGCTTAGGGGCGGCCCCGCGCCAGGTCAATTTGCGGGGCGAGGCTAGGCGCCGGCGAGGCCGTGTGGAGAGCCACACAACGAGCCGGCAACGCCGCATTCGCCCTGCAAATTGCCCTGGCCCTGCGGGTTGGGCTTGGAAGGGGGCTGATCCGTCGTTGCCAATGCTCGCCGTGCCATTGGCACGGCTGCGCTTGGCGCCTAGGCTGAGCCCCCTTCCAAGTCCAACGCGGGGCCGCCCCTAAGCCAGACAGCCTCCTAGCTGCGCCGCCAGCCGCTCGGTGAGCACGGCGGCCACGGCCGCCCAATCGCTGGGGCCGCCGAGTGTAACGAGGTCGACCGTTCGCAATCCGGGATAACCACAGGGGTTGATGCGCGAAAAGGGTTCGAGGTCCATGGCAACGTTCAGCGCCAGGCCGTGGTAACTGCAGTGCCGGCTGATCTTGATGCCCAGCGCCGCCACCTTGCCCAGGCCCTCGAAGGGATCCAGCGCCGGGCCCTGCGGCGCAGCATGGGCGCGTGGATCGGCCAGGCGCACGTAGATGCCGGGCGCGCCGGGCACGCGCAGACCCGTCAGCCCGAAGCGCTCCAGGGTCTGGATCAGCGCGGCCTCCAGGCGAAACACGTACTCCTTGACGTAGATGCCCAGGCGGCTCAGGTCTACCAGCGGATAGGCCACGATCTGCCCGGGGCCGTGATACGTCACCTGGCCGCCGCGGTTGCTCTGCACCACCGGGATGTCACCCGGCGCCAGCAGGTGCTCGGGCTTGGCGGCCAGACCGAGCGTGAAGACGGGCGGGTGTTCGCACAGCCACAGCTCGTCAGCTGTGTCGGGCCCGCGCGCGGCGGTGAAGGCTTGCATGGCGGCGGCCGTGTCTTGCCAGTCCACCCGGCCCAGGGTCTTGAGAATCATGCTCGGGATGCTAGCGTCGGCCCATGCGTGCGCTGCTGCTGGTCCTGCTGCTCAATCTCGCCCAGGCCGATGCCCTGGATGCGGCACAGCAGGCCTTGGATGCCGGCGACCGCGCCCAAGCCCTGCGCCTGTTGCATGCCCCCGCGACGGACGGCGACCGCGCCGCGCAATGGGCGCTGGCCCAGTTGCTGGAACTGCCGGGGCCGACACGCGACCTCAAAGCCTCGTTGCACTGGTATGGCCGGCTGGCGCAAGGCGGTCATGCCGGCGCCATGGAGGCCATCGGCCTGGCCCATTACCTGGGCCGTGGGGTCGAGCAGGATTTCAAGCAGGCCGCCGCCTGGTTCCGCCAGGCCGGCGAGCGCGGCGAGCTGGGCTCGCAGTACCTGCTGGCCTCGATGTACGAGAAGGGCCTGGGCCTGCCGCGCGATCTGCGCTTGGCCCAGAGCTGGTACGGCCGCGCAGCCGCCCAGGGTGACGTGGCCGCTGCCGCCAAGTTCGAAGAACTGGAGCGCGCGCTGAACGAGCCGACGCCTACAACACCACCTTAACCATCGGATGCGTGGTGAGCGTGCGGTAGAGCTCATCCAACTGCTCGCGGCTGGTGGCCGTGATGGTGATGGTCAGCCCCAGGTAGTTGCCACCCTTGGAGGGCCGCTGCTCGATGGTTCGGACGTCAAAGCCCGGGTCGAACTGCAGCGCCACATGGCCGATGGCCTCGACGAAGCCCTCCACATGCGCGCCCATCACCTTGATGGGGAACTGCGAGGGGTACTCGATCAGCGACTCTTCCGGCTTCATGGCGTGGCCCTTCACTTGATCCACAAACGCATGGCGTCCCACAGGCGACCGAACAGGCCCGCCTCAGGCACCGCTTCCTGCACCACCACCGGCAGCTCCGCCAGCGGTGCGCCGGCTGCGCTCTTGACCGTCAGGGTGCCGACGCGCTGACCCTTTTGCAAGGGGGCGATCAGTGGGTCGGTGCGCTTGAGCTCGGTCTGCAGCTTGGCGCCTTCGCCGCGCGGCACGGTGACGAACACCGGCTGGGCCGCACCCAGCTTGGCCTTCTTGGCCTGGCCCTTCCAGACCTCCACCTCGGCCAGCGTCTTGCCGCCTTCGTACAGGCGCAGCCCATCCCAGGCGCTGAAGCCCCAGTTCAGCAGCTTCTGGCTTTCATTGGCGCGCGCCTCCTTCGAGGCCGTGCCCAGCACCACGCTCAGCAGGCGGCGCTTGCCATTGGGGAAGTCGCGCAGCGCGCTGGTGATCAGGCAGTAGCCCGCCGCCTCGGTGTAGCCGGTTTTCAGCCCGTCCACCGAAGGGTCGCGCGCCAGCAGCAGGTTGCGGTTGCCCTGCTTGATCTTGTTGTAGGTGTACTCGCGGACCTTGTAGTAGCCGTAGTACTCGGCGTGGTCGAGGATGAGGTGGGCGGCGATGACGGAGAGGTCGCGCGCCGAGCTGTAGTGCCCGGGCTCGCTCATGCCCGTCACGTTCTTGAACTGGGTGTTCTTCAGGCCCCAGGCCTTGGCCTGGCGGTTCATCAGCTCGACGAACTGCTCCACCGTGCCGCTGACGCCCTCGGCCAGCGCCACCGAAGCGTCATTGCCGCTCTGCACGATCATGCCGTGCAGCAGCTCGTCCACCTTGGGGCGCATGGTGGTGTCGATGAACATCAGCGAGGGGTCGCCCTTGCGCTCGGCCCAGGCCCGCTGCGACACCGGCAACTCCTGCTGCAGGGTCAGGCGCTTTTCTTTCAGCGCATTGAAGACCAGATAGGCCGTCATCAGCTTGGTCAGGGAGGCCGGCTCGGCCTGCGTATCGGCCTCGCGCTCGGCCAGGATCTGGTTGCTGCTGACATCGAACAGCAGGTACTGGCGCGCCGCCACTTCGGGGGGCTGCGGAGCCTGGGCCCAGGCCGGCAGGGCCAGGGCGCACAGCAGGAGGGTGCGAACGATCAGCTTCATGGGATCCAAGGAAAAGTCAGAGCGACCAGGCGCGAATCACCAGGTCTTTGAGCAGCGTCTGCTGCCCGTGAAAGTAATGGCCGGCGCCGGGCAGCACGGTGACGGGCAGGGCCTGCGGGCGCGCCCAGTCGAGCACGGCAGCGAGCGGCACCACGTCGTCGTGCTCTCCGTGCAGCACGAAGGTCTGCGGCGGCACCTGCTCAGCCGGGAAGCGGCTGGCGGCCAGACCGATCAGGGCCAGCTTGTCAACCGGCTGGCCCGCCTGCTGCAGGCGCTCGGCCAGCTTGGTGGCCACGAAGGCGCCAAAGGAGAAGCCGCCCAGGTAAAAGGGCAGGCCGGGCTCACGCACCGCGGCCGCCGCAGCCCAGGCGTCATCCACCTCGCCGACGCCGTGATCGAAGGCGCCGGCGGACTGGCCGACGCCACGGAAGTTGAAGCGCACCGCGCGCAGGCCCAGGGCCAGCGCGGCGCGCGCCAGCGACTGCACGCATTTGTTGTCCATCGTGCCGCCATGGGTGGGCAGCGGGTGCAGCAGCAGGGCCACGCCGCGCGGCGTGCCCTCGGGTTCATCGATGGCCAGCTCCAGCGGCCCAACTGGCCCGTCGATGAGCCGGCGCTGGGTGTGGGGCTTCATCAGCGACCGACCGAATCGGGCAGTTGCAGGCGCTCCACGACCTCGCCCTTGGCCAGATGGCGGTCGACGATCTCGTCGATGTCGCTGTTGTCCACAAAGGTGTACCAGACGGCCTCGGGGTAGACCACAGCCACCGGGCCGCCGGCGCAGCGGTCCAGGCAACCCGCCTTGTTGACCCGCACCGCGCCCTTGCCCGCCAGCCCGGCCGCCTTCACGCGCGCCTTGCAGTGGTCGAAACCTGCCTGCGCGGCGTGCTGGGCACAGCTGGCCTCGCCGTTGTCGCGCTGGTTCAGGCAGAAAAAGATGTGGCGCTGGTAGTAACTGCTCATAAGGGACGGGATTCTAGGGAGGCCGTCACCCGCGCCATGCACCAACCCAGGCCTAGCAGCGGCCACCACCAACCGAGCCACTGCGTCAGGCCGTAGAGCTTGACCATGGCGCCCTGCTCCCAGATCAGCAGGCTCTGCTGCCAATACACATCGGGCGCCAGGCCGTTGACGAGCACCAGCAGGGCCGTGAAGACCGGCAACGCTAGCACCGCATTCAGGCGCGCCGGCAGCAGCGCGCACAGCAGGGCCAGGGCAGTGCCTGTCAGCAGGCCCGGCAAGGTGCTGGGTGTGGGCCAGCTCCAGGCCTGCTGCGGGCCGAAGCCCAATACGGCGGACACGCTGGTCATGCCCACGCCCACAGCCAACGCCCCGAACACAAGCGCGACGCGGTGCCACCCCTGCCGAGTGAGCGCAAGCATCAGCAGGCAGGGCGCCAGCAAGCCCAGGCCGGTGATGCTGCCGGCCAGCAGCCCGCTGGGCCGATTGCCCGCAAGCACTGGCAGCTCCGAAGCCCAGGGGGTGTCTTGGAGCCATTCCGCCGCGGTGGCCAGCAGTGCCGGCAGGAACTGGCCCTGCGCCAGCGGCAGCGGCGGCGGGAACAGCAGCCCCAGCGGCCACAGCGCCAGCAAGGCCAGCCCTGCGCCGCCCTGCGGCAAAAACCAGCGCTCGCGCCAGCGGGCGCCACGCTCCAGCACGCCCAGGCCCACCAGCAGCAGGCCCAGAAGCGCCCCCAGCAAGCCGCCGCCACTGTTGAGCACCCAGTCGCCCAGTGAGGGCACGCGCTTGTCCACGAAGTACTGGGTCACTTCCAGGGCATAGGCCAGCGCCGCGCAGCTGAACGCCCCCAACAGAAAGGCCAGCACACGCGGCCGGCCGGCCCGCCACACCGTCACGAACAGCAGCAGCCCGAGCGGCAGGTAGCCCACCGCATTGGCCCAGATGTCGAACTGGATCCAGTAGCGCGGCCAGGGCAGACGGAACAGCTGCTGCCAGGGCATGCCGGCCGGCCAGGCCCAGGGCCCGAACGGATAGAGGCTGGCGTACACCACCAAGGCGGCATAGCCCAGTGCCAGCCAGGCCGCGCTGCTGGAGCGGCGCGCCGACATCAGAAGGGCCGCACCACCACCATCACCACCGCGCCGGCAAACAGCAGCACCGACATCTCATTGAAGACCCGAAACCAGCGATGGCTGCGCCGGTTGGCCAAGTGCTCGAACTCTTGGAGCAAGCCGGCACAGCGCCAGTGAAAGCCCAGCGAAACGGCGACCAGCAGCAGCTTGACCCACATCCAGCCCTGGCCCAGCAGGTAGCCACGCCAGTTGTGGCCCAGCATGACCAGCCCGAGCAGCAAGGCGATCACCATCAGCAGGTTGCCGAAGCGCAGCAGCTTGCGCGCCATCAACAACAGCCGCTCGCGCTCGGCATGGCTGTCCTTGGGCACCATGGCCAGATTGACAAATATGCGCGGCAGATAGAACAGCGCCGCAAACCACGACGCCACGAACACGATGTGAAAGGCCTTGACCCAGAGAAACCAATGCATCGGCGGATTATGCGAAGGCAGTGGCACCCCAACCGACGTCAAGCAGCGCAGCTGCTTGGTTGTGCAGGATCTGGAGCGGCGCAGCCGGTCGGCCGGTACGGCCCGGTGGCGCCAGCCACCGCAGATCCGAAACAACAAAAAAAAGCCCCAGCCGAAGGCTGGGGCGGAAAGCCTTGATGCTGTCATCACACAAGGCTCCTGCTCAGGGAGGAAAAGCAGGGAACAGTGGCCTCGCGGCTACCATTCGCTGATAAGTCTAGCACCGCCCCCTCTGGCGCTGGCAAGCCCTGCATGCGCAGGGAAAGCCCGGTTTGACTCCACTATTTCACGCTGCCATGACCGTCTTTTCCCCCTTCCCCGCCGGCCGCCCGCGCCGGCTGCGCCGCGACGCCGCCACCCGCGACCTGGTGCGCGAACACCGCCTGCACGCCAGCGATCTGATCCTGCCTGTCTTCGTGCACGAGGGCAGCGAGGCCCAGCCGATTGCCTCGATGCCGGGCGTCGCGCGGCTGCCGATCGATCAGCTGCTGCGCACAGCCGAAGAGGCGATGGCACTGGGCATTCCGGCGCTCGCGCTGTTTCCCGCCATTGAGCCGCAACTGAAGACTATCGACGGTGCCGAAGCCTTCAACCCGCAGGGCCTGATCCCGCGGGCGGTGCGCGCGCTGAAGTCGCACTTTCCGCAGCTGGCCCTGCTGACCGATGTGGCGCTCGATCCCTACACCAGCCACGGCCAGGATGGCCTGCCCGACGAGACCGGCTACCTGATCAATGACGCCACCGTGCAGCTGCTGGTGCGCCAGGCCCTGACCCAGGCCGAGGCTGGCGCCGACATGGTGGGCCCCAGCGACATGATGGACGGCCGCATCGGCGCGATCCGCCAGGCCTTCGAGGCCGCCGGCCTCATCCACACGCGCATCATGGCCTACAGCGTCAAGTACGCCAGCGGCTTCTACGGCCCCTTCCGCGATGCGGTGGGCTCCAAGAGCGCGCTGGGCAAGGCCGACAAGAACACCTATTACGTGGATCCGGGCAACAGCGACGAGGCCCTGCGCGAGGTGGCGATGGACCTGGCCGAAGGCGCCGACATGGTGATGGTCAAGCCCGGCATGCCCTATCTGGACGTGGTGCGCCGCGTCAAGGACGAGTTCCGCGTGCCGACCTTCGCCTACCAGGTCAGCGGCGAGTACGCGATGCTCAAGGCGGCAGCCGCCAACGGCTGGCTGGCACACGATGTGGTGATGCTGGAATCGCTGCTGGCCTTCAAGCGCGCCGGCGCCGACGGCGTGCTCAGCTACTTCGCGCTGGACGCGGCGCGCCTGCTCAAAGCCTGATGGCCGAACTGCAGATCCAGCATGTGCAGCGCGGCGGGCTGGACAGCCTGCCGGCGCTGCCCGACGAGCTGCCTGCGAGCGGTTTTCTGTGGCTGGCGCTGACCCGCGAGGGGCTGAAGCGCCAGTTCCCGGTGCTTCAGGCCAGGCTGGCGCATTGGCTGCATGCGCCGCTGATGGATCTGCATGTCTCGGACCTGTTGAACGAGCAGCTGCCCTCGCACTTCGAATCCACCCAGGCCTACGACCTGATGGTGTTGCGCCGCCTGGCCGCGGCGCGCCAGGCCGAGGGCGCGGACTGGGCGCAGCTGATCGACACCCGCGCGGTCGGCTTCGCGGTGTTCGAGCGCCTGCTGATCAGCGTGCACCCGGACGAGTGCCCGGTGCTGGGCTACTTCCAGGAGCGCCTGCCGCTGCTGGTGGGCAGCGAGGACCTGCGCGGCAGCCATCGCCTGCCGCTCAGCCCGGACGAGCTGATGCTGCGCATGCTCAACCACATGGTGGACAGCTATCTGGACCTGCGCCGGCTGCTCTCGCGCCGCCACGCCGAGTTGCAGCAGGATCTGCTGAACACGCGTCAGCCCTTTGAGGACTGGCCGGCCCTGCTTGCCGCACGCGATGCCCTGCATGGCCTGGAAGAGCTGTGCGAGGACCAGCATGCCGCCGTGCAGGAATGGCTGGACGCCCAGTCCGAGTTTCCCGATCGCGTCGGCTCGGCCGATCAGGAAGCCTTGCGGGTTCGCGCACGCGACGTGCAGGAGCACGTCGAGCGCGTGCTCTCGCACATTCGCCGGCTGACGGCGAACACCGAATCAGCGGTGCAGATGCATTACGCCGCCGTCGGCCACCGCACCAACAGCATCATGAAGGTGCTGACCGCGTTGACCGCCGTGTTCCTGCCGCTGAACCTGATCACCGGCATCTTCGGCATGAACTTCGATGCCCTGCCGCTGATCCATGCACGCGAGGGCGCCTGGATCGCGCTGGGCCTGATGGCCGGCGTGGGCCTGGGCCTGGGCTGGTGGTTCCGGCGCAAGCGCTACCTGGGTTCGCGGCCGTAGGGGTCGGGGTAACCCAGGCCTTGCAGAATCTCGGTTTCGCGCGCCTCCATGGCCTCGGCCTCGGCCGTCTCTTCGTGGTCCCAGCCCTGCGCATGCAGGGTGCCGTGCACCAGCAGGTGGGCGTAATGGGCTTCGAGAGTCTTGCCCATCTCCGCGGCCTCGCGCTCCACCACCTCGGCGCAGAGCACCAGGTCGGCCAGCACCACCGGGTCGCTGTCGTAGTCGAAGGTCAGCACATTGGTGGCGTAGTCCTTGCCGCGGTAGCTGCGGTTGAGCTCGCGCCCCTCTTCGGCATCGACGATGCGAACCGTGATCTCGCCATCGCCTTCGAGCGCATGGCGGATCCAGCGCGCCACCTTGTGGCGTGGCAGCGCGGCGCGGTGGCGGGGGTCGGCGAACTGCAGCGACAGGCCGAGCTCGGGCAGCAGCGGCCGGCTCATGGCCGGCCTCCGGTGGCGGCGGCGCGGTTGTCGTAGGCCTCGACGATGCGGCCCACCAACGGGTGGCGCACCACGTCGGCGCGCGTGAAGCGCGTGAACGCCAGCCCCTCGACGCCGCGCAGCACCTGCTCGGCATCCACCAGGCCGCTGGTCATGCCGCGCGGCAGGTCGATCTGGCTGGTGTCGCCGGTGACGACGGCACGGCTGCCGAAGCCGATGCGGGTCAGGAACATCTTCATCTGCTCGGGCGTGGTGTTTTGCGCCTCGTCCAGGATGACGAAGGCGTGGTTCAGCGTGCGCCCGCGCATGAAGGCCAGCGGCGCCACTTCGAGCAGGCCTTTTTCCTGCGCCTTGGCGACGCGCTCGAAACCCATCAGGTCGTAGAGGGCGTCAAAGAGCGGGCGCAAATAGGGGTCGACCTTCTGCGCCAGGTCGCCCGGCAGGAAGCCCAGGCGCTCGCCGGCTTCCACCGCTGGGCGCGTCAGCACGATGCGCTGCACCTGGTGGCGCTCCAGCGCATCCACCGCACAGGCCACGGCCAGATAGGTCTTGCCGGTGCCGGCCGGGCCGATGCCGAAGCTCAGGTCGTTGGAAAGGATGCGGTTGAGGTAGAGCTGCTGGTTGGGCGTGCGCGCGGCCAGGTCGTGCCGGCGGGTGTGCAGCTGCACCGGGGCCTCGGCCGGCTGGCTGGCGGGCTTGGCGCCCGACTGCGCCAGCAGCAGCTGGAGGGTCTCGGGGGCGATGGGGCGCTGCGACAGCGCGCGCAGACGCTGCAGGGCGTCCAGCGCGGCGCGTGCCGCCGCTGCCGGGCCTTCGATGCGAAAGCGCGCTTGGCGACGCGTGAGGCGCACGCCATGGGCGGCCGCCACGGCCAGGAGATTGGCGTCCAGCTCGCCACACAGGTGGGCGAGCTGCTGGTTGTCGATGTCTTCGAACTCGTGTTGCAGGACCACGGGCTTTCCTGGGCAGGCGGATCGGGGGAGGGGCGCCGATTGTCGACGACCCCTCCTGCACAATTCCCGCCATGCGCTCCGCCCCGTCTGTGTGGGCCTCGGTCCGACGGGTCGGGGCTTTTTTGTTCCTGCTGCTGAACGCCTGGCTGGCCGGCGCCGCGCCGCTGGTGCTCGAGCAGGCCCGGCTGCTGGGCGGCCAGGGCGCCCCGGTGCAACTGCCGCGCGCGCCCGGCCCGGTCGCCCAGGAGCTGCAGTTCCGCTTCGATTACCCCGGCGGCGAGCGTGTGGCCGCCGCGCTCTGGCTGGCCAGCCCCTGTGGGGTGCGCAGCGTGCGCGTCAACGGCGTGGTGCTGCTGGAAGACGGCGCGGGCATGCCCTGCCGCAGCCCGCTGCTGCTGGCGCTGCCGATCGGCCTGCTGGGCGAGCAGGGCAATCTGCTGGAGCTGCGCCAGCAAAGCCTGGACCCCACGCCGTTTTCCCTCGGTCGCGCCGAACGCCTGGACGCGCCGCAGATCGGCCCCTGGGACGAGCTGCTGGGCCTGCACCGCAGCCTCGTGTGGCAGCGCGCCGGGCTCGCGCTGGGCGCCGCCGGCGTGCTGGCGGGCTTGGCGCTGGCCTTGGGTTTGATGGGCCTGATGCACCGCTGGGAACGCCGCCTGCTGCTGGGCGCCACCGCCCTGCTGGCCTGGGCCCTGCTGCTGGTCGCGGAATGGCAGGTGTGGCTGCCGCGTGACCACGCCGACCTGCTGCGCGGCCTGCTGCTGGGCCTGTGCTGCGCCGGCTGGCTGCTGCTGCTGGGACGCCAGCTGGGCTGGCGACACAACCGCCTGGACGCTGCCGCCCTGCTGCTGGCGGTGACCCTGCCCTGGTTGCCCTGGAGCCTGGGGCAGGCGCCTGCCGCCGCCACCTTGCAGGGCGCCGTACTCGGCCTTTGGGCCGCCGCGCTGGCCCTGGTCAGCTTGGGATTCCTGGTGCACCGGATGCGCCAATGGCGGCACGGCGGTGAGGGCCTGCGCGCCTGGCGCGAGCAGGCCCATGGCACGCTGCTGCCGGTGCTGACGAGCCTGGGCCTGCTGGCCTGCCTGCTGGCCTGGGCGCAGACCCACCGCAGCCCGGCCGTGCCCTGGGTGACGCTGGGCCTGGCGCTGGCCGGCCTGAGCCAGCTGCTGGGCTTTGCGCAGGCTCGCCTGCAGGCCGAACAGCGCCTGGTGACGAACGACCAGCGCTGGCAGGAACGCCTGGTCGAGTTCGAGCGTCAGCAACGCACCCTGAGCGACCAGCACCTGGAGCAGGTGACCGAGCGTGAGCGCAAGCGCATTGCCGCCGATCTGCACGACGACCTGGGCGCCAAGCTGCTGACCATCGTGCACACCAGCGAGAGCGAGCGCATCTCCACGCTGGCGCGCGAGGCGCTGGAGGAGATGCGACTGTCGGTGCGCGGGCTGACCGGCAAGCCGGTGCAGCTGCTGGACGCGGTAGGCGACTGGCGCGCCGAGGTGGTCTCGCGCCTGACCCAGGCCAATATCGAGGCCGAGTGGATTTCGCTCGCCGAGGACGTGTCCTACACGCTGCCGGCGCGCGCCTATGTGCAGACCACGCGCATCATTCGCGAGTCGATCAGCAACATCATCAAGCACAGCGGCGCCACGCGCTGCACGGTGCGCTGCCAGGTCCTCGACGACGATTTCCAGGTCATCCTGCAGGACAACGGTCACGGCATCTCCAGCGCGCTGGACGGTCGGCTCGACAAGGGCCACGGCATGGCCAGCATGAAGGCGCGCGCCAAGCAGATGCAGGGTCAGTGCCTGGTCGAATCCGGCCCCGGCTGGGGCACGCTGATCCGCCTGAGCATCCCTCTGTGATACTTGCCCGTTACCTTTTGATTGCCCGGTGAACGCCATGGACCACGTCCTGCTGCTCGAAGACATTCCCGAGATCCGCATGTGGCTGAAGAACCTGATCCAGCAGGTCTTCGCCAACGCCCGCGTGGTGGAGTGCGCGCGCGTGCAGGACGCCCTGCTGCAGGTCGGCCAGCAGCGCTTCGAGCTGGCGCTGATCGACCTCGGCCTGCCCGATGGCTCGGGCGTGACGGTGGTTGAGGCCCTGCGCGACAAGCAGCCCGAGGCGCAATCGGTCATCGTCACCATCCACGACGACGACGAACACCTCTTTCCCGCCCTGCAGGCCGGCGCCTTCGGCTACCTGCTGAAGGAACAGGCACGCGAGCTGCTGGTGGAGCAGCTGCAGCGCATCAGCCAGGGCGAACCGCCGCTGTCGCCCTCGATCGCCCGCAAGGTCATCGCCTACTTCACCGGCCAACGCCGCACGCCGGCCGCCTCGGTGGTGCCCGATGTGCAGCTGACCGAACGCGAGACCGAAGTGCTGCTGCGCGTGGCCAAGGGCTTCACCCTGCCCGAGATCGGCGTGCAGCTGGGTCTGTCGCGCCACACCATTGCCGACTACGTGAAGCAGATCTACCGCAAACTCAATGTGAGCTCGCGCGCCGAAGCCGCACTGGAAGCACAGCGCCTGGGCCTGTTCGGACGCGGCTGATGATCGGAAGGCTGCGAGGGGCGGTGGCAGCCAAGGCGCCGCCGCAGGTACTCATTGATGTGCAGGGCGTGGGCTACGAGGTGGATGTGCCCATGAGCACCTTCTGCGCCCTGCCCGGCCTGGGCGAACCGGTGACCTTGCTGACCCACCAGGTGGTGCGCGAGGACGCGCACATCCTGTTCGGTTTTCTCAGCGCCGAGGAGCGCGAGGCCTTCCGCCAGCTCATCAAGATCTCCGGCGTGGGCCCGCGCACCGCACTCTCGCTGCTGTCCGGCCTGTCAGTGGGCGACCTGAGCGAGGCCGTGGCGCGCCAGGAGGCCGGCCGCCTGGTGAAAGTGCCGGGCATCGGCAAGAAGACCGCCGAGCGCCTGCTGCTGGAACTCAAGGGCAAGCTGGCCGACGCCCTGCCGGGCGCCGGCAGCGTGGCCCTGGGCAGTGCGCAGGCCGACATCAGCCAGGCCCTGCTGGCCCTGGGCTACAGCGACAAGGAAGCGCAAGCCGCGGTGAAGAGCCTGCCGGCCGACATCGGTGTGGCCGAGGGCATCCGTCAGGCCCTGAAAGCCCTGAGCCGCTAAGCCGCTGACCCATGCCGATCCAGACCGACGATTTCGCCGCCGCGCCGCTGGAGCGCATCGTCTCGGCCGGCACGCGCTCGCCCAACGAGGAAGCGCTGGAGCGCGCCCTGCGCCCCAAGCGCCTGGACGAGTACATCGGCCAGACCAAGGCGCGCGAGCAGTTGGACATCTTTGTCGGCGCGGCGCGCAAGCGCCAGGAGGCGCTGGACCATGTGCTGCTGTTCGGCCCGCCGGGCCTGGGCAAGACCACGCTCTCGCACATCATTGCCGCCGAGCTCGGCGTGCGTCTGCACCAGACCTCGGGCCCGGTGCTGGAAAAACCGCGCGACCTGGCCGCCATCCTGACCAGCCTGGAGCGCAACGATGTGCTCTTCATCGACGAGATCCATCGCTTGTCGCCGGTCGTCGAAGAAATCCTCTACCCCGCGCTGGAAGACTTCCAGATCGACATCATGATCGGCGAGGGCCCGGCCGCGCGCTCGATCAAGCTCGATCTGCAGCCCTTCACCCTGGTGGGCGCCACCACCCGCGCCGGCATGCTGACCAACCCGCTGCGCGACCGCTTCGGCATCACCACGCGGCTGGAGTTCTACACGCCGGCCGAGTTGCAGCGCATCGTCACCCGCTCGGCCGGGCTCTTGAACGCGCCGATCGACGAGACCGGCGCGCTGGAAATTGCGCGTCGCTCGCGCGGCACGCCGCGCATCGCCAACCGCCTGCTGCGCCGCGTGCGCGACTGGGCGGATGTGAAGGGCGATGGCCGCATCAACCAGCCCACCGCCGAGGCCGCGCTGAAGATGCTGGATGTCGACAGTGCCGGCTTCGACCTGATGGACCGCAAGCTGCTCGACGCGCTGATCCAGCGCTTTGATGGCGGCCCGGTCGGCCTGGACAACCTGGCCGCCGCCATCGGCGAGGCCAGCGACACCATCGAAGACGTCATCGAGCCCTACCTGATCCAGCAGGGCTATTTGCACCGCACCCCGCGCGGCCGCATGGCCACGCTGATGGCCTACCGCCACCTGGGCCTGGCGCCGCCCTCGCGCGAGGGCGAGCTCTTTTAGGGAGGGTCTGCAGAACCCTCCCTAAAGCTTGGCTTCGAGGGCGGCGACGAACTGCGCCGCCACATCCGGCCCGGCTTGCGCGCTGATTTCCTGGAAGCAGGTCGGGCTGGTGACATTGATCTCGGTAAGGTAGCCACCGATCAGATCCAGCCCCACCAGCAGCAGGCCGCGCGCCGCGAGCAGGGGACCCAGGGCCTCGGCCACTTCGCGTTCGCGCGCCGTCAGCGGCATGGCCACGCCCTTGCCGCCAGCAGCCAGGTTGCCGCGCACCTCGTTGCCCTGCGGGATGCGCGCCAGGCTGTGCGAAATCGGCACACCGTCGATCAGAAGCACGCGCTTGTCGCCGTCGACGATCTCGGGCAGGTAGCGCTGCGCCATGATGGTCTGGCTGCCGTAATGCGTCAGCTGCTCCAGGATGGAGCCGAGGTTCAGGCCGTCTTCACGCACGCGGAAGATGCCCATGCCGCCCATGCCGTCCAGGGGCTTGAAGATCACGTCGCGCTGCTCGGCGTGGAAGGCGCGAAGTTGCTCGGGGTCGCGGCTCACCAGCGTGGGGGCGGTGAACTGCGGGAACTCCAGCAGGGCCAGCTTCTCGGGGTGCTCGCGCAGGGCCGCGGGATTGTTGAACACGCGTGCGCCCTCGCGCTCGGCCTGGCTGAGCAGGTGGGTGGCGTAGATGAACTCGGCGTCAAAGGGCGGGTCCTTGCGCATCAGCACCGCGCCGCTGTCGGCCAGGGCGAGGTCGCGGGTCTCGGCCACGGCATACCAGTCGTCCAGCTTGCTGCCGTAGTGGCTCACCACGGCGGCCTCGCTCAACTGCAGGCGCTGCGCGCCGCGGGCCAGCACGCGCTGGCCGCTCTGCCAATGCAGCTGCGGGGTCTCGCAGGCCCAGATGGCATGGCCGCGCCGGGCGGCCGCGCGCATCATGGCGAAGCTGCTGTCCTTCTGGGTCTTGAAGTGGGCTAGGGGGTCGATGACGAAGAGCAGGTCCATGCGCGCCAGTGTGTCAGACTGAACCAGGAGGTGCTTGCCGATGTGCCGATTCCTTGCCTACCGTGGGGATCCGATCTACATGGAAGACCTGGTCTGCCGACCCAAGCATTCGCTGGTGCGGCAGTCCTTGCGCGCCGAAGAAGCCAAGGTCGTGACGAATGGCGATGGCTTTGGCGTGGGCTGGTACGGCGAGCGCGAGACGCCTGGCATCTACCGCGAGGTGACGCCGGCCTGGAGCGACGAGAACCTGCTGGCCCTGGCCGCCCATGTGCGATCGCATCTGTTCTTCGCCCATGTGCGCGCGGCCACTGGCGGCGGCATTTCATTGGCCAATTGCCACCCCTTTGCCAGCGGCAGCTGGCTGTTCATGCACAACGGTCAGGTGGGCGGCTTCGGCTGCCTGCGGCGTGAGCTGGAGGCCGAGCTGCCCGACACGCTCTGGCACCAGCGCCGCGGCGCCACCGATTCCGAACTGCTGTTCCTGATGGCGGTGCACCGCATCGTGCAGGGCTACGGCGTGGTGGAGGCGGTCGGCGAGATGCTGGAAGACGTCAGCGGCCGCATGCGCCAGGCTGGCATCGAGGCGCCCCTGCGCTTTGCCGCCGCGCTGGCCGATGGCGAGGACGTCTACGCCTTCCGCTGGGCCAGCGATGCCAAGCCCCCCACGCTGTACCACCGCCGCGAGGCCTTCGGCCAGCTGGTAGCGAGCGAGCCGCTGGAGGGCGAGCCCGAGGGTTGGGAGCCGTTGGAACAGGGCGAGGCCCTGTGTCTGCATGCGGATGGACGCACCAGTTCGCACCCGCTGGGCGTCTGTACTCGCTAGCTAGCGTAGACACCGAGCGTCCCGACCGATGCGTGCCGGCAGAATGCCGGCCAAAATTTCAGGGAGCACAAGTGTCAAATGCCATCGACCCGCGCTTTGCGCCGCCGCAAGCGCATGTAGAGGACCGCGCGCCGGAAGTTGTGACGATGGCTGGGCGCGGGACACGGCTGGTGGCCGCGGTGGTGGACGGAGTCATCGCTGCCGCCGTGGCCTGGGGCGTTTACATGATCCCCGTGATGCAACCGCTGCTCGTGGCCCAGGAGCGGGCCACCGAAGCGAGCATTTGGGGCTTGACGCCGTTGAATCTGGGTTTAGGTCTGCTGGTCTTTCTGATGGTGCAAGGCTGGCCCTTGGTAACGCGCGGCCAAACGCTGGGCAAGATGCTTTTCAAACTGCGCATCGTGCGCAGTGATGGCTCCAGGGTCGACGCCTGGCGCCTGCTGGGCCTGCGTTACGGCATCGGCATGCTGATGAACTTCAGCACGGGCATCGCCATGATCTATTCCCTGATCGATTCAGTGCTCATTTTTCGCGCCTCGCGCAAGTGTCTGCATGACTCGATCGCCGACACCCAGGTGATCAAGCTCTGAGCGGACCCGCCGCAGCGCCGCGCCAGCGCATCGACACCCTGGCCCTGGCCGAAACCCCCGAAGGCATCGTGCTCTCGCTCCGCCCTGCCGGGCTGGTGGCGCGCACCATGGCCTTTTTGCTGGATCTGCTGATCCGGATCGGCATTGACCTGGGCCTGGTGATCCTGCTCGGCACCCTGGGCGGCCTGGGCGCCGGCCTGATCCTGCTCGGTCTGTTCTGCGTGGAGTGGCTGTACCCGATCCTGTTCGAACTCAGCCGCTGGGGCGCGACGCCCGGCAAGCGCGCGCTGGGCCTGCGCGTGGTGATGGACACCGGCCTGCCCGTGACGCCCGCGGCCTCGTTCACACGCAACCTGCTGCGCGTGGCGGACTTCCTGCCGCTGGCCTATGCCTTCGGCATCGTCAGCATGCTGCTGAACCGAGAGTGCAAGCGCCTGGGCGATCTGGCCGCTGGCACCCTGGTGGTGCACACGGAGGCCGTGCGTCTGCACGATGCCCCGCAGCCCGCCGCCAGTCTGGCCCCGGCACGGCCGCTGAGTACGCGTGAGCAGGCGGCCATCCTGTCCTGGGCCGGCCGGGCCCAGCGGCTGACGCCGGCCCGCTTCGAGGAACTGGCGCAGCTGGCCGCCCCGGTGCTGCCGCCCCTGCGGGCCGATGAAGCCTCGCGCAGCGCTGCTGAGCGCCTGGCCGGCGTGGCGCAATGGCTGATGGGAAGGCGCACATGACGCCGATGCATTTCGAGTCCGAGTACGGCGCACTGTGGGCCGCCTTTGGTGAGCAGTTGGAGCAGGCCAAGCTGGGCAAGCCCGTTGACGGCGCCCTGCTGGCCGCGCGCTATCGGCGCGTGTGCGAAAACCTGGCGCTGGCCCAGTCGCGCGCCTATCCAGTGCATCTGGTGGCCCGGCTGGAAGCCCTGGCGCAGGACGCGAACCAGCTGATCTACCGACGCCAGGACTACGGCCTGCACGCCTTCGGCCGGCTGCTGCGGGTGCGCCTGCCCAATTCCGTGCGCGCGCAGGGCCGCCTGGTGCTGTTGGCGCTGGCGCTGTTTGCACTGCCGCTGGCGCTCGCCTTCGCGCTGGCGCTGCAGGGGCCGGACTTCGCGCTGCGCCTGCTGGATGCCGCGCAACTGCGCGAGTACGAGGCCATGTACGCCGACGGCAAGCAGTCCATGGGGCGGCTGCGCGACGCAGGCGATGACTGGCAGATGTTCGGTCATTACATCTTCAACAACATCGGCATCGGGTTCCGCTGCTTCGGTGCCGGCATCCTGGCCGGCGTGGGCAGCGCCTTCGTGCTGGTCTACAACGGACTGGTGATCGGCGCCATTGCCGGGCATCTGGTGCGCGCCGGCCTGGGGCACAACTTCTGGCCCTTCGTGGTCACGCATTCGTCCTTTGAGCTGACCGGCATCGTGCTCTCCGGCGCAGCCGGCCTGGCCCTGGGCCTGGGGCTGCTGGCGCCGGGCCGGCGCACGCGCCTGGAGTCCCTGCGGGCGGCCGCCACGGCGGCCGTACCGCTGGTCTACGCCGCCTTCTTCCTGCTGGTGGTGGCCGCCACGTTCGAGGCCTTCTGGTCCAGCGCGGCCTGGATCGCGCCGGCCGTGAAGTACAGCGTGGCCGGCCTGTGCTGGGGCCTGGTGCTGCTGTGGCTGCTGCGCGCCGGCCAGGGAGCAGCCGATGCGCGTTGAAGGCTTGAGCGTCGCGCTGCGTCCGCGCAGCCAGAGCGAGGCCTGCGACCTCGGTCTGGCCCTGGTGCGGGCGCATGCGGGCTCGATCTGGCGCTGCTTCACGCCGGTCCTGCTGGCCGTGACGGCCCTGGCGCTGTGCACGGTAGACAGCCTGGGCTGGCTGCCGCTGCTGATCCTGTTCTGGCTCAAGCCCTGGCTGGACCGCGTGCTGGTGTTCGTGCTGGCGCGCGCGGTGTTCGGCGAAGCCACGCGCTGGCCCGATCTGTGGCGGGCGCGCCGCCAGGTGCTGGGCGGACAGTTGCTGCGCACCCTGCTGTGGCGGCGCTTTTCGCCCTGGCGCGCCTACACGCAGGCGATCGAGCAACTCGAAGGCCAGCGTGGCAGCGCCCGGCGCCAACGCCGGCGGCTGCTGTTGAACGACAACCGCGGTGCCGCCAGCGCGCTGCAGACCGCCTTCGTGCATGCCGAGGCCGTGCTGGTCTACGGCCTGGTGGCGCTGCTGTGGTGGTTCGCGCCGGAACACCAGAACGCCGGCATCTGGGACTGGTTCGTGAACCCCGAGCAACACGCCGGCGGACAACTCGGCTTCGACCTGGTGATGGCGCTGAGCTATGCGGCCGTGGTGCTCTTCCTGGAGCCCTTCTACGTGGCGGCCGGGTTCGCGATGTACCTGAACCGCCGCGTGGCGCTGGAGGCCTGGGACATCGAGCAGGAGTTTCGCCATGCCTTTGCTTGAGCGGGCCATCCTGCTGCTGGCGCTGGCTGGCAGCCCCGCGTTGGCCGCAGAGCCTCCCACCATGAGCGCCAGCGCCGTGCAGGCGGCGGCCAGCGCCGTGGCGGCCGACCCGCTGCTGCCCGGCACGGAGACCACAAAGACCCTGCGCTTCAAGCGCGAAGAGGACGAGAAGGAGGGCACCAAGAAGAGCAACGCGCGCTGGTGGGCCGATTTCATGGGCAATCTGAGCGCCGGCCTGCGGGTGGCGATCTGGCTGCTCGGCGCGGCGCTGTTGATCTGGGTGCTGCTGCGCCTGCGCGACTGGCTGGGCCAGGGCACTGGCGCGGGCGCATTGGCCGCACTGCCGCCCACCCATGTGGGCACGCTGGACATCCGCCCCGCCAGCCTGCCCGCCGACATCGGCGCGGCGGCGCGCGCGCTGTGGCTGCGCGGCGAGCAACGCGCAGCCCTGTCCCTGCTCTACCGCGGCGCGCTCTCGCGCTTGGTGCATGGTCAGGGTGTGCCCATCCGTGCGGCCAGCACGGAGAGCGAATGCCTGACCCTGGCGTCGGCCCGGCTGGCTGCGCCGGCGCAGGACTTTCTCGTACAACTGGTGACGGGCTGGCAGACGGTGGCCTACGCGCAGCGCGCGCTCGCGCCGGAACAGCTGGAGGCGCTGTGCCAGGGCTTTGACGCGCACCTGCCGGAGGCGCCCGCATGACGCGCGAACGTCTGGCCTGGCTACTGGGGGCGTTGGGCCTGCTGCTGGGCGCCTGGTGGCTGTCGCTCAACACCGAATGGGTGGAGGTGCAGCGCCCGCGCGCTGCACAGGGCGAGGCGCGCGACAACCCGGTCTACGCCTTCGAGCAGCTGCTGCGCCGCCTGGGCATGCAGGTGGAGCGCCACGAGGCCTTGAAGAACCTGCCGCCCGCGCAGGCGCGCCTGGTGCTGATGTCCAGCGATTGGCAGCTGATGCCCGAGCGCTCGGCTCAGTTGCAGCAATGGGTACTCCAGGGTGGGCATTTGGTGCTGGCGCCCAGCTCGGAGTGGGACAACTCGGCACTGGCGGACTGGGTGCCGGTCGAGCTGCTGGACGTCAAACCCAGCAAGCGCTCCAGGCACGAAAAGAAGTTCGCTGAAGCGTCGGCCTCGGTGCAGCGGCCACGCCGGGAGTTGAGCTCCAACCCGCCGCTTTGGGGCAGCACCGAGTCAGTCGCCTCCTGCGACGCGCCCCCCGATCAGTACAACTTGCGCCCCAGGCGGAACCAGGCCCCAGCCTGGACCCTGGCACGCAAGAGCGTCGTGCATGCGCTCCGGGTTCCGCTGGGGCGCGGCAGCGTCACCGCGCTCAACAGCGGCACCAACCTGTTCCACAACGAGCCCGCGCTGCGTTGCGACAACCCCCTGCTGCTGGCCGCCGCCTTGCAGGCCGAAGCCGGCGCGACGGCCTGGATCTATCTGCACGAGAAGCGCCAGGCCTTGCTGCCCTGGCTGTGGCAGAGCGGCTGGATCGCCATCCTGATGGGCTTGCTGGCCCTGGCCGCCGCGCTGTGGCGCGCGGCGGTGCGCTTCGGCCCGCTGATGGCCGCAGCGCCGCGCCTGCGCCGCTCCATTTCGGAACAGGTGCACGGCCTCGGGGCCTATCTGCACAAGGAAGGCCGCGAGGCCTTGCTGGCGGCCCAGCAGCGCGCCTTGCTGGAAGCCGCGCAGCGCAGCCTGCCGGGCTTTGCCCGGCTCTCGCATGCCGAGCGAGCGGCGGCCCTTGCAGCCGCCACCGGACTGGCGGCGCTTGAACTCTCCACCGCCCTGTCCACGCGTTTCTGCACCCGGGCGCAACTGCCCTCGCTGCTGCTCCTGCTCGAAACCGCGCGGCGCCGGCTCGCCCACAGAACATCCGACGAAAGACACCCGACATGATCAAGCCCGAGGAACTCCAACTCGCCACGCGCTGGCTGCACACCCTGCGTCAGGAGGTCGGCAAGGCCGTCGTCGGGCAGGCGCAGGCGGTCGAGCAGATGCTGGTCGCCGTGGTGGCCTCGGGCCATGTGTTGGTGGAGGGCGTGCCCGGCCTCGGCAAGACCCTGCTGGCGCGTGCCCTGGCCCAGGCCCTGCATTTGCAGTACGCACGCGTGCAGTTCACGCCCGACCTGATGCCGGCTGACGTCATCGGCCACAGCGTGTTGGATGACACCGGCAGCGGCCTGGGCCGGCTGCGCGTGCGCAAGGGGCCGGTGTTCACGAACCTGCTGCTGGCCGACGAGATCAACCGCGCGCCAGCCAAGACGCAGAGCGCGCTGCTGGAGGTGATGCAGGAGTACCAGGCCACGCTGGAGGGCGAGACCCTGCCGCTGCCGCGTCCCTTCATCGTCATGGCCACGCAGAACCCGGTGGACACCGAAGGCACCTACCCCCTGCCCGAGGCCCAGCTGGACCGCTTTCTGGTGAAGATCCGCATCGGCTACCCCACGCATGACGAGGAGGCCGCGGTGGTGCAGCTTGCCACCATCGGCCGCGCCGGCCATGAGCTGCCGCTGGAAGCGGTGCAGCCGGTGCTGGACGACGTGCAGGTGCAGGAACTGCAGCGCCTGTGCAGCCAGGTGCATGCCGATGCCAAGGTGATCGACTACGCCGTGCGCGTGGTGCGCGCCACGCGCAGCTGGCCGGGGCTGGATGCCGGCGCCGGCCCACGCGGCAGCGTGGCCCTGGTGCGCACGGCGCGCGCGATGGCCTTGATCAAGGGGCGCGACTTCATCACCCCCGACGACGTCGCCGCCCAGGCCCTGGCGGTGCTGCGCCACCGCGTGACCATGGCGCCCGATGCCCAGATCGAGGGCCGCGATCTCGACGAGCTGCTGCAGGCCGCGCTCGACAGCGTGGAGGCGCCGCGGCTTTGAAGCCATACCGCCGCATCGTCCGGCCGAGCGCCGGGAGCGTCTACGCACTCGCCGCGCTGGCCTGCGCGCTGGCGCTGCCACTGGCCCTGGGCCTGCGGCTGGCCAGCGTGCTGCCGGTCGGCCTGGGCCTGCTGCTGATGCTGGGCGCGCTGGCGGCGCTGGACCTGTGGCGCAGCCTGCGCCTTTGGCGCCAGGGCGGGCTGCGGGTCGAGCGGCGCCTGCCAGCCGCCTTCGCCATCGGTGTGTCGACCGAGCTGCGGCTGGAGCTCATCAACCCCGGCCCCCGGCCCTGGCGTGTGCAGGTCTTCGACGAACTCGACCCGGTGTTCGACTTCGAGGGCCTGCCGCAGCGCCTGCGGATCGGGGCGCAACAGCGCAGCTTGCTGCGCTTTCGCGTTACTGCGCGCCAGCGCGGCCTGGTGTGCTTGGGCCAGACCCAGCTGCTCTGGCGCAGCCGCGCCGGGCTCTTCGAGGTGCGCGAACGTCTGGGCGAGGCGCAGCAACTGCGCGTGTACCCGAACTTCGCCGCGCTGGCCCGTTACGCCTGGCTGAGTGGCGACCGGCGCCTGGCACAGATCGGAATCAAGACGTTTGTGCAGCGCGGCCAGGGCACCGACTTCCGCCAGCTGGCCGAGTACCGGCGCGGCGACCCGCTGCGCCATCTCGACGTCAAGGCCTCGCTGCGCCACCGCAAACCGGTGGTGCGCGAATACCAGGATGAGCGCGACCAGTGCGTGATGTTCTTGCTCGACTGCGGCCGCCGCATGCGCGCCGACGAGCAATCCGCCGGCAGCGGCGAGAACAGCCATTTCGACGACGCGCTCGACGCGCTGATGCTGCTCAGCTACGTCGCCCTGCATGAGGGCGACGAGGTGGGCGCGATGACCTTCGGCTGCGCGGAAGGCGAGCGCCGCGACTTCGCGCCGCGCAAAGGCCTGGCCACGCTGAACGCGCTGATGAACAAGATGCACGATCTGCAGCCCGGCGGCCACCACTCTGACTACCTGGCCGCCGCCGAAGCGCTGGCCAAGCGCCTGCGCCGCCGCTCGCTGGTCATCATCCTGACCAATTTCCGCGACGAGGATGCACCCGAACTGCAGCCCGCGCTGCGCCTGCTGCGGCGCCGCCACCTGGTGCTGCTGGCCAGCCTGCGCGAAACGGCGCTGGGCCGCATCAGCGCGCAAGCCATCGGCGACAGCGAGTCCGCCGTGGCTGTGGCCAGCGCCCATCTGCTGTCCCAGGCCCGCCACGACGCCTTTGCGCGGGTGGTGGACCGCGACAAGCTGTCCGTCGACGTCGAACCCCGCGCCCTGGCCGCGAGCCTGGTGAACCGCTACCACCAGGTCAAGCGCGCCGGACTGTTGTAGTTGTTCCAAGGAGAACCCATGAGCGAGACCAATCTGAACCAATTCGCCCCGCCGCGCGCCCAGGTGGCGGACATGCAATCCCCTGAGGGCGTGGGAGAGCTGAAGCTCTTCTCGCATCAGGGGCGCATCGGACGGCTGCGTTACCTGGCCTACATCACCGGTGCGGCCTTGCTCTTTCAGCTGCTGGCCGTGGGGATGGGGGCGATCGGCCCCTTCATCGCCCTGCTGGGCTTGATCCCCTACATCTGGTTCACCGTGATCACCGGCATCAAGCGCTGTCATGACATCAACATCAGCGGCTGGTGGTCGATCACCGCCATCATTCCCGTCATTGGCCTGATCTGGATCTTTGTACCGGGCAGCAAGAGCGCCAATCGATTTGGCCCCCCGCCGCCGCCCAACACGCTGGGCATCAAGCTGCTGGGGCTGATCCTGCCCGGGATCTTCGTCCTGGGCATCGTCGCCGCCATCGCGCTGCCGGCCTACCAGACCTACACCGCCAAGGCGCGCGCCGCCCAGGCGGCCGGGCAGCGCTGAAGCAAAGGCTCACGCGCCCGGCAACGGCGTCGCAAGGCGCCGGCGGCAGGCCTCTGATTCAGAGGCTGGCCCGCGCCAGCGCGTGGGTCAGTCCGGCCGCGCCGTAGGCCAGGCCGAAGTAGGCCGTCGCCACGCCCAGCGGCAGGGCCCAGCCACCGGTTTCGCGCTTCATGGTGGCCAAGGTGCTCAGGCATTGCGGCGCCACCACATACCAGGCCAGCAGGGCCAGCGCGGTGGGCAGGCTCCATTGCTGGGCGATCAGACCGGCCAGGGCATTGCCCTCGCTGGAAACCGCGTAGACCGTGGCCAGCGCGCCCACCGCGACCTCGCGCGCGGCCAGGCCGGGAATCAGCGCGATGACGATCTGCCAGTTGAAGCCGATCGGTTCGAACAGCGGCGCGAGCCAACGGCCCAGCTGGCCGGCCCAGCTGTACTCGATCGCCGGGCGCGGGGCATCCAGCGGGGCGGCGGGGTAGCTGGAGAGCGCCCAGATCGCCAGCGTCATCACCAGGATGATGCCGCCCAGGCGGCGGATGAAGATCCAGGCCCGTTGCAGCAGGCCGATGGCGAGATTGCGCAAGCGTGGCCAGTGGTACTCGGGCAGCTCCATCATCAGCGTGCGCACCTGGCCACGGGCTGTGAAGTGCTTGAGCACCCAGGCCACGCCGGCCGCACTGGCCATGCCGGCGGCGTAGAGCGCAAACAGCACCAGACCCTGCAGTTCGATGCCGCCCCAGAGTCGGCGCTGCGGAATGAAGGCACCGATCAGCAGTGCGTACACGGGCAGACGCGCCGAGCAGGTCATCAGCGGGGCCAGGGCGATGGTGACGAGACGGTCGCGCGGGTTGGCGATGGCCCGCGTGGCCAAGATGCCGGGGATGGCGCAGGCGAAGCTGGACAGCAGCGGGATGAAGCTGCGGCCGGACAGGCCCAGGCCGCCCATCCAGCGGTCCAGCAGGTAGGCCGCGCGGGGCAGGTAGCCGCTCTCCTCCAGCACCAGGATGAATCCAAACAGGATCAGGATCTGCGGCAGAAAGACCAGCACCCCGCCGGCCCCTGCGATCAGGCCGTCCACCAGCAGGCTGCGCAGCCAGCTCTCGGCCAGATGGGAGTTCAGGCCCGCGGCCAACCAGGCGGCGCCGGTTTCGATCCAGGCCTTCGGCGCTTCGGCCCAAGCAAACACTGCCTGGAACATGCCGAACATCAGCAGCGCCATCAGCAGCGGGCCAAGCACCGGGTGCAGCACCCAGCGGTCGATGCGCTCGGTCGGGCCGGGCGGCAGGGCCTGATCCAGGCCCAGGCGCTGCAGGATGGCGGCGATGCGCGCGCCATCCTCGGCTTCGGGCTGGGGCGGCGGCGCGGCGGGCTGCCAAGTCGCCGGCTCGTCGAGCAGCGCACGCAGGGCCTCCACGCCCACGCCGTCCACCGCCACGCTGCGCAGCACCGGTAGGCCCAGCTCGCGGCCCAGGGCTTCAGGGTCGATCCTCAGGCCGCGGCGCTCGGCCACATCGGCCATGTTCAGCACCACCACGCAGGGCAGGCCCTGGCGTTGCGCGGCCAGCACCAGGCGCAGGTGGCGGCGCAGATTGCTGGCGTCCACCACGCACAGCAGCAGGTCCGGGCGCTTCTCGCCCTTGGCCGTGCCGGCCAGCACATCGCGGGTCACCTGCTCATCCGGGCTGCGTGGGTGCAGGCTGTAGGTGCCGGGCAAGTCCAGCAGGCGCAAGCTTGCGCCGGCGGGCGTTTGCAACCGGCCCTCCTTGCGTTCCACCGTGACCCCGGCGTAATTGGCCACCTTCTGGCGGCTGCCGGTCAGGCGGTTGAAGAGCGCCGTCTTGCCGCAGTTCGGGTTGCCCAACAGGGCCAGCAGGCGGCCGGCCGGATGGAGGTGGACGACGGCCTGCTGCATCAGCGCGCCGCGGCGTCGCCGTCCAGCGCGACGCAAGCCGCCTCGGCACGGCGCAGCGCAAAGCGGCTGGCGCCCACCTGCACCACCAGCGGGTCACCGCCCAGGGCCGCGCGGCGCAGCACCTGCACCGTCTCGCCCGGCACGAAGCCGAGGTCCTGAAGGGCACGCTGCCAATCGGCCGGTGCCTCTTGGAGGTGACGGATGGTGGCGCGCAGGCGCAGCGGCAGGCGGTCGAGAGTCATGGCACAGCGGCAGAGTAGGCCTGCATTTTCCACAAATGCGAATTATTCGTATTTGTCTTGTGTCAAGAAATGCCGGCCGGAGCGGCCGCAAGATGAAGAACCGGGAGCCGCTGAGCATGGCCAAGCAGGCCCGGGACGGGCCGATCGAGGAGCCCGGACAGGCCTAGCGCTTCCTGAGCAGCAGCGCCAGCAGGCCCACCAGCACCGCCCAGAAGGGCGCGCCGATGCCGGCGATCTGGATGCCCGAGAGCGTGACGAGGAAGGTCAACACCGCGGCATCGCGCTCGCCCTCCTCCTTCATGCCGTGGGCCAGGCCGTTGCCGATGGCCCCCAGCAGCGCCAGCGCCGCCACCGCCAGCACCAAGGCCTTGGGGAAGGCGGCGAACAGCGCGACCACCGCCCCGCCGGCCAGGCCCACCAAGATGTAGACCGCACCGGCCGAGGCACTCGCCAACCAGCGCCGCTGCGGGTCTTCATGCGCCTCGCGGCCCATGCAGATGGCGGCGGTGATGGCCGCCAGGTTGATGGCGAAAGCACCGAAAGGCGCGAGCAGCAGCGTGGCCACGCCGGTGGTGGTGATGACGGGCGAGATCGGCGCCGTCACCCCGGCCGCGCGCTGCGCCGCCACGCCGGGCAGGTTCTGCGAGGCCATGGTGACGACGAACAGCGGCAGCGCCAGGCCGATCAGGGCGTTCAGGCTGAACACGGGCGTCACCCACATCGGCGCGGCCCAGCCGCCGGCGAGCACCTGGCTCAGGTCCAGTTGCCCCAGGCTCAGCGCCATCGCCACCCCCACCGCCAGCACGCCTGGCACGGCATAGCGCGGCCACAGGCGGCGGCCCAGCAGGTACGCCAACAGCATGCCCAACACCAGGGGCAGGCTGCTCGGGGCGCGGGTCACGGCGTCCAGCCCGAAACGGGCCAGAACCCCGGCCAACAGGCTGGCGGCGATGCTGGCGGGGATGCGGTTCATCAGGCGCTCGAAGCCCCGCGTGGTGCCGGCCAGCACGATCAGCCCGCCGCAGACCACGAAGGCGCCGATGCCCTCGGCCAGCGTCAGCCCCGGTGCGGCGGCAATCAGGGCCGAGCCCGGCGTGCTCCAGGCGGTGAGCACCGGCTGGCGGTAGCGCCAGGAGAGGTACAGCGACGTCAGCCCAGTGCCCAAGCCCAGGGCCCAGATCCAGGAGGCCGTCTGCGCCGGGGAGGCGTTCAGGTTCTGCGCCGCCTGGAACACCAGCGCCACCGAACTGGTGAAGCCCACCAGCACGGCGACGAAGCCGGCCACCAGGGCGGGAAAGTCGTGCCGGCTCAGTCCCACAGGCGCCGCGTCAGATCTCAACCTTGGAACCCAGCTCCACCACGCGGTTGGCGGGCAGGTGCAGGAAGTCGGCGATGCCGGCGGCATTGCGATGCATGCTGGCAAACAGCTTCTCGCGCCACATCGCCATGCCCGAGCCGATGGTGGGTATGACGATGTCGCGGCTCAGGAAATAGCTGGTGTCCATGTCGTCCAGCGTGATGCCGCGGCCGCGCAGCAAGGCCAGCGCCTCGGGCACGTCGGGTTCGTTCTTGAAACCGAAGTGCAGCGTGGCCTGCCAGCAGTTGTTGCCCAGGCTCTCCACTTCCACGCGCTGCTCGAAACCGATCCAGGGCAGCTCGTGGTGCTTGACGGTGACGAACACGTTCTCCTCATGCAGCACCTTGTTGTGCTTGAGGTTGTGCAGCAGCGCGTTCGGCGTGGTGCCCTGCTCACCCGAGAGGAACACCGCCGTACCCGGCACGCGCGTGGGCGGGCTGAAGAACACCGCATCGAGGAAGCTCTTCAGGTCGATCGAGTCCTGGCGCAGCTTGTCGGACAGCAGCGCCCGGCCCTGCTTCCAAGTCAGCATCAGCGTGAACATCCAACTGCCGATGGCCAGCGGGAACCAGCCGCCGCCCGGCACCTTGAGGAGGTTCGAGGCCAGGAACAGCACGTCGATCAGGAAGAAGAAGCCGGTGGCCGCGACGCACAGCAGCAGCGGGTACTTCCAGCCGTAGCGGATGACGAAGAAGGTCAGGATGGTGGTGATGGTCATGTCCAGCGTCACCGCCACGCCGTAGGCGCCGGCCATCTTGGAGCTGGAACCGAAGAACACCACCGCCACGATGACGAAGCCAAACAGCGCCCAGTTCACTGCCGGCACGTAGATCTGGCCGATGTCGCGCACCGAGGTGTGGTGGATGCGCATGCGCGGCAGGATGCCGAGCTGCATCGCCTGCTTGGTGACGGAGAAGCTCGCGGTGATGAGCGCCTGCGAAGCCACCATGGCCGCCAGCGTGGCCAGGCCGAAGAGCGGGATCTCGGCCCAATCGGGCGCCAGCAAGTAGAAAGGGTTCTTGATCGCCTCGGGTTCAGCCAGCAGCATCGCGCCCTGACCGAAGTAGTTCAGCGTCAGCGCCGGCATCACCACGCCATACCAGGCCCAGCGGATCGGACGCTTGCCGAAGTGACCCAGGTCGGCATACAGCGCCTCGCCGCCCGTCACCACCAGCACCACCGCGCCCAGCGCGACGAAAGCCACCCAGCCATGCTCAAAGGCAAAGCGCAGGCCGTACAGCGGGTTCAACGCCGCCAACACCGCCGGGTTCTTGAGGATCCAGGGCAGGCCCAACAGGGCGAGGCTGAGGAACCACACCATCATGATGGGCCCGAAGGCCTTGCCCACCGCGCCGGTGCCGAAGCGCTGCATGGCAAAGAGCCCGGTCAGCACCAGCAAGGTGCAGGGCAGGATCAGCCCGTGGTAGGCCGGGGCATAGACGTCGATGCCCTCCACCGCACCCAGCACCGTCATCGCCGGCGTGATGACGGCATCACCAAAGAACACCGCCGTGCCGAAGAGGCCGAGCAAGAACAGGCTGCGCCGCAGCGGCGGCTTGTCGGCCACCGCATGGGTGGCCAGTGCCAGCATGGCGATCAGCCCGCCTTCGCCATGGTTGTCGGCGCGCAGGATCAGCAGCACGTATTTGAACGAGACCACCAGGGTCATCGTCCAGAACAGCAGCGAGAGCACGCCCAGCACGTTGTCCGCCGAGACCGGTAGGTGCGCGGAGTGAAAGACCTCGCGCAACGCATACAGCGGGCTGGTGCCAATGTCGCCATAGACGACGCCCAGGGCGCCGAGCGTCAGGCCGGCTTGGGCGGCCGCGGAGCGCGGCACAGCAGGGGAGCTCACAAATGAAAGGCGGCCCGCAAGGGCCGCGCAAACAAGGGAGTGGGCATTGTGCGCTGAGTTTTTGTGCGGCGCACCATGCCGTTGTGCGGAATCCCGAGGCAAGGGACCTTGCGGGCCCCGTCGCCTCGGAACCGCCTGGCGTCAGTACTTGTACTCGAAGCCGATCTTCACCGTGCGCGGACGCACGCCGTAGCCGCCACGCAGATCCACCGGACGCTCCTCGCCAAAGGCGTTGCCCATGCTGGCGCGCAGGGTCAGGCCCTTGAAACCGGTATAGGCCACGCTGAGCTGGGTCGTGATGTCCGAACCCAGATAGCAAGGCAGATCGCCCGGCTTCAGGCGGGTTTCGCAGGCGCTCGGCGCCCAGGTACCCACATCGGTCTCGTCAAAGTTCAGCTGCGTGCTGGAGGTGTAGTTGAAGCGCACGCCGTAGGTCCAGGGTCCTGTGGTCCAAGCGCCCGACACCACCGACTTGATGCGCGGCACACCGCGCAGGCCCACCGTGTTCGGGCGGTACTTGCCTTCGTCGATGTCCCATGCACGGTAGCTGAGCGCATAGGTGGTCGACAGACCCAGGCGCAGGGTACCGAGGTCGCCCGTGAAGCGAGTGGAAATGTCGAAGTCGATGCCCGAGGTCTCGGTCTTGCCGAAGTTCTCGTACTGCAGCAGCAGGGTGATCAGCGATCCCGCACCCCAGGCGATGTTGGAGCCCGGCTTGAGTGCGTTGGCCCGATCGGACCAGATCTTGTCCTGCGCCGAAATCGGCGCGCGGGCGATCAGGTCCTCGTAACCCGGCTTGCCCTCGCGGTCCAGCACATAGGAAGGATCGCGCGAGCTGATCTCATTGCGGCGCTCGATCTTGAAGTAGTCGAAGGCCAGCGAGGTGTCGGAGGTCGGCTCGAACACGAAGCCCAGGGTGTAGCTACGCGACAGCTCGGGCTCCAGGTTCTTGTTGGCCGAGATCATCGCCGGCACCGAAGCCAGACAGCCGCTGTTGTAGGCCGCCGTGGCCTCAGCGCGGTCGTTGGCGTCGCCGGTGCGCAGGATGTCGCGAATCTGCGTGGCGGTGTCGCAGCGCCTCGGGTCGTAGGTACTGTTGAAGAAGCCGGTGACGCCGATCTTGCCCAGGGTTTCCGGGATGTTCGGGGCACGGAAACCACCGGAGGCCGTACCGCGCACCAGCAGCTGCGGGCTCACCACCCAGCGCAGACCAGCCTTGGGCGAGAAGCGACCATCAAAACCGGTGGCCTTGTCAAAACGCACCGCGGCGTTGGCCGTCAGGTTCTTGACCAGCGGGCCCTCGAACTCGGCGTAGGCGGCGTCCAGATCGCGTTTGCCTTCCACCCAGAGGGCACCGCGGCCGATCAGCTCTGCGCGCATCACCTCGTCCACCGACTTGATGTAGACATGCTCGGCGCGGTGCTCAATGCCGAAGGCGGCCTGCAGGGGACCGGCCGGCAAGCGCATCAGCTCGCCGGTCATCTTGGCGTCAATGTGGTTCTGATAGTTGTCGCCATTGATGGCGGCGCTATGGAACATGCGCTGGAGCAACTCGGGGCTGTTCTGGCCACCGATCTTGTACTCGTTGGTTTCGATCGCCTTGATAAAGGTCTCAGCATGCGGGGCCAGCGATTCCTTGACCGCGTCCGAGCCCACGCGGCCGGCCGAGACTTCCCAGTCCCACTCACCGAAAGTGCCCTTCAGACCCGCCAGCACACGGTACTGCGTGGCCTCGGCCGGCGCTTCCCAGCTCAGGCCGGGGTCCATGAAGCGGTATTCCAGGCCGATGGGGCGCGTGAAGGTATTGAGCGGATGGCCCACCGGCAGCATCGGCTTGTTGACCTGACGCACCACCTTCGCATTGCCATCGAACCAGCGGAACGGCGTGGCCGGGGCATTGATGCCGAACGGCGTCGCCAGATAGTCCACCCGGGTCTTGGAGTAGGAAGCGTCGCCAAAGAACTCCAGGTTGTCGCCGAGCATCACGCGCGCCATCATGAAGCTGTTCAGGCGTTCGGCACCATCGGAAAACTGGTTGATGCCGTTGATGTCGGTGGTGCAGGCGCCGGCGCTGTTGCGCTGCGTGCTCGGGCAGGCCGGATTCGCCACTCGGGTCGAACCGTTGAAGAAGTTCCCGGGATAAGAGACCAGGCTGGGGTCGCCGAACGCCGGGCTGACGATGCGCTTGTGCCACTCGGGGTAGTAGCCCATCACATCGGTCAGGAAGTAGCGCTCGCGCTTGTAGTACTCAACGTTGGCGAACACATTGAAGCGGTCCTTGGCCAGATCGCCAATGCCGGCCACGATGCTGGCCGTGGTCTGCTTGCCGATGTTGGGATCGATGCCGCTCTGGTACGAGGCCTGGCCACCAATGCCGCGGAACTCGCTGCGCGTGATGATGTTGATCACGCCGGCCATGGCGTCCGAACCATACAGGGCCGAGGCGCCGTCCTTGAGAATTTCCAGCCGGTCGATGGCATCGGCGGGAATGGCGTCAATGTTGACGAAAGTTTCCTTGGCGCCATCGGCCAGGCCGAAGTTCGCGACGCGCCGGCCATTGACCAGCACCAGGGTCGCGCCCTTGCCCAGGCCGCGCATCGAGACCCCGGAAGCGCCGGAAGCGAAGCTGGCGGCAGCGCCATCGTCACGCAACTCACCCGTGGTGGTGGCCGTGATGGTGTCCAGCACCTGACGCACGGTATTGGCGCCGGTCTGCTTGATCTCCTGACGGCTGACGATCTGCACCGGCGAGGCGGTCTCGGCAGCCAGGCGTTTGATGCTGGAACCGGTGACAACCACCCGCTCCAATTTGGCGTCAGCCGATTCGCTCTGCGCAATGGCGCATTGCGCGCTCAGCGCCAGCGCGGCGGCGGCCAGTACATGTCGGCGAGGAGTAGGGCAAAGCTTCATCGAATGTCTCCACATGGGCACCAGGGGCGCCAATCCCAAAAGCTGGGCAGGCTAGGCAAGCGCCCCCTCCTTGCCCAGCGGGCGGGACCCGGAAGTCACCCCATGACTTCTGCAAGTGCTTGTTTCATATGCCCCTCACGCCACTCAGGGTTTATCCCTTCGCGTTGTCCACGCACGACAAGCCGGGCCAGCGAAGGCGCTGGCTACGGTCGCCGCTTGCGGCGCGGCCGCCGGAATGCGCGCGGCGCAGGCCCAAAAGCAGAGAGGGGCCTAAGCCCCTCTCTTCAGTCAGACCGCCGGGGCTCTGAAGCCCGTCAATCCATCTTGTAGCTGACCGACACGTTGTAGCGCCGGCCGATCTGGCTGGCCGTACCGCTGTCCCAGAAGTTGAAGCTGCTGGGGATGTCGATTGAGCGTCCGTAGTCGTCGGTCAGGTTCAGCACATTGGCCGCCAGCACCCAGTTCTTGAACCCGGTGTAGCTCACGCCCATGTCCCAGCTGCGCTCGGCGCCCACGTAGCAGCTGCCGTTCTCGCGGCGGTAGGCACCGGCCAACGAGGTCGAGGTCAGGCAGGGCTCGGTGGTGCCGATGCGGGCAAGCTGCGAGGTGTGGTTGTGGCGCACCCAGCTGCTCCAGTCGCCGACGTCCCAACCGAGGCGGAGATTGCCCTTGAGCTTGGGCACTTCCGAGGTCGAGCTGCCGAGCAGATCACGCGGGGCGGTACCGGCCAGGATCTGCTCGTCGAAGCGCTTGGTCAGCGTGCCGTTCACCGCCAGGGTGAAGCGGCCGATTTCCTGGGTCGGGAAGCGCGCATTCAGGTCGAAGTCCAGGCCAGCGGTCTTGGTGAAGTTGAAGTTGTCGTACTTGCGGATCACCGCCAGGATCGGACCGCTGTTGGCCTGGCCCGGCAGCCAGGTACCCGGGTTGGGGTTGCGCACGATCTGGGCGCTGTTGGCCGGGTTGGCCAGGTAGGCGTCCAGGATGTCCGAGCTGCGCTGCAGACGGATTTCCTTGTTGCGCTCGATGTACCAGTAGCTCAGGCCGGCATCGAAGTTGCGCGTGGGCGAGAACACGAAGCCCACGCTGGCCGCCTTCGAGGTCTCGGGCTTCAGATCGGGGTTGGCGGCAATCATGGTGGGCAGATTGCCGGGGCGCTGCGCCAGCGGCACGCCCTGGGTGAAGTTCAGCAGGTTGCAGTCGCGCAGATCGGGCGGGTCGGCACGGCTGACCGGGTTGGCGGCGTTGCTGGTGTTGCAGCGGATCGGGTCGAAGTAGCGCTTGTCCTGGAAGTTGTTGAAGGACACCGTCGAGGCGTTGCCGATCTGCGAGATGGCCGGCGCGCGGAAGCCGGTGGAGGCGGTGCCGCGCATGATCAGGAACTGCGGCAGCAGGTTCCACTTGAAGCCCAGCTTGCCGGTGGTGGAGCTGCCGAAGTCGCTGTAGTTCTCAAAGCGCAGGGCCGCTTGCACTTCCAGGGCCTTGACGACCGGCAGGCTCAGTTCACCGAAGGCGGCGTAGGCATTGCGTTTGCCGCTGGCCAGGTTGGCCACCAGGCCGACGTAGTCGCCGGCCAGGTAGTTGGCATCGGCATTGGCATTGAATTCCTCGCGGCGGGCCTCGGCGCCCACGGCCAGCGAGGCCTGGCCGCCGGCCAGCGCGAACAGCTCGCGTCCGGCGCGCACGTCCACCGACAGGATGCTCGAATCGCCGTCATTGATGGCGTCCTGGGCGACGCTGGCGATCGCCGCCGCGGTGTTCACCTCGCCATTGAAGCGGTAGGTGCCCGCCGCGATCGAGGCATCCAGCAGCGAGGAGCGCACGCGGTTCTTCTGCGTGCGCTTGTTGTCCATGCGGCTGTAGAGCAGCGCGGTGTCGATGTCCCACGCGCCCAGGCTGCCTTCGGCACCCAGGGCGAAGCGCAGCGCGGTCTGTTCGTTGATGTCCAGCGCCGGCAGATCATGGAAGCGGTACATCAGCTGCACCGGCTGCGGGTTGGCCGTGCCACGGGTCGGGTTGTCCGGGTGCGTGACCGGCAGGACGATGCCGCCGCGCTGGGCCAGCGAGCCGTCCAGCTTGGGCGTGATGATCACCAGCGGTACCTGCTGGCTGGCCAGCGTGGTGGTGATGGCGCGTTCGGCGTTCAGGCTGGTCGATTGGGTGCGGCCCAGCATCAGGTCGGCGTAGCCGGTCCAGCTGCTGCCCAGCTTGAGGTTGGCGCGCAGCTGGCCGCTGATGCGGTCCTGCTCGCTGACGGCTTCGGCCTTGTCGTCCAGCACATAACGGCAGGAGCCCGTGCGCAGCGAGGCCTGGGCGTTGGTGAAGCCGGCCGGGCGATTGGCCACGCCCTGCCCCACGGTGAGTTCGGCCGGGCAGCCCGGCATGGTGCCCAGGTAGTTGGCACCACTGACATCGTTGTTGGCCACGCTGCGGCCATCCAAGGTCGTCGAGCCCGTCAGGCTGGGCGGCACGCGGTAGTAGTTGGCCCAGCGCGAGGCAATGCTGTCCGGCGTGAAGCGGGTCGTCTCGCCGTTCAGGTTGCGGTAGGCGTTGTAGTGGTCGTAGAGGCCCTTGTCCTTCAGCTCCGAGTGCATCACGCGGTCGCGTTTCGAGACATCAATGCCGCCGTAAAGGCTGAAGCCCTTGTCTTCCAGACTGCCCAGGCCATAGGCGATCGAGGCATTGGCGGTCTGGCCCACGCCGTCATCGGCTGAGCCGAAGCTCGCCGAGGCGTCCAGGCCATTGAATTCCTTCTTCAGGATGTAGTTGATGACGCCGGCGATGGCGTCCGAACCATAAAGGGCCGAGGCGCCGTCCTTCAGCACCTCGATGCGTTCGATCGCGCTCTTCGGGATGGTGTTGATGTTCAGCAGCGTGCCGCGGCCGAAGTTCACGTCCACGTTGGCGGCCGGCGCGATGCGGCGGCCGTTCACCAGCACCAGGGTGCCCTGGGCACCCATGCCACGCAGCGAGGCGGTGGCCAGACCATTGACGAAACCGGTGGCGGCGCCGTCCTGGATCGAGCCGGCCGAGTCGATCGCCGAATTGGCGCGCAGCAGCTCTTCCACGGTGCCGAAGCCCGACTTGCGGATCTGCTCGGCGGTGATGGTTTGCACCACGGCCGGGGTTTCCTTGTCGGTGCGCTTGATCAGCGAACCGGTGACCTCGACGCGCTCCAGCTTGGCGGCGTCCTGGGCCAGCACCATCTGCTGGGTCATGGCCAGCACGGCCAAGGGAATCAGGCTCTTCTTGAACGACATGCGTACTCCTCTTGAAAAAGGGCGCGCGCAGCTGCGCCCCAAGGGGAGGCACCTTAGGCATCCATGACGAGCGGCCCCATGAGTCTTGGTTTGCAAAACTTTGCCGATGGTTATGAATGCAGCACACCCTCCCGTGCAGGAAGCCATGCTGGACTTCGTCCAGCGGCGCCTGACCCTGCGCCACCTGCGGGTGCTGGAAGCCATGCACGCGACCGGAAAGCTGAGTGCTGCCGCGGACTTGCTGAACGTGACCCAACCCGCCGTCAGCAAGACCCTGTCCGAGCTGGAAAAGGGCCTAGGGCAAACCCTATTCGCACGCAGCAAACGCGGCGTGCACGCCACAGTGCTCGGGGAGCGCCTGATCGCCCTGGGGCGGCGCCTGGAAGGCGAGCTGCAGCGCAGCAGCGACGAGATGCGCACCATCCTCAACGGCGCCCTGGGCGAGCTGCAGATCGGCGCCACCAACGCCGCCCTGCCCCAGGTGCTGCCCGATGCCCTGGCCGCCATGAAGAAGGCGCACCCGCTGATCACCCTGACGGTGCGCACGCATGCGCTGAGCGACCTCATCAGCGAGCTGCGCCAGGGCCGGCTGGACCTGGTGCTGGCGCGCCTGCCGCCTCATGAAATGCCCACCGACCTGGAAGGACAGATGCTGATGCGCCAGCCCGAGGTGCTGGTGATCAGCACCCAGCACCCCCTGGCCCAGCTGCGCCACTGGAGCTGGGACGCGCTGCAGGGCGAGGCCTGGATCGGTCATCTGCCCGGTACGCGCACACGCGCCCTGCACGACCAGCTTTGGTCCAGGCTTGGGCTGGCGCCACCGGCCAACCAGATCGTCTGCGGTGACGCCATGCTGAGCCTGGCCCTGCTGCGTCGCATGCCGCTGCTGGCCATCCTGTCGCGGCCCTTGGCGCGCTTCGCGGCCCAACAGGGCCTGGTCAAGATCCTGCCGCTCGAGGCCGACCTGGGGCTGGCCGAGCTCAGCGTCTGGCACCTGCGCAACCCGCAGTCCCCATGGGTCGAGGCGTTCAAGCGCCAACTCGCCAGCGCGGCGCGCGAGGTCGAGGCCGCTTGAGCGCCTGTACCGATCAGGCCGGCAGGGCGCTCTCGAGCTCCTCGCGGTCGGGGTCGCTCTGCTCCAGCTCGTAGCTGGCCGCCAGCATGGCCAGCCGGGCCACCACGCCGTACATGTAGAAGCGGTTGGGCGCGCTGGCGCCCGCCCGCTCGCCCGGCCGCACCAGCTGCGCCGAATCGGCAAAAGCCAGCGGAACCGGGCGTGAGGCCTGCCCCGGCTCGGCCAGTTCGCGGTAGTAACCGCCAATCACATAGCGATCCAGCAGGTAGACGGTCGGCTCGACCGGCACGTCCTCCAGACGCTCGTGCGTCGCCACCCCTTCCTGGATCAGCAGCCGCGCCGGCGCCGCCAGGGCGGGCCATGCGGCGCCTTCCAGCTCCTTGGCGTCGCGCACCGCCAAGGTGCCCAGCCCACCGCGCGCGGCATCGGCCTTCAGCACCACGAAGGGCTTCTCGTTGATGCCGTAATCCTTGTACTTCTTGCGCACCTTGCCCAGGATGGTCTCAACCTGCTCCTGCAGCGCCTGCAGCCCGGCGCCGCTGCGGAAGTCCGGCGCCTCGCATTGCGCGTGCACGGGGTTGATGAGCCAGGGGTCCATGCCCAGCAGCTTGGCGAAGCGCTTGGCCACCTCTTCGTAGGTGGCCAGGTAGGTGCTGCGGCTGCGCAGCGCGGCGCTGGCGTGCAGGGGCGGCAGCAGGTACTGCTCGTCCAGGTTTTTCAGGATCTGCGGCACGCCGTCGGCCAGCTCGCAGTTGAGCAAGATGGTGCAGGGGTCGAAGTCCTTCAGCAGCAGGCGGCCGCGCTTGCGCAGCAGGGGCTCCAGCCGCAGCGAGCCGCCTTCGGCCAGTGGCAGCTCCACAGGGGCCTCCAGCCCTTCTTCCAGGGCGCCCAGGCGCACGTTCAGACCGGCCTGGTGAAAGATGCGCACCAGCGTGGCCAGGCTGGCCAGCGCACCGGCGCTGCGCCGTCGCGGGTCGGGGATCAGAAGCAGGTTCTTGGCTTCAGGGCAGATCTTCTCGATCGCCGCCATGGCCGCCTGCACGGCCAGCGGCAGCATGGCCTCGCTCAGATGGTGAAAACCGACCGGATGCAACTGGGTGTCGACCGGCGCCAGCTTGAAGCCGGCATTGCGCAGACTCACGGCCGAATAAAAGGCCGGGGTGTGCTCCATCCATTCGAGCCGGAACCAGCGCTCGATGGCCGGCATGGACTCCAGGACGCGCTGTTCCAGTTCGTTGATCGGCCCCGTCAGGGCGGTGATGAGATGCGGGACCATCGGGTTCTCCAGGGTGCCGGCCATTCTAGGAAGCACCCTCAGATGGGGGCCGGAATCGCAAACGCAATATGCTGACCGCCATGAAAGCCAAGATCCTGATCGTGGACGACCAGGCCGAGATCCGTCGTCTGGTGCGGTACGCGCTGGAAGACAGCGGCCACGCGCTGTTCGAAGCCGCCAACGGCGCGCTGGCCCTGCAGATTGCCCGCGCCATCAAGCCCGACCTGGTGGTGCTGGACCAGATGATGCCGGGCATGGACGGCCTGGAGTTGCTGGCCAGCCTGAAGGGCGAACCCGAGCTCAGCCATGTGCTGGTGCTGATGCTGACCGCCAATGCCGAGGGCCGCGACAAGCAGGCCGCGCTGAGCGCCGGCGCCAACTACTTCCTCACCAAGCCATTCGCCCCCGCCAAGCTGGTGGACCTGGTAACCGTGATGCTCAAGGCCCGGCCCGCATTGCAGTAAGGCTCCGCCCATGCAAAAAGGCCGCCCGAGGGCGGCCTTTTTTCTTGCAGGAACTGCGGCTTACTTCGAGTAGGCCGTCTCGCCGTGGTTGGCGATGTCCAAACCCTCGCGCTCCTCTTCTTCGCTGACGCGCAGGCCGATGGTCAGGTCCACCAGCTTGAAGGCCACGACGGAGACCACCGCGCTCCAGACCACGGTCAGGCCGACGGCCTTGACCTGGGCCATGAACTGGGTGCCGATCGAGTAGGCCTCCGGCGCAATCATGGTCGCCGTGACCCAGTCACCCATCGCGCCCGGGCCGCCCAGCGCCGGGCTGTTGAACACGCCGGTCAGCAGCGCGCCGACGATGCCGCAGACGCCGTGCACGCCGAACACGTCGAGCGAATCGTCCGCGCCCAGCCACTTCTTCAGCTTGGTGACGCCGAACAGGCCGGCAAAGCCACCCACCAGACCGATCACCAGCGCACCGCCCACACCCACGTTGCCGCAGGCCGGGGTGATGGCCACCAGACCGGCCACCGCACCCGAGGCCGCGCCCAGCATCGAGGCCTTGCCGCGATGCAGGGCCTCACCGACACACCAGGCCAGCACCGCCGCGGCCGTGGCCACCAGGGTGTTGATGAAGGCCAGGGCGGCGAAGCCGTTGGCTTCCAGGGCCGAGCCGGCATTGAAGCCGAACCAGCCCACCCACAGCAGGGCGGCACCGGTCATCGTCAGCGGCAGGCTGTGCGGGGTGATGGCGTCCTTGCCGTAGCCGACGCGCTTGCCCACCATGTAGGCACCAACCAAGCCGGCCACAGCAGCATTGATGTGCACCACGGTGCCACCGGCGAAGTCCAGCGCGCCCCATTGCCAGATCAGGCCGGCCTTGCTCGTCATCTCATCGGCCACGGCGGCCGCGCTGTAGGCGTCCGGACCCATCCAGTACCAGACCATGTGCGCGATGGGCAGGTAGCTGAAGGTGAACCAGATCGCGCTGAAGGCCAGCACGGCGCTGAACTTGATGCGCTCGGCGAAGGCGCCCACGATCAGGCAGGCGGTGATGCCGGCAAAGGTGGCCTGGAAGGCCGCGAACACGATCTCGGGGATGTAGATGCCCTTGCTGAAGGTGGCCGCGGGGGCGAAGCTGCCCGCCACGTTGTCCCAGATGCCCTTGAGCATCAGCCGGTCGGTACCGCCGATGAAGGCATTGCCCTCGGTGAAGGCCAGGCTGTAGCCGTACAGCACCCACAGCACGACGATGAGCGAGAAGGTCACCATCACCTGCATCAGCACGCTGAGCATGTTCTTGGCGCGCACCAGGCCGCCGTAGAACAGCGCCAGGCCGGGCACCGTCATCAGGATCACCAGCAGGGTGGCGACCATCATCCAGGCGGTGTCGCCCTTGTCGACCTTGGGGGCCGGTGCGGCAGCGGCGGCCGGCGCGGCTTCAGATGCCGCAGCAGTGGGGGCAGACGCCGCATCGGCCACCGCCGTCACGGCGGCGCTGGCCGCATCAGCGGCCGAAGCGGCCGCATCCTGGGCCCAGCCCGAGGCGCACAGGCCCAGGCTCAGCGCCAGCATCAATAGAAGTTTTTTCATCTCAGTTCTCCATGTCGACCACGCGACACCAAGAGGGCAGGAAAAAGACCTGATCAAGTGCCACCGCGGAACCGGCTTTGCCGGGCCGCTGGTGGCGCCCCCTTGAGGGGGAGGCGCCGCAGGCGCTTCGAGGGCGGGTCAAAGTGCCGCGTCGCCGGTCTCGCCGGTGCGGATGCGGATGACCTGTTCGAGCGACTGCACGAACACCTTGCCGTCGCCGATCTTGCCGGTGCGGGCGGCCTTCTCGATGGCCTCGACCACCTGGTCGACCACGCCTTCGGAGACGGCGGCTTCGATCTTGACCTTGGGCAGGAAGTCAACGACGTACTCGGCGCCGCGGTAGAGCTCGGTATGGCCCTTCTGGCGCCCGAAGCCCTTGACTTCGGTGACCGTGAGGCCCTGGATGCCGATAGCCGAGAGTGCTTCACGCACCTCGTCCAGCTTGAACGGCTTGATGACGGCCGTGATCAGTTTCATGGGGGTCTCCTTGGGTTTCAGAAAGCGAGCTTGGCGCTCAACACCAGGCCGGCCTTGCCAAGGTCCTTGCCCTTGGCGCCAACGTAGGCATCGGTGTTCGTGTCCACGAGAGCCACGCCCCAGGTCACCGCGCCCACGGTCTTGTTCAGCGTGAGCGAGTAGTCGGTGTAGGAGTAGCTGCCGTTGCGCTTGACGGTCTGGCGGCCCACATGCGGCGTCAGGCTGAAGCCGTTGCCCACATCGAAGGTGGCCGAGAGGTCGTAGTACATCGAGCCCTTGCTGTCGGAAAAGCCGAACAGATTGCTGGTGCTGCGCGACACCTTCAGCGTGGCCGGGCCCGCGGTGAGCGCGCCGTAGAGCTCCAGGGTGTCTGGGCTGACGGCCAGCTCATGGTTGAAGTACACGTACTTCAGGAGACCGACATCGAGCGTGAGCCCGGCGGCGATCTCCTTCTTGTAGCCGCCATAGAAGTCGAACTCGGTGCTGGCGTCGCCCCCGGAGTCCTTGATCCACTTGATCGTCGAGCCCCAGGTGCCCAGGTAGAAGCCGCTGTCATGGGCGAAATCCGCGCCGCCTTGCAGGGCCGGCTTCAGCCGGCTTTGCGAAATGCCGCGGTAGCGGTAGTCGCTGGTCAGGCTGGCGTTGAAGCTCAGCGGGCCGTCGGCCCAAGCCGGCAGCGCCAGAGCGGTGCAAAGCAGGGCAAGCGGGAGTTTGGCGATGCGAGTCATGCAGAAGCTCCGGTTCCAAGGGGGATGCCTGGGTTTCGCAGCTTCCGTGCCAGCGCTGGGCACCCGCGCATGCTCCAAAGCGGTGCAGGCCACGCACCGCGCACCGCACCGATCCGGGCCTTGGCCGTCGCCTGGCACTGTTTTGGTGCGGGCGGCTTGCGCTGCGGTGCAGCCAGAATCCGCGCAGCAAAAAGGGGAGGAATCGATGAGCTTGGCCTTGCTGCACAGTCGCGCCTTGGCGGGCCTGAGCGCTCCGGCAGTCACCGTAGAGGTGCATCTGGCCCCTGGGCTGCCCAGCTTCACGCTGGTGGGGTTGGCCGACACCGAGGTCAAGGAAGCACGCGAACGCGTGCGCGCCGCCCTCACGAGCTGCGGCCTGCGCTTTCCGCACGACCGGCGCATCACCGTCAACCTGGCGCCCGCCGATCTGCCGAAGGAAGGCGCGCGCTTCGATCTGCCGATCGCCATCGGACTGCTGGCCGCCAGCGGCCAGCTCGAGGGCGTCCAACTGGACCAGTTGGAATGGGCCGGCGAACTGTCTCTGAGCGGCGAACTGCGCCCGGTGCGTGGTGCGCTGGCCCAGGCCCTGGCCTTGCGCAGCGAAGGGTCGCCGCGTGCCCTGGTCCTCCCCGAGTCCAGTGCGAGCGAGGCGGCCTGGGTCGAAGGCGTGCAGTTGCATGGCGCTCGGCACCTGCTAGATCTCGTCGCCGCCCTCAAGGAAGGCCCGCTGCCCTGCCTGCGTGCGCCGGCCCCCGAAGCAGCGCCGGCACCCGCCTTGGACCTGCGCGACGTGCGCGGTCAGGCCGGACCCAAGCGAGCGCTGGAAGTGGCGGCGGCGGGGGGGCACCATTTGCTGCTGGTCGGCCCGCCCGGCACCGGCAAGTCCATGTTGGCGCAACGCCTGCCCGGCCTGCTGCCGCCGCTGCCCTTCGAGGCAGCGCTGGAAACAGCGGCCCTGCAGTCCCTGGTGGGCAGCTTCCGCCCCGAGGCCTTTGCACAGCGGCCCTTTCGCAGCCCGCATCACAGTGCCTCGGCGGTGGCGCTGGTGGGCGGCGGCTCGCCGCCGCGCCCGGGCGAGATCTCGCTGGCCCATCAGGGCGTACTGTTCCTGGACGAACTGCCCGAGTTCAACCGCCAGGCCCTGGAAGCCCTGCGCGAACCGCTGGAGACCGGACGCATCCACATTGCCCGCGCCGCCCGCAGCAGCGAGTTCCCCGCCCGCTTCCAGCTGGTGGCGGCGATGAACCCCTGCCCCTGCGGCCAGCTCGGCAACCCGCTCAAGGCCTGCCGCTGCACGCCCGATCAGGTGGCCCGCTACCAGGGCCGGCTGTCCGGCCCACTGCTGGACCGGCTGGACCTGCTCGTGGAAGTGCCACTGCTGGCACCGGCAGAACTGGCCGCGGCCCCCAGCGGAGAAGGCACCGCCGCCGTGGCAGCCCGCGTGGCGGATGCACGTGCCCGCGCGCTGCACCGGCAGGGCAGCAGCAATGCGGACCTGCCGCCCGGCGCCCTGCACGAGCACGCCCCGCTGGCGCCTGCCGCCGCCACACTGCTGCAACAGGCCGCTACGCGCCTGGCCTGGTCCGCCCGCGCCCAGCACCGGGTCCAGCGGGTCGCGCGGACCCTGGCAGACCTGGCAGGCAGGACCGAGCTCCAGGTGTCGGATGTGGCGGAAGCGATCCAGTTCCGGCGCGCGCTGCCGACCTAATGCCAAGCGCTGTTTCCGCGACTTTGTGCTGTCGCCGCACCACCCATTCGGGGGCCTGCCGGTCGGTGCCTCGTCTGTGAATGTGTGAAACACTCTCGGCGCAAGAGTACGTCAAGCCCGCAGCGTTCCAGTGCGCGGGAGCACGTTTCGCGGTGGCGCAGGGCCAGCGCCAACCACCAGTTCTTCAGGGTGCCTTTATGAACGAATCCCAACGCCCCGAGCAGCCTTCCGTCGAACCGCAACCGATCCGTTCGCGTCGCCGCTTTCTGGGTGCCGGCGTGGTCGTGCCGCCGACCCTGCTCACCCTGGCCAGCCAGCCGGCACTGGGCGTGACCTGTTTCACGCCGTCGCGCTCGTTGTCGCGCAATACCAGCGTGTCACAGCAGGGCAAGAACGGTGAGTGCACGAACGCGGAGTCGCCCGGCAACTACGGGCACCACCACACCACCAAGACGGATGCGGCCTACCACTGGCCGGACAAGAACACGATCACGCCGCCGCTGACTCTTTGGTCTCCCGACACCCCGTTCCACGCTGTGTTCTCTGGTGCGACTTTTGGCACCAAGAAACTGTGGGAGGTGGCGGCCGGGCTGTCGAACGATAACGGCATGGTAGGCAAGCATTTGGTCGGGGCCTACCTCAACATCAAGGGCGGAAATGGCGCGGTCATTCCGCCCCACATTCTTGACGTCGATGGCGTCAAGCGGATTTGGAATGAATGGGACACCAAGGGCTATTACGAACCCGCTGCTGGTGTCAAGTGGTATGCCGACTACACCATGGTCGGCAGCGCAATCACGGTGAACGGGGTCGCGAACGGAGGCGGCATCGTGGGTTACCTCAAGGCCAACGGCATCGTCGGCTAACGGAGCGTGCAACTGGCGGGCCCACAGCGTTTTCTGATCCGACGTTGGCCAGACGGGCTGGTGGTGTTTGACCGCCAGTTGGGCGACACCCATGCCATGGGCGAGCCCACGGCCAGCCTGTTCGAGGCCTGGTTGGAGCAACCTGAGACCGAGCTTGAGCAACTGGCCGCCGGCCTGCCGGCCGACGAGGCCGTTCGAACGGCCGCCGTGCAAGAACTGCAGCGCCTGTTTCCCGGCTCCTGATCGTGACGCGCCACCGCAGAGTCGGGGTCTTCTCCCTGGCGGAATTCCGCACCCATCTGCGCACCGGTCGCCTGGCCATTCAGAGCGGCCCGGTCAGCTGGCAGCTGCATTGCGAACTGCCGGATGTGGCCAGTGCGCTCCACGGCCTCTACGCGGCCCACCCCTGCGAGCTGGATCCGGCCTTTTCCGACTACCACGTGGCCCTGCGCACACCGCGCAACCTGCGCCGCTGGCTGCGCCCACAAGTGCAGTTCTGGATTGACGACCAGGCACCCTTCGAACCTCTGCCGCGCGACCAAGCGCCGGCCATGCTGGAGTGGGGGCTGAACTGGTCGCTGGCCGCCTCGGCCCACCAATGGCTGACCTTGCACGCCGCTTCACTGGAGCGCGAGGGCCAGGTGGTCATCCTGCCGGCGCCGCCGGGGTCCGGCAAAAGCACCCTGTGCGCCGCCCTGGCGCTGCGCGGCTGGCGCCTGCTGTCGGACGAGCTGACGCTGATCGAGCCCACGAACCTGGATGCACTGGCGCTGGCCCGGCCGGTCAATCTGAAGAACGCGTCGATCGATCTGATCCGCGCCTTTGAGCCCAGCGCGCGCTGGGCCCCCGAGGCCTATGACACCCAGAAGGGCCGCGTCACCCATCTGGCCCCGCCGCCTCAGGCGGTAGAGCGCATGCACGAGCCCGGACGGCCCCGCTGGATCGTGTTCCCGCGCTACCAGGCGGGTGCCGAACCGCTGCTGACGCCGCGCAGCAAGGTCACCACTTTCACCCACTTTGCCGAAAACGCCTTCAACTACTCCATCCTGGGTGAGTTGGGCTTCGATACCGTCGCCCGGCTGGTGGACCAGTGCGAGTGCTACGACTTCCAGTACAGCCGGTTGGACGACGCACTGGAAGTCTTCAATTGGCTGTCGCAGCCCGAGGGCGATGACTGAGGCCCTGCTGCTGCCCCTGCTGCGCGATCCGGCTCGTCTGGCCGCTTTGCCCTTGGCCCACTGGGACGGCCTGCTGCGCCAGGCGCGCGCCAGCAACCTGATCGGTCGCCTGGCCCTGGCCGCACCGCCCAGCGCGCCGGCACCGGTGCAGCCGCATCTCCTGGCCGCGCGCCGGCTGGTCGAGCACCAACGGCATGCCATCCGCTGGGAATGCAACCATCTGGCGGAGGCTCTGGACGGCTTGCAACTGCCCGTGGTGCTGCTCAAAGGGGGCGCCTATGCCCTGGCCGACCAACCCGCGGCCCGCGGCCGCCTGTTCGGCGACATCGACCTGCTCGTGCCCCGCACGATGCTGGGGCCGGTGGAAGCCGCGTTGATGGCGCGCGGCTGGACCAGCGGCGGCACCGAGGCCTACGACCAGCGCTACTACCGGCAGTGGATGCACGAGCTGCCGCCGATGGTGAACCATCGTCGCGGCACCGTGGTGGACGTGCACCACAACCTGCTGCCGCTCAGCGCCCGCCGCGTGCCCGATGCCGAGCGCCTGCTGGCCGACAGCCTGCCCATCCCGGGCACCCCGTTCCGGCGTCTGGGCCCCTGCGACCAGGTGCTGCATTGCGCCAGCCACCTGTTCCACGAAGGCGATTTGCGCAATGGCCTGCGCGATCTCCTGGACCTACAGGCCTTGCTGCAGGAGCACAGCGAGCAGCCTGATTTCTGGCCTGCGCTGGAAGCGCGCGCACGCCTGCACGGGCTGGAGTGGCCGCTGCTGCTGGGCTTGCGCTACAGCGAGCGCCTGCTCGGCCAGAAGCTGCCCTCAGGCCTGCAGGAAGCGTTGCAGGCGCACTGCGGCTGGAGCGATGCGCGCCTGGCCTGGATGGACTGGCTGTACCTGGGCCTGCTGCAAGCGCCGCTGCCCTCCGCCTGGCGCCTGCCCGAGCACCTCGCCGCGGCGGGCCTGTACCTGCGTGCGCACGCCCTGCGCATGCCACCCGTGCTGCTGGCGCGCCATCTGGCCCGCAAGGCGGTGCTGCGCGTGTTCAAGCACAGCAGCCGCGGCCCCTGATCAACGCCAGAGGTCGATCAGCACGCCGGCAAACAGCGTAGCCCCCACCCAGTGGTTGAGCCGGAAGGCGCGGAAGCAGCCCTCGCGCGAACGCTCAGCAATCAGCCGGCCGTGCCACAGCACCTGACCTGCCGCCACGGCCAGGGCCGCACCGAACCCCCGGCCCAGGCCGAAGAAGCCCAGCCCCAGCGCGCCCCAGCCCAGCAGGAACAGCGCGTAGAACACCATCACGCCGGCGACATCGAAGCGGCCGAGCGTGATGGCGCTGGTCTTGATGCCGATCTTCAAATCGTCCTCGCGGTCGACCATGGCGTACTCGGTGTCATAGGCCAGCACCCAGAACAAATTGGCCAACAGCAAGCCCCAGGCCGCCCAGGGCACCGCGTCCGCCACCGCGGCGGGGCGCCAGTCGTTTGCACCCAGCACCGCACTGAAGGCCATCGGGATGCCGAAGCTGAAGGCCACGCCCAGCACCGCCTGCGGCATCGCCAGCACGCGCTTGGCAAAGGGGTAGGCGATGGCGATGGCCAGCGCCGGCACGGATAGCCAGATGGTGGGCGGGTTCGTCGTCAGCACGAGCAGAAAGGCCCCGAAGGCCAGCAGCCCGCCCAGGGCCAGGGCCTCCTTCACGGGCAGGGCGCCGGTGGTGACCGGGCGCTGCGCGGTGCGCGCGACATGGCGGTCGAACTCGCGGTCGGCCACATCGTTGACGCAACAGCCCGCCGAGCGCATGAGCACCGTGCCCCCCACGAAGACCGCCAGCAGGTGCCAGCCAGGGAAGCCATCGGCAGCCAGCCACAGGGCCGAGAGCGTGGGCCAGAGCAACAGCAGCCAGCCGGCCGGGCGGTTCCAGCGGATCAGATCAAGGTAGAGACGCCAGCGCGAGAAGGAGAGCATCCCGGCATTATCGAAAGCCGGTGCGTGACCCGCGCTTGTCACCAGACCGTCACGGGCGGCGGCCAAGATGGGCTGCCCTTCTGGTTTCCACCAAGCCCCCCATGCTGACGCGCCGCGCCCTGCTTCCTGTCCTGCTCATGCCCTTGCCCCTGTTCGCCCAGGGGCGCAGCGCCGAATCCGCCCTGCTGCTGGGCGCCCAGCTGCGCATCGGTGTGGAGCGGCTCGCCAAGCTGGAGCTGGAGCGCCCCCTGCTGCCCGAGCGCGCCGGGACGGAACTGAGCAAAGAACGCCCGCGCCTGCAGGACACGCTGGCGCAGCTGGCCGACCCGCGTCAGCGCCCCACAGCCCTGGCCGGGCGGCGCCTGGCACAACTGGAGCGCGCGCTCGAAGATGCCCAGCTCTTCGTGGACCGCCGCGAGGCCCCGCCCACCCAGGTGCTGCGTGAAAGCGAGGCCCTGGCCGCGCGGCTGGGCTTCGTAACCACCGCGCTGTCCTCCGCCGTGGCCGACGCCGAGCGCGGCGCCCTGGTGGACCTGCTGGCCCGTGCCAGCGCCAGTGCCCTGCGCGTGGGCAAGCTGAACTACGCCGCCACCGGGCTGCGCCAGCCGCCGGCCGAGGTGGCGGTGGGGGCGCAGCAGTCGCTGCTGGAGTTCCAGTCTGCCCTGCAGGCCCTGAACCCGACAGCGCTGCCGGACAAGGCGCGCCAAGAGCTGGAACAGGCCCAGCACCAATGGTTGCTGTTCCGCGCCGGCCTGCAGGACAACGGCCTGCTCAAGCCCAGCGCCCGCCTGACGGACTTGGCCAGCACCACCGACCGCATCGCCGAATCCCTGGGCCGTATGGCGCGGCGGCTGCTGGCCTGATCAGTCGAGCACCAACTCGGTCCGTACCACCCCGGCGCGCTCATGCCGGGCCGTCAGCAGCAGGCGCGTGCCGCGCGGGGCGCGCACCAGCCATTCGGTCACCGCACGGTCGGCAGTCACTTCCTTGCTCGGCACGAAATGGTGCGGGCTGCTCTTGGGCGCATGGCCTTCGAGCTGCGGCCCCACCACGCGCGGCTTGCCGCTGATCAGCTCGATATGCGGGTCGCCCTGCGGCAGCTGGATCTCGAACACCACGCCACGCACCACCTCGCGCTGCAGCGCCTGCTGGGTGACATGGCTGGGCAGGAAACCGCTGTTGCACACCGCCAGGCGCACGCGCCAGGTGTCTTCGCCCAGCGCCTGTGCGCGTGCCTGCAGCAGCTCCAGGCGCGGCAGCGAAAGCGCCAGCTGGTTCATCCACAGCGGGAACTGC
>NZ_JAYRMO010000018.1:0-97658 GCF_041912635.1 Inhella sp.
GCACCTGCGGGTGCTTTTGCTGGGCTTGTTCGGCGTCGTGACACTGGCCGAGTGCCTGCTCAGCTCGCGATTAGCGCCCGACCCAATGGTGCCAGTCGGCGCGAACTGAGTTGTTCAGGGCCGACTAATTAAAACCCTAATGCAGCAAGGGCCCGCTATCGCTGGCCCTTGTCACATTTTCGGCAGTTGTGAAGCGCCCTGGCTTGATTTAGCGGGGGCGCTCCATCCTGCAGCGCGAGCCTGTCACAGCGACCGACCATGTACTGACCAGCGGGAGGCCTGCCCCCAGGCGGCGGCAAAGCCAGGCGTCACCTCCACCAAGGCCACCACCGCCACCGGGGCGGCCGAATCCACTGCGAGCCAGGCCTTGAGGGCACGCGGGTCGTGGTTGTCGAGGTTGACATTTGCCGTCACCACCGACCAGGCGGGCGCTTCTTCAAGAGCCGGCGTGCGCGGCGGCAGCGGCAACCAGGGCAGCCCCAGCACCACCAAGCCCAGCAGGGCGCGCCCACCGGCGTGCGCCAGCGCCCAAGGCGGACACAGCAAGCCGAGCAAGACCCAGCACCAAGCCCAGTGAGCCGCCAGGTCGGCCAGCCACGCCAGGGCGCCGGCGCCCAGCCATCGGCTCAGCCATGGGCTGGCCAGACCCACAAGACTCAAACCCAGCAAGACACGGCACCGGCTGCGCCAGCGCATGAAAAAAGGGCCCGCGACGCGGGCCCTCTCCAAGCGATGAAACAAAACGCGAAATCAGGCGAAGTTGCCCTGCGCGAATTCCCAGTTCACCAGCTTGTCCAGGAAGGTCTCGACGAACTTCTGGCGCAGGTTGCGGTAGTCGATGTAGTAGGCGTGTTCCCACACGTCGACGGTCAGCAGGGCCTTGTCGGCGGTGGTCAGCGGGGTGCCGGCGGCGCCGGTGTTGACGATGTCGACCGAACCGTCGGTCTTCTTCACCAGCCAGGTCCAGCCCGAGCCGAAGTTGCCCACGGCCGACTTCACGAAGGCTTCCTTGAAGGCGGCGTAGCTGCCCCACTTGGCGTTGATGGCCGCGGCCAGGGCGCCGGTGGGCTCACCACCGCCGGCCGGCTTCATGCAGTTCCAGAAGAAGGTGTGGTTCCAGATCTGCGCGGCGTTGTTGTAGATGCCGCCCGAGCTCTTCTTGACGATCTCTTCGAGCGTCATGTTTTCGAACTCGGTGCCCTTTTGCAGGTTGTTGAGGTTCACCACGTAGGCGTTGTGGTGCTTGCCGTGGTGGAACTCCAGCGTCTCGGCGCTGTAGTGGGGGGCCAGGGCGTCCTTGGCATAGGGCAGCGGGGGCAGTTGGTGTTCCATGTTCACTCCGGCTTGTAGGGGAAAGAGGGCGGCGATTCTAGAAACCCAGCTCGGCCTGCGGGGCCTGTGGGGTCACCTGCTCCACGCGCAGGGCGGCTTCGCCATCCGCGAGGCGGGCGCGCACGGCCTGGCCGCTGTGCAACTGGGTGGTCTGGGTGATGGGCTGGCCCTGGCCGTCATCCAGCCATGCAAAGCCGCGCTCCAGCACGCGCTGCGGGTTCAAGGCCTCCAGGCGGGCGGCGGCGCGCTCCAGCCGGTGGTGCAGAGCGTCCAGGCGCTGGTGGCCGGCCGAGCGCAGGCGCAGGGCGCGGGCGGGCAAGATTTGGTGCGCGCCATCCAGCCGGCGCTCCAGCGCCGCACGCAGGCGGCCTTCGGCCTGGTCCAAGCGGCGGCGTGGCGCCTCCAGGCGAGGCCGTGCCAGGCGCAGGGCCGCACGGTCCAGGCGCTGCCCCAGGCCGTCCAGGCGGCGCTGCACGCAATCGCCCAGGCGCTGCTGCCAGCGCGCCAGCTCGCGCAGCAGCGCCTCGCGTGCCGGCGCGGCCAGTTCGGCCGCAGCGGTAGGGGTTGGGGCGCGCAGGTCGGCCGCCAGGTCGCACAGGGTCACATCGGTCTCGTGGCCCACGCCGCAGACGATGGGCAGGTGGCTCGCCGCCACCGCACGCACCAGCTCGGGGTCGTTGAAGGCCCAGAGGTCCTCCATCGAACCGCCGCCGCGCACCAGCAGCAGCAGGTCCACTTCCTGGCGCTGCTGCGCCAACGCCAGCGCGCGCAGCAGCGCCGCCGGCGCCTCGGCGCCCTGCACCAGGCTGGGGTAGACGATCACCTCCACCTGCGGCGAGCGCCGCGCCAGCGTGGTGCAGACGTCGTGCAGCGCCGCCCCGCTGGCCGAGGTGATGACGCCGATGGCACGCGGGAAGGCCGGCAGTTCGCGCTTGCGGGAGGGGTCGAACAGGCCCTCGCGCTCCAGCTGGGCCTTGAGGCGCAGGAACTGCTCGTAGAGCGCGCCGGCGCCGGCGGGTTCCAGGCTGTCGGCAATGAATTGCAGCTCGCCACGTGGCTCGTACAGCGCCAAGCGGCCGCGCACGCGCACGCGCTGGCCGTCCTGCGGGGCAAAGCGCAGCTGGCTGGCCGCACGCCGAAACAGGGCCACGCGCAGCAAGGCGGCCTGGCCCTCAGCGTCCTTCAGGCTGAAATAGCAGTGGCCGGAGGCCGCACGGGTGAAGCTGGCGATCTCGCCTTCCACGGTGCAGGCACCGACGCGCTGGTTCAGGGTCTCGGCCAGAAAGGCCAGCAGCGCGGCCACGCTCCAGGCGCGGCTGTCGGGGTGGGAAAGCATGGGGTGCGGCAGCGCGGAGCCGGCGGCAAGCCCTTGGCAGTCATTGGCACAATCGGCGCCCACTGCGGGGCGAGGGCCTCGGGCTCTCGGAGGATGATTTTGCTGGCGATCTTACAAGCGGCGGGTTGGCCGATCTGGCCCCTGGTGGCCTGCTCCTTCGTGGCGGTGGCCCTGATCTTCGAGCGCTTCTACAGCCTGCGCGCCTCGCGCATCGTGCCCTCTGGGCTGCTGGCTGATCTGCGTCAGTTTGACCCGCAGCACATGCCCAGCGCGGATGTGGTGGGCAAGCTGGCCGGCAGCTCACTGCTCGGCCAGGTGCTGGCCAGCGGCCTGCGCGCCGTCATCGACGAGCCCCGCATCAGCGACCAGCACCTGCGCGAGCTGTTCGAGCGTGAAGGCCGCAATGCGGTGCGCCAGCTTGAGCGCTACCTCACCACCCTGGGCTCCATTGCCACCGCCGCGCCGCTGCTGGGCCTGCTCGGCACGGTGATCGGCATGATCGAGATCTTCGCCAGCCAGGCCCCCGGCACCGGCAATCCGGCCCAGCTGGCGCATGGCATCTCGATCGCGCTCTACAACACGGCGTTCGGCCTGATCGTCGCCATTCCGGCCCTGCTCTGCCACCGCCATTTCCGCGCCAAGGTCGAGGACTTCGAGCTGGAGCTGGAGAACGCCAGCGAACGCTTCTATCACCAGCTGACGCGCCACACCCATGCGGCCATCCGCGCCGCGCGCCAGCAGCACGGCAGCGCGGCTGAGCATCCCGAGTTCAAGAACACGGAAGTGGCGGCATGAAGTTCCGCATCCGCCACCGCGAGGAACCGGAGATCAACCTGATCCCCTTCATCGATGTGCTGCTGGTGGTGCTGATCTTCCTGATGCTGACCACCACCTTTTCGCCGCACACCGCGCTGCAGATCCGCCTGCCCCAGGCGGGCCAGGGGCCGGCCAAGGCGGCGCCGTTCGAGATCGTGGTCGCCGTCAGCCCGGACGGGCGCTACGCCGTCAACGGCGTCACCCTGGGTGCGGTGGGCGTGGAGCCCCTCGTCAGCCATATCCGCAGCGAGGCCCAGGGACACAAGGATGTGCAGGTGGTGGTGGCGGCCGACGCCCTGGCGCCGCACCAGTTGGTGATGAATGTGCTGGACGCCGCCAAGCGCGCCGGCGTGCCCAAGCTGGCCTTCGCGGCGCAGCAGGAGCAGGGCCGCTGAACACGCAGGCCTGGCTGCAGCGGGTGTGGGCCCGGCGCGGGCCGCTGGCCTGGGCGCTGCGCCCCTTGAGCGCGCTCTACCGCGCGCTGGCCGCGCGGCAGCGGCAGGCCTATGCGGCCGGCCGCAGGCCCATCGAACGCCCCGCGGTGCCCGTCGTCGTGGTGGGCAACTGGATCGTCGGCGGCGCCGGCAAGACCCCCACGCTGCTGACCCTGCTGCAACGCCTGCAGGCCTGGGGTTGGCGGGCCGGCGTGGTCTCGCGCGGCTACGGCCGCCGAAGCCAGGGCGTGCAGGTGGCCGGCCCCGGCAGCACGGCGGCCGAATTGGGCGACGAGCCGCTGCTCATCCACCGCCGCAGTGGTGTCCCCCTGGCGGTCGGCCAGGATCGCGGCGAAGCGGCCCGCGCCCTGCTAGCCGCCCACCCCGAGATCCAGATCCTGCTCAGCGACGACGGCCTGCAGCACCACCGCCTGGCGCGCGACCTCAGCATCCTGGTGTTCGACGCCCGCGGCCTGGGCAATGGCTGGCTGCTGCCGGCCGGTCCGCTGCGCCAGGATCACATGCCTCCTCCGCTACCGGGCAGCCGCCCAGCCCAGCTGGTGCTGTACAGCGAAGGCCAGGCCAGTACTGCCCTGCCCGGATTCGTGGCCCAGCGCCGTCTCGCGGGCGCCCTGCCCCTGGCCGACTGGTGGGGAGGCCCGCCGCAGCCCCTGGTGCCCCTGACCGAGCTGCGCGGCCGGCGCCTGCTGGCCGCAGCGGGCCTGGCACGCCCCGAGGCCTTCTTCCAGATGCTGCGCGCGGCCGGGCTGGACATTGAGCCCCTGCCCCTGCCCGACCATTTCGGCTTCGAGCAGTTGCCCTGGCAAGGGGACGCCGAGCTGCTGCTGACGGAAAAGGACGCCGCCAAGCTGCCGCCCGAACGCCTGGCGAAAGGCCAACGCGCCTGGGTGCTACCCCTAGACTTGCAGCCCGAACCCGCTTTTGACGCCGCGCTTCTGCAGCACCTGCAGCAACTGCTCGGCCCCGCCCCAAATGGATCCACGCCTGATCGAACTGCTGGTCTGCCCCCTGTGCAAGGGGCCGCTGCAACTCAGCCATGAAGGTGGGCAGACGGAACTCGTCTGCCTGGCCGACCAACTGGCCTACCCGGTGCGCGACGGCATTCCCGTCATGCTGGAAGGCGAGGCGCGCTCGCTGACCGAAGCGCCGCCGAGCGAGCGCCAGTGAGCTTCCATGTCATCGTGCCGGCGCGCCTGGCCAGCACACGCCTGCCGAACAAGCCGCTGGCCGACATCGCCGGCCTGCCCATGATCGTGCACGTGGCACGGCGTGCCGCGCAGAGCGGTGCGGCCCAGGTCGTCGTCGCCACCGATGCCCCCGAGGTGCTGCAGGCCTGTGCGGCACATGGCGTGCGCGCCCTGCTGACGCGGGCCGACCACCCGAGCGGTTCCGACCGTCTGGCCGAGGCCTGTGAGCTGCTTGGGCTCAACGGGGATGCCTGCGTGGTCAATGTGCAGGGCGACGAGCCGCTGATCGAGCCGGCCATGATCCGCGCCTGCGCCGACACCCTGAGGCAGCGCCCCGAGTGCGCGATGGCCACGGTCGCGCATGCGATCGAGGACGCCGAAGAGTTCCGCAACCCCAATGTCGTCAAGCTGGTCTGCGACGCCGCCGGGCGGGCGCTGTACTTCTCGCGCGCCCCGATCCCCTGGTGGCGCGACGGCCCAGCACCGGCCACTCCGCACGCCGACGCAGTGCTGCGCCATGTCGGCCTGTACGCCTACCGGGCCGACTTCCTGCGTCGCTTCCCAATGCTGGAGCCCAGCCCGCTGGAGCGCATCGAATCGCTGGAGCAATTGCGCGTGCTCTGGCATGGCGAACGCATCGCCGTGCACCTCAGCCCAGAGCGCCCCGGGCCGGGCGTGGACACCCCGGAAGACCTCGCCCGCGTGCGAAGCCTCATGGTCAGTCCGTAAGGGGTGCGCAAGAACCCCCATGAGATACTGCCGCGCCCTCTGAGCGAGGGCCCTTCCCCGTCAAGACAGGAACCCCATGCGACTGATTCTTCTGGGCGCCCCCGGCGCCGGCAAGGGCACGCAAGCCGCCTTCATCTGCAAGCAATTCGGCATCCCGCAGATCTCTACCGGCGACATGCTGCGCGCCGCCGTCAAGGCCGGCACGCCCCTGGGTCTGGCTGCCAAGCAGGTGATGGACAGCGGCGGCCTGGTGAGTGACGAAATCATCATCGGCCTCGTGAAGGAACGCATCACCCAGGCCGACTGCGCCAACGGCTTCCTGTTCGACGGTTTCCCCCGCACCATCCCCCAGGCCGACGCCATGAAGGCCGCTGGCGTGAAGCTCGACTACGTGCTGGAGATCGACGTGCCCTTTGAGGCCATCATCGAGCGCATGAGCGGCCGCCGCGTGCATGCCCCTTCCGGCCGCACCTACCACGTCAAGTTCAACCCGCCCAAGGTGGCCGGCCAGGACGACGAGACCGGTGAAGCCCTGATCCAGCGCGACGACGACAAGGAAGAAACCGTGCGCAAGCGTCTGGACGTCTACCAGGCCCAGACGCGCCCGCTGGTGGACTACTACTCCGGCTGGGCCGCGCAGGGCGACGCCAACGCCCCCAAGTACCGCCGCATCGAAGGCGTGGGTTCGGTGGACGAGATCACCGCCAAGGCCCTCGCTGCACTGCAGGGCTGACAAGCCCCGCCCGTTTTCCTAAGCTGGGTCGCCACAAGCGACCCAGTTTTCTTTTATCCCCACAAAGGAGCTCCGTTCATGGACATCAAAGGAAAAGTCTTCATCGTCACCGGCGCCGCCTCGGGCCTGGGCGAAGGCACGGCCCGCATGCTGGCGCGCGAAGGTGCCAAGGTCGTGCTGGCCGATCTGCAGGCTGAACGCGGCGAGGCCGTCGCCAAGGAAATCGGCGGCGTGTTCGTCAAGTGCGATGTGAGCTCGGCGGCGGATGCCGAAACCGTCGTCAACGCCGCCACCGCCCAAGGCAAGCTGATGGGCCTGGTGAACTGCGCCGGCATCGCACCCGCTGCGCGCACCGTGGGCAAGGAAGGCGGCCACTCGCTGGATCTGTTCTCCAAGGTCATCAATGTGAACTTGGTGGGCAGCTTCAACATGATCCGCGTCGCCGCCGCGGCCATGAGCAAGAACGAGCCCGAGAGCACGGGTGAGCGCGGCGTGCTGATCAGCACCGCCTCGGTGGCCGCCTACGACGGCCAGATCGGCCAGGCTGCCTACGCCGCTTCCAAGGGCGGCATCGTGGGCATGACCCTGCCGATCGCCCGTGACCTGGCACGCAACGGCATCCGCAACATGACCATCGCCCCCGGCATCTTCGGCACCCCGATGCTGTTCGGCATGCCCAAGGAAGTGCAGGATGCGCTGGCCGCCAACGTGCCCTTCCCTTCGCGCCTGGGCACGCCCGAGGACTACGCCAAGCTGGTGCACGCCATCGTCACGAACGAAATGCTGAACGGCGAAGTGATCCGCCTGGACGGCGCTATTCGCCTGGCACCGAAGTAAAGCCACGCCAGCAGCAGGCACAAAAAAGGGCGCCCCGCGGGGCGCCCTTTGCCTTTGGCGGTGAGCCGATTACTTCTTGACCGAGCGGCTGTGGATGAGCCACAGGCGGGCGATCTCACCCACGCCGTCCGAACCCTTGATGCCGCGCCAGGCAGCCTGGGCCTTGGCAGTTTCGCCACCCATGAAGTGAGCCAGACCCAGATAGAGCTTGGCATCGTCCTCGCGCTTCAGGTTGCCCTTGGCAATGCCTTCCTCGATCAGGGCGATGCCGCCCTTGACGTCGCCGCGCTGCGCCTGGGCCAAGCCCAGCGGGATCAGCGCATTGCCGTCACTCTTGACTTCCTTTGCAGCAGCCACGGCCGCGGCATGCGCATCCTTGACGGCGGCCACGCGCTTGGTCATGAAGTCCTTCAGACGCTTGTGGCGGTCGGCATCCTTGCCCTGGCCGAGCACACCGGCGGCGTAGCCGGCCTCCACGACCTTCATGCCTTCGTCGGCAAAGCCGGCCTGCGCCGCCGTTTGGGACATGTCCATGTAGTCAGGCTCGCCACGCATGTTGCCGGTGGCCAGACGCAGGCGGAAGACATCCAGCACCAGGCGGTCGCTGAAGCCCTTCTTCTGCTGAATGCCGGAAATGGCGGCTGCCCAAACTTCCTTGCTGGGGTAGTAGGTCAGCAACTTCTCGACGCCCAGACCATAGGCGTTCTGATCCTTGGCCTTCTCGGCCGCGCTCATCAGCAAGCCAAGCTTTTCCTTGCTGGGCGCCTGGCCGGCCTTCTCGGCGGCATTGATCTCGGCCAGCGTGTCCTTGATGACGGCACCCATGTCGCCCGAGAGGAATTGCGCGCGCGTCTGGATCGCCTTCATCGCCGCGCTGTTGCCGCCTTCCTTGAAGTAGCGGTTGGCCCAATTCAGGGCCTGCGCATTGGCGTTGATACGGCCGTAGGTGCCGGCAATTGCTTCGAGGTACTGCAGGTTCTCCGAACCACCGAGCTTGCCGGCAGCCTTCAGGGCCTCGTAGGCACGGACCATGGTGTCGGGCTCGGCAGCGCCCTGGGCGCCGGCAAAGCGCATACGTTCGATGAGCGCGTTCTCGTCGGCCGAGCGGTTGGCCACGCCTTCGGCATCGCGCAGCTTGGCCAGGGCTTCCTTGTACTTGCCGCCCTTGAGCAGGCCCTGCACGGCCGTCAGGTGCTTGCCCAGTTCGGCGCTGACCTTCGCCTGCGCCTGCGCCGCACCGATCAGGCTTAGACCGCCTTCCCCGCCCGCGCCCAGGCTCAGGCCCAACACCGCCACCATGCAGGCGGCCAAGGTCTTCAGCTTCATTGTTCTCACTCCAGAAATGAAAAACGCCGTCCGGCGCGGAGCACCGGACAGCGCGTGGTCAGGCGCCAACGGGCATTCCTTACAGGAACTGCTCGTTGCCCACCATGCCCAGTTTCTTCAGGCCGATGCGCTGGGCCGTGGCCATCACATGCGCCACATGGCCGTAGTCCACCAGCTTGTGCGGCTTGATGTGGATTTCCGGCTGATCCGCATCTTGCGAGGCGGTGGTCATGCGCGGCTCCAGCACGGCCTTCTCAATCTGTTCGCCGTTCCAGAACAGCGTGCCGTCGAAGTCGATGAAGATCTCGACGATCTTCGGCTCCGTCGGCGGCGTCGGGTTCTTGCTCGGCACCGGCATGTCGAGGTTCACGGCATGCAGCTGGATGGGGATGGTGATGATCAGCATCACCAGCAGCACCAACATCACGTCGATCAGCGGCGTGGTGTTGACGTCCATCATCACTTCTGGTTCGTCGCCACCCGAGCTGCTTCCAACATTCATTCCCATAACTTCACTCCTGGCCTCAACCGCCGCGGGCCGGCGGCTCGGTGACGAAGCTCAGCTTCAGGATGCCGATCTGCTGGCAGGCAAAGATCACCTTGCCAACCGCTTCGTAGCGCGTCTTCTCGTCGCCGCGGATATGCACTTCGGGCTGAGGTTCCATCTTCGCGATGCCGCGCAGACGGTCCTTCAAGTCGTCATTGCTCTTGATAAGAGCCGTGTTCCAGTACACATCACCGTCCTTGGTCACGGCCAGCTCGATGTTCTCGGGCTTGGTCTGACGAATGACGTTGGTTTCCTTTGGCAGGCTCAGGGTCACCGACTGCGTGACCACCGGAACGGTGATCAGGAAGATGATCAGCAGCACCAACATCACGTCCACGAGGGGCGTGGTGTTGATGGCCGAGACCACTTCGTCTTCGCCGCCGGAACTTCCGACGTTCATCGCCATGATGAGTCTCCGGTTTCCGAAGCGGCGATCAGCGCTTGGAGATCTGACGGCTGCCCATCAGCACGCCATGCAGGTCGGCGGCGAAGGCACGCACTTGACCCATCACGGCCTTGTTGCGGTTGACCAGCCAGTTGTAGCCCAGCACGGCCGGCACGGCCACGCCCAGACCAATGGCGGTCATGATCAGCGCGGCGCCCACGGGGCCGGCCACCTTGTCGATCGAGGCCTGGCCGGCCACGCCGATGGCGGTCAGGGCCTGCAGAATGCCCCACACGGTACCGAACAGGCCAATGAAGGGGCTGGTCGAACCGACGGTGGCCAGGAAGCCCAGGCCGCCCTGCAGCTTGGCATTCACTTCCGACACGGCGCGGTCCACATTCATCGTGACCCAGGTGTTGCGGTCGATGTTCTCGGTCAGCGCGCCTTCGTGATGCTCACTGGCTTCCACAGCGGTCTGGGCGATGAAGCGGAAGGCACTGCCTTCGTTCAGGGTCTTGACGCCGTCGGCCAGCGAGGACTTCTTGAAGAAGTTGGCGCGCACTTCGCGAGCCTCGGCACCAATCTTGTGGGTGTCCCACAGCTTGGTGAACATAATGAACCAGGAACCAGCCGACATGATCACCAGGAGGGCCAGCACGGCCTTGTCGACGATGTCGCCGTGGGTCACCAGGGCCATCAGGCCATAGGGATTCTCCCCGGCTTCCTTGGCAGCAGCAGGCGCGGCAGCAGGAGCAGGAGCTTCAGCCGGAGCGGCAGCTTCGGTCGTGGCTGCCGGCGCCGAGGCGGCGTCTTGGGCAAAGGCGGGGGCGGCAACCAGGCTCGCAGCAACAGCGAGAGCCGCGAACAGGGCAGAGAAACGAGAAAGCATGGAGTGAACTCCTACGTACGAAATCTAGATTGCGGCGTTGTGCCTAGAGAGCGGGCGCCCAGCTTGGACGCCCGAGACTGCAGCGGTCAGGCCGCTTATTCGATCTTGAACACGAATTCCTGTTCAAACACACCGTCCGTCGTGCACTTGTATTCGCGCACGGCGTTTTCGATGGCAGTGATCAACTGACGTTGGGCGCGTCGGTCAGGCACGCCGCGCTTGACAGCGACCTCAACGGCGACAACCCGACCGCCCTTGACGGTGCCGAGCACCTTGTACTCCGCCACACCTTCGTAGTTGATACCCGGCATTTCCGGCTTGACGAGCGTGGGGCACAGCATGCCGGCCGACACCTTGCCTTGCGGAGCAGGTGCCGCAGGGGGCGCCTGAACCGGCGCAGGCGGGGGCGCCGGGCGCACATCGACTGCGGGGGCCGGCGTCGTGTTCTGCACCACCGGCGCATTAGGCGGCGGCGGGGCCTGCACTTGAATCTCCGGCACCGGCACAAATGGCGGTGGGGGCGCCTTCAAATCCGGGGGCGGCGGAACAATTTTCTCGGGTTCAGGAGGGGGCGGCTTGACCTCCTCAATGACCTTGGTCTCGATCGGGCCCTTGACGGCCTCGACCACCTTGCGCGCCAAGCCCGATGCCAGCGCCCAGATCATCAGCACGTGCAGCAAGATCACGATGCCGAAGCTGGTCATGCGCGAACCGGCCTGGTTCTCCTGCGCAAAATTCATGCGCGCTCCTTCAAACCTGCAAACAGACGCCCGCAGACGCCAAAAGCCAGGCTCGGGTCCAGCAACCGCCAGCGCCCTCACCTACCGACTCAGCGCCTTTTCAAGCGCGAAGACTGCAACCGCCGCAGCAAAGCTGCTGAACAACGTTGCAAAGCCGGGCATCATAGGTGACATCCCAATACAGTCTTTAAGGGTTAGCCAGAACCCATACCAAATGCATGTGCGCCGCCCAGGGCCACGCCTGAAGCTTCGCAACCCACGGAGGACGCAGGCACTACAGCGGCAGGCCGTCGTCAGGAGCGAAGTTGCACTGCATTGGGCGTCATAAGACTGCAATACCAGCGCAAGACCAACCCGTATCGCTCTGCAGTGCCGGATGACCCATGAAGCGGACAGTCAGGGGTCACCAGCCGCACCCTCTCCTGCAATGCACCCCCTGCTGCGCAGGCTCGACTGTGACCAGCCTCCGTCACACCTCATGATCACTCAAAGGACCTCCACACCCGGCTGAACACCGGAGCAATGCCGGCGATACGGCTCCATATACTGGCTGGCTTTGCCAATACATGATTTGGAGACGCAAATGTCTGTTGTGTCGCGCGCGCTCTGCGGAGTCGCATTTGGCCTCGTAGCGCTGCTAGGTGGGCACCATGCAATGGCGGCTACCAAGCCGGCCGAGATTCCAGTCGAGGACTTCTTCAGGGTGCCCGCCATCCTGAGGCCCGCACTATCTCCGGACGGGAAGCGCATTGCCATGCTGGTACCGACCTCCGAGGGTCGCAAAGGCTTGGCCATCGCTCGCGTTGAGACGCCGAAAAAGTTCGTAGGGATTGCCCAATTCAGTGATGCGGATGTCGGGTCCGTCCAGTGGGTCAACAATGAGCGTTTGGTCTTCTCTGCCGCACAGATGGACGCCGCAGTCGCGGACCGGCTGGACGGCGGCCTATACGCGATCAATGCGGATGGCACGGAGTACAAGTGGCTGATTGAACGAGGCTACGCGACCCATACGGTGGGCGCGACGTCAGGCACCAAGCCACTGCCCAATCGGTTCCGGCTGCATTCACTGACCCGCGACGGCAGCGATGACGTTCTCGTCCAGCAGTTCTACGAGTTCTCGGGCGACCAGAATGTGGATCCGACCTCTCGCCTGGTGAGACTGAACACCAAGGACATGACCTACAAGGTCTTGCCGGCGGGCGACGTGCCGCCCTCGACGATCGAGTGGCTGGCAGACACCAAGGGAATGCCGGCCATTGCCATCAGCACCAGCCGCAAGTCCGAAATGGCAGTGAATTGGCGCAGCTGGAAGGGTGGATGGGAAGAACTGGCGCGCTTCGACATCTTTGATCGCAGCGAGAACCGCATTGACCCGGTGGCTGTCGACTATGACGGCACGCTGCTGGTATTGGCCTACTCGGGCAATGCTGAACAGACCAAGGCGCTGTATCGCTACAACCCGACCACGCGCCAGCGCGCTGCACAGCCACTGGTCACCATCGCGGGCTTCGACTTTGATGGCGCGCCCATCTTCGACCGCGCGAGCAAGAAGCTGCTCGGCTTCCAGTTCCTTGCCGAGACCACCGGCCAAGTCTGGCTTGACGCTGACATGAAGGCTCTGCAAGCCGCCGTCGACAAGTTGCTGCCAAACACCAACAACTTGATCCAATGCACGGCAGCCTGCACCAGCGCGGAACACCACATCGTGACTGCAGCCTCCGATCGCCAACCCCCGACCTATTTTTTGCATGAGCGCGCCAGCAACAAGTTGACCTTCCTGGGCGCCACATACCCCTGGTTGGACTCGCGTCTGTTGGCAACTCAGGAATACCTGCGCATCAAGGCTCGTGACGGCATGGAATTGCCGCTCTACTACACGAAGCCTCAAGGCAAAGGCCCATTCCCCACCGTGGCTCTGGTCCATGGCGGTCCGTACGTGCGCGGACACCAATGGGGTTTCTCGCCGGAGGCTCAATTCCTGGCCTCTCGCGGCTACCTTGTCCTGGAGGTCGACTTTCGCGGCAGCGAGGGCTACGGCGACCGGCACCAGCGTGCGGGCTGGAAGCAATGGGGCCTGGCGATGCAGGACGACGTGACTGACGCCGTACGCTGGGCGATTGGTCAAGGCCTGGCAGATGCCAAGCGCGTTGCGATCGCGGGCGCCAGCTACGGCGGCTACGCCACCATGATGGGACTGGTGAAGGAACCCGAACTCTTCAAGGCTGGCATCAACTGGGTTGGCGTGACCGACATTGAACTGATGTACGAGGTTGGCTGGAGCGACTTCATGGGCGGCAAGTGGATGCGCTACGGCATGCCGAAGATGGTGGGCGATCCGACGGCGGATGCAGCGCAGCTGGCCAGTACGTCGCCATTGAAGCGCGCAGCCGAAATCAAGCAGCCGGTCTTGATGGCATACGGGGAAATGGACTCCCGCGTTCCGCTACCTCACGGCAAGAAAATGCTGGATGCGCTGAAGAAGGCCGGCAACCAGGATGTCGAGCTGATCGTCTACGAGGGCGAGGGCCACGGCTTCGGCCTCGCCAAGAACCGCTTCGACTTCTACCGGCGCATGGAAACCTTCCTCGCCAAACATCTAAACTAAAACGCTGTTGACGACCACTGGTCGCAGATTCGGCGCCAACCCGCACCCGCGCGTTGGCGCTTTTTTCATTCTCCCTCACAGCCCCACGCAGCCCCATGAAGAACCCCATCGCATCGAGCCTTCTTTTCGCTTCGCTCCTGGTCACCTTGCCCAGCCATGCCGAAAACAAGAAGGCCACACCAGCGCCCGCACCCAAGGCCGAAAAGAAGATGACGCGTGAGGAACTGCGCGCCTGCATGACGCTGCAAGCCGATGCGAACGCGCTGCACACCGACCTTGAAGCGCGCAAGGCGACGCTCAAGACGGAAAAGGACCAAATTGCCCTTGAAGCAGAGGCCCTCAAACCAAGCAAAGCAGCCCTGGACGAGCATGTGACCCGCCTCAAGGATTGGCAGGCCAGGATGAAGGAAATGCAGGCCCAAATTGAGAGCTGGAACACCCGACGCGCCGAACTAGAAGAACAGAAGCCACGCAATCTTGATCGGCGTCGCCTCGAGATGAGCGACGAGCAAAAGGCTCTGAACAAAAAGCAAGCCGCGCTGGTGTCGGAGCGCGATGCATTGGTGAAGGCTTACGAAGATGCCGTGGCCGCTTACAACGAGCGTGCTCAGAAGCAGCAGGCAATGGCAGTCGATTGGAACAAGCGAAACGACGCGGCCGCCAATGACGCCGATCGGCTGTTCGAAATGCGCCAGGACTATGCAGCGGACTGTGCCAAGCGCAAGTACAACGAAGAAGACGAGATCGCAATCAAGCGGGGCAAGTGATGACGGCCCCCACTGCCACGCGCGACTGGGGCGACAAATTGATGGCCGCCCAAGTCGCACTTCGACGCGGGGAGCTCAGCCGGGCCCTACCTCTGCTTGAAAGCATTGCGGCGCTAGATCCGCTGGCCTTCGAACCCCGCTATCTGCTGGCTGTTGCGCTGCAACAGGCTGGCCAGGCTGAGCGTGCCTTGATCTGGCTGCGAGAAGCAATCGCCCTTGAGCCCAGGCACGCGGAACTCAATTTGCGCCTGGCCGAGTCGCTGGCCCAGGTCTCGAAGTTCGACGAAGCGGCGCTGGTGCTGCAAGCGTTCCTGAAGCGAGTACCTGACCACGCAGTGGCCTGGCTTACCCTCGCGCAGACCTTGGACGCAATCGGCCAGGACGATGCAGCAACGCGCGCTGGCTGGCAGGCCATCCGCAGCGCCCAAGCCAAGGGCCAGTGGATCAGCGCCGCAACCACGCCGCCGAGTTGGCACAACCTTGTGCGCAATTGGTTGGCACGGGTCGACGGCGTACGTCGGCAATGGCTCATGGATGTCTTGGACGCGCAGGTACAGACCCATGGCCGCGCCGAGATGCAGCGCTTCGCCGACTGCATCCACCACTACTTGGGCGAGGCTCCGCACTTGGGGCCCAGTGATCCGCACCAGCGTCCAAAGTTCTTGTACTTTCCACACTTGCCGGGTGGTCCGTATCACGATCCTGCATTGCAGCCCTGGAGCGGGCAGTTGGTCGAGGCTTGGAAGGACCTGCGCGCTGAAGCGCTACGCCTGCGTGAGGAAGATACGGCATCCTTTGAAGACTTCCTCGGTCTGTCCGCCGACTCGGACAAGTCCGCCTATATCGGCGGCACGGGGGCACAACCGGCCTGGGACGCCTTCTTTTTCTATCGCCACGGTGAGCGCTACGACGCCAACCACCAGCGCGCCCCTAGAACCAGTGCACTCCTCGATTCAATAGAGCTCTGCCGTGTACCCGGACAGGCACCAGAAATTTGCTTCTCGGTACTCACACCGGGCTCGCACATCCTGCCGCACTACGGAACCACGAACACGCGCTTGGTGTACCACCTGCCATTGATCGTTCCCGCAGATTGCGCGCTAAACATCGTTGGGCACGGTGAGCATGCTTGGCAGGAAGGTCAACCGATGATGTTCGACGACACATTCAGGCACGAAGCTTGGAACCGCTCGGGGCAGACGCGCATCGTGCTCCTAATGGACTGCTGGAACCCCCATCTGACAGCGCCCGAGCGCAGTGCGGTACTCGCATTGGTCGGACGCATCTCGGCGCTAGAGGAGCCGCCCCTCTAGAGCGAACGAAGCAGTTCGCAGCAAAGATGGTCGGAACAAGGGCGCAGCGAGAGGGTCGCGCGTTGCTCGTTGGCGGAGGACGAAAGCAGGGCCCAAGATTGCTCGTGAGCAACGGCGTGAGTGGATCGGCCTCGCAGCACGTGCGATCCAGGGCGCGCGATGTACCCAGATCGTTCGCTTGCCGATAACGCTAGCAACAGAAAAAGGGGGCCGAAGCCCCCTTTTTCAGATAGGCAGGGACTCAAGCCCCCGCCTGGTTTCGTCTCGGTTTCCCGATCAGAACTTCATTTCGATACGACCGTAGTACTGACGGCCATAGGCGTCGTACAGGTAGTAGTTGAACGGCTTCTGGTCATAAGGCGAACCCACCAGCGCCGGGAACTTCTCGGTCAGGTTGTTGACACCCAGGATCAGCTTGGCACCCTTGAGCGGGGTATCCCAGGCGAACTGCATGTCGTGGGTGGTGTACGTGGGAACGTAGTCGCCCTCACGATCACCGTTCTTGCCGATCACGTTGATGTTGTACTGAACGGCAAAGCCACCGAGCTTCCACGAGTTGGCCAGAACGGCGCGATGCTTGGGCGAACCAAACGTGCCGTTGTAGTCCACGCCATCTTGCTCAGCCTTGGTGACGCGCGAATAGGTCAGCTCGTGCGAGAAATTGCCGATGCCAGCCCACTTGTGCGAGAACAACACGCTGGCGTCGAAACCACCGTAGTTCAGGACACCTTCGTTGGAAGAGCCGCTGACGATCTGCAGAATCGCGCCGGTGCTCGGGTCGCGACGGATCGACAGGCCTTCCGGAATCGGCAGCTTGCTGTCGCCATTGTCACGATCGACGATCTGCTGGGCAGACACGAAGTTGATCACGTCATGGATCTTCGTGTGCCACACGTCCAGCTTGGTGCTCAGGTTGGGCATGACATCCCACACCGCCCCAATCGACCACTGCTTCGACTTCTCCGACTTCAGGGCCGGGTTCGAAATGCGCAGACCATTGATCTGGAACTCTTCGGTCTCGCACTCGGCTGCCGTGAAGCCACCATCGGCCAAGCAGTGACGCGGGTCGACCACGGTGTCAGCGCTGAAGGCAGGCTTCTGGTTCAGCTCAGGTAGCGTCGGGGCACGGAAGCCCTCGCCAGCCGAGGCGCGCAGGGTGAGGGAGCGCATCGGCTGGTAGCGCACCGAAACCTTCGGCGAGAAGTCGTTGCCGTAGTCGGAGTACTTCTCGTAACGGCCGGCCACCGAAGCTTCCAGACCCTTCATGATCGGGAACAGCACTTCGACGGTGCCGGCGCTGACGGTGCGATGACCTTCAGCCGAGCTACCCGAGCTGCCCAGGACTTCACCGGCTTCGCTCAGCGAGTCGTAGATGTCGGCGTACTGCTGCAAGCTGCGATCCAGGCCGACGTACATGCGTGCAGCACCGTTGCCCATCTGGAAGAGGTCAAACGAGGCGTTGGCGAAGTAGTCGGTCTGCGCCCACAGGCCATCACGGCCCGTGGTGGTCGTGATCGACTTCAGCACTTGATCCGAGTTCAGGAAGGGGTTGTCGACCTGGTACACGCCATTGTTGATGGCGGCCGTAGCCAGGCCCTTCACGATGAAGCCACGACCAATTTCCTGGTACTTGGAAACGGTGCGACGGACACCCATGTCAACGTCCATGCTGCCGACGGTGCCTTGGAAGCCGGCGGTGTAGTCCGTCAGGGTTGCATCCGTGCTGGTATCGCGGTTACCGGCAGCCGCAAAGCGGTGAGCCAGGAACACCGGCTGCGTGAAGTTGTAGCGGTTGGCCAGCACGCTGCCCGGGGTCACCAGGATCGAGTCCGGCACCGGTGCATAGCGGCCGAAGCTGGTGTTGTTGGTGCTGGAAACGTTCAGGTACGCATTCCAGTCCGAATTGATGCGGAACTCGCCGCGCGCAAAGATCGACTTGGCACCGGTGGCGGCTTCGTCAGCGGCCACCAGGTTGAAGTCGTAACGGCAACGGCCCGTTGCATCGACGTAGAAGCCCTTGTCCGGGAAGTCGCAGGTGCCGGCCTTGCCGCGCGAGCCACCACCCGAGATGTTGGGCAGGTATTCGCCACCGCCAATGTCGATGGCCTGGTAGAAGTGGTTCGAGTACGACGAAGCGCCCTTGGGAGCACCCCAGGGATAGTCACGCACCCAGATGATGTCGCGGCTGGTGCGCGAGGCACCCATGACGACACGGCCCTTCTCGCCGGTGATGCCCAGAATGGCCGAAGCTTCTTCGCGGTTGCCACCCTTGATCGAAGGGTTGGTCTTGCCGGCCATCAGATGAACGCCTTCGAAGTCCTTGCGCAGAACAACGTTCACCACGCCACCAATGGCGTCCGAGCCGTAAATGGCGGAAGCGCCGTCGGTCAGGATTTCGATGCGCTCAACGGCAGCCATCGGAATCGAGTTCATGTCCGCAGAGTCGCCGACGTTCGGAGCCTTGGCGACGCGACGGCCATCAACCAGCACCAGGGTCCGGTTGCTGCCCAGACCACGCAGGTTCACGCCGGAGAACGATTGAGCAGAACTACCCGACTGAGGGCGGAACTGACCCGTCGAAGCGAAGGTCGAATTGCGAATGAATTCAGCGACGGTGGTCGAACCGGAGGCTTCCAATTCGGCACGGGTGATCACGGTCACAGGCAGCGCGCCTTCGGCGTCAGCGCGCTTGATGCGCGAGCCGGTCACTTCAATGCGCTCGAGCTTTTGTGCTTCTTGGGCAAAGGCGGGCATCGAGGTGGCCAAAACGCCACCGCCGACGGCCAGCAGCACGCTGGCGCACACCTTGGTCTTCTTGAACATGGAATCTCCTAGGGGAAAGGAAGCAAAACCCTCAAGGCCCGATTCAAAAAAATCGTGCCGCCTCTGCTGAGGGCATCGAGCGATTCTCAGGCTAGAGGTCACGGTGTTCGCCCGGGGCTTCCCCAAGCCACGCCACTTCGCCGGGCCACCTGCAATCGCAACGGCTCTCACAATGGCAGCAGAAGCCGACAAAAACATGAACTTACAAACACAAGACCCCCGTCAATCAAACTTTTCCCTGCAGCCAATGCCGCCTCGCCGATGGCGCCCCCGCCCCGCTGAGCGCCCGCAAATGTTGCCAACTCACAACAGCCTCAGAATTGCAAGCCAACCCACCTAGTGAATGCCCTTGGACCTACAGGGGATACGAAGGCAGCCTGCGCGGCGGAGAATCGCGCGATGCGTTCATGTTCGAGAAGTTTGAATGAGTAGTGACCGCCCCCAAGTTTGGTCCCGCTATTGGGCGACCGGCGCGCTGCACTCTTGCCACGGCAGCTTCGACCAGCAGTACGGCGGGGCGTTTGAGTCCTTTTGGGGCCGCGTCGCCGCCGCACTGCCACTCGGAGCGCGAGTTCTGGACCTGTGCACCGGCAGTGGAGCCCTGCCACGCCTGTTCGCGTCGTTGCGCCGCGAAGACGCCGCATGGCGCTGCGACGGAGTCGACTTGGCCGACCTTCCCCCTCCGGGCCGCCTTGGACTCGCCGACAGTCGCATCCATTTGCATTCACGCACGTCCGCCGAGGCCCTGCCTTTCGACTCGGCCTGCTTCGATCTCGTCGTCAGCCAGTACGGACTAGAGTATTGCGACCTCGCCCTCGCCCTGTCCGAGTCGCTGCGCGTGCTCCATCGGCACGGGCGATTGGCCTTGGTACTGCACCACGCCGAATCTCTGCCAGTGCGGCTGGCGCGGACCGAGTGCAGTCACATTGAAGGCCTGCTCGCCACGGACGGGCTGTTGGATTTGGCAGCCGGCATGCAAACCTTGCTGATGCGTGCGCGTACGCCAGAAGGCCGCATCGCACTCGACAACGACTCCGCAGCATTGGCGCTACGTGATCGATTCAATGCCGCCCAGGAGCAGATCGAACGTGAGATCGCCACCAGCTCCTGCCCGGATGTGCTGCATGAGGCGAGGCAGGCCATCATGCAGGCATTTCAGGCGGGTCCGGCCGGAAGCGCACAGCTCCAGGCCTATCGCCAGCAGTTGCAGGACGCTCAGCTTCGCCTTTCCGAACTCGTGATGCATGCGCTCGACGAGGCCAAGCTGTCGGAACTCGAGGCACAGCTGCAGGCAAGTGGGCGCAACACCCAGCGCGCCCTCCTTCAAGAGCGCGGCCAATTGATGGCATGGTCGCTGCAGGCAGGCTGACACTTCAGGCGCCAACCTGCAGTCAGATGGCCATGTGCTGGCCGCCGTAAGGGCAGTTCGAGCTTGAACGGTTCACACGCACACTCCTGCCGCGTGGTTCACACATGCCCCCAGGCCACCAGCACATCGCGCCCCTGCACCACCAGTTGGGCTTTGGCACCGACCGGCAGGCAGACCTTGGTGCGGACGTGGCCGAAGGGCAGCCCTTGCAGAATGGGCACCGACGTGCGTGCCTGCACCGCGGCCAGCGCATCCTTGAGCTTGTAGCCGCCGTCGAGCGGGCTGGGTTTCCAGCCGCCGCAGTCGCCGATCAGCACCGCCTTCTGCGCCGCCAACACCCCAGCTTGCTGCAGCTGCAGCAGCATGCGTTCGACGCGGTAGGGGTGCTCGGCGACCTCTTCCAGAAAGAGGATGCCGCCCTTGATGCGCGGCCAGTGGGGCGTGCCCAGCAGCGAGCACAGCATCGTCAGATTGCCCCCCCAGAGCAAGCCCTCGGCCTCGAAGCCGTTGTGTGGCTGGGTGCCGCGCGCAGCGCCCGTCTCACGAAAGCCGATGGCCTCCAGCTCGCCCTGCATCGCCTCGACGAAGCAGGCCTCGGTGATGTCGTCCACCCCGCCCTGCGCGGCCGTGCGGCCGAAGTCATCGCCCGCCAGCGGGCCCTGCCAGCTGACACCGCAGCCCCGCGCGTGGGCCAGCAGGCCGAGCTGCAGAGCACTCAGATCGCTCATGCCGACCCAGCGCGTACCGCGCTCGACCGAGCGGGCCAGCAAGTCCCAGTCCACGCGGTCGAGCAGGCGCGTGAGGCCATAGCCGCCACGTGAGGCCAGGGCAACGGACACGCCGCTGTCGGCCACGCGGTGGATGGCTTCGAGACGCTGCTCATCCGTGCCAGCGAAACGCTGCTGGCGCAGCAGCGCCGATTCATCGAGCGTGGCGCTGAAGCCCAGGCTCCCGAGGTGCTTGGCCGCCCGGCGCAGCTGCGCTGCCTCGCGGTAGACGCCGGCAGGGCTGTAGATGCTCAGGGACAGGGGCGCTTGCGCGCTGCCGTGCGGGTGGGCTGGGTGGCTCATGGCTCAAAGGAGGACGGGAGTTCGGTGGCTTCGCCGACGGGAATGGCTTCTGGCGTGCCGCGGCGCGCGGCGCGGCGTTCACGCGCCTGGGCGCGGCGCTCGGCAAAGAAGTCGCGCAGCAGCTGCGCGGCGGGTTCGGCCAGTACACCACCTTGAATGCGCGTGTGGTGGTTGAGCAGGGGCTGGGCGAACAGGTCGACCACCGAGCCGGCCGCGCCGGTCTTGGGGTCGGCGGTGGCGTAGACGATGCGGCTGAAGCGAGCGTGCATCAGTGCCATCGCGCACATGGCGCAGGGCTCCAGCGTGACGAAGAGTTCGCACTCCGGCAGCCGGTAATTGCCCAGCAGGGTGGCGGCATGGCGCAGGGCCACGATCTCCGCATGCGCCGTCGGGTCGTGGGTGGTGATGGGACGGTTGTAGCCGGTGGCGATCAGCTGGCCTTGGCGCAGGATCACCGCCCCGACAGGAACCTCGCCCGCCAGCCAGGCATTGTGCGCCTGGTCCAGGGCCAGGCGCATGGCGTATTCGTCCTGCGGCTGGGGTGGGGTGGTGTTCAGGGCGTGGCCTCGCTGGCGCGCTCGGCGCCTTGTTGCAGCAGGCCCTCGACCTGCTTGCCCACCGCCTGCGGCAGGGCCTGGGCCGGAGGCGCGGCCGAAGCCGCCGTGGCGCCCGGCGCAGGCGCCGGAACCAGCACCTTCGTCTGCTGCTTGACCAGCACCAGCACCACGGCCAGCACCACCAGCATCATCACCACCCCAAACACAGCGCGCATCGCAGTTCCCTCAAGCAGCAGCGGCCCGCCGGGGCCGCTGGTCGCCCGACGACCGGGCCTGCGGCGATTGTGCCGCTCTCCCCAGGCACCGGTTAAGGCTCCGCCCCGATCAGAGGCGCCAGGCGATCGGCCTGGGTGGCACGCCGAATGGCGGCCCGCAGAGCTTCGATGCCGCCGCGCGGGTTGGGGGCCAGCAGGCAGTAGGTCTTGACCTCATCGATGACCGCCACCACCCGCAAGCGCTGCGCCGCTGGTAGCGCGCGGTTGTAAGCGCGCAGCACCAGCTCATTGACCACCGCCACGGGCGAGCGCCCCCGCTCAAGCTTGCGCAGCAGGGCAGACTGGTTGGGGGCGTCGTCCCGACGCAGGCGGCCAGAGTCGAAGTCGGCTTGCAGGGTCGAGTAAAGGTAGCCGTGCACGGTACCGACCACCAGGCGGCGGGCGCGCAGGAACCCAGGCCAATCCAGGCTGGTGGTGGGAGCAGCCACCAGCACATCACGCAGAGTGAGCAGGGGGACACTCCAGCGGCGCGGATCGGCCACCGGCTGGCCCCACCACGCCGGGTTCATCGGGCATTGCAAGTCAATGGCACCGCTCTCCAGGGCCTGCGCCACGCGCAGTGCCGGCAGGCTGTGAAGTTCGGCCGGGCGGCCGGCCTCGCGCGCAATGGCCTCAACGAGTTCGACGAGCACCCCGCCCAGGCGGCCGTCGGCCCCCTGGGTGACGAAGGGCGGCCCCCAGGTCTGACCGATCGCGAATCTCAAGGCTGGCGCGTCTGCCCAGGCGGATGGTGCCGCGCCCAGCAGGGCCAGCGCCTCCCTGCGCTGCATAGGCGGAGTCTAGGCGGATAGCATCCTGGCCATGGAATCCCTTGCCTTCGACTACACCCGCCAGGACGCCGCCGGCACGAGTTGCACGGCGCAGGCCTGGGCCCAGGTCCCCGACCCCGTCAGCCCCGACCAGGCGCAAGCCCTGAAAGCGCAGGCCGCCGAGCTGCTGCGCGCGCGTGGCGCCGTGCTGGTGGCGCACTACTACGTCGACGGTCATCTGCAGGATCTGGCCCTGGAAACCGGCGGCTGCGTGGCCGATTCGCTGGAGATGGCGCGCTTCGGCCGCGACCACGCCGCCCAGACCCTGGTGGTGGCCGGCGTGCGCTTCATGGGCGAGACCGCCAAGATCCTGTCGCCCGAGAAGACCGTGCTGATGCCCACGCTGGAAGCCACCTGCTCGCTCGACCTGGGTTGCCCGGCGGACGATTTCGCCGCCTTCTGCGACGCCCACCCGGACCGCCAGGTGGTCGTCTACGCCAACACCAGCGCCGCCGTGAAGGCGCGCGCTGACTGGATGGTGACCAGCAGCTGCGCGCTGGAAATCGTCGGCCATCTGAAGGCGCTCGGGCACAAGATTCTCTGGGCGCCCGATCGGCATCTGGGCCGCTACATCCAGGAGCAGACCGGTGCCGACATGCTGATGTGGCAGGGCGATTGCATCGTCCACAACGAGTTCAAGGGCATCGAGCTGCAGCTCCTGAAGGAGCAGTACCCGCAGGCCCTGGTGCTGGTGCACCCGGAAAGCCCGCGCGCCGTGGTGGAACTGGCCGATGTGGTGGGTTCGACCTCGGCGCTCATCAAGGCTGTGGTGGAAGGCCAGGCGCAGGACTACATCGTCGCCACCGACAACGGCATCCTGCACCGCATGCGCCAGCTCGCGCCGGGCAAGAACCTGATCGAGGCGCCAACCGCAGGCAACGGCGCCACCTGCAAGAGCTGCGCGCACTGCCCCTGGATGGCCATGAACGGCCTGCGCAATCTCATCAGCTGCCTGGAGTCCGGCAGCCCCAGCATCGGCGTGGACGAAGCGGTGCGCCAGCGCGCCCAGGCCTGCATCACCCGCATGCTGGACTTCACCGCCCAGCTCAGGACGCGCGCCCCGCTGCAATCGGGGATGGGCGCGGCCTGATCCCCAGCCGGCAGGCGAGCGGCTATAACCCCAACAAACTCGGAGGATCCATGGCCAACCCGGACTTCACCCAGCTCTACAACCACCACGAGCGCGAGGTCTTCGCGGCCGTGATGGACGCCGCGCCGGACTATCCGGACATCGCCATCTCCAACGACCTGCTGTGCGACGTGGCCTGCGTGGCCCTGAACCGCATGCCGCCGCGCTATATCCGGCATGCGGTGGACTTCAGCTTCTACCTGACCGAGCACGAGCGCCTGGAGATGGACCAGGGCATCGTCGATGCCGTGGCCTACGCCTTCAATTTCGTCGGCGCCCGCATGGCCATGCGGGCCAAGCAGGGCTGAAGTTCAAACGCGCCGGCTGGCCCAGGTGACCGCCTGGGCCGCCAGCAGGGCCAGGCCCAGCGCCAGCGCCGCCACCCAGAACACCGCACGCGGGCTGCCGGCATCGAGCAATGCGCCAGCCACCGGCGCCGCCACCGCAAAGCCGATGTCCAGGCCCGAATACACCGTGCCGTAGACGCGGCCCGTGGCGCCGGCCGGTGCCGCCTGCTTGACCAGCAGGTCGCGCGAAGGTCCGGCCAGGCCGGTGCCAATGCCGGCCAGCGCCACCAGGGCCACCGCAGCCCAGGCGGACAGACCGGGCAGCGTGGCGAGCAGCAGGAGGGCCATGGCCACCAGCAGCGCCAGCGCGATGTTGCGCTCCAGCCGGCGTGCCCGAACCACCCAGAAGCCGCCCAGCAGCATGCCCAGGGCCCCGCACAGCATGTAGGCCGTCACCACCAGGTTCAGCGATTCGGCACTGCGGCCATGCAGCAAGGCCAGTGCGGCCGGCGCAAAGCTCTGCAGCGAGGCCAGCGCTGCCGTGGTGAAGAGAAAGAAGGAAAAGCACAGCCAGATCGAGGGCAGGCGCAGGAAGGCCAGTGGGTGGGCCTCGTGCGCACCCGCAGCCCCACCGGCCTTGCGCGCATGGCCCTGGGTCTGCAGATGCTCGCGCTGCAGCACCAGCAGGCTCAGCACCAGCAGGGCCACCAGGGCGCTGGCCAGGTAGACGTAGCGCCAGCTCGCCCCGGTCCCCAGCACGGCCAGGGCCAGCACGGGCATCAGCGCCCAGCCCAGATTGCCGCTGATGCCATGCACCGAGTAGGCGTGGCCGATGCGCTCATGGCTGACACGCTGGTTGAGGATGCTGAAGTCGGCCGGGTGCATCGGCGCGTTGCCCAGGCCGGCCAGCGCCGCGGCCAGCATCAGGCCGACATAGCCCTGCGCCAAGCCTGCCGCCAGCGACGCCAGCGCGAACAGACTCATCGCCACCATCAGCGCCGGGCGCGCACCATGGCGGTCCACCACGAAGCCCGACAGCGCCTGCCCCACCCCCGAGACCGCATAGAACACCGAGACCAGCAAGCCCAGCTCGGCCCAGCTCAGGCCGAACTCGCGCGCGAACACCGGAAACAGCGGCGGCAGCAGCAGGTGGAAGAAGTGGCTGGTGCCATGGGCCAAACCGACGACACCGATGGTCGTCCAGTCGGCTCGGCTGCGGTTCGGCGCGTCGGCCGGCAGGGCTAGGGTTTGCATGGGGTTGATGCTGACAGCCCGGGCTGCGTCTTTTGGATGGCAGATTGCCGAAAACTTTCGAGAATCAGCCAATGAGCCAGAAGAAACCCCGCCGGCGCGTGCTGCCACCCCATGATCCGCAGCGCTACGCCCCCTCCCCTGCCCACCCGGTGCGCGCCAAGGCCCGGCTGATGGCGCATGACATGGACATCCAGCCCCACCAGCACGACTGGGGCCAGCTGGTGATCTCGATGGCGGGTGCGGTGCGGGTCGAAGCCGAGCAGGCGGGCCAGACCCATGCCTTCATCGTGCCGCCGGCGCGCGCGGTCTGGATTCCGGCCGGCGTGGTGCATGCGGTGCGCGCCATCGAGCAGGCCGAGCTGCGCACGGCTTACCTGCATGCCGGCTGCAGCCTGGCGGCCACGCGCGGCTTCGAACGTTGCCGCGTGCTCGAGGTCAGCCCGCTGCTGCGCGAGTTGCTGCGTGAGCTCACCCCTTTAAGCGAACCCGATGCGCCCAGCGACCCGCGCGAGCCCCTGCTCGTGGCACTGCTGGTGGCGGAGCTGCAGCGCGCCGCCCCCGTGGCCCTGGGCCTGGCCCTGCCGCAGGACAAGCGCCTGCGCCGCGTCTGCGAGGCGCTGCTGGAGCAACCCCAGCAAGACCAGGAGCTGCGCCACTGGGCCGGCGAGGTGGGAGCCAGTGAACGCACCTTGGCGCGCCTGTTCCGCCAGGAGCTGGGCACCAGCTACCGACATTGGCGCCAGCAGCTGCTGCTTGCCCAGGCGCTGAGCCTGGCGGCGCGCAAGCGGCCGCTGGCCTCGATCGCCGCCGAGCTGGGCTATGCCAACCCGAGCGCCTTCAGTGCCATGGTCAAGCGCACCGTGGGCATGAGTCCGCGCGAATTCTTCGCTCTGGCTTAGCGGGACGCCGGACGATGACGCGAAACGATGCGCCGCCCGCCGCCCTGCACCTGGTGGCGGCGCCGCCGCGCTTCCATCGGGTCCACCGTCAGCGGGCGGTAGACCTCCACCCGGTCGCCATCGCTGAGGCGCTCGCTGCGCTCGGCCTTGTGGCCCCAGATGCCGATGGCTTGCTGGGGCACGCCGGCGGGCAGCCGCGCCAGGGCGTCGGCCACGGTGGCGCCGGCCGGCAGGCTCAGGCGCAGGACTTCCACCTGCCCCGGCGCCGGGCTCCAGGCCAGATCGACCTGCAGCGTCTGCTCAACGCCGGCCATAGACGGCCTCGGCGCGCTCGACGAAGCGATCCACGAACGTCGCGGCCACCTTGTCGAACACCGGGCTGAGCACGGCCTCGAGCGCACCGCTCGAAAAGGCATAGCGCAGCTCGAAGTCGATCTTGCAGGCATTCACCTCGCCCGGCGCGGCACCCGGGCGCGCCAAGGGCTTGAACAGCCAGTCGCCGTCCAGGTGCGTGAAGGGGCCATCGACCAGTTCGACGCGCACGCGCCGGTCGCCTTCATGGGTATTGCGGGTGGTGAAACTGCTGCGCACGCCGGCAAAGGCCAGGTCCAGTCGCGCGGTCAGGCCGTCTTCATGGCGGGCCAGCACCTGGGCCTTGTCGCACCAGGGCAGGAATTCGGGGTAGCGCTCCACGCCGGTGACGAGATCCACCATCTCACGCGGGCTGTACCAAAGCAGAACGGACTTCTTGACGGGCTTCATAGAATGCCGGTCATTCTAGGAACGCCCTGTCGGACTGCAGGGCGTTCGTTTTTGAGAACGCCATGAGCATCGTCGACAACCGCCGCGCCCGATTTGAATACCACCTTGAGGAAGAGTACGAGGCGGGCATGGTGCTGGAGGGCTGGGAGGTCAAGGCCATCCGCTCCGGCCAGGTGCAGCTGACGGGCGCCTTTGTGGTGGTGAAGGACGGCGAGCTGTTCCTGATCGGCTGCCAGATCAACCCCCTGCGCACCGCCAGCACCCATGTGCGCCCCGAGGCGCAGCGCACCAAGAAACTGCTGCTGGCCAAGCAGGAGATCCGGCGCCTGATCGGCAAGACCGAGCAGAAGGGCTACACCCTCGTGCCCTTGGACCTGCACTACAAGGGCGGGCGGGTGAAATGCCAGTTCGCGCTGGGCAAGGGCAAGGCCCTGCACGACAAGCGCGAGACCGAGAAGAAGCGCGAGTGGGAAAAGGAAAAGGGCCGGCTGATGCGACACAAGATCTCATCGGCCAAGGAGTAAGCCCCCAGGCCCGCCCCTTCAGCCCTCCAGGCCCGCGCCGCCGCAGCGCAGCTGCGTCACCAGGCCGTCCGCGCCCTGCAGGCTGATGCTGCGCACCGGGCCGAAAAAGGCCTGCAGTTGGTCGGGTTGCAGCACGCGCAGGGTGTCAGGCAAGGTGCGCGGGTCGTAGTAGCGCCAGTAGAGCGGCTTGCCGCCGGGGCCGTAGATCACGTTGAACTTGCGCAGGTGGCGGCGCAGCTCGGCAAAGCCGAGCGGAGCCTGGCCCGGCGGGGTGGGCGCCAGCTCCAGCACCATCGCCAGGCCGCTGGCGAACCACTGCTGCAGCAGCTTTTCGCTCGCCGCATCCACCGACTTGAGCTGCCCGAGGTAGCCGGAGACGTCGGCCAGTTCCTCCGCCAGTTCGCCGGTGAACAGGCTCTCCAGTTGGCTGAAGAGCGCGCGCGGCAGCTCGCTGGCGCCGCCGGGCAGGCCGGCGCAATCGATCAGCACGAAGGGCGGGGGCGCTTGCGTGGTCTGCAGGGCAGACCACCACTGGCTGAAGGGGATGCTCATGATCAGGCGTTGCAGATTTCGCAGAAGGGCGTGGACGAAGCGCGCGCGGCGGCCAACGCGGCGGCGGACTGGCTGATCGGTTTGTCGGTGCCGCCTTTGGAGTCCTTGGCCTCCTCGGCGTTCTTGGGCGTGTCCGGGCTGGCCCCGCTGCCGGAGCCGGCCGAGCCGCCCGAGTTGACGAACACCATTGGCCCGCTGATGTGCACGCCGGCCGGGCTGACGTTGACGAAGCTGCCGCCGCACTTGAGCGAGATCTGCGCACTCGCTTCCAGCACGATGGTGGTGCCGGCCTTGAGGTGGATTTCGGTGCCAGCCTTGGCGGCCATCTTGGTGCCGCAATCGGCCTGCCAGTCGGTGCCCACCTTGAGGTGCACGCCCGCCGCCACCTTGGTGATCTGGTCGCCGCCGATGTCGGTGTGCACGTCCTTGACGAGCTTCTCGAAGACATCCTTCTCGACCTTCAGATGGCTTTCATCGCCGATCCATTCGGTGCGCTTCTTGTTCGTGAAGAAGTTCAGGTCCTTCTCGGCGTGCAGATAGATCTCTTCGCTCCCCTTCTTGTCCTCAAAGCGCAGCTCGTTGAAGTTCGAGGCGCCGCCGCCGCTGCTGGAGCGGCTCTTCAGGCCCCAACGCGTCTTTTCATCGGGCAGCTTGTAGGGCGGCACGTTCTCGCCGTTGTAGACGCTGCCGATCACCAGCGGGCGGTCGGGGTCGCCTTCCAGGAACTGCACCACCACTTCCTGCCCCAGGCGCGGGATGGCCATGGCCCCGTAGCCGTTGCCGGCCCAGGGCTGCATCACCCGGATCCAGCAGCTGGCGTCCTGATCGGCCTTGCCATAGCGGTCCCAGCGGAACTGGACCTTGATGCGGCCATGCTTGTCGACGTGGATTTCCTCGCCGCTGGGGCCCACCACGGTTGCCGTCTGCGGGCCGGAGATCAGCGGCTTGGGCGTGAGCTGGGCGGGGCGGAAGAGTGTCTTGAGGGCAATGCCTTCGAGCTCGCAGCGGAACTCGAAACCCTGGTCACCCGCGGAGCTGTCGGCACTGCTGTGCGCCAAATAGCGGGTGGCCACGATCAGGTGCTTGTCGTTGTAGACGGCGACCGGATGCTTGGCGAGCTTGAAGCTGCGCCCCGGGCTGAAGCCGCGCACCGGGCCGAAGCCCCGGAAGACCTGGTAGCGCGCGTGCAAGGCCTCCAGGCGCAGCTTGGCCACGGCCTTGGCTTCGGTCGCCGTGGTGGCGCCGGCCGGGTCGTCGAACATGGCGAAGCTGCTCAAGGGGTGCGAGAGCGCCTTGTCGGCTTGCCCTTCCACCAGGGTGCGGGGCTTGATGTAGTCGTAATCGCGCACCACGAAGCGGCCGCTCTGCACCTCGTGCACGCCTTCCCAGCGCAGCATCAATTCCTTGTCGTCGCGGCTGTCGGAATCGAAGTGGACTTCCTCGTAGCCGGTCGCCGGGGTATGGGCACTGGGGTTGTCGGCCAGCACCAGCTCATGCTTGCCGTTGCTGTGCTCGAAGAAGTAGTAGATGCCCTCTTCCTCCATCAGCCGGCTGACGAAGTTGAAGTCGGTCTCGCGGTACTGCACGCAGTACTCGCGCTGGCGGTAGCTGCCATTGCAGTCTTTGCGGAAGCTGCACAGCGCGCCGTGGGCACGGAAGACGGCTTCGATGATGTCCAGCGCGCTCTTGTTCTGAAAGATGCGGCTGTTGGACTGGCGCTGCAGGAACCACAGCCAGGGGCTGAGCGTAGCCTCGTAGACATAGCTCTTGGTGCTGGTGGCGCCGTCCACGGTGTCGCGGTATTCGCTCGCGCCCGTCCAGCGCGTGAAGTAGCCATTGAAGTAGCGCGACTGCTCACCCTTGCCGATCAGGCGCATGGTGGCGTTCTGGCCCAGCATGTCAGTGGGCGCGATGTCGGGGCGCTTGCTCTTGAGGCGCAGACGGAACTCACTCAGGCGCGACAGTCCTTCGGTTCCATCCAGTTCAAGCAGCAGCAGGGCATGTGGGCCCAGCGTGGTGTCGATGGCGAGTGGCAGCGGCATGGCGTTCTCCGGAAGGCGGTTCGATTCTCAGGGCCCATCAAGGACCGTGGGGGGCGTGGAGCCCCTGCGGCCGGGCATCAAAGCTGGGGCGCATGGGTTGGCAGTAGTCGTCGGCGTCGCGCCCGGGCGCGCGCTGGCCCAGCCATTGCGTCCAACCCAGGCCCTGGCCGCCCTGCGCACCGGGCGGCGCCAGGCGTGCGGCCGGTGCATCGCTGGCGCGCAGCACCAGTTGCAGCTCCCAGTCCCACTCGGGGCCGACGTACAGCGCCACCAGGTCGCGCAGCTCCTGGTGAGCCGGGGCACTGGGCAGAAAGCGTTCGTAGTCGGCCAGACTGAGCGGGCCCAGCACCAGGCGGAAGCGCGAGCTGCAATCCCAGACCTGCGCCCCCGCCACCGCGTCTTGCCCCAGCCTGGCAAAGCGCTGGCCCAGGCGGCTGCGCTCCTCCGTCGGGATGGGCAGCCAACGGGCACGGAACTCCTGCACCCGCACGCGCAGGCCGAAGTAGTGCCCGAGCATGCCGGCCAGGCTGGCTGGGCTGCGCACCCGGCGCGACAGCGTGGCGGCGAACGCCTGTTTGAAGGCCGGGGGAATCAGGTCGCGCGCCGCCAGCGGGCCATGGGCAAGCCCGGCCAGCGCCGCCAGCCGATCGGCCAGCGGGTGGCCGGCATGCGGACGCTGCGACGCCCCCGGCTCGGGTGCGGCCAGTTCGGCATCCACCCCCAGCACGGCCTGGGCATCGGCCCAGGCGCGGTAGAGCAGGCCGAGCTGGCGCCGCTGCAGCACATTGAGGAAGGCGACGAAGCTCTGGCGGTCTTCCTGGCGCTGGCTGCCCGACTGCAGGTCGCGCGCGTGCTGCGTCCAGGCGTAGGGCATGGCGCCGTTCGGGCCCAGCAGGCCCAGCGCATGCTGGGCCACGCGGGCACGGGCGCGCTTGGCATCCGGCCCCTGCAGGCTCACCACTTCCTTGGGCGCGAAGCCCAGCAGCAGGGCCTGGTCGATACGCACGGCCTCGCGGTCCGGGTTGCTGGAGTAGCCCAGGCGCTCGTGGCCCGGCTGGGCGGCCTGCAGCAGGCGCAGGGCGGCGAACAGGCTGGGCTGGACGTCCTCGGCCCCGAGCGCAGCCAGGGCCTGGTCCGTCGTCCAGGCCTGCGCGGGCAGATCCTGCAGGCTGCGGCGCAGGCGCTGATCGAGCTGCAGCGCCGCGAGCACCGCGGCCGCATCGGCGCGCGCCAGCACGGTGCGCAGCACGCGCCAGCGCGAACGCCAGTCGGAAGGCAGCCCTTCGAGCGTGCGCCCCTGCCCCGCCAGGACCGAACGCAGCAGGCCTCGCAGCCGCTGCGACTCGGCCCCGCTCAGGCGTCGGGCCGGCGTCCGAGTCGCGCGCGCCATCGCAGGGCCTCGCTCCATTCCTTCATTTCGAGACGCGTCTCGACGAAGGAGTTGATGGCCACATGGCTGGCCAGAAAGTGCTCGATGACGGCCGCGAGCAGGAAGGGCGAACCGCCGTCAAAGCCGCGCTCGCTCATCTCCAGCGTGAGCTGCAGGCCGCGCGCAAAGCCGAGCGGCCCGCCACCGGGCACGCGCCGCGTGACGGCCTGCGTGCGCACCGCCAGCAGGCCTTCGGCCTGGCGGTGCAGGAAATGGGCACGCTGGGGCGCGTAGAGCGTCAGCACGGCGCGCAGCGCATCCGCTCCGCGCACGCTGCCGCCGTCGATCAGCGACAGGTAGTTGACGAACAGATGGCTGAGCGCGGTCCAGGGCTCAAAGCCGTCGACGGCGTAATCGAGCGCCTCGGAGGGCGGCACCACCGCCACGATGCGCTGCACCGGCAGGCTGTCCACCGCCTCGTAGTGCGCCGCCGCCGGCTGGTTGCGCAGGTAGCGGGGCGTTTCGCGGTCCATCACCAGGGCGCGGAACGAGAGGTACTGCAGCCCGCGCCCCTGAGGCCCGGCGCCGCGCTCGGCCAGCGCGATGTAGAGCTCGGTGCCGACAGCCGGCGCGCGCGCGCCTTCCATTTCGCCCTGCAGGCTGTCGCCCTGGAGCCAGGCACGTTGCGCCTCGATCTCGCGCTGCGTGAGCTTGCGGCGTTCGCGCCGCTGCGTGTAGAAGCTGGAGGTGGCCAGACGACCGCTGCTGGCCACCTCGAAGATGGGCGCGAAGCGACGCTCGAAGCCCTCACCCCCGCCCACCACGTCGAGCAGCTGCACCACCTCGAGGCGCCGTGCCTGATGGGCGTCGGCGACGACGCGGTACTCCGTCTTGCCCGGGCTGATGTCGCAGCGGTCCAGACCCCGCTCGCGCAGGTTCACCGCCGGGGTGCAGAACAGCGCCAGGGAGTTGGCACGCACCGCGCCCTCCAGCTTGGCGTAGTTGGCGCCCACATGCAGATGGATGAAGAGCTTGCGGCCGCTCATCTTGGCCAGCAGCGGGCGCAGGCCCTGCAGCTCGAAGAAGCGGAACTTCTCGGGCAGGGCCGCGAACTCGCGCAGCACCCGGAAGCCCGCGTGGCCGCGCACCGGCATGCGCAGCAGGGCCTCATCCTCGTCGAAACCGATGTGGCGCACCGTGCTGCCGGGCAGCCAATGGGCATCGCGCCGGCCCGCGGCATCGCTGGACAGCCCCACCGCGATGCAGCGACCGGCAATCAGCTCCATCAGCTGGCTGGCATGGGGTTCGCCGATGGCGACGAAGACGGGCAGACGGTCCAGATCGAGCTGGGCCAGATCGCCCTCCCCGGCCAGCTCCAGCTCCAGCCGCAGGCTGGCCTCGGCACGGCCCCAGCCCGGATCGCCCTGGCGCTCGGGCCGGGCGCCCAGGTATTGCACGTCGACCAGCTGCAGCGGGAACAGCTGCACCGTGCGGCAGGTCTCGAACTCACAGCGCAGATCGGGCAGGCCGCGCACGCCGCCCACGACGACGGCACCGCGCGGCACGGCCTGGCCACCCATGAGCTTGTCGTCGGCCAGCTGCGGCTGCAACTGCAGCACACAGGCCGGTGGCGTGGGGGCCAGCCAGCCGGGGAACAGCACGTCCAGCAATTGCTGGGTGAAGACCGGGTATTGGCTATCCAGCTTGAGCCGCGTGCGCGCGGCCAGGAAGGCCACGCCTTCGAGCAGGCGTTCGACATAGGGGTCTTCGACCCGCCCCTTGTCGAGCGCCAGCATGGCGGCGGCGCTCGGGTATTCGGCCGCGAACTCGCGGGCCTCGCCGCGCAGGTGCTCGAGTTCCTCGTTGTAGAGCTCGATCAGGCGTGGATTCATGGCAGCGGAGCGATGCGGAGCCGGCGCGTCATGCGATCACCTTGGCCTGACCGGTTTCCAGGTCGAGCTCGGTGCGCACTTCGAACTCCTGCAAGGGATTGGCGCGCAGATAGCCCTGCACCGAGAACTTCAGGGTGTTGAAGTGCGGCACCCCCGGTTCGACCAGCGGCAGCACCTCCAGATGATCCGGGTGGATGCGCGGCTCAAAAAACATGATGCGACGGCGGATCTCTTCGGCCACGCGGCGCGGCGCCATCGTGGACTGGGTCCGGCCCGAGTACACCGGCACGCCGAAGCCGATCACGGACTGCTGCACCGCCTCGGGCAGCTCGATGCCATCGAGCTGCTGCGGCGCCTCGGTATTGAGCAGCCATTCCAAGTTGCGAATCACATCGCGCCGCACGTCTTCCCAGCTGCTCTTGACCGCGCGCTGCCCCCGGCCGTCCAGGGCATTGCCCCAGCGTTCCAGCAGGCAGGGGAGAAAGAAACTCATGGGCGTGGGCTCACGAGGTGAACAGCAGTTCGCGGACGTCCAACAGGCCGCATTCGCTGCTGTCGGTCATCAAGGTCTTCTGGCCGCGGCCGAGGTAGCTGTCGCCATCCAGGGCCTGCCAGTCGGTGCGCTCGCCCAGCATCTGGGCGTCATCCTGCGGGAAGGGGTAGCGCGCCGGCAGGAAGACCTCGACGCTGCCTTCGTCGCCCAGCTCCAGCAAGGCATGCAGCCAGAGGCGGTCGCGGATCTCGGTGGGTGGGCGCGATTCGATGCGCCGCACCAGGCTCCAGGGCAGCCACAGGTACTTGCCCTGCACCATCACCTCCAGGCAAGGTCCGAGCCGGGCGTCGCCATCGCACAGCCATTCGAAGGGCTGGCCATTGAGCTGGCCTTGCCGTGCCGGGCTGTCTTGCTGGGCACGAGCGAGCAAGGCCGCCGCGGCCGGCCATTGCGCGGCCTGCGAGCCTTCGCCCAGCGTCTGCAGGCCGGCGGCCAGGCTGGCGAACCAGGCGGGCGGCTCACCCAGGCAGGTCGGCATCTGGCGCCCGGAAAACACCTCCTGGCGCTGCGCTTCGGCCTGCAGCAGCAGGTGGCAGGCCGCTACTTCCATCGTCCAGCTGCTGTCGATCGCCAGCAAGGCATCGAGCTGGGTGCGCGCGCGGTCGAACTCGCCGCGGGCGGCAAAGATCTGCCACAAGGCGCTGCGCGCCTTGATGTCTCCCGGGCTGGCTTGCACCCGGCGTTTGGCGTCTTCGAACAATGCATCAAGTGCCATGGAGACCCCCAGAACAAACCGGGGTCTGCATGGCAGACCCCGGTGAACCGAACAAGATGGGCTTTAAGCCTTCTTGTTCTTCTGCACGTCGAAGCCGGCGATGACCGGGCCACCCTTCTTGGCGCCCTTGTTGTCCTGCTCCTGGTACTCGACCTTGTACTCGCGGAAGGCGATGCACACGGTCTCGATCGGGGTGTCGTTGGCAGCACCGCCGACCTGCACGCTGGAGATCAGCAGATCGTTCATGGTGATCTTCAGGAAAGGCACGACGGCATCACCACCGGCCTTGCAGAAGGTCATGACCGCATCCTTGATGTGCTTGCCGGTGCAGCAGGCTTCCATCAGCTTGGGCGAGGCCTTGTCCATCATGTGCATGAAGGTCATGTCATTGAGGTTGACCTTGCCGGCCGAACCGCCGGTGCTGGAGCCGAAGTTCGTGGGCATGGACATGCCCCAGCTCCAGGACTCGACCTGGATCTGCTTTTCGAAACCGGTGACCTCGGACATGCCTTCGATGCCGTCGATCTTGATGTGGATATTGACTGCCATGGTTTGCTCCTTGTGGGATGGTTAGCGCTCAGGCTTGGCGCTGGGACGGGAGTTCCGACACCAGACGCAGGCCCACATTGAGGCCTTCGAGCTGGTAGTGCGGACGCAGGAAGAACTGCGCGTTGTAGTAGCCGGGGTTGGACTTGTTTTCCGTCACCGTGACCTCGGCGCCCGAGAGGGGGCGCGAAGCCAGCAGTTCCTGCGAGGCGTCCGGGTCCTCGTAGACGTAGTTCAGGATCCAGTCCTGAAGGTAGCGCTGCATCGCCGACGCGCTGGTGAAGCCGCCGACCTTGTCGCGCACCATGCACTTCAGGTAATGCGCAAAGCGGCAGGTGGCGAAGATGTAGGGCAGGCGCGCGCCCAGGCGGGCATTGGCGGTGACGGCCGGGTCGTCGAACACTGGCGGCTTGTGCAGCGAGTCGCCGGCCATGAACACGGCCTTGTCCGAGTTCTTGCGGTGCACCAGGGCCATCAGGCCGTTCTTGGCCAGCTCGCCCTCGCGGCGGTCGGTGATGGCGATCTCGGTCGGGCACTTGGTGTCGACGCCGCCGTCATCGGTCGCAAAGGTGTGGGTGGGCAGATTGGCCACCTCGCCACCGCTCTCGACGCCACGGATGGCCGTGGTCCAGCCGTACAGCTTGTGGGCGCGCGTGATGTTGGTGGCCATCGCGTAGCAGCTGTTGGCCCAGGTGTAGTTCTCGTGCGCCCCACCCTCGGCATGCTCCTCGTAGGCCATGCCCTCGGCCGGGTTGGTGCGCTCGCCGTAGGGCAGGCGCGCCAGAAAGCGCGGCATGCACAGGCCGACATAGCGGCTGTCGTCGCTCTGGCGGAACGAGCGCCAGGCGGCGTACTCGGGCATCTCGAAGATCTTGGTCAGATCACGCGGGTTGCTCAGTTCCTGCCAGCTTTGCATCTGGAACAGGGCCGGGCTGGGCGAACTGATGAAGGGCGCGTGCGCGGCCGCGGCGATCTTGGCCATGCCCTGCAGGATCTCGACGTCGGGCGGGCTCTGGTCGAACTGGTAGTCGCCCACCAGGCAGCCATAAGGCGTACCACCCAGGGTGCCGTACTCGCTCTCGTAGATCTGCTTGAACAGCGGCGACTGATCCCAAGCCACGCCCTTGAACTTGCGGAACATCCCGCCAAGATCCTTCTTGGAGATGTTCATCACGCGGATCTTGAGCTTCTCGTCGGTCTCGGTGTTGTTGACCATGTAGCTCAGACCGCGCCAAGCCCCTTCCATCTGCTGGAACTCGGGGTGGTGCATGATCTTGTCGAGCTGCTTGCCGACCTTCGAATCGATGGCCGCGATGATGGCGTCGATCGACTGGATCACGTCGCCCTGCAGCAGCTTGGTGTCCGACAAGGCCTGCTGGGCCAGGGTCTGCACCGCCGCTTCGATCTGCGACTGGGCTTCGTTGGTGGGCGGCCGGAATTCCTTCTTCAGCAGGGATTGCAGGTCGTTGCCTTCCTGCACTTGCACCTGGGCCAAACCACTGCTTGCTGCGTGTTCAGTTGCCATGGGGTTCCTCTTCGTGAATGCGGTGGAGCGAGATCACTCGGCCTTGTCTTCGGGCTTGGGCGCGTCGGCAATCGCCTTGAGCAGGTTCGGGTCCTCAATGATCTTGTTCAACAGTTCCTCGGCCTGGCTCTTGCCATCCATATAGGTCTTGAGCGCGGCGAGTTGGTTGCGCGCTTCCACCAGCTTCTTCAGCGAGTCGACCTTCGAGGCCACCTTGATGGGCGAGAAGTCGTCCATGCTTTCGAACTCGATCGAGACCGGGATCTGGCCTTCACCGGTCAGCGCGTTGTCGACCTGGAAGCTCACCTTGGGCTTGATGGCCGCCATGCGCTTGTCGAAGTTGTCGATGTCGATTTCCATGAACTTGCGATCGGCGACGGCCTTCTTGGCCTCCTCGCTGTCGCTCTTGCCGGCCAGGTCCGACATGACGCCGACGATGAAGGGCAGCTCCACCATCTTCTTGGCGCCGTACTGCTCAAGCTCGTACTGGATCTGCACCCGCGGTGCGCGGTTGCGTCCGATGAATTTCTGACCTTCGCTCATGCTGGGCTCCTTGGGGTAAAGGGGTGGGGCTTATTCGTAAGCTTCCGGCAGCTTGTGACCGGTGATGCGTTCGATCTCGCTGATCGAGTCCGGCGCCATGTCCTTGACGATATCGAAAAAGCTGGCGGCGCCAAGTAGTCGTTCTGCTCTCCGCAGGAATAGGGGGGCTGGGTGTCCCGGTTCGCTGCGTTCGAGGTAGTCGGCAATTTCCAAGATCAGCCGGCGAGCATCTTCGCGCGTGGCCAGCCGGCCGCCAACGGTATGCGCCGGGGCGCCGCTGCTGGCCGCCGTGCCGGTGGACAGGCCGGCGGCGGCGTTCACCGCCGACATCGCGGCACCCGCACCCAGCTGCTGCTCTTCCATAGAGAGACGGCGCAGGGCGCGACGCAACAAGGCCAGCACGCGCTCGCCAGCGGGCATCTGGCTGCCGAAGCGTTCACTCAACTGCACCAGGGCCTGCACCGCGGCCTCGATGGGCTCGCGCACGCCGCGAAACAGCGCGGCCAGGGCCGCGTCGTCGATCTGGTTGGGGTCGATCTGCTGCGTCTGCGCGCCGTGGATGCGCACGATGGCCTGCAGGTGCGCCGGACCACTGAGCCCCCCACCTGAGGGGTCGGGCTCGATGGCATCGTCGAGCACTTCGGCATCACGAAAGCTCATCGTGCCGGCACCGGAGCTGACGACCGGGCACTCGCGCAGCATGTGCAACAAGCTGTCACCATTGCAGAGCTCGCCGATCAGCATGGCACGGGCGCTGTAGTCCTCCGGGTCGTAGTCGTCGGCGCGGGGAAAGAGCTCGGTCGGCCATTGGTCGAGCAGGCGCTCGCACAGCTCCAGGCTCTGCACCAGACCGGGCACGCCGCGCAGCTGCAGCGCAGCCAGCGCGAGCTGCTGCACGACGGCCAGATCCTTGCCGGTGTTCTTCAGCAGGTCCAGGCAGCGGGACTCGACCTCCTCCGCCACACCTGCGGCGGTCGCGTTCTTGCCGGTGACCTCGCGCACGCGCGCCACCAGCTGCTTGTTGCGTTCCTCGCCGGCGGAGAGCGTGTCGCGCGCGAAGCGCTGGTCGCTTTCGGCGTTCTCGCCAGAGTAGGGCATGCGCTCGCGTCGCTTCAGCTCTTCCAGCTCAGCCCGCTGGCCCAAGTATTCGCACAGGCTGGTGACCTCCTGGAACTTGAGCGTGTAGGCGCACTCCTCGCCGGCCGGCTCCGCGTCGGAGATCGGAGTCAGCAGTTCATCGATATTCAGCACGTTGGGGAATCCTCGGCAGGGGCCTGTGCCGGGGCGGCAGGAGGCCGGGTCTCATCGTCATCGGGTGGGCCGAACCAGACCCAGCCACCGGCCGTCCAGCGGCCATCGAACAGGGCTGCGAAGTCCGCACCCCGCAGCGGGCTGGCACGGCTCGCAAAGAACACGTCGAAGCCGTCAGCCTGGGTGATCAGCGCACCCGCGGCCAGGAAGCTTGGCGGCAGGTGCGAACAGGTGGCGCGCTGCGCCCCCTGCATGCGCGCCTCCGGCCCTTGGAAGGCCAGGCGCTGCATGGATTCCGGCAGGCCGGGCAAGGTGATGTCCTCGGCCGTACGGAAGGGTTGCGCGGCCTGCAGCCAGTCGTTCCATTCGGCGGCGGGCGGCAGCTCGGTCAGGCGCGCCTGCAGGGCGTCCGGGCCCAGCAACTCCTGCTGCGCTTCGATGCCGATGCGGCACAGCGCCACCGCCATCGCCAGGCTGGGCCAGAGCAGGCCAGCAAAGGGATCGCCCGCCTCCTGCTCCAGCCCAATGCACAGGGGGAAGAAGCGCCCGACCCGGTCGCTGCTCGGCACCAGGGCGCCCAGAAATCCGCTCGGGCACAGGGCGCCGGGTTTGAGGTGCAGCAGCACCGGCACGGCGTGGCGCTCCAGGCTTTCGCGCGTGGCACCGCCCTGCTGCGCGGCCTGCAGTGCCGCCTGCAGCCAATCGTCCAGCGCCTGGCAGAGCGGCCGCGAAAAACCGCGGCTGACGAAATCCCCCACCGCCGGGACCTTGCCGTGGAAGCCGAGCTGGGCCATGGAGGCTTACTCCTGTGGGCAGCCGAAGCCGTCCAGCTCGCGCAGGCGGAAGGGGTTGAAGGCCGCGCTGCCCACGCGCAGCTCGATGGTGGCCTTCTGCCCGTTGCCGGCGGTGTAACCCAGGCGCAGGCGGTCGCCAGCGCTGGCGGCATCGAGCTGGCCCTTGTCGACCAAGCGGAACAGGGCCCAGGCGCCTTCCACCTGCACCACCGGCGCGCCACCAATCGTCAGCTTGGCGCCCGGACGCGCGGGCCAGGTCAGGCGTGCGCTGCCACCGGCCTTGAGCTTGTGGGTGGCACCGTCGTAGTCCAGCTGCAGTTCACCATCGCTGCTGGCCACGCTGAGGTCCACCACCACCTGCGCATTGGCGCCGCCACCCAAGAAGGCGGTGCGGATGGCATCGGCGTTCTGGAACTGGCGCAAGGTGGCGGCGGAGACGGGCGGTGAGCCCTCGCCGGTGGCCTTGAGGCGCCAGACCGCGCCGGACTTGTCGACAAAGCTCGCGAGCGTGCTGGTGAAGAAGGCGTCCAACTCGCCACCGGCCTTGAAGACGTTGACGAAGTCCTGCACGCCCACATCATTGGGGCTGTTGCGGTTGAAGGGGTACTTGCCGGGGATGGCGCGCTTGCACATGGCCGCCGCACCGCCCACACCCGCCTTGATCTCCTGCTTGATGCCGCCGCCGGCTTCGCCTTCGGCCACCGCCACCAGGCCCTTGATGACGCCCGACACCGGCATCGCGAAGCGATCGGCCTGCGCCTTGGCATTCAGCAGGCGTGCGGGCATTTCCTTCACGCCCTGGCCGCTGCTGAGCTTTTGCTGCAGCGCCACCAGCTCGGCCGCCACGTCGTTGATCAGTGCGATCGCCGCGTCGATCTCGCCGGTCTTGCCGTCGCCCAACAGGCGACGCAGGTCGGCGAAGCGGTCTTCGAGCTGCTGTTCCAGCTGACGCGCCACATCCTTGGGCAGGACCGTGCCCACCACCTGCCCGGCCTGCGCGCCGAACAGGCCCGAGGTGGCGGAGGTGGCCTTCTCGGCCAGCTTGCGCTTGGCCTCGTCTTCGGCCGCCTTGCCGGCCACATCGCCGGTGCCGGTCGGGTTGGCCAGGCGGGTCTGCTCCACCGCAGCCTGGATCAGGCGCTTGAGCGCGGAGTCGGAAGTCGAAAGCACCTGCGAGGCATTGAGTGCGCCACGCAGCCCGTCGAGCCGGCGCAGGCGGATGTCGGCCAGCACGCCGCGCCAGGTCTGCTCGTAGTCGGCGAAGTAGCGCCGCTGCACCTCGGCGGCCACCTGCGCGGGGTCGCGCGAGCCTACGCCGGAGGCCTGCGAGCCCATCACCCAGGCTTCCTCCTCCCCCATCAGCTTGGCCACCTCGGCGATGCGCGGCTTGACGGCACGGCGATAGCCTTCGGCGGTGAAGACGGCCGGGATCGGCTCGGTCAGCGCCGCGCCGGAAGCGCGCTCCAGCACGCCCACGCCGCTGGCGCCCAGCACCTCGGACAGGCGCAGACCTTCACCCGCACCAGACAGGCGCAGCATGGCGTAGGCACGGTCCACCAGCGAGGAACCCGCCACCCGCGTGCGGGCATTGGTAACCAGCTGGGCATTGCGCGTGTGCACGGCATCGGCTTGCAGCTCGCCCGCGGCGGCCAGCGCCTGCAAATGCGGCAGCGCGCGCGCCACCAGTGCGGGGTCGAAGGCACCGCGCCAGAGATCGCCCACCGCCCCGACGAACCATTCCTTGTTCATGCGCTTGGCGTCGAACAGCATCAGGTAGGTCTTGAGCGCGGCATAGACGGCGTCGGGTGTGGCCTGTGGCGCCGCCATCACGGTTTCCAGCTGCAGCGCGATGCGCGGGATCAGGCCGCGTTGCAGGGCCGCGCGATAGCGTTCCTGCACCTGCTCGTCCACGGCGCGACCCTGGTAGAGGCCCCAGCGCATGCCGCCGCGCGGCTGGTCGACGGGATCGTGCACGGCGGGCGGTACGGAGCGCAGGTCGTCGAGCGCCTGCACCAGGCTGGCCAGGTCGCCTGCCGCGGGCGCGCCCACGGCCGTGAGGCTCTGGCGCGCGGTGTTTGCGGCGGCCGCTGCCTGCTGCAGGCCGGCGCGGTTGTTGAAGAAGCTCACCGTCCACGCGGTGATCAGGCCCAGGCCCAGCAGCAGGCTCAGGCCGATGAGCGCCCAGCTCAGGCGCTTGAGCTGCTGCTCACGGCGCTCGCTGTGCCCAGCCAGGCCGGCCTCGCCGAACACCACTTCGGTGAGCAGGCGCTGCAGAAAGTAGCTCTTGGCCGCACCGCCGGTGCCGGCGGCGCGCAGCAGGGTGCCGCCTTGCAGATCGAGCGCCTGCGCCAGGCCCTGAATGACCCGATCCACCGGCGTGCCGAACTGAGTGCCGCTGCTGAAGTAGACGCCGCGCAGCAGCGCCGGCTGCGCCAGCTTGGATTCGCCAAAGGCGGTTTCGAGGAAGCTGCTGACCAGCGGGCCCACGGCCGCGAACTGCTGCGGAAAGGCGTAGAGCGCGGCGCGGCGGTCGGCGTCACGCTCTTCCTGCAGGCGCGGCAGCAGCTGCTGGTTGATGCGCTCCACCAGGCCGGGGAAGGCGGCGTCGAAACCCGCCTTGGCCGGCGTGGTGGCGCGCGTCTTCAAGTCCAGCTCGAAGGTATGGCCCCAGACCTGGCTGCGGCCCTCGGCGTCGAGGTTGGCGAAGAACTCACTGAAGCCCGAGATCAGGTCGGACTTGGTCACCATCAGGTAGACCGGGAACTGCAGACCCAACTCGCGCTGCAGTTCCTCGATGCGCACCCGCACTGTTTGCGCATAGGTGTTGCGCTCCGCAGCGGTGCCCTGCAACAGATCAGACATCGAGAGCGTCACGATGACGCCGTTGATGGGCTGGCGCGGCCGGTACTTCTTCAGCAGGGTGAGGAAGGACTTCCAGGCCGATTCATCCACCTGGGCCTGGCTGTCCTGCGTGGTGTAGCGGCCCGCGGTGTCAATCAGCACCGCCTCATCGGTGAACCACCAGTCGCAATTGCGCGTGCCGCCGATGCCACCCAGCGCCGCCGCCGCCGCACCGGGCGCGGCGAGCGGGAAGCGCAGGCCGGAATTCACCAGAGCCGTGGTCTTGCCCGAGCCCGGCGCGCCGATGAACATGTACCAGGGCAGCTGGTAGAGCAGCTTGCCGCCGCTCTTGCCGCCAAGCTTGGTGCCCTTCAGGGTCTTGAGCGCCTCGGCAAAGCGCTGCTGCAGCGCGGCCTGCTCTTCGCGCGAGGCGGAGTTGTCCCCCGCGCCGGCGGCCATCTCGTCCATCAGCTTGCGATTGCGGCGCGCGGCCAGCCAGCGCAACAGGAACTCCAGACCGAGCCAGAGCGCCACGACGAGGATGATCAGCAGCAGGCGCACCGACCAGGGTGCCAGCGGGCGCGATTCGTCCGAGCCCAGCAAGGGCGCCAGGAACCAGATCAACAGGGAGAGAACAAAGACGACAAAGCCGCCAATGAACCAGCGCTTGTGGGCACGGATGAAGTTCATACCGCCCCCCCGGCGTTGGCCACACGCAAGGTGATCTCGACCCGGCGGTTCTGCGCCCTGCCCTCGGCCGTGTTGTTCGGCGCCACGGGCTCGCTTTCACCGCGGCCCTCGTAGCTGAGCCGGCCGCCGTCCTTCAGACGTGTCTTCATGGCCTCTGCCACGGCACGGGCACGCGCCTTGGAGAGCTCGAAGTTCGAGGGGAACTGCAGGGTTCGGGTGGGCACGTTGTCGGTATGTCCGGTGACGACGATGCGGCCCTCGACCTGGTCCATGGCCCAGGCCACGCGGTCCATCAGGGCCATGGCGGTGCCGGTGGGCACGGCGCTGCCGGAGTCAAAGGCCAGTTCGCTGACCAGGATGACGCGCGACTCCAGCGCGTTCTCCTCGACCTTCAGCTGGCGTGCCTGGATCTCGGCGGCCAGCAACTGCACCAAGCGCGGCCGCGGCGGCGGCGCCAGCGCCAGCTGGCTGGGTGGGCTGGGCTTGAGGCTGAGCTGGCTCAAGGCCAGTTCCTCGCGGTAGCCGGCCAGCTTGAAGGCATAGGCGGTGTAGAACAGCAGGCACAGCAGGGCCATCACCGCCACCGTCAGCCACATCAGGGTGAAGCCCTTGAACTGGCGCGCCGCCACGGCCACACCTTGCCAGCGCGGCGAGAGCGCACGCTCGACCTCGGGCTGACCATTGCGGATCAGGTTGTAGAGGCGCTCACGGATGTCCGCCACTGCCTGCCGGCCATTGCCTTCCTGCAGCAGGTATCGGCCCATGAAGCCAAGCGACAGGCAGACATAGAAGAGCTGCAGCAGCCAGGCGAACTTGGTGGGGTTCTCGACCAGCTTGTCGAGGATCTGGAAGAACTTCTCGCCGCCCCAGTTCTCGCGGAAGTTGTGGATCAGCAGCGATTGGCGCGCCCAGTTGGCATTGCCGCTCCACGAGGTGCGCTGCACCGATTCGTCCACCATCGTGCACAGCGCGTAGCGGGCCAGGTGGCGTTGGTCTTCCGGCACCTGGGCGCGCTCGGCGTTGGCGTCGAACTCGCGCACCATGTCCAGCAGCCGGGTGCGCAGGGCATCCACATTGGCCGGCGCGCCACCGCCGCGCAGCGAGGCGATCACCAGCAGCAGCGGGTTGGCCGCTGCCACCAGGGGGTTGATGGCCGCCAGGGCGCCGATCTGGCGGGCGTCCAGCGTGGAGCTGGCGCGGCTCGCCGCGGAGGCCATCGCCGGGCGGTGGATCAGGGTGCGTTCGTTGTCGCTGCTCATCTCAAGCCTTGATGAACCAGAGTTCGAGCTCCAAGCCCGGCGGGTCGCCGGCGACGAATAGCGCCAGCTGGCGCGCCACCTCCACGTCCTTCCAGAGCTCACTGGCGCTGTCGAGGCGGAAGTAGCTGAAGTTGGCGTGGTAGCGGATTTCCTGCGGCGCGCCGGGCAGGTTGGCGATGCGAATGCCAAGGCTCTGCGCCTGCGTCAGGGCCACCAGACGCTCGGGTGCGCAGATGCGGATCTGGCCGGGCATCAGCTCGCGGATGCGGCGCTCGTCCAGATTGGCCGCCACCGCCAGCACGAAATGGCCGCCGCGGACCATGCGCGCGTCCGGGATCTCGGCGCTGAACAGACCCTGGCCGCGGTCGGTCAGCGGAATCTGGATCGCCGTCTGCTCGGGCACCGTGATCATCGCCAGGCGGATTTCCTCGATCACCGGCCACAGCACCTTGTTGAGGTTGTCGTGCCGGTAGGCCGGGAAGCTGGGGGGTCGGCGCGACTTGGCGTCGAAGGTGCGGCATTCGCCAGCGAACTTGAGCAGTTCCTGGTGCAGCCAGTAGGGGTGCAGCGGGCTGCCCGAGCACCATTGCGCCAGCAGGGGCTGGTAGCGGTTGCACAGCTGCAGCAGCAACAGATCGGCCACGCCCTTGCTGCCGGCCTGGCCCAGGCGGGCTTCGAGCATGTCGCCACGCTGTTTGACGACGCCCTGCAGCTCCACCATCCAGTCGCGGATGCGCTCAAAGCTGAGCGCATCGAGCAGTGGCGGGATGAAAGCCGGATCCAGTTCCAACTCGCCATTGGCCTTGCGCTCCACCAGGCGCGCCACCGGCAGCGAGCTCATGGCGCCATCCAGATCGGCCTCGAAGCACAGGCCCAGCACCAGTTGGCCCAGCTGCGCCTCGGCCTCGCCTTCGGAGCCGACGACGTTGTCGGTCAGTATGGCGTCGATGGCCTGGTAGCGGGTGCGGCGTGCCCGCGCAGTGTCGGCGTCCAATGCCACGGCCTTGGCGTCGGGGCGCTGCAGCATGGCGTAGAGGTGGATGACGCTGTCACGCGCGTTCACCGGCACATCCAGCGGCGCCAGGGGCGCCGCCGTGGAGGGCAGCTCGAAAGGCGTGCCGTCGGGCAGCAGGCCCAGCGCGCTCTTGAGCCCGAACTTGCCGCTGCGCAGCAGCGCGGTGTCCAGGCTCAGCTGGCTGAAGCCCCAGCCATAGGGCTGCAACTGCCCCACGCGGGTGCCGAGCACCCACTCCAGGTAGCGCTCCTGGTGCTGGAAATGCTGTGGGCGGAGGAACAGCCCTTCGGACCAGACGATCCGTGCGCCATCAAAGCTCATGAGCGGGGAGATCAGGAGATCGCGTAAGTGAAGTCGGTGCCATCCACGCCCACCTCAATGCGCTGGATGCCCTGGCCTTCCAGCATGCGGTTGAGGATGGCCTCGCTGACGCGCGGCAGGATGGTGTTGGTGAGGATGGCGTCGATCATGCGGCCGCCGCTCTCCACCTCGGTACAGCGCGAGGCCACGAGCTTGACCACATCGTCCGAGTAGACGAACTCGGCATCGTGGTTGGCACGCACGCGCTTGACGATGCGGCCAAGCTGCAGCTTGATGATGGCGCCCAGCATCTCGTCCGACAGCGGGAAGTAGGGAATGGTGACGATGCGGCCCAGCAGCGCCGCCGGAAAGACCTTGAGCAGCGGCTCGCGCAGGCTCTTGGCCATGGCCTCGGGGTCGGGCATCAGCTCGGGGTCGGCGCACATCTGCGCAATCTGCTCGCTACCCACATTCGAGGTCAGGAGGATCAGGGTGTTCTTGAAGTCGATGTAGCGGCCCTCGCCGTCCTCCATCCAGCCCTTGTCGAAGACCTGGAAGAAAGTCTCGTGCACATCGGGGTGGGCCTTCTCGACTTCATCGAGCAGCACCACCGAGTAAGGCTTGCGCCGCACCGCCTCGGTCAGCACGCCGCCTTCGCCATAGCCGACGTAGCCCGGAGGCGCGCCCTTGAGCGACGAGACCGTGTGGGCCTCCTGGTACTCGCTCATGTTGATGGTGATGACGTTGTGCTCACCGCCATACAGCGTGTCGGCCAGGGCCAGCGCGGTCTCGGTCTTGCCGACGCCGCTGGGGCCGCAGAGCATGAAGACGCCGATCGGCTTGTTCGGGTTGTCCAGCTTGGCGCGCGAGGTCTGGATGCGCTTGGCGATCATCTCCAAGCCATGCTTCTGGCCGATGACGCGCTCGTTCAGCGTGTCGGCCAGGCGCAGCACGTTCTTGACCTCGTCGCCCACCATCTTGCCCAGCGGGATGCCGGTCCAGTCCTGCACCACCGAGGCCACGGCCAGGTCGTCCACGACCGGCAGCACCAGGGCGGAGTCGGTCTGCAGGCCGCGCAGCTCGCCCTGCACCTGCATCAATTCGGCGCGCAGCGCGTCGGCTTCGGCTTCGGCCGCGTCCGAGCCCTTGGCGGCTTGGGCGCGCAGCTCGACGATGCGCTGCACCAAGGCCTTCTCCTGCTCCCAACGGGCCTGCAGGCCCTTGAGCTCGTCCTCATTCGCCTGCAGCTGGGCACGCACTTCGGCCAGGCGCTTGCTGTGGTCTTCACCGTACTGGGTCTCGCGCTGCAGGATCTCCAGCTCGGTGTTCAGCACCTCGATGCGACGCTGGCAGTCCTCCACCGGTGCCGGCGTGGCGTGCTGGCTCACGGCCACGCGGGCGCAGGCGGTGTCGAGCAGGCTGACGGCCTTGTCCGGCAACTGGCGCGCCGGGATGTAGCGGTGGCTGAGCCGGACGGCGGCATCGACGGCGGCGGCTTGGATGTCCACCTTGTGGTGCTTTTCCAGCACCGGCACCACGCCGCGCAGCATCTGGATGCCGCGCGCCTCGTCGGGCTCGTCGACCTGCACGACCTGGAAGCGTCGGGTCAGCGCCGGGTCCTTCTCGAAGTACTTCTTGTATTCCGCCCAGGTGGTGGCGGCGATGGTGCGCAGCTTGCCGCGCGCCAGCGCGGGCTTGAGCAGGTTGGCCGCGTCACCCGTGCCGGCCGCGCCGCCGGCGCCGATCAGGGTGTGGGCCTCGTCGATGAAGAGCAGGGTCGGCTGGGCCGAGCTCTGCACCTCTTCGATGACGGTGCGCAGGCGGTTCTCGAACTCGCCCTTCATGCTGGCACCGGCCTGCAACGCGCCCAGGTCCAGCGAACAGATGCGCACCGTGCGCAGCGAGGGCGGTACATCGCCCTTGACGACGCGCAGCGCAAAGCCTTCGACGACCGAGGTCTTGCCCACGCCTGCCTCGCCGGTCAGGATGGGATTGTTCTGGCGCCGCCGCATCAGGATGTCGACGATCTGGCGGATTTCCTCGTCGCGACCCAGCACCGGGTCGATCTCGCCGGCGCGCGCCTTGGCGGTCAGGTCCTGCGCGTACTTGGCCAGCGCACTGCCCTTGGCGCCCTCGCCCGCCACGGCACCGGATTCCTCGCCCGGCGCCACGTCCAGGGCGGTGGCCGACTCCATCTGCTCGGCCGAGCCTTCGGTCAGCTGATCGAAGTCTTCGGTCAGCTTCTCGAACTTGATGCGCTCGAACTGGCGCGAGATCGCCAGCAAGGCGTTCTTCGAGGTGGCGCCGCGCAGCATGCCGATCAGCAGATGGCCGCTGCGGATCACGTCGGTGCCGTACATCACCGAGCAATAGGTCCAGGCCTGCTCGACCGCGCCGTCGATGTGGGTGGACAGATCAGACAAGGAGCTGTGCCCGCGTGGCAGCTTGTCCAGGGCCTTGATGAAGTCGGCCTGGAGCAGGGCTTCATCGAGGCCGAAGCCCTTGATGATCAGGTTGAGGTCGCTCTTCTCGACCTGACGCAGTTGGTGCAGCCAGTGCACCAGTTCCACATGGGGGTTCCCGCGCAGCTTGCAGAAGGTGGCGGCGGCATCGAGTGCCTTGTAGGTCGTGGGGCCCAGTTTGGCAAAGAGTCGGATGCGGCTGATGTCGGTCACTCGGTCCTCCAGTTCCATCGGCTTTGTTGGCGGCGCGACCTTCTACCACCCTGGGGGCATGGCGGACCAGCGCCGCACCGCAGGAATACCCGGCCTAGGGGGGCCCAGGGGGCGCCATCGAAGCGGCCGGATCGATCCGCTACAGTGACCCGGCTCCAAGCCGGTCCTCGCCGGCCTTCAGCAGCACCACCTCCATCAGGTTCGGGATGACTCTTCAGCTTCGCATCGAAGGACCTTCGGGCAGCCGCGTGCTGCCCCTGAACCAGGGCAAGACCCTGATCGCCGGCCGCGACGCCGGCGTGGACATCGTGCTGGCAGACCCGGACCGGCTGCTGTCGCGCCAGCATCTCAGCCTGCATTGCGGCGATGACAGCGTCGAGATCACCGTGGTGTCGGCCAGTGGCACCGTTCAAACCCCGGTGGGCACGCTGGGCCCGGGCCAGAAAGCCTTGCTGCGCGCGGGCGATCAGCTCGGCGTGGGCGACTGGCGCCTGCTGCTGGAGGCGGCCGAAGAGGCCGCAGCCGCGCCTGCCGCGACAGCCGCTGCGGACCCCCTGCTGGCCCTGCTGGGCGGCGGCGGCGCAGGCAATGCGCGCCTGGATCCCCTTTGGCAACCCGCAGCGCCCGCCCCCGTCCAGCCGGCCAGCCAGGGCTTCTGGGTAGGCGGCGGCGCCCCGGCGGCGCCGGCAGGTTTTTCGGCCGGCCCGGCCGCGCCACTGGATCATGGTGGCGTGGCCGATCTCGGCATCCGCCCCGCGGGCGCCCAGGGCGACGGCGCTTCGGCCATCAGCGATTTCCTCGGTCCCGCGCCGGCGGCGCGTGCGCCGGCGGACCTCGGCGCCCTGCTGGTGTCGGCGCCCTCGCCCGAACCTTGGGCCGGCCTGCCACCCGTGCTGGCGCCGACCCCTGCGCCCGCCCCCGCGCCGCGGGGTGAAGATCTGTGGGACAGCCTGCGCAAGGCCTTGGTGCCGATGCCGGCCACCACCCCCGAGCCGGCGCCCGCACCGCTGGCCGAACCAGGCACCTCGCCAGGCTTCTACGCGGTGCCCCCACCCGACGAACCGCTGGGAGCCACCCCGGCCGTGGACATCGGCGCCTTGCTGGGCGGCCTGGGCCCTGCCCCGGCGCCCGCCGCCGGCCTGGACTTCGACTTCGGCGGCCCGGCTGTGCCGCCGCCGGTGTCGAGCGTACCGGCGGCTGACGCGCCCCCCGTGGCCCCGGCCGGCACGGCCACCGAAGCACTCGCCAAGGGCCTGGGCATCGCCCTGCCCGCCGACATGGCCGCCGCCGACTGGGAGCGCCTGGGTTCCGCACTGCGTCAGCTGGTACAGGGGTTTGCGCAACTGATGTCGGCCCGCGCCGCGCTCAAGCGCGAGCTGCGTGCGCACAACAAGACCGAAATGCCGATGCGCGACGTCAACCCGTTCAAGTCCGAGCTCGGACTGAACGACGTGCTGCAGCAGTTGCTCTTCAATGCCAGCCGCGGAGGCAAGTTCATGCCGGTGGAGCGCGCCGTGCGCGAGGCCGCCGAGGACCTGCTGACGCATGACCTGTCCATCATTGCCGCCAGCCGCGCCTGCGTGCAGGGCACGGTGCAAGAGTTCGACCCCCAGCTCTTCGTACAGCGCTTCGGCAAGAAGGGTCTGCTGGACCTGATGGCCGATGCGCAGCTGTGGCGCCAGTACCAGGCCTATTACGCGCAGCAGAGCGCGCAGATGGCGGACTGGCTCGAACGCCTGTTCGAAGAGCATTTCGTGACCGCCTATTGCAATGAGGCCGAGCGCCTCAGCCAACAACATGTGCCCTTGCCGTGAGTGACGACGACCGCACCGTGTACCAGCCCCACCAGACCCCGGACGGCGATACCGCGCCGGCGGTGGCACGCGTGGCGGCACCGCCCCCGCCGGAGCCCGAGACCAGCCAGGCCCTGCCGGTCGGCTTCCGCCTGCACGAGTTCGAGATCCAGTCCAAGCTGGGTGAAGGCGGCTTCGGCATCGTCTACAAGGCCTGGGATCATTCCCTCGGCGCCCAGCGCGCCATCAAGGAGTACATGCCCGGCGCCGTGGCCCAGCGCGAGGGCATCACCGTCTCGCCGCGCTCGCAGCGCATGCGCGAAATCTTCGACAGCGGTCTCAAGCGCTTCATGGAAGAGGCGCAAACCCTGGCCAAGTTCGACCACCCGGCACTGGTGCGCGTGCTGCGGCGCTGGGAGGACAACGGCACCGCCTACATGGCCATGCCCTTCTATGAGGGCACGACCCTGCGCGAGCGGGTGCGCCAGATGCCGGAAAAGCCCACCGAGCAATGGCTGATGGGCCTGCTGGCGCCGTTGACTGAGGCCATGCAGGTGGTGCACCAGAACCGCTGGCTGCACCGCGACATCGCGCCCGACAACATCATGCTGCTGAAGGACAGCGGCCGCCCCCTGCTGCTGGATTTCGGCGCGGCGCGCCAGGTCATCGGCGACGTGACGCAGGAGTTGACCGCCATCCTCAAGCCCGGCTTTGCGCCGGTCGAGCAGTACGGCGAAACGCCAGGGCTGGAGCAAGGCCCGTGGACCGATGTGTACGCGCTGGCGGCCTCCATGCACTGGGCCATCATGGGGCGCACGCCGCCCCCGTCGGTGAGCCGCGTGCTGGTGGACAACTACGTGCCGCTGGTCAAGGCCGCTGAGGGCCGCTATTCCCCGCGCTTCCTGGCCGCGCTGGACAAGGCTCTGCGCGTGGACTCGCGCAAGCGCACGCAGAGCATGTCGGAATTCCGCGCCGACCTGGGGCTGGAGGCACCGGCCTACGCCCCGACGCTGGAAATGCCGATCGCCAACCCCGAGCGCATTCCCAGCGGCAGCGGCACGGCCTTCGAACCGACGGCGATCGTCGGGGCACCCGCCCCGGCGCCCAGCGCCTACGCCGCCGCGGACGTCACCCAGGTGATGAGCCGGCCCGGCGCCCAGCCCATCATGCAGACCGTGGATGGCGGCTTCGCCCCGGCGGCCGATGGCCTGGCCGCGACGGTGCAACTCGGCAGCGAGGTGCTGCCAGGCCACACGCCCGCGCCAGCAGGCTTCAGCGCCGCCAGCACGCCGGTGCGCCCGCCATCAAGTGCACCCGCCCCCAGCCTCTCGGCCAGCACAGCTCCGCGCTCGCGCATGCCCTTGCTGGTTGGCGGCGGCTTGGCCACCGTGGCGGTGTTGGGTGGCCTGGGGTACTGGCTGACGAAGCCGGCGCCCGTGCCGGCACCATCGCCCGCCACCGTCACTCAGGCGCCCGCCGCGCAAGCCCCGGCTGCGGCCCCCGCGCCGACGCCGGCGCCCCCCCCCGCCGCGCAGCCGACCCGGTTTGAATGGGAGGCTCAACTGGCGGAGCTGCTGAACAAGCAGGACTCAGGCTATGAGCTCACGGTGAGCGGGCTCAAGACCGAGTACAGCATCAAGCGCGAGGAACGCATCAGCTTCCGCATGCAGTCCAACCGCGATGGTTACTTGAATGTCCTGCTGCGCGACGCCAATGGCGAACTGGTGCAAGCATTCACCAACCTGCCTCCCCTGCGCGTGCGCGCTGGCCAGCCGATGCAGATTCCACCGCCGCGCACGGACGCAATCGCAGTGGCCGAGCCCCTGGGTCAGGACGAGATCCTTTTGGTGATCTCGGCCACACCACGGGGCTACCAGGATCTGGCCGGACCGCGCAGCGGCAGCTTCCTGAGCCTTCAGACCGGGGAGCCCGCCCACCAGGCCCTGCGCAACTGGAAACTGCCGGTGCCCATCCTGGCCGGGCGCCCCCTGGGCCCCTGCGACGGCAGGGAGTGCACCCAGTACGGCGCCAAGATGCTGACCGTCCAGGTCATGCCCTGAGCGGCCGGCGAGCGCGGGTTCAGGGAATCAGTTCGGTCACCTGGCCCGGCACCACGACACTGATCTGGCCACCCCAGGTGCACATCAGCTTGCAGTCGTTGTTCAGCGCCGGCATGTTGGCCAGCAGCACCGTGGCCGAACCCGGCGTCCACGGGGCCGGGGTGACCGGAACGCAGGGCATGGGCGTCAGCACCCCCTGAGCAGCGGCCGTGGCCGAGGCCACAGTCGGGTTGGCCAGGCTGCGGCAGGCCCCGAAGGGCAGGATGTTGACCATGGGCTTGTTGTCCATGATGTTGGCGGCGGGCTGATTGCTTGACAGCACCCGATTGACCGGCAGGACCACCAGCGCGCTGGGCGCCATCCCCTGGCTGCACATCAGCTGCGCGCCGTTCACCACTTGCATCGCCATAAGCACTCCCGAAACCGCCCCCGCGGACACGGGGCGAGTATGTCCGACTCTGGTTCGGGCCCAGCGCCTGCGGTATGGTCCACCACCGATTCAAACGCCCTTCGGGAGCCATGCCATGAGGATCTGCAAAACCGCCGCCGCCTGTGCCCTGCTGCTTGCGCTGGGGGGGCAAAGCGCCTTCGCGCAAGACACCGCCAAGGAGAAGGTGCTCAAGCCCAAGGAAGTGACGACCGAGGGGCTGATCGACGCCCTGGCCTTGCCCGAGGCCAATGCCAGCGGCGCCACGCGGGGTTTCCGCCCCGTGGCGCCGGGTGAAAAGCCCAAGCCCTATGGCCCCGGCAAGGCCAATCTGCTCGTCACCTTCGTGACCGGTTCGACGCAGCTGAGTGCCGAGGCCGAAGCCCTGCTCGACAAGATGGCCGCAGCCATGCAGAGCGACACCCTGGCCGGCGTGGCCTTCCGGGTGCAGGGCCATGCGGACGCACGCGGCGACGAGGCGCGCAACAAGGAGCTGTCGCAAGGCCGCGCCGAAGCCGTCGTGAAGTACCTGGTGACCAAGCACGGCATCCTGGATGCCCGCCTGGCTGCCGAAGGCAAGGGCTCCGCCGAGCCGATGAACAAGCAGCGTGTGGATGCGCCGGAGAACCGTCGCGTCACCTTCGTCAGCACGCGCGACCTGCCCAAGCCCTGAGCGCCTGCGCACATGCGGCGCACTTTGGGCGTGACGGTGGGCGTGGCCGCCGGGGTCGGCGCATTGGCACTGGGCGGCTACTGGCTGCTCAGCCTGCCGCTGAGCGCCCAGGCCACGGATCCGGTCGCCACCGCCTCACCGCAAGCCTCGCCTGAGTCGGCATCAGCGCCGGCGCCAGCGTCCTTGACCGCGCCGGCAACGGCGGTGGCCGAGGCGCCTCAGCCGACGGTGCAAGCGGTGCAGGCGGCCGCACCGGCGCTCACTGCTCCAGCGCTACCGGCTTCCAGCCCACTCGTTGCACCGGTTCAAACCCCGCCGCCGGCCGCCACTCTGTTGGCGCCGTCGGCCCCCTCCTCCGCACCGGCCCCCAGCCCGATCGGCTGGCCGCTGCGCAGCACTGCCGCCCTGCTGGCGGAACGCAGCCAGGGCGACTGGCGCGTGGTGCGCTGGCAGGAGAACCCCGCGGTCGCGGTGCTGCAATTTCCCGACCTCGCCCAGCAGGGTGCAGCCTTGAATCGTCTGGCCGCCCTGGTGGAAAAGGGCGGCGCCCCGCGCGATCGTCTGCTCGGCGCCGCCGAACTGCTGCAACTCATCCAGGCCGGCGGGGACAACCCCCAGACCTTCTTCGGCGGCCACAACTACCGCCTCAGCCAGTTGCTGCGCTTTCATGGGCTCGCCAGTCGCCAGGGCATCGGCCTGAGCCCGGAGGAGCAGCGCCTGCGCCAACTCTTCGAAGCCCAGGGCTGGTGGGGGGAACAGGCCGCCGACAAGGTGCTGATCACTTTCACCGATCTGCAGGCCGATGACCCCAGCACACCGCAAGATGAAGGTGTGGACGCGGTACGGCGCGAATCCGTGTTGCGCCACGAGCTCAGCCATGCGCGTTACTTCACCGACCCGCGCTACCGCGCCCGCTGCGGCGAGATGTGGCGGCAATGGCTCAATGCGGCCGAGCGCCAGCGCATCCGCAAGGTCCTGGCCGAGCAGGGCTACGACGCCCAGAACGAAGACCTGTTGATCAACGAGGCCCAGGCCCTGCTCTTCCACACCGCCGACACGCGCGCCTTCGGTGCCGCGTCCTTCGGGCTGACCGAGGCCCGATTGGCCGCACTCCGCAAGCGCTTCCACGCGAGCGCCAAGTAGGGCCCCGCAGGGCGGCCATGCGGCGGTAGCCGTCTGGCCACTGCCGCACAGGCCGCGCTGCGGCTTGATGCTCAGCGCTGGTCGAGCTTGCGCTGCTCGAACAGGTAATCCACCGGCTTGGGCACGTTCACCGGGCCGCTTAAACCGTACTGCGGCGACTGCGGGAACTTGCGCGCCACCATGAAGCGCACCGTTTCGAACACATTGGCCCCCGGCTTCCAGCTCGGCACCTCACCCAGGGTCTGGAACAGGTGGAAGGCGAAGGGCGAATGACCGCTCTCGCCCGAATCGGCCACCGGCGCATTGCCGCCGGAGGACATCACGACCACCGTGCGCTCGCCCAACACCTCGTTGGGGTTCAGCGCCCCGGGGGCGGGCACGGCACGCAGGCGCTGGCCGGTCACCAAGCTACCGGAGTAGCAGCTGTCGGACAGCAAGGCCACCTGGCGCGCCGACATGGCCCGCATCAGGCGCCCGATGTCGTTGTTCGACAGCCAGGTCTCCGGGCGCTTGGCGTCGCTGTCAGCCAACTGCCAGTAACCCTGCTTGCCCCCCTCGGGCACGTTGATTTCGTCGCCATGGCCGGCGTAGTACACGAGCACCGAATCCTGCGGGCGCAGTTCTAGCGCCAGACGGTTCAGCGCGGCCACCACCTGGGTCTTGGTGGCGTTGCGCAGCAGCACGGTCTCGTAGCCCAGACGGCTCTCGACCAGCGCAGCCATGGCCTCGGCATCGCCCACCGCGCCTTCCAGCTGCGGGATGTTGCGGTCCTGATAGTCATTGACGCCGATGACCAGCGCGATCTTGCGTTCGATCTGCGGCAAGGCGGCCGTCTTCACGGCGCGGCGCTGGCTGAAGGCGGGCGGCAGCGGCGCTGCCGCGGCCTGGGCCACCGCCGGCGCAGCGGTGGAAGGTGCAGGCGCAGGTGCCGCGCCCGGCGCAGGGCTGGCCGGCGGCTTGATCGCTGACGGCGCCCCGGAAGCCTCGGCCTGGAGCTCCAGGCGCAGGGCCTCGGTGACGAGACAGTTGCCCGCCTCGGCCTCTTTGCGATTGGTGCAGGTCTGCAGATCGGCCAAGCCCGGATTGCTCTCCAGGCGGGTCAGCGCTTCCTCAAACAACTTGCGCTTGATGCGATTGCGCTCGTCCAGCAGCTGCTGGATGGCGTCCATCGACATGCCGCCGAGGTCCACTGCCCCGAAACGCGCGCCAGCGGCGGCGATGCCGGCGCCTGAGGCCAGGCCACCGCCCGTGCCCGCGCCACCACCGCTCCCAGCACTGCCGCCGGAGCCACCGCTGCTGCCGCCCGAGGTGCCACCCGAAGTGCCACCCGCGCTACCGCCCGAGGTGCCACCCGAAGTGCCACCCGAAGTGCCACCCGCGCTACCGCCCGAGCCAGCTCCCGCGGCGCCGCCGGCCGGTGCACCTGTTCCGCCACCGCCCGCCACCGGCGGCAGAGGCGAACTCAGATCCAGCACACCCAGCGGCGGAAGAGGGCCGCCCGACGGGCCGGTGCCGCCAAGCGGCGGCACACCCGGCGGCGTGCCCGAATCGGATCCGCCCGCGCCACCGCTGCCGCCACCGCCCACCGGCGTGACCGCCGGCGTCTGGGCCAGGATTTCCGGCGTCAGCGCATACACCACCAGGGCTGAGGCGTTGCCTGCGGCCTGCGCAAAGCTGTAGTTGGCGGCACTCAGACCGCTGCCGACGATGGCGAAACTACCCTCCACCAAGGCCGGGGTATTGGCGCCCCCCACCGCCGGCGCCGTGAACTGCAGGCTGCCGGTGGTGGCCGTGGCCAGGCTTTCCCCGGCCACAAAACCTGTCACGCTGCCGCTGAGTTGCCCCACCAACTGCCCGACCAGGCGCTGCGCGGGCGTGGCCACATAGGTCAGCGTGGCGGGGGTGACGACGCCGGTCAGCGCCGGCAGCGCCAGGGTGTAGTTGCCCGCATCGGCACCACCGAGCGTCAGCCCCGAGAGTTGCACCGGCTTGGCCTGACCCACACCCGCCGCATTGCTGCCGCCAAACTGCGCCTGCAGCGTGCCCGCCAGGGCGACCTGATCCCCCGCCACCGGGCTGATGCTGGGCGTGCCGCTCAGCGGGGCGGTGGCGCTGCCGTCGTAGACCTTGCTGCCGACCTGGACGCCCGCCAGGTTCAGCACCCGCGGCGTGATGTCCGCGCTCAGACTGCCGCTCAGCGTGAAGCTGTAGTTGGCGGCATCGGTGCCACCGAAGCTGAGCCCTGAGACCGTCACCGGCTTGGCCGTGCCCACCTGCTTGTTGTTGAAGCGCGCATCGAGGGCACCGGCCAGATTGACCTGATCACCCGCCAGGATGGACAGCACCGGCGTGCCTCCCAGCGCGGCGACATCGCTGCCGTCGTACACCTTGCTTTGCGCCTGCAGGCCGCTCACCGTGGCCGGCCGCGGCGTGATGTCGGCTTTCAGCACTCCCACCGCCACCGGCATGTAGTTGCCGGCATCCGCCCCCGTCAGCGCCAGGCCCTGCAGGGTGACGGTCTTGCCGGTGCCGGCGTGCTTGTCGACGAAGCTGGCCGTAAGGCTGGGCGCGACGCCCACCTCATCGCCCGCGTTGGCCTGGAACGTCGGCGTGCCGGTCAGCTGCGCGTTGACCGTGCCGTCGTAGACCTTGTTGCCAGCCACCAGGCCGGCAATGTTCAGCGGAGCGGGGGTGATGGATGCCGTCAGCGCCGACTCGGGCTTGAGCACGTAATTGCCGGCATCGGCGCCGCTCAGGCTCAGGCCTGTCAGCACCACCGGCTTGTTCGTGCCGACATGGCGGGTATCGAAGCTGGCGCTGGGGCTGCCGCTGACGACGACGCTGTCGCCCGCCAAGGGTGCGGCGACGGCGGTGCCGCTCAGCTGCGCCAGCGTGGTGCCGTCGTAGACCTTGTTCAGCGCCGTGAGTCCGCTCAGCACCAGGGTCGCGGGGGTGATGTCACCGCTCAGCATCAGGCTGCCGGCAAAGCTGTAGTTGCCGGCATCCGGGCCGCTCAGGCTCAGGCCGCTGACTTTCACGGGCTTGCCGGTGCCCACCTGCTTGGTGTCGTAGCTTGCCAGTGGCGTGCCGCTCAGAGTCACGGAGTCGCCGCCCAGCACGGTGGGTACGGCCGTGCCGCCCAGCGTGGCCGTGGTGTTGCCGTCGTAGACCTTGGGTTCGACGATCAGCCCGCCGACCGCCAACGGGGCAGGCGTGATATTGGCGCTGAGGCTGCCGCTGAAGTTCAGCACGTAGTTGCCACCGTCCGCCCCGCCGAAGCTCAGGCCGGACAGAGAAACCGGCTTGGCCGTGCCCACATGACGGTCGCTGAATTCGCCCGTCGGGTTGACCAGGCTGACGCTGTCACCCGGCAGCACGGTGTATGAGGCGGTGCCGACCAGGCCCGCCACGGTGCTGCCGTCGTACACCTTGTCTTGCGCGCTAAGGCCGGAAACCAGCACTGCCAGAGGAGCAATGTTGGCCGTCAGGCCGCTCGCGCCCACGCTATAGCCATAGATGGGACGACCGGACCCGTCCACTGCCGTGAAGGCATCGGAGGAGGTCAAGTCCAGCGGTTTGTCCGTGCCGACGTTCTTGTCGCGGAACACGGCCGTGACGCCCGGCTTGAGCGTCAGCGTGTCCCCCGCAAGCCCCGAGGCCCCCAGGCCGGAGACCGAGGCGGCCGTGGTGCCGTCGTAGACCTTGTCCAGTGCCGTGCCGGTGATGGCGGCGTAGACCGGGCTGCTGAAATGGAAGCCATTGCCCTTGCCGGCAATGAAGGTGGTGTCATACCCCGTTGTGCCGTAGGCCTTGTAGTTGGGGTTGAGTCCGCCGGGGTTGAACTGGTTCTGGCCCGCCGTGAAGGTGGCGCTGTCCAGCGGGTGCTGGCCGACCACGGTCCATTGGCTGATGTTGCCGCCGAACAGCCCCGAACCCGACTGGTTGTCGATGCGCGACGCGCCCACGCTCCCGTCCTGACCGATCAACACCGCCGCCACTGGGCTGCTGTAGGCCGTGATCAGGCTGGAGCTCTGGAAGACTTGCGAATCGGCTTGCAGGCGCATCAGGCCGCCGCCGATCAGCCAGCTGTTGCTCAGATTGAGGCTGGGGCCCTTGATGGAGAAGTTGCGCGGACTGGGCGCGAGGTCATCCTGATTGATCTGCGATCCGCTGATCTGGATCGCACCCTGCAGGGCCTCGATCGAGAGCAGGCCCGTCATGCTGGCGTCGAGTGCCTGGTAGGGCGTGCTGGCGGCCGCACCCGTGATCTGCACGGCGGCCGCGCTGCTGGAGTCGGTGCTGCCCGTCACACGCAGGCTACCCACCTGGCTGCTGGTCAGCACCGTGCCTCCACTGGATGCATCGATGAGCACCCCGATCGCACCGCTGCCCCGGCCGGTGCCTTGCACATCCAAGGTGCCGCTGGCCAGGTAGCCATCGTGGTTCACATGTACCTGCGAGCCGTTGCGGATCTGCACCCCATGCGTCGAACCCTCGCCGCGCAAAACCGCGCTCTCCTCCGACAGGATGGACGTGCCGCCCTCCACCAGAATGCCCCTGCCCGTGCTGGCCTTGCCATCGATGGTGAGGCGGCGCTGCGACAGATCGCTGCCCGTGATCTCAACGCCCGACATGCCGGCGGTATTGGTGGCGCGCAGGATCAGGTCGCCCCCCAAGTTGAAATCCGCGCCGTTCAGGTGAATGCCTGGCAGGCTCGCGCTGCCCGGTGCCGGCGCGCCGGAATAGCCGCCCATGGTGACATTGCCACTCGTGCTGATGTTCAAGCCAGAGGCCAGTACGCTGCCTGTACCGGAGCGTCCGGCCTGCACATCGAGCGAAAGATTGGTTCCAAGCGCATTGATGGTGCTGCCAGAAAAGCTGACATCGCCATCGGCAATCAGCGTGAGCGTGAGCGAGCCGACCACGCTCAGCAACGAAAGGTCGCCCGACCAGGTGATGTGCCCGGCCTCGCTGCCCGCGCCGCTGGTGGTCACAGTGACGTTCTGGCCGCCCGCCAAGGCAGCCTCCAGCGTAGAAATGGCCACGAAGGAGCCACTGGCCGTGGGCGCCACCAGCACCGGTGCCGTGCCGGTCACGCTGACATTGGTGTCCGAACCGACGCCGATGCTGACGTTATAGGGATCGATCAGCCAGGTGCCCGCCGCGCCGCGCGCGGCATCCACCCGCATCGACGCCGGCCGTGCATCCAGCCAACCGCCCGAGGTCTCCACCAGGCCTCCGGCGCCGCCATGTGCACCGCCGCGGGCCGAAAAATGTCCGTAGGCGCGCGTCGCCTCGTCGCTCCACAGCACCACCGTGCCGCCCTGCCCCTGCTGCAGCGCGTCGGCGCGCGCCGTGGCCTCGCTGCCGAAAAAGACGGCGCGGGCATTGGGCACCCGGGCGTCCTTGCCCTGCAGACCACCGCCGACCAGGATCTCGCCGCCACCGGTCGCGCCCGAGGCATCGATCTGCGCCTGACCGTCGACCACCACTTCACGGCCCAGCAGCTGGATCTGCCCGCCAGAGCCCTGCGTGCCCCGTGCGCTCACCTCGCCCAACTGGGTGAGGCGGCCACTGCCGGCTTGCAGCAGCACCTCGCCGCCGCGGGCGCCGTCGGCGTGCACCTGGCCCTGCTGGCGCACGGCGGCCGCATGCACATCGATGCGGCCGTCCTCGGCCTGCAGCCATCCGCTGTTCAGCACCTCGCCGGCTTCGGCCAGCAGGCGCACGCGCACATGGGGTGTGGCGGTGTCCACCAGCTCAATTTGCCGGCCCGCCGCCAACACGGCCTGGCCCTGCGGTGCGGACACTTGCCCCTCGTTGCGGACGTCGGCGGCCAGCAGCACCACTTGGCCCCCCTGGGCGCCGCGCAGCTCACCCTGGTTGACGATGCTGCCGCCGGGCAGGCCAGCGTCCTGCTCGAAGCGCAGGCGGCCGCTCAGCCAGTCCTGGTCGGACAGGTTCAAGGTGGACGCGACCAGGCTGGCCACATCCACGCGCGCCTGGGCGCCAAACAGGATGCCGTTGGGGTTCAGCAGCCAGACTTGGCCATTGCTGGTCAGGCTGCCCAGGATCTGCGAGGGATCCTGCCCGACGACGCGGTTGAGCACCTTGCTGGCCGCATTGGCCTGCTGGAAGTGCACGCCGTAGCCGGTGCCGATGCCGAATTGGTTCCAGTTCAGGATCGCGTTCGGCGAATTGGTCACCGTCATCTGCTGGCCCTGGGTGCTGACCTGGGCCTGGCCGCGCACCACCTGCAGCCCGCTGGGCAGCACCTGGCTCACGGCGGCCAGGGGCAGGCTGAGCAGGGCACTGGCGGCCAAGGCCTGGGCGAGCGGGCGCAGCAGGAAGGCGCGCGACTTGGAAGTGTTCGAAGTCTTCATCGTGATCTCCCCGGGCTCAGTCGAGCCCGTAGCTGGCAGACAGGTGCAGGCGCACATCGCCGCTTTCGGTCAGGGTGCCGGCGCGGCCGGCGCGGGCCAGGTCCATATGCAGGCGCCAGGGGCCGTCGCTGTAACGCAGGCCCAAGCCGACTGCGTGCAGGTCGCAGCTCGCCTGCCCTTGGCGGCATTCGCCGCCGGTCTCGTTCCAGACCTTGCCCCAGTCGGCGAACAGCAGGCCACGCAGCTGGGCGTCGGGCCGACTGGCCAGGGCCCAGGGGGCCGGGCTCCATTCCACGCTGGCCAAGAGGCCGCGGTCGCCGGTGATCTCGCGTTCGCGGTAGCCACGCACGGCATTGGCACCCGCCAGGCCGAACTGCTCGCCCGGCACCAGGGCGTCACGCGTCCACTGCAGGCTCATGCGGGCCGTCAGCGAGGCCTGCTTGCCGCCGCCCTGCTGCAGGTGGCCGCCCAGGCGCAGCGCGGTGTAGCGGTAGCGCGCGCCTTCACGCACGGCCTCGAAGTTCGCAGCCTTCGCATAGCGCCCGCCCAGGCCGAGGTTGTGCGAGAGCCCCACATTGGCACCGAACATCACGCTGCGGCCGCCCTGGATGCTGTAGTCGAGCGTGAGCGGCTGCACGGTGACCGATTCCCCCGGCGCCCCGCAAGCGCCCTCGGGCAGGCCTTCGATGGTGCAGCGGTTTCGGTACTCGCGCTGATCGATGCCGGCGCGCAGGCGTTGGTCCCACTCGCCCTGGCGCAGCAGCAACTGGGTCAGTTGCGCCCCCAGCACATTGCCGCGGCCATTGAACTGCAGGGCGCCGGCGGCGGTGGGGGTGCTGCCACCGTCCACGTTCGAGCGCACGGCATACAGATCGATGCGGCGTGCCGACTCCGGCAGCGGCGCCATGTAGTTCAGCGAAAGGATCGAGACGCGACTGGGTTCTTCCACCGAGGTCTGCCAGTTCACGCTGGCCTGATGACCCCGCCCGCCCACGTCGGCGTGGCGCAGGCCGGCGCTGATGCGGGTGCGGCCGGTCTGCTTGGTGCCGGTGTTGTCGAGCGCGAACTGCGGGCGCAGCACCGGGCCTTCGGTGACGATGACACGGGCGTCCACGGCACCGACCTTCTGGCCCGGCTCCAGCGTGACCGCGAGCTTGCGCGCCGGGTTCTGGTTCGCCAGCTCGACCTGGCGGTTGATCTCGGCGATGCGCGGCGTCTTGTCCTCCTGCAGGGAAGGCACGGCGCGTCGCACGGACTCGGCACTGAATTGCTGCGTGCCGATGACGCTGATCAGGGCCATCTTGCCCTCGAGCACGCGCACCTCGGCGACACCATCCGGCCCCGGCTGGAACACGCTGACCAGCACCGCGCCGTAGCCCGCCTCGCGGTAGAGCGCCTGCAGGGCCAGCGCAGCGGTGCGCAGCTCCTGGTTGTTGCGCGGCCCCAGGTAGCGCGCCAGCACGGCTTGCAGGCGCGCGCTATCGACGAGGCTGTTGCCACTGACCTTGAAGGACTGGATGGCGGTGGGTGTGGCGGAAATTGCGGCCCCTGCCGCTGGTGCGCTCTGCGCCGCCGCCCCAACGCTGGCCGCCAGCAGCGCCACGGCCAGCCAGCGGGAGGTGGGAGTCAAGCTCGTCATGCCCATGGTGTCTCGCTCTGAGTCGGGGCCGGATCCACCGCGCGCTTCCTCGGCACGCGACGCTGGCGGGCCTCCCACGCCAGGCTCCCGGGGAGCTTAGCGTCCGGGGCCGGCGGCGAGTATGGCCGTGAGCAATTTCACACAAGGGCAAGCCCGGGGCCTTGCCCCGCAGCTCGGGGGGCGATCAGAGCCCTTCGAAGGCCTGTGCCAGGTCGGCGATCAAGACTTCAGGCTCTTCGAGCCCAATGGCCAGGCGCAGCACGGTCTCTTCGCTGCGGTTCACGCTGCGCAGCTGCGTCAGGTCGTAGGGCACGGCCAGGCTGACCGGCCCGCCCCAGCTCCAGGCCAGACGGAACAGCCGCAGCGCATCCACCGCCGCCTCGATGCGCGCGCCCGGCGTGCCGGGCTGGAAGCGCAGGGTCAGCAGGCCGGCGGCCGCGCGGCACAGCTGCTTCCAGTGCGCATGGCCCGGCGAGCCGGGCAGCGCCGGGTGCAGCACCTGCGCCACGGCCGGGTGCTGCTGCGCCCAGGCCGCCACCTGGCGGGCGGCGGCGTCCTGGGCGGCGTAGCGCAGCGGCAGGCTGGCCAGGCCGCGCAGCACGAGCTCCACGTCGTTGGCACCCACGCCCAGGCCGCTGCGGCCATGCGTGGCGGCCAGGCGCTCGAACAGGGCGCGGGCGCGCGTGGCCACGGAGCCCATCAGAACGTCCCCGCCGCCGCTCGGGTACTTGGTGAGCGCGTGGATGGTCAGGTCCACCCCGAGCGCAAAGGCGTCGAAGGCCAGGCCCGCACCCCAGGTGTTGTCCAGCGCAATCACCGCCTGCGGCGCGCCCGCACGCACGGCAGCGATCAGCCCGAGCAGATCGGGAAATTCCAGCGTGATCGAGCCCGGCGCCTCCAGCCACACCAGGCGCGTGGCCGGCGTCAGCTTGGCCGCCAGGTCGGCCGGGTCCAGCGGGTCGTACACCGCGTGGGCAACGCCCCAGGCGGCGAGCTCGTGGCGCGCGCTGTTGCGGCTGGGGCCGTAGACGTTGTCCGGGATCAGCAGCTGGTCGCCGCTCTTGAGCAGGCTGTGGTTGACCAGGTTCAGCGCCGCCAGGCCGCTGGGCGCCAGCAGCACATGTTCCGCGCCCTCCAGCGTGGCCAGCCGCGCTTCCAGCGCGAAGGTGCTGGGCGTGCCGTGCAGGCCGTAGGTGTAGGCGTCGCGGTCGGCCCAGCGCACACGCTTGAGCGCGGCGACGTTCTCAAAAAAGATCGAACTGCCCTTGTGCACCGCCACGGCGGGCGAGGCGAAGCCGGCCGGCGGCTGATAGGCGTGGTGGATCAGCTCGGCGGCAGGCTGGCGTTCGCTCATCAGATGGGCATCGCAACGAGGTCGTGGCCCTCGGCGGCCACCACGCGAGCGCGGGTGAACTCGCCCACCTTGAGCTGCTTGCTGGCTTTCTCAGGCGGCAGCAGGCGCACGGTGCCGTCGATCTCCGGGGCATCGGCGTACGAGCGCCCCACCCCGCCCTTGCGGCCCAGCGCCGGCGCGCTGTCGATCAGCACCTGCAGGGTCTGACCGACGCGGCGCTGCAGACGCTCCACTGAGACCTGCTCGGCCACCGCCATGAAGCGCGCGCGGCGCTCCTCGCGCAGGGCGTCCGGCAGCTGGTTCGGCAGTTCGTTGGCGCTGGCACCGTCCACCGGCGAGTAGGCGAAGCAGCCGGCACGGTCGATGCCGGCTTCGCGCACGAAATTCAGCAGGTGCTCGAACTCCTCCTCGGTCTCGCCCGGGAAGCCGGCGATGAAGGTGGAGCGCACCACCAGGTCCGGGCAGGCCTCGCGCCAGCGCAGCAGGCGCTCGAGGTTCTTCTCGCCGCTGGCCGGGCGCTTCATGCGCTTGAGCATGTCGGGGTGGGAATGCTGGAAAGGCACGTCCAGATAAGGCAGCACCAGGCCCTCGTTCATCAGCGGCAGCAGCTCGTCCACATGCGGGTAGGGGTAGACGTAGTGCAGGCGCACCCAGGCGCCATAAGGCTTGGCCAGTTCGCCCAGTTCGCGCACCAGGTCCAGCATGCGGGTCTTGACGGGCTTGCCGTCAAAGAAGCCGGTGCGGTACTTGGTGTCCACACCGTAGGCGCTGGTGTCCTGGCTGACGACCAGCAATTCCTTCAGCCCGCCCTCGAACAGGGCCTTGGCTTCCTTGAGCACGTCGCCGACCGGGCGGCTGACCAGATCGCCGCGCATGCTGGGGATGATGCAGAAGCTGCAGCGGTGGTTGCAGCCCTCGCTGATCTTCAGATAGGCGTAGTGCTTGGGCGTGAGCTTGATACCGGCGGCGGGCACCAGATCCATGAAGGGGTCGTGCGGCTTAGGCAGGTGCTGGTGCACCGCGTCCATCACCTCCTGGGTGGCGTGCGGCCCCGTCACGGCCAGTACCTTGGGGTGGATCTGCTGCACGAGGTTGGCGCCATCGGCCGCCTGCTTCGCGCCCAGGCAGCCGGTGACGATGACCTTGCCGTTCTCGGCCAGGGCCTCGCCGATGGTGTCCAGGCTCTCCTTCACCGCGTCGTCAATGAAGCCGCAGGTGTTGACGATCACAAGGTCGGCACCGGCAAAGGTCTTGCTGGTCTCGTAGCCCTCGGCGCTCAGCTGGGTCAGGATCAATTCGCTGTCCGTCAGCGCCTTGGGGCAGCCGAGCGAAACAAAACCCACCTTGGGGGTGGCGGCAACTTCAGTCGTCATCACTTCGTCTTTCCAAATCCGGGCATGCCGGGGAACAAGGCCCCCTTGGCCATTTGTTCCTGCATCTGCACGAACAGGTTCTTGCTTTGCTCGATGTAGTTGCCCATCAGGCCCTGCATCATGGGCGCTTGGCCCTGCATGAACTGGGCCCAGGCCTCGGGGGTGGCGCCCAGCCCGCCGCTGTGCTCGGCAAAGCGGGCCTGCAGCTCGGTGAAGGTCTGCAGATTGCGCGCCAGATAGTCCTGCAACACGCCCTGCATGGCCTGGCCGTAGAAGCGGATGATCTGCTGCAGCATCGGGGTGGAGAACATCGGCACGCCGCCGGTTTCCTCTTCCAAGATGATCTGCAGCAGGATGGCTCGGGTCAGGTCTTCGCCGGTCTTGGCGTCGCGCACCTCGAAGTCCTCGCCGCCCAGCACCATGGCCTTGACGTCCTGCAGGGTCACATAGGCGCTGGTCTGGGTGTCGTAGAGCCGGCGGTTGGGGTACTTCTTGAGGATGCGCGGCCCGCCCGCACCGGAGCCTTGCGGCGCGGTGTCGTCGGGGGCGGCCGCTCGGCGCCTTGTGGCCATGGGGGATTCCCGGGGTGCAGAAAGGGGCGAATTTTAGGAGGGGCCGGGGACATCCCCTGAACTTCTGCACGGCCCGGCGAATCGGCGTACAAAGCCCGCTTTTCCGCCACCCCACAGGCCCGACATGACCTCCTTGACCCTCAACGGCCAAGCCCAGCGCTGCACGGCCGACCCCAACACGCCCCTGCTCTGGGTGCTGCGCGACGAACTCGGCCTGACCGGCACCAAATTCGGCTGCGGCATGGCGCAATGCGGCGCCTGCACCGTGCACCTGAACGGCAATGCCGTGCGCAGCTGCGTGATGCCGCTGGCCAGCGCCGCCGGCGCACAGCTGAACACCATCGAAGGCCTGGCCAACGACCCGGTAGGCCGCGCGGTCATGGACGCCTGGGTCGAGACCGATGTCGCCCAGTGCGGCTACTGCCAGAGCGGCCAGGTGATGAGTGCCGTGGCCCTGCTCAAGTCCACCAAGAAGCCGAGCGACGCGCAGATCGACGCCGCCATGGCCGGCAATCTTTGCCGCTGTGGCGCCTACATGCGCATCCGCGCCGCCGTCCATGCGGCCGCCGCCAAGCTGGCCTGAAGGGGAACCCACCATGCTGATGGACCGCATCGCCCTGCCCGCCGCCACGCCCTCGCGTCGGCGCTTCCTCACGCTCACGGTCGGTGGCCTCACCGGCCTGGCCCTGGCGCCCGGCCTCGCACCCAGCTTGGCCATGGCCCAAGCCGGTGCGCCCAAGCCCAAGCCTGGCCAAGGCCCCACCGAGCAGCCCCCCGCCTTCGTGCACATCGCACCGGACGGCAAGACCACCATCCTGTGCAACCGCATGGACATGGGCCAGGGCATCGAGACCGCGCTGGCCATGATCTGCGCCGAGGAGCTGGACGCCGACTGGGCCCAGGTCCACACCGGCTTCGGCGATCAGAAGCCCCATTACGTCGACCCGGCCATGGGCATGCACCTGACCGGCGGCTCCAACTCCATCAAGAACAGCTACGCCCAGTACCGCGAGCTGGGTGCCCGCGCCCGCGTCATGCTGTTGGCGGCTGCGGCCCAGCAGTGGCAGCAGCCGGTGGCCAGCCTGCGCACGGAAGCCGGCCGCGTCATCGGCAACGGCCGCAGCGCCGGCTATGGCGAGCTGTTCGCCGCCGCCATGCAGCAGCCGGTGCCCGAGGCCGTGACGCTGAAGGACCCGAAGGACTTCCGTCTGATCGGCAAACCCACCGGGCTCAAGGTTTCCCGCGCCAAGAGCAGCGGTGCGCAGACCTATGGCATGGACATCCGCCTGCCGGGCATGAAGACCGCCGTCATCCAGCGCCCGCCGGTGTTCAACGGCAAGGTGGCCGGCTTCGACCCCGCCCCCGCCCTGGCCGTGCCCGGCGTGCACGCCGTCTTCAAGGTGGCGCTGGACCGCGGTGGCGAAGGCGTGGCCGTGGTGGCCGATGGCTACTGGCCGGCCCAACAAGGCCGCCAAGCGCTGAAGATCGACTGGAACCTCGCCGGCCTGGAGCGCCCCGACACCGAGCGCATGCGCAAGGACTATTTGGCCCTGGCGCAGCGCGAAGGCAATCTGGTACCCGACTCGCACTTCCGCAAGGAGCTGCCGCCGGCCGACAAGTCCGCCAAGCGCATCGTGGCGGAGTTCGTCTTCCCTTACCTGAACCACGCGCAGATGGAGCCCCTGGCCTGCACGGTGGATCTGCAGCCCGAGGCCTGCCAGCTCTACTACGCCTCGCAGATGCCTGGGGTGGATGCCGGTGCGGTGGCCAAGCTCACCGGCCTGCCCTATGACAAGGTGCAGATCCACGTGCAGATGGCCGGCGGCGGCTTTGGTCGCCGCGCCACCCCCACCGCCGAGTTCGTGCGCGAGGCCGTGGCCTTGGCCCAGGGCCTGGCGGCGGCCGGGCAACGCGCGCCGGTGAAGGTGGTGTGGAGCCGTGAGGACGACATGAAGGCCGGCTACTACCGCCCCTTCACCGTGCACCGCGCCGAGATCGGCTTCGACGCGCAGGGCCAGGTGCAGGCCTGGCACCACCGCATCGTCAGCCAGAGCATCGTCAGCGGCTCGCCCTTCGAGCCCTTCATGGTCAAGGACGGCGTGGACGCCACCACGCCCGAGGGCATGGGCGAGCCCTACCAGGTGCCGATGCGGCTCTCGGTGCACCACCCCAAGCAGAACGTGCCGGTGCTGTGGTGGCGCTCGGTCGGCTCCACCCACACGGCTTACGTGATGGAGACCCTGATCGACGAGATCGCCATGGCCACCAAGCAAGACCCGGTGGCCTACCGGCTGAAGATGATGGCGCCGGAGGCCAAGCGCACGCGCGCGGCGCTGGAGCTGGCGGTGGAAAAGAGCGGGTATGGCAAGCGCAAGCTGCCCGCCGGCCAGGCCTGGGGCGTGGCCGTGCACGCCAGCTTCAACTCGGTGGTGGCCTATGTGGTCGTGGCCTCACTCGAAGGCAAGGGCAAGAACCGCCGCCCGCGCCTGCACGAGGTGCACGCCGGCGTGCACTGCAACCTCTGTGTGAACCCGCGCACCGTGGAAGCGCAGGTGCAGGGCGCGGCGCTGATGGCCCTGGGCACCACCATGCCTACGCACCGCATCACGCTGAAGGAGGGCGTGGTCGAGCAGAGCAACTTCCATGAAGTGGCGATGCCGCGCATCACCGACACCCCGAAGGTGCTGGCCGTGCACATCGTCCCCTCGCAGGAAGCGCCCACCGGCATGGGCGAGCCCGGCCTGCCGCCGCTGGCTCCCGCTTTGGCCAATGCGGTAGCGCGCCTCACCGGGCAACGCCAACGCGAGCTGCCCTTCCGCTTCGCTTGACTCAGGTTGCCGGGGCTTCGGCCCCGGCCTTCAAGGGAACCGGTAGTGATCGCGATTCAGCACCGCCGCGATCGCCGTCACTTCCTCGGGGAAGAGACTGAGGTTCAACTCGGTATTGCAGTTCTCCACCATGCCGCGCAGCAGGCCGGGGCCGTTGATGCGGCCCTTGGGGCGGTAGATGGCCGAGCCGTCGCCGCCCATCTTGCGCGCATGGCACTCGGCGCAGCGGTGCTCCTTGATCAAGCGCTCGCCGAGCCCCAGGTCGGCATCGCGAAACAGCTCGGCCGCGGGCGGTGTCTGGGCCAGCGCCGCCCCGGCCAGCAGCAGCGCGGCGAGCGGGATCCAGGCCTTCCAAGTCTTGTTCATCGTGCGCTCCGGTTCAGGCCTTGGCCAAGGCCAGCAGTTCCAGCACATCTTCCTCGAACATCTCGCCAGGCACCACCGCGTGCACCGCGCCGCGGCGGTCGATCGCCACCGTCAGGGGCATCACCGCGCGCGGGCTGAACAGCGGGCGCAGGCTCGGGCCCTGCATCGTCACCGGGAAGCTGTACCCCGCATTGGCCAGGTAGCTGCGCACCACCGCCGGTTCGCGGTCCAGCGCCGCACCCAGCACCTGCAGGCGCAGGCCCTGGCTGGCGCGGTGGAGCTTTTCCACATGCTGGTTATGGCGCCGGCAAAACGGGCAGTGGGTGGCAAAGAACACCAGCACCGCTGCGCGATCCTGCCAATGCGCGGGCGCCAGGCTGCCGCCGTCCAGCAGCTCGATCTGCGGCCAATCGCGCCCGGCGCCCTGCCCTGCCAGGGCGGAGGTACTGAGGGCCTGTAGCAGCAGCAGGCGGCGCGTCTTGTCCATCGATCTGAATATAAGTCTGAACGAATGCATAAGCAGATGGCGAAGCTCCGCTTGTGAGCCCGCGGCCTGCGGTGTAGAACCCGCCCGCCCCCACCTTCTCCAAGGACGCACGATGCAGCTCTTCCCCACGCTCGGCCTGGCGCTGGCCTTGGCCCTGAGCCACGGCCTGGCACAAGCCCAGGGCTTCGACCCGCAATTGCAGGGCCGCAGCCTGGCCGCCACCTGTGCCAACTGCCATGGCACGCATGGCCAGGCGCGCGGCGACATGAAACCCCTGGCCGGCATGCCAGCCGAGAAGATGCTCGCGGCACTGGCCGACTTCAAGAGCGGCGCCCAGCCCGCCACCGTGATGCACCAGATTGCCAAGGGCTACACCGAGGAGCAGCTCAAGCTCGTTGCCGCCTATTTCGCTGCCCAGCCGGCGCGCCGCTGAAGGGGAACGTTGCCATGAAGCATTTGCATCCCTCGCGCCGCCAGCTGCTGGCGGGTGCCGCCGCCCTGCCCCTGCTGAACCTGACTGGCTGCGCCAGCGCACCATCCGGCCCCTCGCTGGGCCGCGTCGTCGTCATCGGCGGCGGCTTTGGCGGCGCCACCGCAGCGCGCTACCTGCGTCTGTGGGGCGGCAACATCGACGTCACCCTGGTCGAGCGCAACCCGGCATTCGTTTCCTGCCCGATTTCAAACCTGGTGCTGGGTGGCTTCAAGCAGATGGCCGACATCACCCAGGGCTACGAAGGCCTGCGCCAGGCCGGCGTGAAGGTGCTGCAGGGCGAGGCCCAGACGATTGACGCCGCGGCGCGCAAGGTGCGCCTGGCCGATGGCCGCGAACTGCCCTACGACCGCCTGGTGGTTTCGCCCGGCATCGATTTCATGCTCGATCAGGTCGGCGGCCTGGCCGCCGCGCTGGACAAGGGCGAGATCCAGCACGCCTGGAAGGCCGGGCCGCAAACGCTGGCGTTGCGCCGCCAGCTCGAGCTGATGCCCGAGGGCGGCGTGTTCGCCATCTCCATCCCCAAAGCGCCCTACCGCTGCCCGCCCGGCCCCTACGAGCGCGCCTGCGTGGTGGCGGCCTATCTGAAGCAGCACAAGCCGCGCGCCAAAGTGCTGGTTCTGGACGCCAACCCCGAGGTGCAGTCCAAGAAGGCCCTGTTCGAGAAGGCCTTCAAGGACTACTACGGCGGCATCCTGGAATACCGCCCGAACGCCGAGCTCAAGGAGGTCAGCGGCACGCTGGCCAAGCTGGAGTTCGAAGACGTGAAGGCCGATGTGCTGAACGTGATCCCGCCCCAGCGCGCCGGCGACATCGCGCGCCAGGCCGGGCTGATCACCGTCAACCAGCGCTGGTGCGGCGTGAACTGGCTGACGATGGAGTCGCTCGCCGTGCCGGGCGTGCATGTGCTGGGCGACTCGGTGATGCCGGGGCCGCTGATGCCGAAGTCCGGCCACATGGCCAACCAACATGCCAAGCTGGCAGCGGCGGCCATCATCCAGTTGCTCAAGGGCGAGCCGGTGAACCCCAGCCCGGTGGTGATGAACACCTGCTACAGCTTCGTGAGCGCCAAGGAGGCCATCCATGTGGCCACCGTGCACCAGTACGACGCGGCCGAGAAGATCGTCAAGACCGTGCCCGGCTCGGGCGGGGTGTCGGCGGCCATCAACCAGATAGAGGGACGCTATGCGCTGGGTTGGGCGCAGAACATCTGGGCGGACGCGCTGAACCTGCCGTGATGCCCACCAGCTCGCGCAGCAGCGGCAGCGGCCGCAGCAGCCGATAGAGCACGGCGCAGGCCAGCGCCGTCAGCCCGATCAGGGCCAGGCCCTCCAGCAGCGGGGGCCAGGCCAGCGGTTTCAGCCACTGGCTGAAGACCACGATCAGGCTCTGGTGCAGCACATAGGCGCAGAGCACACCCTGGCTGGCGGCACGCAGCCAGGGCTTGTTCTCGCGGAACACCCGCTGAGCCCAGCCACAGGCGGCCAGGATGGCCCACCAGGCCATCAGCCTCCAGAGCCCACGCATCAGCGCACGCAGCGCGGCGGGCGGCTCCACCGTCTCATAGGCCTGAAAGTAGACGATCAACAAAGCCCAGGCCGCCAGCGCCAGCCCGAGGCTGAGCGCGCGATACCGCAGCGCGGCCTGCCACAGCCCCGGCCAGATCGAGCGGCTGCCCCAGCCCAGTGCGAACAGGTAGCCGTACTGGGCGTGGTTGTAGAAGTCCGTCCACAGATCGTGCGAACTCGGGAACAGCGGCATCAGCCACTGCCGCGCCAGCACCAGGGGCAAGGCCGGCAGCAGCAGCCAGGCCCAGTCCGGCCAAACCGCCCGGGTCACCGTCTCTGGTCGACGCCAGGCCAGCATCAACGCAGCGAACAGCGCGTACACCCAGAGGTAGGGCAGGAACCACAGATGGTTCCAGGTCGGCACATCCATGCAGTCCTGGCCCCGGCAGTAGCGCCCGCCGCGCAGATAGGCGGCCCAGAAGTCCAGATAGCCGCCATCGCCGGGCAGCAGCTGCGGGGCCTTGGTCAGCACCTCAAAGTAAGCCTGCGGCGTGACGATCACGGCCATGCCGAACAGCAGCGGCAGCAGCAGGCGACGGCTGCGTTCGCGCATGAAGCCCCAGCCCCCGCGCCGCTGCCACAGCCCCTGGCAGGCCGCACCGGCGACCAGGAACAGCAGGCCCAGGCGCCAGGGGCTGCTCAACAGCATCAAGGGTTCGATCGTGGGCCCGGCCAGCGCGCTCTTCACATGCCAGTCCCAACTCACGTAGTACATGCCCACGTGGTACGGAATGAGCAGCGCAAAGGCGGCCAGACGCAGGCCATCCAGGAAGGGCAGTCGGGATTCGGAGTGCATGCCGACAGCTTCGCGGCCCGCCACGGCGGCGGCCATGCCGCTGGGGCGAACCGCAACGACGCCGGGGCGAAGTGCCTGCGACAAGCAGATGAAAGGCGAATCCCTCTCGGGGTGGCGGCAGGCTGGGGCAGTGCATCCACCGGGGGGGGCGGTACAGGCCGTACCGAAATTTCCCGACAGGTGCGCGAGCCGGTGCATGCAACGCAAACGAAAAGCCCCTGACTCCGCGAGAAATCAGGGGCTTTGAATTGGTAGGCGCGATTGGACTCGAACCAACGACCCCCACCATGTCAAGGTGGTGCTCTAACCAGCTGAGCTACGCGCCTGGGGTCTGTCTTGAAGGGGCGCCGAATTACTTCAGCGCTGCACCACAAGAGCCCACGACTATACACGAGATTTTTTGAAGCCGTCAACGTCTGCGCGCACTACGCACGCCGGGCACCTGGGCCACCGAGCGCAGCATCTGCGAGAGCGACTCGGCACCCGCGATCTCCACGGTGAAGGCCATCCACTGCGTGTCCGGGCGGCTGCCTCGCTGGCTCTGCGTCTGCGCATGGCTGACGCGCAGGCGCAGCTTGGCGAAGACTTCGAGCACGTCGCGCATCACGCCCGGGCGGTCCTGGGCTTCGACGACCAGGTCGACCGGATAGAGCTTGCCCTGGGTCTGGCCCCAAGTGACGTCGATCTCGCGCTCGGGGGTGCGGCGCAGGCTGTCGAGCAGATTGCCGCAGTCGGCCCGGTGAATGGCCACGCCCTTGCCGCGCGTCACGAAACCGCGGATCGCATCCGGCGGGGCCGGGCGGCAGCAGCGCGCCAGATTGGTCAGCAGCGAGTCCACACCCACCACCAGCACGCCGCCTCGCGGGGCCTGTGCGGCCGGGCGCACATGGTGGCGCGCGGCCAGCGCGTCCTCGTCTTCGGCCGCCGTGGGCTCGGCCGGGCGCAGCAGCTGCTCGATGGGCTTGAGCGAGAACTCGTCCTTGCCCACCACTTCGAAGAGCTGCTCGGCACTCTTGAAGCCCAGGCGCGCGGCCAGCTCGTCGTGTTTGATGGCCGTCTTGCCCTCGCGGGCGAGCAGCTTTTCCACCAGCTCGCGCCCGCGCGCCACGGTCTCCTCGGTCTGCAGGGCGTTGAACCAAGCGCGCACCTTGGCCTTGGAGCGCGGCGAGGCCAGAAAACCCAGTTCGGGGTTGAGCCAGTCCAGCGAGGGGCCGCGCTCCTTGCCGCCCATGACTTCGACCGTCTGGCCGCTGTGCAGCTTGGTGTTCAGCGGCACCAGCTGACCATCGACTTTGGCGCCGCGGATGCGGTGGCCCAGCTCGGTGTGCAGGTGGTAGGCGAAGTCGATCGGCGTGGCGCCCGTACACAGCTCCACCACCGCGGCCTGCGGCGTGAACACGAAGATGCGCGCCTCCTCGCCCTCGCTGCTGGGCGCGTGCTCGGCGAGGTCGCGCTCCCAGGCCAGCAGCTGACGCAGCACGGCCTTGCGGGCCTCGCGCACGGTGGCCTCCTGGTCGCCCGCGCTGGCCTGGCCACCGTAGCCCTTGGTGCCGGCTTCCTTGTAAGCCCAGTGCGCGGCCACGCCATGCTCGGCGTGCTCGTGCATGGCCTGGGTGCGGATCTGCACCTCCATGGTCTGGCCATCGGGCGCACGCAACACCGTGTGCAGGCTCTGATAGCCATTCGGCTTGGGGCGCGCGATGTAGTCGTCGAACTCACCCTCGACCGGCTCGTAGACCTCGTGCAGGCGCGCGAGCACGGCGTAGCAGTCGTCCACGCTGTCGACGATGACGCGCAGAGCGCGCAGGTCGAATACGCGGTCGAGCGTGAGGCCCTTGCCCTGCATCTTTTTCCAGATGCTGTAGAGGTGCTTGGGGCGCCCCTGCACCTCGCCCGACACCCCCAGGCGCTGAAGCTCCGCACTGAGCTGGGCACGCGCCTGGTGCACGCGCAGCTCGCGCTCCAGGCGCTTTTCGTGCAGGGCACGGGCCAGGCCGTGGTACTGCTCGGGCTCCAGGAAGCGGAAAGCCAGGTCCTCCAGCTCCCACTTGATCTGCCAGATGCCCAGCCGGTTGGCGAGCGGCGCAAAGACCTGGCGGGCTTCCAAGGCCACTTCCACCGGGCAGGGCTTGCGCACCTGCGCGAACCAGCGCAAGGTCTGCAGGCGCGAGGCCAGGCGCAGCAGCACCACGCGCAGATCCTTGCTGAAGGCGAGCAGCATCTTGCGCACGCGTTCCAGCTGCTGGGCGACGGCCTCGGCGTCCTCCAGGCGCGCGGCACGCGCGGCGCGCTGGATGCGCACCAGCTTGCGCGTGTGGTCCACCAGATCGGCAAAACTTTCGCCGAAAGCCTTGGCCGTGACCTCGACCGGATCCGACAGGTGTTCCGCGGCGTAGACCAGATAGGCCGCGGCCTGCACCCCGGGCGAGGCCCCGATGCCGGCCAGGATGGCGGCGACACCGTCGGCATGACCGAGCTGGTCCTCGCCGCTGTCGAGCACGCGCGCGGCCAGCAAGGGCTCGGCGAAGGCACGGGCGCGCGTCAGCACGTCCGGCGCAGCGGCGCTGCGGGCGGGGCTGGGCAGGCGCTCGGGCAGGCCGGGAGGTTCGGCGGGCGGGGCCTCGTCCAGCAGCAGCTGGACGATGGCCGCGCGTTGCGGGTCGGCGGGCGCGGTCTTCATGCGGCGCGCAGGAACTCGATCACGGGGTTCAGATGGCTGTCACGGTCCAGCATCGGCGCGTGGCCCACCTCGGGCAGCTCCAGCACCTGGGCGCGCGGGCCGCAATCGGCCATGCGCTGCGCCGTCTGCGGGCTCAGCAGATCGCTCTCGGCACCGCGCAGCAGCAGCACCGGCAGCTGCAGGCTCTCGTAGGCGGCCCAGAGGAAGAGCTCCGACTCGGCAATGGCCTCCGGCGTCAAGCTGCGAAAGGCCAGGCCGATGCCCGGGTCGTAGTGCAGACGCAGGCCTTGCGGCGTTGGTTTGAACATCGGGCGCGACAGCGCCTCCCAGGCGCCGGGCGGGAACTGCCCGAAGCCGGCCGAGATGCTGCGCAGATAGGCCACGCCCTCCTCGAAGCTGGCGAAGTGCATGCGCTGGCCCACATAGGTGCCGATGCGCTGCAGCGACTCCGCTTCCAGCGTGGGGCCGACATCGTTCAGCACCAGACGCCGCAGCGGGTTGCCCGGCACGGCCGCCAGCACCAGCCCGATCAGGCCGCCCATCGAGGTGCCGACCCAGTCCACCGAGCCGGCGTCCAGGCGCGCCAGCAGGGCCACCATGTCGGACACGTACTGCGGCAGGCCGTAATGTTCGGGCTCGGGCAGCCAGTCGGATTCACCCCGCCCCACCACATCCGGGCAGACCACGCGGTATTCGCCGCTCAGGCGCTGCGCCAGGGTGTCGAAATCGCGCCCCTGGCGCGTCAGGCCGTGGGCGCAGACGAGCACCCGAGGATTGGTCGCGTCACCCCATTCCCAATAGGCCAGGCGGTGCAGGCCGCCGGGGTTCATGGCTTGGTAGTGACACAGGCGCGGGGGGCTCATTGGCTATCCTTGGATCCGGAAACGATCCTAAGGGAACTGCAATGTTGAACGGCAAGACCGCCCTGGTGACGGGCTCGACCAGCGGCATCGGACTGGGTATCGCACTGAGCCTGGCACGCCAGGGCGCCAACGTCATGCTCAATGGCTTTGGCGACGTGGAGGGCGCCCGCGCCCAGTTCGAGGGCCTTGAGGTCGAGGTGGACTACCACGGCGCCGACATGGCGCATGCTGAGGAGGTGGTGGATCTGGTACGTGCCACCGAGGCGCGCTTCGGGGGCTGCGACATCCTGGTCAACAACGCCGGCATCCAGCATGTCGCGCCGATCCAGGACTTCCCGCCCGAGCGCTGGGACGCCATCCTCGCCATCAACCTCAGCTCGGCCTTCCACAGCCTGCGCGCCGCCCTGCCCGGCATGCTGGCGCGCAACTGGGGCCGCGTGATCAACATCGCCTCGGTGCACGGCCAGGTGGCCTCGGTCAACAAGAGCGCCTACGTGGCCGCCAAGCATGGCCTGATCGGCCTGACCAAGACCGCAGCGCTGGAAACCGCCACCACCGGCATCACCGTCAATGCCATCTGCCCCGGCTGGGTGCTGACGCCGCTGGTGCAGAAGCAGGTGGATGCCCGGGCGCTGGCCGACGGCGTGGACAACGCCGAGGCCACGCGCCGGCTGCTCGGCGAGAAGCAACCCTCGCTGACCTTCACCACACCCGAGCAGCTGGGCGCGCTGGCGGTGTTCCTGTGCAGCGAGGCCGCCGCCAATGTGCGCGGCCAGGCCTGGGGCATGGACGGCGGCTGGACGGCGCAGTAAGCACGGTCATCGCCCCGCGTCTGCGGGGGTTTGGGTGAGACTTTGTAACAAGTGCGACAAGGCGTGCGAACCGTCGCCCGAATTTGTAACAAAGCGGGCGGGTGGCGGCCAGAATGGCCGCTCGGCCCGCTTCAAGACCGCGGCGCCTGACAGGAGCTGCCCACCATGACCCACGCCCACAACGCCCGTACGCAACGCATTGCCGTTGTCGACGACGACGCCCGCATCCGCGACCTGCTGCGCCGCTACCTGAGTCAGGAAGGATTCGAAGTGCACCCGGCCGAGGACGGCATGGCGCTGAACCGCCTGATGGCGCGCGAGAGCCTGGACCTGATCGTGCTGGACCTGATGATGCCGGGCGAGGATGGCCTGTCGATCTGCCGCCGCCTGCGCGGCGCCGGCAACACCACGCCCATCGTCATGCTCACCGCCAAGGGCGAGGACGTGGACCGCATCGTTGGCCTGGAAGTCGGTGCCGACGATTACCTGGCCAAACCCTTCAACCCGCGCGAGCTGCTGGCGCGCATCAACGCCGTGCTGCGCCGCGCCCCGGCCCCCGAGGCGCCTGGCGCCCCGGCTCGCGACCCCGAGACCGTGGCCTTCGGCCCTTACCGCTTTGATATCGCCCAGCGCCGCCTCACGCGCGATGGCGAGGAACTCTCGCTCACCACCGGCGAATTCGCGATGCTCAAGGCCCTGGTGCGCCACCCGCGCATGCCGCTGAGCCGCGAGCGCCTGGCCCAGCTGACCCGCGGGCGCGACTTCGAGCCCTATGACCGCAGCCTGGACGTGCAGGTCTCGCGCCTGCGCAAGATGATCGAGCCCGATCTGGCCAACCCGCGCTACATCCAGACCGTCTGGGGCCTGGGCTATGTGTTCGTGCCGGACGGCGACGAAGGCAAGGGCGACAAGCCGGCCGCCAAGCCCGCGGCCGCGCAGGCGGCCTCCTCGGGCGCCTGAAGCCTGTGCCGCGGCGCGTCCTCGGCCTCAACCTCTTCTGGCGCACCTTCGCCTGGCTGGCCCTGCTGCTGGCCGGCGCGGGGCTGACCTGGCAGGCGGCCTTCCGCGCCCTCGAAGCCGAACCGCGTGCGCTGCAAGCCGCACAGCAGCTCGGCGATCTGGTGCTGCTGTCGCGCGCGGCGCTCAGCGATGTCGAGCCGATCCAGCGCCTGGTCATCATCAAGTCCATCGAACGCGACGCCACCATCAAGGTCCAGGTGGCCGAACTGCGCGACGAGTGGAAGGCCTACGAGCACACCCCCTTCGCGCGCCAGGTGGCGCAGGCGCTGATCCAGCGCCTGGGGCCCGACACCTTCGTGGCCGAGAGCGTCAACGGGCAGTCCGGGCTGTGGGTGCGCTTCATGGCCGGGCGCGACGCCTTCTGGCTGCGCGCGGCCCATGAGCCCAGCGCCAGCCTGCCCACGCCGCGCGCCTGGTGGCTGCTGATCGTCGTGGCCGCCACGCTGCTGGGCTCGGCCATCATTGCCGGGCTCATCAACCGGCCGCTGCGGGCGCTCTCGGTCGCCGCCGGGCGCATCCGCGAAGGCGAGTACGACTCGCGCCTGGACGAGCACACGCTGACCAGCGAGATCCGCGAGGTCAACCGCGGCTTCAACCGCATGGCACGCGTGCTGGCCAAGCTGGACCAGGACCGCTCGGTGATGCTGGCCGGCATCTCGCACGACCTGCGCACCCCGCTGGCGCGCCTGCGCCTGGAGGTGGAGATGAGCGTGCACGACCCTGCCGCCCAGCTGGCAATGGCGCAGGACATCGACCAGCTCGACGCCGTCATCGGCAAGTTCATGGACTACGCCCGCCCGGGTGAGGTGAGTCAGCAGATCCTGCTGCTCGCCGACGTGCTGGAACGCGAGACGCAAAGCTTCCGCGACCCCAACCAGATCCGCTTCCGCCTGCGCGTGCCGCCCAATCTGCGCATCAAGGGCGACCGCACCGAGGTCTCGCGCGTGTTCCAGAACCTGTTCGAGAACGCGCGCCGCTACGGCCACCAGCCCGACCAGGCCGCGCTGGTCGACATCCTGGCGCAGATCCAGGGCAATGAGGTGCTCGTGACCCTGCGCGACCACGGCCCCGGCGTGCCGCAGACCGTGCTGAGCGAGCTCACCAAGCCCTTCTACCGCGCCAACAGCGCGCGCACGGCCGCCAGCGGTTCCGGCCTGGGGCTGGCCATCGTCGAGAAATCGCTGTCGCGCATGGGCGCGCACCTGGAAATCGTCAATGCCCAAGATGGCGGGCTGATCACCCGCATCCGCTTCCAGCGCGCCGATTAGGGCTTCAGTGCCCTCAGGCCTTCAATATCAGGCAGACCGCGCGCGCCTCGATCGCCCGCCCCTCGCCCACCGGCCCCATCTTCTCGGCCGTCTTGGCCTTGACGTTGACGGCCTCCGGCGCCAGCTCCAGCGCCGCGGCCAGGCGGCCGCGCATGGCGTCGATGTGTGGGGCCAGCTTGGGCGCCTGAGCGACCACGGTGCTGTCCACATTGCCAAGTTGCCAACCCTCAGCGCGCACGCGGCGGGCCGCCTCGGCCAGCAGGCGCAGCGAATCGGCACCCTTGAAGCGCAGGTCGGTGTCGGGGAAATGGCGGCCGATGTCGCCCAGGCCGGCCGCGCCCAACAGGGCATCGGTGATGGCATGAGCCAGGGCGTCGGCATCCGAGTGGCCGAGCAGGCCATGGCTGTGCGGGATCAGCACGCCGCCCAGGATCAGCGGCCGGCCGGTGACGAGCTGGTGCACATCCCAGCCCTCGCCTATGCGAATGTTCATGCCTGTCGGCTCCTCAGGATCAGCTCGGCCAGCGCGAAGTCCTCGGGCAGGGTGAGCTTGAAGTTGTCCAGCGGCGCGCGCACCAGGCGCGGCGCCAGGCCCAGCTGCTCGATGGCGCTGGCCTCGTCGGTCACGGTCTCACCCGCGGCATCGAGAGCACGCGCCAGCAGGCCCAGGCGAAACATCTGCGGCGTCTGCGCGGCCCAGAGCTCGCGGCGGTCCTGCGTGTGCTGCACGCGGCTTTGCGAGTCGGCGCGCTTCAGGGTGTCGGCCACTGGCTGCGCCAGCAGGCCACCCACCGCATCCGCGCGGCAGGCTTCGATCAGGCCCTGCACCCACTCCGGCCGCAGCAGGCAGCGGGCGGCATCGTGCACCAGCACCCAGTCCTGCTCGCCGGCCCCTCGCTCGCGCAGGGCCTGCAGGCCGGCGCGCACAGACGCCGCGCGCGTGGCGCCGCCGCAGCGCGCGCTCCAGCCGGCGAAGCCCGGCACGGCCGCCGCAAAGCGTGCGTCATCGGGGGCCAGCACCACCAGGGTCTGCGCCAGCTCGGGCACGGCGGCCAGGGCCGCCAGCGTGTGGGCGATCAGGCTGCGGCCGGCCAGCTCCACGTACTGCTTGGGGATGGGCTGGCCCGCCCGGCTGCCGCTGCCCGCCGCCGGCACCAGGGCATAGAAGCGTTCGCTCATAGGTGCCCCTACAGCAGCACGATGTCGTAGTGCTCGGTCTGGTTGCCGGGCTCGGCGGTCAGCGAGATCGGCCGGCCGATGAAGTCCGACAGGCCGGCCAGGTGCTGGCTCTCTTCGTCCAGCAGCATCTCCACCACGGCGGCATTGGCCACCACGCGGAACTCCCGGGCCGAGAACTGGCGGGCCTCGCGCAGGATCTCGCGCAGGATCTCGTAGCAGACCGTGCGCGCGGTCTTGACCTGGCCGCGGCCTTCGCAGGTCGGGCAGGGTTCGCACAGCATGCGGGCGAGCGATTCGCGCGTGCGCTTGCGTGTCAGCTCCAGCAGGCCCAGTTGCGTGAAGCCGCCGACGGCCACCTTGGTCTTGTCCTTGGCCAGGTGCTTGCGCAGCTCGGCCAGTACGGCCTGGCGGTGTTCCTCGCGACCCATGTCGATGAAATCGACGATGACGATGCCACCCAGATTGCGCAGGCGCAGTTGCCGCGCGATGGCGCCGGCCGCTTCCAGATTGGTCTTGAAGATGGTCTCATCGAAGTTCTTCGCCCCGACGAAGGCACCGGTGTTGACGTCGATCGTGGTCATGGCCTCGGTCTGGTCGAACACCAGATAGCCGCCACTCTTCAAGTCGACACGGCGTGAGAGCGCGCGCTGCACCTCGACGTCGATATTGCTGAGGTCGAAGATCGGACGCTCGCCCGCGTAGTGCTCCAGCTTGACCACCGAGCCGGGCATGTACTGCTGACCAAAGGCCTGCAGGGCCTCGAACTGCAGGCGGCTGTCGATGCGGACCTTGGCGGTGCGGTCGCTGCAAAGGTCGCGCAGCACGCGCTGCACCAGGTTCAGGTCTTCGTGCAGCAGGCTGCCGGGCGGCAGCGTGAGCGCACGCTCGCGGATGGTGTTCCAGGTCTTGCGCAGGTACTCGATGTCGGCCGCGAGCTCCTCGTCGCTGGCCTCCTCGGCATTGGTGCGCAGGATGAAGCCGCCGCCCCCGCCGCTGTCGCGCGTGCCCACCAGGGCCAGCATGCGCTCGCGCAGGGCCTCGCGCACCTCAGGCGAGCCGATCTTCTGGCTGATGCCGATGTGCTCGTCCTGCGGCAGGTGCACCAGCATGCGCCCGGCGATCGAGACCTGGCTGGACAGGCGCGCGCCCTTGGTGCCGATCGGGTCCTTGATGACCTGCACCATAAGGGCCTGGCCCTCGAACAGCAGGCGCTCGATCGGCGTGGGCTGCTCGCCGCGCGGCGCCGCCGTGTGCAGATCGGCCACATGCAGGAAGGCGGCGCGTTCCAGGCCGATGTCGATGAAGGCCGACTGCATGCCCGGCAGCACGCGCGCCACCTTGCCCTGGTAGATGTTGCCCACCAGGCCACGCTCCAGCGTGCGCTCGATGTGCAGTTCCTGCACCGCGCCGTTTTCCACCACGGCCACGCGGGTCTCCTGCGGAGACCAATTGATCAAGATGTCTTCCATCACGTCGGGTGCCGGGGGCACCCCCTCGTTGAAGGGTTCACGCAAGCAGTGCTGCTTGCGTCAAACCTCCAGCCCGGCCTCGCGCAGCAATTGCGCGGTCTCGAACAAGGGCAGACCCATGATGCCGGAATAGCTGCCCTCGATGTGTTCGATCCAGCCGGCAATCTGGCTCTGAATCGCATAGGCACCGGCCTTGCCCATGGGCTCGCCGCTGGCCACATAGCGTTGCAGCACGCGCGGCGGCACGGCGGCAAAGCGCACATGCGACACGCTGACGCGCTGTGCCTGCTGCAACACCCCGCCCACCTCCCAGCCCAGGCTCACCGCCGTCAGCACGCGGTGCGTGTGGCCACTCAGGCGCGTGAGCATGTGCAGCGCCTCGGCAGCATCGGCCGGCTTGCCCAGGATGTCGCGACCCAGGGCCACGGTGGTGTCGGAGCACAGCACCGGGCGCACCGGCAGGCCGCGCCGTTCCCGGCGCGCCAGCGCGGCTGCCAGCTTGTTGGCCGTGACACGGCGCACGTAATCGTCCGGCAACTCGCCGTGCAGCTGCAGCTCCAGCGCCTCGGCGTCCTCGTCGGTGTCGGCCAGCAGCAACTCATGGACCTGGCCGAGCTGATCGAGCAGCTGGCGCCGGCGCGGGCTCTGCGAGGCCAGGTAGATCAGGTTCGCGCTCATTGCAGATGCCGGGCCTCGATGCGCTCGATGCTGCCATCCTTGTGCATGGCCTCCAGCGCCAGGCGCAGGCGTTCGGCCAGGGCCTCTTTGTCGGGCAGCTTGCTGGCGCGGGAAAGCACCAGGAAGGTCGGACGGTCGGGCACCAGGGGCGTGGGCAAGGGGCGCACCGAATCGGCGTAGCCGAGTTGGCGCGCCAAATAGCGGGTCACGACGGTCTGGCCCGAGATCGCATCGACCCGACCCAGCATCAGCATGTGCAGGCCCTGCTCGGCCCCAGCCGTCTCGTGCAGCTGGATGCGCTCGGCGGCAACTTCGGCATCGAACTCCGGGCTGATGAAGAAGCCTCGCACCTTGCCGATGCGCTTGCCGTGCAGGCTGGCCAGGCCGTCAAATTCCATCTTGCTGTCGCGCGTGACGAAGAGCGAATAGGTGCTGTTGTGCATCACGCCAGTGAAGAGTGCGAACCCTTCGCGCTCGGCACTGCGCAGCAGCGCCATGCCGCCATCCACGGTGCCCGCCCGCACCGATTCGACCACCCGCTTGAAGGGCACCAGCTCGATCTGGAACTGCACCCCAGTGCGGCGGCCCAGCTCGTGCAGGATGTCGACGTCGATACCGACCGGCTCGGTGCCGCGCAGCGAGGAATAGGGTGGAAAGGCGAAATCGCCCAGCACCTTGAGCTGCACCTGCGCCAGCGCGCCCAGCGCGAGCCAGGGGCCCAGCAGCAGGCCCAGCAGCAGCGAACGCAGATGACGCACCGCCTACTCCCGGTGATAGGGGTGACCGGCCGTTATCGACCAGGCGCGGTACAGCCCCTCGACGAGCAGCACGCGCGCCAGCGCATGCGGCAGGGTCAGGTCAGAGAGGCGCAGGCGTTCGTCGGCCGCGGCACGCAGTTCGGGGTCCAGGCCGTCAGGCCCACCCATGTACAGCACCACGTCGCGGCCATCGAGCTTCCAGCGCTCCAGGCGCTCGGCCAGTTGCAGGCTGCTGAGGCGCTCACCGCGCTCGTCCAGCACCACGCGGCGGGCGCCGCGCGGCGTGGCTTCCTGCAGGCGCTGGGCTTCGGCGGCCATCATTTGCGCGGCCGTCTTGCCGGTGCTGCGGGCCTCGGCCTTCACGGTCTTGAGCTGCAGCGGCAGATCAGGCGGAAAGCGCTTGACGAAGTCGGCGGTGGCCTCGTCGGCCCAGGCAGGCAGGCGCTGCCCGACCGCCAACAACAGGAGCTGCACTTAGCGGGCGGCCTTCTTGACCGCTGGCTTCTTGACCGCCGCCTTCTTGGCCGGAGCGGCCGGCTTCGCCGCTGCAACCTTGCGGGCCGGTGCGGCCTTCTTCGGCGCGGCGGCCGGCTTGGCGGCCGCGGGCCTGGGCGCGGCGGCCTTCTTGGCGGGGGCCGCCTTCTTGGCCGGTGCGGACTTGACCGCAGCCGCCCTCTTGGCCGGTGCCGCCTTCTTGGCCGGTGCCGCCTTCTTGGCCGCCACGGGCTTGCTGGCGGCCGTCTTGCGGGCCGGCGCGGCGGCGCCCTGAGCCGGTGCCGCGGCCTTTCTCGGCGCGGGCTTGCGGGCCGGTGCCTTGCGCGGCGCCGCCTTCTTGGCAGCGGCCTCCGCCGCAGCGGCGGCCTTTTCCTTGCGCGTCTTGGGCAGGGCCACGGGTTCGTTCTTCAGCGCCTCGGCCGCGCTGCCGGAACGGCGCGAGGGCGCGCTGGCCTTGCGCTTGGGGGCCGCTTTTTTGGCGGGCGCGCTGTCTTCGCTGGCCTTGGGCAGGCTCTTGGCCGCACCCAGCTTCATGTTGACCGGCTTCTCGCCCCAGATCTCTTCGAGGTGGTAGTAGTCGCGGATCTGCGGCTGCATCACATGCACCACGGCCGCGCCGCAGTCCACGATGATCCATTCGCCGTTTTCCTCGCCTTCGGTGCGCATGACGTCGAAACCGGCGCCCTTGACGGCTTCACGCACGCTGCTGGCCAGGGCCTTGGTTTGCCGGTTGCTGCTGCCGCTGGCCACGACGACGCGCTCGAACAGCGGCGACAGGTGCTCGGTGTTGAAGACCTGGATGTTCTGTGCCTTGACGTCTTCGAGACCGTCGACGATGGCCCGCTGCAGCTTGCGAATGTCCATGGGTGTTGCGGCTTCAGGCGCCGTAGAGATGGTGATGGGCAATATAGCCGGCCACATCCGGGCCGACCATGGGGGAGATGTCCGCCCCGCGCGCGCAGTCGGCGCGCAAGGCGGTGGCGCTGATGCGGTCGGCCGGCAGGGCCAGCTGCACGCTGCGGTGCGCAGGGAGCGCCGGATCCGGGTGCGGCAGCTGGCCCGCACGGCCGGCCACGGCCAGGGTGCAGCGCTGCAGCAGCTCGGGCCAGCGCTTCCAGCTGCTGAACTTTTCGTACTGGTCCTGACCGATGACCAGGAACCACTCGGCACCGGGATGCTGCGCCTGCAAGTGCTCCAGGGTGGCGATGCTGGTGCTCGGCTCGGCGCGCTCGGCCTCCCAGGCCGACACCTGCACACGCGGCAGGTCCTGCAGCAGCAGGCGGGTCATGGTCAGGCGGTGCTCGGCCGGTGCGAGTGCGCTGCCGGCCTTCTGCCAGGGCTGGCCGGCGGGCATCACGATCAGCTCGTCCAGTGCCAGCTGTTCGATGGCCAGCTGCGCGAGCGCGCGGTGCGCGCGGTGCGGGGGGTTGAAGCTGCCGCCGAACAGCCCGAACTTCATAACCACAGGGCGGTGGGCTTCGCGTTCAGCCAGTCGCGCGGCGGCAGGAAGTCGCTGTACAGGCGCGCCTCCGGCGTGCCGGCCTCGGGCTCCCACTGGTAGCGCCAGTTCGCCACCGGCGGCATGGAAAGCAGGATGGACTCGGTGCGGCCGCCGGACTGCAGCCCAAACAGGGTGCCGCGGTCCCACACCAGGTTGAACTCGACGTAACGGCCGCGCCGGTAGGCCTGGAAGTCGCGCTGGCGCTGCTCGTAGGCATAGCCCTGGCGGCGCTCAACGATCGGGGCGTAGGCCTGCAGGAAGGCGTCGCCGACGCGCTGCATCAGCGCGAAGCCGGCGTCGAAGCCGCCCTCTTCGAAGTCGTCGTAGAAGATGCCGCCGATGCCACGCGCCTCGTTGCGGTGCTTGAGGAAGAAATACTCGTCGCAGGCCGGCTTGAAGCGGGCATACAGCTCGGGGCCGACGGCCTCTTGGCAGACGCGGTGGAAGTGCTGGGCGTCGCGCTCGAAGCCGTAGTAGGGCGTCAGGTCCATGCCGCCGCCGAACCAGCTCGCCGCCTGGCCCTGCTCGGGCTGGGCCGTCAGCATGCGCACGTTCAGGTGCACGGTGGGCACGAAGGGGTTGTGCGGGTGGATCACCAGGCTCACGCCCAGGGCCTCGAAGGGCGCGCCGGCCAGGTGCGGCCGCGCCGCCGTGGCCGAGGGCGGCAGCACGCGGCCCTTCACGTGGCTGAACAGCACCGCCGCGCGCTCGAACACCGGCCCGCCTTCGAGCATGCGCGACAGGCCGTCGCCCTCCAGCCGGCCGCCGGGCTCGCGCTGCCAGGGGTCGGCCGCGAAGGGCGTGCCATCCAGGGCTTCGAGGCCGCTGACGATGCGCTGCTGCAGATCCAGCAGGTAGCTGCGGACCAGGAGGGTGCTGGGGCTCATGATTTCAGTCGGATGGGGCTGGCGAGTTCGGGCTTGAAGCCCTTTTTGTCGCCCAGCACGGCCTGGAAGGCGGAGAAGTCGCGCTCCACCTCACCGCTGGGGAGCAGGAAGGTGGTGATGCCGAAGGTCTTGCTGGGGACGTCGAAGTAGGCCAGGCCCACCGGCAGCTGCGCCTGGACAGCCACCTGATAGGCGCCGCTGCGCCAACCCGGCACGTAGGAGCGCGTGCCCTCAGGGGCCACGGCGAGCCAGAAGTACTCGTCCCGCGCCTTGGCCGCCTGCACCTGCGCCACGGTGGCACCCACCAGACCCTTGGGGTTCTTGCGGTCCACCGGGATGCCGCCGATCCAGCGCGCCCAGGCGCCGATGAGCGGGATCTTGAACAGGCTGTCCTTGCCCCAGTAGCGCACCGGCACCCCGAGCGCCCACTTGACCAGCACGCCGACGATGAAGTCCCAGTTCGAGGTGTGCGGATAGACGAGCACCACGCCCTGCCGGGCCGGAAAGCCCTCAAACAGCACCCGCCAGCCGAACAGGCCCAGCAGGCCGCGCGCCAGCGCGCTGCCGCGCGGCTTCAGGTCCGGGCGCGGCGGCAGGCTGGGGAGCGGGGCATGCAGGCTCACTTGCGTGAAATCGCCCGGTGGCCGATGTCCTTGCGGTACTGCACACCGTCGAAACGGATGGGCTCCAGCAGCTCATAGGCCCGCTGCTGCGCCACGCGCACCGACTCACCCAGCGCCGTGGCGCACAGCACCCGGCCACCGTTGCTGACGAGCTGGCCCTTGTCGTTCGCCGCCGTGCCGGCGTGGAAGACCATCGCGTCGTCCTGGTCGTCAGGCAGACCGCTGATGACGTCGCCCTTGCGCGGGTTCATCGGGTAGCCATGGGCGGCCAGCACCACGCCCAGCGCGGCGCGGCGGTCCCAAGCCAGCTCCTGCTCCATCAAGCGACCGTCGGTGGCAGCGTAGAGCAGCTCGAACAGATCGCTTTTCAGGCGCATCAGGATCGGCTGGGTCTCGGGGTCGCCCAGGCGGGCGTTGAACTCGATCGTGTAGGGGCGGCCCTCGGCGTCGATCATCAGACCGGCGTACAGGAAGCCGGTGAAGGGCACGCCGTCCTTGGCCATGCCGGCAATGGTGGGACCGATGATTTCGTGCATCGCCTTGGCATGCACGTTCGGCGTCACCACCGGCGCCGGCGAGTAGGCGCCCATGCCGCCGGTGTTGGGGCCTTCGTCGCCGTCCAGCAGCCGTTTGTGGTCCTGGCTGGTGGCCAGGGCCTGCACGTTCACGCCGTCGCTGATGACGATGAAACTGGCTTCCTCGCCCTGCAGGAACTGCTCGATGACGACGCGCGCGCCCTCGACGTTGTGCGTCACGCCCAGGCTGTTGTCGCGCAGGATCATGTCGATGGCGGCGTGCGCCTCTTCCAGCGTCATCGCCACCACCACGCCCTTGCCGGCGGCCAGGCCGTCGGCCTTGATGACGATGGGCGCGCCCTGCTCGTTCACATAGGCGTGCGCGGCGTTGGCGTCGCTGAAGGTCTGGTAGCGCGCCGTCGGGATGCCGTGGCGTGCCATGAAGTCCTTGGCAAAGGCCTTGGAGCTTTCCAGCTGCGCGGCCGCCTTGGTGGGGCCAAAGATGCGCAAGCCGCGGCCGCGGAAGATGTCCACCACACCGGCGGCCAGCGGGGCCTCGGGGCCGACCACCGTGAGGGCGATCTTGTTGGCTTCGGCCCAGTCGGCCAGTTCGTGCGGGTTGGTCAGCGCGACGTTCTTCAGCCGCGCATCGCGCAGGGTGCCGCCATTGCCCGGGGCCACGTAGACCTGGCTGACGCGCTGGCCCTGGGCCAGCTTCCAGGCCAGCGCGTGTTCGCGGCCGCCGTTGCCAATGACGAGTACTTTCATGCTCAGCCCAAGTCCAATTCGGCGTTGTGGAAGACGTTCTGCACGTCGTCCAGGTCTTCGATCATGTCCAGCAGCTTCTGCATGCGCTGGGCGTCATCGCCGGCCAGGGCGATGGTGTTCTCGGCACGCATCGTCACCTCGGCCACCTCGGCCTTGAACCCCTTGGCTTCGAGGGCGTTGCGCACGGCCTCGAAGTCGGTCGGGCTGGTCAGCACCTCGATGGCACCGTCGTCATCGGTGATGACGTCCTCGGCGCCGGCATCGAGCGCGGCCTCCATCAGCGCATCCTCCAGGGTGCCGGGGGCGAAGATCAGCTGGCCGCAGTGCTTGAACTGGAAGGCCACCGAGCCCTCGGTACCCAGGTTGCCGCCGTATTTGCTGAAGGCGTGCCGGACCTCGGCCACGGTGCGCACGCGGTTGTCGGTCATCGTGTCCACGATGATGGCCGCGCCGCCGATGCCATAGCCCTCATAGCGGATTTCCTCGTAGGTCACGCCCTCGAGGTTGCCGGTGGCCTTGTCGACATTGCGCTTGATGTTGTCGGCCGGCATGTTGGCAGCCTTGGCCTTCTCAATCGCCAGGCGCAGGCGCGGGTTCATGGCGATGTCGCCACCGCCGCTGCGCGCCGCGACGATGATTTCGCGCGTCAGCCGGGTCCAGACCTTGCCCCGCTTCTCGTCCTGACGACCCTTGCGGTGCTGGATGTTCGCCCATTTGGAATGTCCGGCCATAGACGTGCTCGCTCGCTGCGCTGGTTTCTAGAAAGGGGCGGGATTCTACGGGGCGGGCTCTCGCTAGACTCGGCCGGTCCCCCCATCCAGCTGCCTCCACCATGGCCGACCCCATCCTGCTTGCCCGCCACGGCGACACCGTTTGTGAACTGCTGCCCCAGTTGGCCAACCGCCACGGGCTGATCACCGGCGCCACCGGCACGGGCAAGACCATCACGCTGCAGAAGCTGGCCGAAAGCTTCAGCCAGATCGGCGTGCCCGTCTTCATGGCCGATGTGAAGGGCGACCTGACAGGCATCAGCCAGGCGGGCGCGCCGAGCGAAAAGCTGCTGGCGGTACTGAAGGAGCGTGGCATCGAGCCGCCGGCCCCGCTGCGCTGCCCCACCACGCTTTGGGACGTGTTCGGCAAGGCCGGTCACCCGGTACGCGCCACGGTGAGCGACATGGGCCCGCTGCTGCTGGCCCGCATGCTGGCGCTGAACGAGACCCAGGCCGGCGTGCTGCAGATGGTGTTCAAGATCGCCGACGACGCCGGGCTGCTGCTGCTGGACCTGAAGGACCTGCGCGCCATGCTCCAGCATGTGGGCGACAACGCCAGCCAGTTCACCACCCAGTACGGCAACGTCAGCGCGGCCTCGGTGGGCGCCATCCAGCGCGGCCTGCTGCAGATCGAGGCCCAGGGCGGCGAAGACTTCTTCGGCGAGCCCATGCTCAACATCGCCGACTTCATGCAGACCGAAGGGGGCCAGGGCGTCATCAACATCCTCGCGGCCGATCAGCTGATGACGGCGCCGCGCCTGTACGCCACCTTCCTGCTCTGGCTGCTGAGCGAACTGTTCGAGACCCTGCCCGAGGTGGGCGACCTCGACAAGCCCAAGCTGGTGTTCTTCTTCGACGAGGCGCACCTGCTCTTCAAGGACGCGCCCGAGGCCTTGGTCGAGCGCATCGAATTGGTGGTGCGTCTGGTGCGCAGCAAGGGTGTGGGCGTGTACTTCGTGACGCAGAACCCGCTCGACATCCCCGACACCGTGCTGGGCCAGCTGGGCAACCGCGTGCAGCACGCGCTGCGCGCCTTCACCCCGCGCGACCAGAAGGCCGTGCGCAGCGCCGCCGAAACCATGCGGCCCAAGCCGGGGCTGGACATCGAAGCCGCCATCACCGAACTGGGCGTGGGCGAGGCTCTGGTCAGCCTGCTCGACCCCAAGGGCCGGCCCAGCATCACCGAGCGCGTGTTCGTGCTGCCGCCGGGCAGCCGCATCGGCCCGGTGACGCCGGCCGAGCGTCAGGCGCTGCTGGCCGGCTCGCTGGTGGCCGGCGTGTACGACAAGGCCATCGACCGCGAATCGGCCTACGAGAAGCTGAGCGGCCGCATGCAGCAATCCACCCAGCCCGCCCCGACGCCAACGAACGGTGGCGGCCTGGCCGACGAAGCCAGGCTGCCCCAGCCCGCCCCGGCCGAGGACGAAGGCGGCGGCCTGATGGGCAGCTTGAAGGACATGCTGTTCGGCAGCACCGGTCCGCGCGGCGGCAAGCGCGAGGGCCTGGCCGAGGCGGCCGCCAAGTCGGCACTGCGCTCGATCGGCTCCTCGGTAGGCCGCGAAATCGCCCGCGGCGTGCTGGGCAGCCTGCTGGGCGGCGGCGGCAAGCGCCGCCGTTGATTTCGCCCCTGCCACCACTGGCGCCCGCGTTGCTCCAACCATCGCGCCCGTCTGGCCGGAGGGCAGTGCGCGCGTCAGCATGCCGACCATGAACACCACTTCAATCCCCGTGCGCGGCTGGCGCCAGAACCTGGGCCGCGACCTGACCGCCACCCTGATCGTGTGCCTGCTGGTGGGCTTGCTGATGACGATGATCACCGGCCGCCGCCTGGTCGGCCACCTGATCTATTCCTTCGCCATCGGCACGCAGATTTCGCTGTACATCATGCTGCTGCAGCATGGGGTGTGCGCCTGGCTGCGGCGGCGCCGGCCGGACGACCCCAAGCTACGGGCCGGCTGGCCGGGCATGGCCTGGATGACGCCGGTCGTCATCGTGGGTGCCCTGGCGGGCTACAGCGGAGGCACCTGGCTGGCCGACCAGTTCACCGGCCGGCGCAGCAGCCAGCTGTGGGAAGTGGGCGCCCTGGGCTTTTTGATGACGGCCGGCTTCATCCTGACCATCTCGGCCCTGGTCACGATGTACTACCACTCGGTCGAGAAGGCCCGACAGGCGCAGCTGGAAGCCGAACGCGCCCAGCGCCAGGCCGCCGAGGCCCAGCTGACCCTGCTGCAAAGCCAGCTCGAACCCCACATGCTGTTCAACACGCTGGCGCATCTGCGCGTGCTGATCAAGCTGCGGCCCGACGACGCCCAGCAGATGCTCGATCAGCTGATCGCCTACCTGCGCGCCACCCTGCAAGCCAGCCGCGCCGAATCCCACAGCCTTCGCGCGGAGTTCGAGCGCCTGCGCGACTACCTGGCCCTGATGCAGGTGCGCATGGGCAGCCGCCTGCGCGTGGAGCTGAACCTGCCCGAGGAACTGGCCGAGTTGCAGCTACCTCCGCTGCTCTTGCAGCCCCTGGTGGAAAACGCCATCAAGCATGGCTTGGAGCCGGCACTGGAGGGTGGGCTGCTGCGCGTCAGCGCGCGCCGGCAAGGCCAGAGTCTGGTGCTGCGTGTGGAAGACAGCGGCGTGGGCCTGGGCGCCGCGCCGGCCAGCGAGGGCACCGGCTTTGGCGTCAGCCAGGTGCGCGAGCGCCTGCAGACCCGCTATGGCGCGGCCGCGCAGTTCCGCCTGCAGGCCCTGCCCCCCCACGGCACTCTGGCCGAACTGGAGATTCCCCTATGAGCAACAACCCACGCGCGCTGATTGCCGAAGACGAAACCCTGCTGGGCGAGCACCTGCGTGCCGAGCTGCAGGCCCTGTGGCCCGAGCTGCAGGTGCTGGGCATCGCCCCCCATGGCGCGGCGGCGGTGGAGCAGACCCTGCGCCTGCAGCCGGACATCGTGTTCCTGGACATCCGCATGCCCGGCATGAGCGGCCTGGAGGCGGCCGAGGCTCTGGCCGAGGACTGGAGCTTCGACACCCCGCCGCCGCTGATCGTCTTCGTCACCGCCTACGACGAATACGCGCTGCGCGCCTTCGAGGCCGCCGCGCTCGACTACGTGCTCAAGCCCGTGCAGAGCGCACGCCTGGCCCAGACGGTGGCGCGCCTGCAGACCGCGCTGCAGGGCCGGCAGCCCAGCGGCGACCCGCTGGACGGCCTGCGCCAGCTGCTGCTGCAGGGCGGGCTGGGCGCCCCGGCGGCGACCGCGCCACGCCTGCGCCATCTGCAGGCCGCCGTCGGGCAGAGCATCGAGCTGGTGCCGGTGGAGCGCCTGATCTACCTGGAGGCGGCCGACAAGTACGTGCGCGCCGTCACTGCCGCGCAGGAGTACTGGGTGCGCGTCTCGCTGCGCGAGCTGCTGCCCCAGCTCGACCCCGAGCGCTTCTGGCAGGTGCACCGCAGCACGGTGGTGAATATCGACGCCGTGGCGCGCGTGTTCAAGCAGGAAAACGGCCAGGCCCAGCTGGAACTGCACGAGCGTCCGGAAAAGCTGACCGTGAGCCGCGTGCACGCGCAGCGCTTCAAGGCGCTCTAGGGCCCGGCGCAGCCCCTCCTTAGAATCGGCGCCCCCTATTGCGAACCGGGCCGCTGCGGCGGCCCTCGTTGTTTTCCGCCATGAGCTCCACGCCCGAGACCCCGACCCCCGGCCACAACTTCCTGCGCGCCATCATCGAGCGCGACCTGGAGCAATGGAGCCAGGGCCAGGGCCCCGAGCGCCGCTTTGGCGGCAGCCCGGGCGATGCCGCCCACCACGCGGCCGGTGCGCCGGACCCGGCCAAGATCCGCACGCGCTTCCCGCCCGAACCGAACGGCTATCTGCATATCGGCCACGCCAAGAGCATCTGCCTGAACTTCGGCCTGGCGCGCGACTACGGCGGCGCCGCCCATCTGCGCTTCGACGACACCAACCCCGAGAAGGAAGAGCAGGAATACGTCGACGCCATCAAGGAGATGGTGACCTGGCTGGGCTGGAGCTGGGAGCATGCCGGCCAGACGCACCTCTACCAGGCGAGCGATTACTTCGGCTTCATGTACCGCGCCGCCGAGGCGCTGATCGAGGCCGGCTTGGCCTATGTAGACGAGCAATCGCCCGAAGACATGCGCAAGAACCGCGGCGACTTCACCACGCCCGGTGTCAACAGCCCCTGGCGCGAACGCAGCCCGGCCGACAACCTGGCGCGCTTTCGTGAGATGCGCGACGGCAAGCACCCCGATGGCGCGATGGTGCTGCGGGCCAAGATCGACATGGCCAGCCCCAACATCAATCTGCGCGACCCGGCGCTGTACCGCATCAAGCATGCGGAACACCACGCCACCGGCAACACCTGGTGCATCTACCCGATGTACACCTTCGCGCACCCGATCGAGGACGCGCTGGAGCGCATCACCCACTCCATCTGCACGCTGGAATTCGAAGACCAGCGCCCCTTCTACGACTGGCTGCTGGAGCACCTGGCCGAGCTCGGCCTCCTGGCCCGCCCGCTGCCGCACCAGTACGAGTTCGGCCGCCTGAACCTGAGCTATGTCGTCACCAGCAAGCGCAAGCTCAAGCAACTGGTGGATGACCAGCATGTCTGGGGCTGGGACGACCCGCGCATGCCCACCCTGGTTGGTATGCGCCGCCGCGGCTACACGCCCGAGTCGATCCGCGCCATGGTGGAAGGCAGCGGCACCACCAAGACCAACAACTGGCTGGACTACAGCGTGCTGGAAGGCTGCCTGCGCGCCGACCTGGAAGGCCGCGCGCCGCGCGCCATGGCCGTGCTGGAGCCGCTGAAGCTGGAGCTGGTGAACTACGCCGAGGTATTCGGCTCCACCGACTTCCGTGACCCCTGCAGCGCCCCGGCCCACCCGCACCACCCCGAGCTGGGTGAGCGCCGCTTCTCCTTCGGGCCAGAACTGTGGATCGAGCGCGAGGACTTCGCCGAAGTGCCGCCCAAGGGCTACCACCGCCTCTTCCTCGGCAACAAGGTGCGCCTGAAGGCCGGCCATGTGGTCGAGTGCATCGGCTGCACCAAGAACGAGGCAGGCGAGATCGTCGCCGTGCAGGCCAAGGTCGTGCCCGACACCAAGAGCGGCACGCCGGGGGCCGATGCGATCAAGGTCAAGGGCGTTATCACCTGGGTGGCCGCGCACGAAGCCGTGCCGGCTGAAGTCAGGCTCTTCGACCGCCTGTTCAAGGACCCGCAGCCCGACGCCGGCGGCAAGGACTTCCTCGAAGCCCTGAACCCCGAGTCGCTGCGCGTGGTGCAGGGTTTCGTCGAGCCTGCGCTGGCCCAGGCCGCGGCCGCCAGTCATTGGCAGTTCGAGCGCCACGGCTACTTCGTGGCCGACCGCAAGGACCATCAGGCGGGCAAGGCGGTGTTCAACCGCACCGCCACGCTGAAGGACAGCTGGGGCAAGTAAGGGGGGCCCTGGCACAGCCGGGGCAAAAGCTGGCATCGTTGGGGTCTACACCGCCTCGCACCCCGCCATGCCCTCACTCGCCGCCGACTTCCTCAGTGACGCGCTGCAGCTGGTGGCCCAGCTGCGCGGCCCGGCCCTGCTGCTGGACCTGGAAGGCCGCGTGCGTGCCTGGAACGCGGCGCTGGAAACCCTGAGCGGCGAAAGCGCCTCGGCCGTGCTGGGCCGTCGCGTGGCCGAACTGGCCGACCCCAGCCTGCCAGCCGCCGCCGAGGCCTGGCGCCGGCGCTTGCTGGAAGACGCGCAGGCCGCCCCGCCGGAGGACCTGCGTTGCTGGTTCTTCCTGCCGCGCCGCCGGCTCGAGCGCTTCCTGCTGATCGAGCTCAGCACCCTGCGCGATGGCGCGGGCCGCCCCTGCGCCCTGCTGCAGACGCTGGCGGACATCACCCGCCACGAGCAGGCCAACCAGCGCTTCCAGCGCATCTTCGAGTCCTCGCCCGATCCGGTCTGGATCATCGAGAACAACACCTTCGTCAATTGCAATGACGCCGCGGTGGCCATGCTGGGCTATGCCAGCCGCGACGCGCTGCTGAACACCCACCCCTCCGAGCTCTCACCCAGCCACCAGCCCTGCGGCCTGGACAGCTTCAGCAAGGCCGAGCAGATGATGGCGCTGGCCACCGCGCACGGCCTGCACCGCTTCGAGTGGGTGCACAAGCGCGCCGACGGCTCGCTGTTCGACGCCGAAGTGACGCTCTCGCGCATGGAGATCGGTGGCCGCCACGCCATCTACTGCACCTGGCGCGACATCACCGAGCGCAAGCGCGCCGAGGCCACGGTGCGGCTCTACGCCACCGTGTTCCAGCACAGCGGCGAGGCCATCCTCATTACCGATGCCGACAACCGCATCGTCGCCATCAACGATGCGATGGTGCGCATGACCGGCTACACGATGGATGAGCTGCGCGGCCAGAACCCGCGCCTGCTCTCGGCTGGCCAGACGCCTACCCAGACCTACGAGGCACTGTGGACTGCGCTGCGCGGCCCGGGCTACTGGCAGGGCGAGCTCTGGGACCGGCGCAAGGACGGCACGGTGTTCGCGAAATGGGCCGCCATCAGCGCCTGCACCGATCGCGACGGCCGCGTGCAGAACTACGTCGCCAGCTACACCGACATCAGCGAGCGCAAGGAGGCCGAGGCGCGCATCCACTACCAGGCCAGCCACGACGCGCTGACCGGCCTGCTGAACCGCCACAGCCTGGAGCTGCGCCTGGAACAGGCGCTGGCCAGCGCGAACCGCCAGGGCCATGAGCTGGCCGTGGTCTTCCTGGACCTGGACCGCTTCAAGACCATCAACGACAGCCTCGGCCACCATGCCGGCGATCAGGTGCTGGTGGAGGTGGCCCGGCGCCTGCGCGGGCTGCTGCGCGAGGCCGACATCGTGGCCCGGCTGGGTGGCGACGAGTTCATCGCCGTGCTCAGCGAGATCGAGCACCGTGACGCCACCACCCTGGTGTGCGAGAAGCTGCGCGAGACCCTTAGCGAGCCCTACGAGGCCGGCGGCCGCACGCTGACGCTCACGCCCAGCATTGGCGTCAGCCGCTACCCGCACGATGCCGGCACCCCCGAGGGCCTGATGCGCCAGGCCGATGCGGCCATGTACCACGCCAAGGCCAGCGGTCGCAACAACACCCAGTTCTACCGGCCCGAGCTGACCGACAGCGGCACCGAGCGCCTGGAGCTGGAGCGCGACCTGCGCCGGGCGCTGGCGGCACGCCAGTTCGAGCTGCACTACCAGCCCCTGGTCCAGGCCGACGACGGCCGGCTGCAGGGCATGGAGGCCTTGCTGCGCTGGCACCACCCGCAGCGCGGGCTGGTGTCGCCGCTGGACTTCATCCCGCTGGCCGAGGAACTGGGCTGCATCGAAAGCATCGGCGCCTGGGTGCTGGACGAAGCCTGCCGCCAGCTGGCCGGCTGGCGCCAGGCGGGCGTCGGGCCGCAGCGCATCGGCGTCAATGTCTCGGTGCACCAGCTGCGTTCGACCGGCCTGCCCGGCCATGTGCAGCTGTGCCTGCAGCGCCACGGCCTGCCGGCCGATGGCCTGGTGCTGGAGATCACCGAATCCGCCGCCATGGCGCAGCCCGAGCAGTCGATCCGCTGCCTGCAGGCCCTGCGTGTCCTGGGCGTCAATCTGTCGATCGACGACTTCGGCACCGGCTACTCCTCACTCGCCTATCTGAAGCTGCTGCCCATCCAGAGCCTGAAGCTGGACCGCAGCTTCGTGCGCGACCTGGAGCGCGACGACAACGACGCCGCCATCTGCGCCGCCACGCTGGCGCTGGCCCGCACGCTGGGCTTGCGCTCGGTGGCCGAGGGTGTCGAGACCGAGGGGCAGCGCCGCTTCCTGGTGGCGCAGGGCTGCACGCTGCTGCAGGGCTATCTGTTCGGCCGCCCCGAGCCGGCCGCGCACTGGACCGCGCGGTGGCGCGCCGCGCCGGACGCCGCCTGAGACTCAGCAGGCGCAGGCGATGCCGATGGCCTGACCCTGCATCGAACCCGGCTCCAGCCCGCTGGCCAGCGGGTGGCCGTCGCGCTTCCAGAAGTCCAGCCCGCCCAGCATCTCCTTGACCTGGAAGCCCAGGCTGGCCAGCTTGAACGCGCCCTTGGTGGAGCCGTTGCAGCCGATGCCGTCGCAGTAGGTGATGTAGACCTTGCGCCGGTCCAGGCCCGCGGTGCTGGCCGGGTTCATGTCGCGGTGGCGCAGGTTCAGGGCGCCGGGCACATGGCCGGTGGCGTACTGCTCGGGGCTGCGGGTGTCGATGACGACGATCTGCCCGAGCCCGGCGCTCAGGTCCTCGGCCACGTCCCAGGCGTCGGCGTGGAAGCGCAGCTTGGCCTGCAGGTAGGCGGCGGTCTCGGCGGGGTCGGCGGGGGGAAAGCTCAGGACGCTGCTCATGGGGCGCTCCGGGTTGCGATGCGCTCACTGTAGGCAGCGCGGAAGCGATCGGGCAGACCACTTTGGCATACGCTGGGCAGACCACTTTGCGACACTCGCGCGCATGCCCGCCTCGCGCCTGTGGATCCAACGCTTCGACCGCGCCGCTCGCCCCGACCTGAACCTGCGCGAGCAGCTGTGCCAGATGCTGCGGCGCGCGGCCCGCAGCGCCCGCGCCCCCGAGCGCCTGCCCTCCACGCGTGCGCTGGCGGCCGACCTCGGGCTGGCGCGCGACACCGTCGAGCAGGCCTACCAGCAGCTCGCCGCCGAGGGCCTGCTGCAGCGCCGCCAGGGCAGCGGCAGCCAGCTGCTGCCGGCGGCCCGGCCTGCGCCGGCCCGCGCCGGGCTCAGCCGCCCCGCCCTGCTCTCGGCGCGCGGCCAGCAGGTGCTGCAGATCGGTGCCTGCCAGGACCCGCTCGCCCCGCTGCCCTTCGCCGCCGGCAGCCCGGACCTGCGCGACTTCCCCTGGCCCCTCTGGCAGCGCCTGGCGCGGCGGCGCGAGCGTGACGCCATCAGTCTGGGCCGCTACCAGCCCCCCCAGGGGAGGCCCGCGCTGCGCCAGCTGCTGGCCGCCCACCTGGCCGTGGGGGGGGGCCCGGGCGCCCCCCCCCCCCACGGGCGGGGGGGCCCCCCCCCCCCCCCCGCCCCGCAGAGGCGGG
>NZ_JAYRMO010000018.1:97668-99205 GCF_041912635.1 Inhella sp.
CCCCCCCGGGGGGCGCCCCGCGCGGCCCCTGGTGGGGGCCCCCCCCGGGGCGGGGGCGCGGGGCCTGCGCGCCACGGCCGAACAGTTGCTGCTGCTCACCAGCTCCCAGCAGGCGCTGATGCTGCTGGCCCAGCTGCTGCTGGACCCGAGCGACGCCGTGTGGGTGGAAGACCCCGGCTACCCCGGTGCCCGCGCCGCGCTGGCTGCCGCGGGCGCACGGCTGGTGCCGGTGCCGGTGGATGCCGAGGGGCTGGTGCCCACGCCCGGCCTGCCCGCGCCCCGGCTCATCGTGCTGACGCCCGCCCACCAGTACCCGCTGGGCGTGCGCCTGAGCCCGGCACGGCGCGAGCAGATCCTGGCGCTGGCGCGCCTTCACGGCAGCTGGGTCATCGAGGACGACTACGACAGCGAGTTCTTCGATGCCCACGAAGCCCTGCCGGCGCTGCAGTCACAGGACGCGGACGGTCGTGTCATCTACCTGGGCACCTTCAGCAAGACCCTGATGCCCGGCCTGCGCCTGGCCTATGCGGCCTTGCCGCCCGGCCTGGTGGAGCCCGCCACGGCCTTGCGCACCCTGCAGGACGGGCATGGCAACGGCCTCATGCAGGCGCTGGTGGCGGACTTCATCGAGGGTGGGCATTACGCCCAGCATCTGCGCGCCATGCGCACGCGGGTGGCGGAGCGCCGCCAGGCCCTGCTGGCCGGCCTGGCCCGCTACCTGCCACAGGCCCGCCCGGTGGCACCGCAGGCCTGCGGGCTGCAGCTGTGCGTGGCGCTGCCGCTGGGCCAGGAGGCGGCCTGGAGCCGGCATGCCGCCGCACGGGGAGTGCAGACGCCGCGGCTCTCGGCCTTGTGCAGCGGCACGCCGCTGGAAGGCTGGCTGCTGGGCTTCGGCGCCTTGCTGCCCGAGGAGATCAAGGCTGCGCTACAAAGGCTTGCTTAGCGCCGGCAGACCTGGGGCGTGGCGTAGTCCCGGCCCACCACGGCCCGCGCGAACAGGTAGTTCTCACGTGCGCTGTCGCTCAGGCCGTCAAGGTCCACATGGCCCTCGGCATCGCAAGGGAAGGCGAGGCCGCGGCCGGCATTGAAGAGCGACTGGAAGCGCAGCTCGAATCCCGACTGCGCATCGGCTGGGGAAAAGATTGCGAGGGCCATGTCGTACTCCTTCGGGCTCCATGACTGCTTATCGGCGCCCTTGAGTCCAGCTTAGAGGGCCGGACCCCGGGCTTCGAGGCAATAAGTCGCGAGCCGCTGTCGGCGTTGACGCCGACCCGCCGTCAGGCGATGCCTGACAGGAAGTTCCTCACACTGTCCCCGTCCGCTGTGGACAAGTTCGTGCATGAGTTCTGGGGGAGCGCGCTAAGTGCTTGTCTGGACAAGCAGGGACTCGGTCTGCTGCAAATTGCGGCAGGGGGGGGCGGCGGCAGGGCAGCGCGCAGCGCCGCTTCGAACTCGGCCGGCTGCTGCAGGGTGCGGATCTGGTTATAGAGCGCTTCAGCCTCGGGGTGCGTGCGGCGCAGGTAATGCAGCCATTGCT
>NZ_JAYRMO010000019.1:0-64710 GCF_041912635.1 Inhella sp.
ACCGCCTGGCCGATCTGAAGCTCTACAACCAGAGCGAGCGCAGCGCCGCCGAAGACCTCGACATGACCGAGGCGATCTCGAAGTTCCAGGTGCAGCAGACCAGCTACGATGCAGCGCTCCGTTCCTACGCTGCCGTGCAGCGTTTGAACCTGTTTGACTACCTGAACTTCTGAGGCGCCGCGGTCCTGCGCTTGATCGCAAGGGGCCCGGCACCGAGCCGGGAGCCCGATCGCGATGAGCAGCACCAAGCACCCTGTCCTGGCCCAGTTGGCGCTGGGTTTCGCCCCGCTGTACGACAAGCAGCGCCAGGTCCTGGCCACCCGGATCAGCTGCATCCCCCTCAAACCCGACGCCGCCATCGACCCCGCGGCCCTGCTGGCCGCCGTCAGCGAGGCCGCGCCTGACAAGCCGGTGGTGCTGAACGTGCCCCAGGAAGCCGCGCTGCAGGGCCTGCTGGCGCAGGAGCTGCCGGCCAACATCGTGCTCGAGATCCCGGCCTTCCTGGCTGGCGGCCTGGCCGGCGGGCTCGAAGGCAAGAAGGGCCTGCTGCTCAAGGGTGCCAGCGCGCTCGGGCCCGAACGGGCCGCCTTCAAGGCCACCGAACTGGACCTGGACGATCTGCGCCGCGGCGTGCAGGACCCCAACACGCTGCCGCTGTGGTGCAACGTGGTGCGCTCCGCCCCAGAGGCCCAGGAGGCCTTTGAGCGCGGCGCCGCCGCCGTGTTCGGTGTGCCCGTGGAAGGCCACTACGAGGCCCCGGCCGGCGCACCCGCCAAGAGCGAGGTCAGTGCCGACCTGCAGGTCATCATCGTGCTGATGGGCCAGGTGGACCAGGGCGAGAGCGTCGAGAAGATGGAAGCCACGCTCAAGCGCGACCCCGGCCTGGCCTTCAAGCTGCTGCGCTACATGAACAGCGCCGCCTTCGGCCTGCCGGTCGAGGTGACCTCCTTCCGCCACGCCATGATGCTGCTGGGCCTGAACCGCCTGAAGCGCTGGCTGGCCCTGCTGCTGGCCACCGCCAGCAAGGACAGCACGATGCGCCCGGTGATGTGGGCCGCATTGCGCCGCGGTCTGCTGATGGAGGAACTCTCCAAGACCCTGCAGGACAGCGACGCCAAGGACGAGATGTTCATCTGCGGCCTGTTCTCGCTGCTCGACCACCTGCTCAAGACCCCGGTGGGCAAGCTGCTCGAATCCATCCCCTGCCCCGAGCGCGTGCGCCAGGCACTGGTGGAGGACACCGGTCCCTACCAGCCCTTCCTGCAACTGGTGCATGCCATCGAGCTGGAGTCGGTGTTTGACTACCGCGAGGCCGCCGAGACCCTGATGATCGGCCCGGCCGAGCTGAACCAGGCAGTGCTGAACTGCCTGCTCAAGGGCGCCCAGCTCGAATGACGGCAGGGTCAGCCGAACTGCTCGACCCCCAGGCCCTGGCCGACTTGCGGGCGCTGGACCCGGACGGCAGCCAAGGCTTGCTGCGGCGCCTGGGCGAGGCCTGGGCACGCAGCCTGGAGCGGCTGCTGCCCGAACTCGACCAGGCGGCGACCGGCCCTGACCTGGAAGCGATCCGTCGTATCGCACATACGCTGAAATCCAGCACCGCCAATTTGGCAGCATTGCATTTGTCGGCTCAGTGGCAGACGATCGAACAACAATGCAAGGAGGGCCGGGCCGAAGGCCTCGCAGACCAGCTGGCGCAAGCGTGCGCCGGCACGCTGCGGGTGCGTGAGGCACTGCGCGCAGTCGAATGAAGCCCGAGTGCCTGTCCGACCAGGGCCTGGTCTGGATCGTTGACGACGACGAGGTCGGCCTGATGGCGACCGCCGCCGCGCTGCGCGCGCGCGGCTTCGAGACCGTCGAGATGCACACCGGGCCGGAGGCCCTTGAGGCGCTGCGCCACGCCACGCCCGACCTGCTGGTGCTGGATGCGCTGATGCCCGAGATGGACGGCTTTGAAGTCTGCCGCCAGGTGCGCGCGCGCCCGACCCTGGCGGGCCTGCCGGTGCTGATGCTCACCGGCCTGGACGACGAGGCCTCGATCGAGCGCGCCTACGAGGTCGGCGCCACCGACTTCTTCGTCAAGAGCCGGCAGTGGAGCCTGCTGGTGGGGCGCCTCCGCTACCTGCTTCGCTCGGCGCGCACGCGCCAGGAGCTGGAACGCTCCAAGGCCCGGCTGGCACGCGCCCAGGATCTGGCCCGCATGGGTAGCTTCGACTGGCATGTCGGCGCTGGCGTGCGCCTGTCTGTCGAGGCCCAGCGCGTGCTGGGCGTTGCAAACCAGACACACTGGCCGCTGTCGCGCCTGCTGCGGCTGGTGCCGCGCAGCGACCGGGGGCTGCTGATCGGCCTGCTGCGCGAGCTGTTCGCGCAGGCCAGTGCCCTGGTGACCGACCTGCCCTTCTGTGCCAAGGGTGGCCGCCTGCGCATGCTGCACCTGGAGGCCGAGCCCGAATTCGACGAGAGCGGCCGCCTGACCGATTACTCCGGCGTGCTGCAGGACGTGACCGACCGCCGCCAGGCCGAGGACAAGATCCGCCAGCTGGCGCACTTCGATGCCCTGACCGGCCTGCCCAACCGGCGCCAGCTGATCTGGCGTGCCGAGCGCGCCATCGACGCCGCACGCCGTCAGGGCCATATGGCCGCCCTGCTGCTGATCGATCTGGACCGCTTCAAGAACATCAACGACACCCTGGGCCATGCCGCCGGTGACGAGCTGCTGATCGAGGTGGCGCGCCGCCTGCGCGCCTGTGTGCGCCACTCGGAGCAGCTGGTGGAGGGCCTGCTCGATGGCGGCAGCGGCCGCGGCCACCGCAACCTGGAAGCCGTGGGCCGCCTCGGGGGCGATGAATTCGTCGCCCTGCTGCCCGAAATCACGCAGGTGGCCGACGCCGAGCGCGTGGCGGCGCGCGTGCTCGAAGCGATGCGCGAGCCGGTGTTCGTGGCCGGGCAGGACTGTTTCATCAGCGCCAGCGTGGGCATCTCGCTGTTCCCGCAGGACGGCGCCAATGTCGTCGACCTGCTGCGCAATGCCGACGTGGCGATGTACGCCGTCAAGGACCAGGGCCGCAACGGTTGCGCATTGTTCTCGCCTCAGCTGGGTGGCAAGGGCCGCGAGCGCCTGGAGCTGGAGGCCGCGCTGCACCGCGCGCTGGAGCGTGGCGAGTTGGTGCTGCACTACCAACCCAAGGTGGACGTGCGCGCCGGCCGCATGGTGGGCGTCGAGGCCCTGATGCGCTGGCAGCGCGGCGGCCAGCTGGTGCCGCCGGGCGATTTCATCCCGCTGGCCGAGGAAACCGGCCTGATCGTGCCGATGTCCGAATGGGCGATGCGCGAGGCGGCGCGCCAGGCGCGTGCCTGGCAGCAGCGCGTCGGTTTCGAGGAGTCCATCGCCGTCAACCTGCCCAACCGCATGTTCGAGCGCGTGGATCTGGTCGAGCAGATCCATGAGGCCGTCAGCAGCGCCGGCGTGGCGCACCGCAGCCTGCAGCTGGAGATCACGGAGACCGGGCTGATGAAGGACCTGCACTCCGTGATCCCCACGCTGCACCGCCTCACCGCCATCGGCGTCGAGATCTCGATTGACGACTTCGGTACCGGCTACTCCTCGCTCTCCTACCTGACCAGCCTGCCCTTGTCCGAGCTCAAGATCGACCGCAGCTTCGTGCGCGATCTGGGGGTCTCGCCCCAGAGCGCGGCGGTGGTCACCGCCATCATCGCGCTGGCCCGCTCGCTGGGCCTGAGCGTGGTGGCCGAGGGAGTGGAGACGCCGCGCCAGATGGACGTGCTGCTGCGCCAGGGCTGCCGTGTGATGCAGGGCTATCTGTTCGCCAAGCCCATGAGCGGCGACTCGGTGGTGCAGTGGGTCGAACAAATTCTGCTGCCGCGCCAGGCCGACTGGCTGCGCCACGCGCTGCCGGACGGGCTGGAGAGCCTGCCGCAGTCGCTCGGCAGCCGCGGCTGAGCGAATTTCGCGGCGCAAGCCGCGCAGGCGGCGCCAGCGCTGCTACAAATCCGCATGCCCGATCCAAGCCTCCCCCCGGCCCAGCTCGCCAAGCAGGCCTTGCGCCGGCTGGCCGCCGCCAAGCTGGAGCCCACGCCCGAAAACTACGCCCGCGCCTATGCGCTGGAGTCCGGCCAGGAGCCGGCCGGCAGCAGTGCCGAGGCCGGCCTGTCCGAGCGCGCCCTGGCGGCCTTGCAGCGCCTGATGCAGCTGGGCGTGAGCGATCTGGGCGAGCGCCAGGAACTGCAACGCGAACTGCGCTTGGGCGAGTTTGATGCCGTGCAGCGCCGCAGCGAACGCCTGCTGGCAACCGAGGGCCCGGCCGCGCAGGGTGAAGCGCTGGCCCAGGCGGTCGACAAGCTGGCCCGCGGCCTGGAGCGCGGCGGCAGGCAATGGACGCTGGCGCGCAAGAAGGACGGCCTGCAGCGCGTGCTGGCGGCCAACCGCGGCGACGGCACCCGCCTGATCAAGCGCCTGCGCCAGCTGGTGCTGAGCTGGGACAGCGATGAGGCTGCCACCGCGGTCGAAACCCAGGGCGAGCCCGGCGCCGAGGAGCCGGGCGGCACGCCCAGCCAGTTCTTCAGCGATGAGGAGCAGCAGCCCGCCGCCGCGTCGCTTTCGGCTCCCCCGCTCGAACGCATCTCGCTGGAGGCGCCGGCCTCGCACTGGCCCCGCATCGGCGCCGAACTGCACCAGACCGTGCAGGTGGCGCTGCAACCCGCGGGCGATGCGCCGGCCCTGGTGCAGCGCATCGAGCAGCTGCTGGCCGACCTGCAGCGCGAGCAGCAGGCCGCGCAGCAGGGGGATGCCGGCGCGGCACGCGCCGAAGCCATCGCCCAGCTCTGCGCCCAGGCGCGTCGCCTGCTGGAGCACCGCCTGCACCTGAGTAGCCAGCTCGGCAGCCTGTGCCGCGAACTGAGCGCCAGCCTGGTCGAGCTCAGCGAGGACGAGAGCTGGGCCCAGGGCCAGGCCGTGGCCATGAACGACACCCTGGATCAGGGCCTGTCCGCCCTGGCGGTGCGCAGCGTGGCCGAGCGCCTAGCGCACACCCGTGCGCGCCAGCACGCACTGCGCGAGGAGCGCCGCGCCGCCCGCGACGCGCTCAAGGGCCTGATGCAGACCCTGCTGAGCGACCTGGGTGCGTTGGGTGAGCACACCGACCGCTTCCATCAGCACCTGGGCCGCTACACCGAGGTGATCGAACAGGCCGACTCGATCGAGAGCCTGACCGGCGCCGTGCGCGAGATGCTGCAGGAAAGCCGCACCGTGCAGGGCCTGGTGCAGCAGACGCAGGCCAAGCTGAGCGGCGAGCACCAGCGCGCCAGCGCGCTGGCCGAACGCGTGAACCAGCTGGAAGTGGAGCTGCTGCGTCTGTCGGAAGAGGTGCAGACCGACCAGCTCACCAAGGTCGCCAACCGGCGCGGCTTGCAAGCGGCCTTTGTCACCGAGCAGGCGCGCCAGGAGCGCGAGGGTGCCCCGCTGGCCCTAGCCCTGCTGGACATCGACAACTTCAAAAAGCTCAACGACAGCCTGGGCCACGCCGCCGGCGACGAGGCGCTCAAGGGCCTGGCCGCACGCGCCCAGTCCATCCTGCGCCCGGGCGACCTGGTGGCGCGCTACGGCGGCGAGGAATTCGTGCTGCTGCTGCCCAACACGCCGCTGGACGAAGCCCGCCAGGTGCTGGGCCGGCTGCAGCGCGCGCTCTCGGCCAGCCTGTTCATGCACGAAGGCAAGGACGTGTTCGTGACCTTCTCGGCCGGCGCCACGCTGTACCGGGGCGGCGAGGCGCTGGAAGACGCCCTGCAGCGCGCCGACGAAGCGCTCTACGAAGCCAAGCGCACCGGCAAGAACCGGGCCTGCATCAACTGAGTCCCTGCGCGCGGCTGCGCCGCGCCGGCCCGCCCTTGGCGCGGTACATGGCGGCATCTGCCCGGCGCAGCAGTTCCTCGGCCGCCAGGCCGTCGTCCGGGAACACCGCCACCCCCACACTGACACGGAGCAGCAGCTCGGGGCCTTGCTGGCGCACCGGCCCCTCCAGGGCCTCGGCCACGCGGCTGGCCAGAGCCAGCGGGTCGGCCTCGGCGTGCACATCGCTGAGCACCATGGCGAACTCATCGCCCCCCAGGCGGCCGGCCAGATCACCCGGGCGCAGCTGGGCGCGCAGGCGCTGGCCCAGCGCGTGCAGCAGGGCATCGCCCACCGCATGGCCATGGGCGTCGTTCACGCGCTTGAGCTCGTCCACATCCACAAACACCACCGCCAGGCGGCGGCGCGAGAAGCTGGCGCGCGCCAGCGCCTGCTCCAGGTCGTCCAGGAAACCCGCGCGCAGCGGCAGCTCGGTCAGTGCGTCGCGCCGGGCGGCCTCCAGCTGGTAGGCCGTGCGCTGCAGGGCCTCTTGCATCTGGACCTGCTCGGACAGGTCTTCAAGCACCAGCTCGTAGCCAGGTTCGTCGGGCAGGCCCAGGCGCAAGGCGCGCAAGCGCAGCGCGGCCCGCTCGGGTGGTGCGTACTCGGCGTTCAGACGGAGCTCGGCGCTGGCGGCCCCTTCCAGCGGCAGCTCTTCCAGGTGCCGGCGCAGGCGCTTGCTCTGGGCCTCGTTCAGGCCCAGCAACTCGGCCAGGGGCTGCCCAAGCACTTCGGTGCGCGGACGGCCCAGCCAGCGCACCAGCGCCTCGGAGCCGGCTCGCAGGCGCAGCTTCGGGTCCAGCGAGGCCAGCATCACCGGCGTGTGCTCGTAATAGGCGGTGATGCGGCGCTTCTGGGCGCGCAGCTGCTCCACCGCCACCGCCAGCAGCTGGGGCGGCAGCAGCAAGGCCACCAGCGGCAGCGCGCTGGCCCAGGCACTCCAGCTGGAGGCCCCGACGGGCGCGGCCATCAGCCCGGCGCCGAGCGCATAGGAAAGCAGCAGGGAGACGCTGAGCGTGGCCAGCGCCGTGACGCCCAGGCCCTGCCACAAGCCCACCAGCACCAGGCCCAGGGCGACGAAGACGTAAGGCATCTGCAGCGTCGTGACCACCACCAGGGTGAGGCCCACCGCCCCCAGCAGCGCCACCCAGCACTCGGGCGTGGCCAGGCTCTGGCGCAGCTCGCGCGCCTGCGCCACCACCAGCAGGGCCAGCGGCAACACGGCCATGGCACCGGCGGCGCTGCCAGTCCACCAGGTCAGAGCCTGCACCCAGGGGGCTTCGTCGGGCTGCGCCAGCGCCAGGCTCAGCGTGGCACCCAGCAGGCCCGGCACCAGCGCGCCCAGGCTCAGCACCTGCAGCCACTGCAGCGGCTCCAGCCGGCGCCGCAGGCGGCTCCCCCAGGACCGCAGCAGCCAGGCACCCAGCGCAATCTCCATCGCGTTGGCCGGCAGGAACAGCAGGGCCTGCTGCCACTCCCAGCCCACCAGCCGGTTGCCCAGCGCCAGCAGGCCCAGCATCAGCCCCAGGGCCGGAGCGGCCCAGCGCAGGGGCAGCGCCAGCAAACCCGCCACCGCCACCGCATTGGCGTACCAGAGCGGCGCCAGGGCCTGCGGCAGGCGCGCCAGGCCGAGCGAGACGGCCAGCGCCAGCGCATACGCCACCAGCACCAGGGCCAGGCGCTCGGCGCTCGGCAGCGTGCGGTTGCTCATGCCGCACCCCGGCGCCGGTGCCAGGTCCACAGCGCCCCGGCACCGGCGGCCGCCAGGCTGGCCAGCCCCACGCCACGCAGATGTTCGCGCTCGGGCTGCACCGCCACCTGGTCCAGCCCGCCTTTAGGCAGCCAGCGCGCCAGGATGGCGCGCAGCTGGGTGTGCGGCAGGGCGTCCAGGGCCTGCTCCAGACGCTCGCCGATGTCCGCCCGGCCCTTGGCGTAGCCGAAGCTCAGCGGGTAGGAGTAGCCCAGGTCGGCCACCAGCTGCAGCGCACCGGGCTGCAGCCGCAGGCGACGGCGCGCATGCTCCACGCTGGCCAGATCGGCCACTAGAGCCTCGACCTGGCCGCTCATCAAGGCCTGCAGGCTGAGCCCGTCGTCGGGATAGGCCTGCCACTCGATGCGCGGGTAGTGGCGGCGCACGAAGGCCTCGATGGCATAGCCACGCCCCACCGCCACCCGCCGCCCGGTCAGGCGCCAGAGCTGGCCATCCCCCTGGCCGCTGCGCAGGGCCACCACGGCCGGCACCACCACATAGGGCGCGGTGAAGTCCAAGTAGCTGTCGCGCTCGGGCGTGGGGCGCAGCGAACTCAGCAGCTCAATCTGCCCGGCCTCGGCCAGCTGCAGCAGCTCGGACAGTGCACGGGGCTCGCTCCAGCGCAGGCGCAGGTGGGCGGCCGGCAGCAGCGCCCGCAGGATGTCGACGGACAGGCCCTTGACCGCGCCGTCGGTGTCACGGAACACGAAGGGGCCGTAATCGCGTTCGACGCCGAAGCGCAGCTCCAGCTCGCGCGGTGGCCGCGCCGGCACGCAGGCGACCGTGCCCAGCAGCAGCGCCAGGCAGGTGCGTCGTTCCCGGCAGTTGCATTTCATGGCACCCCCAGCGGTGGACGGTAGCCTCATTGCGCAACTTGTTACAGGGGGCCGACCCCTGGGGCCTTCAATGCTCGCGCAGCTTGACGCGCAGGCGGGCGATGGCCTGGCTGTGCAGCTGGCAGACGCGGCTTTCCGTCACCTTGAGCACGGCGGCGATCTCCTTGAGATTCATGTCGTGCTCGTAGTACATGCTCATCACATAGGCCTCGCGCTCGGGCAGGGCCTTGATGGCCTCGACCAGGGCGGCGCGCATGCGGTGGTCCTGCAGCTGCAGCGAGGGGTTGTTGGCATGGTCGACGACATGGCGGTCCAGGTAGTCGTCGCCGTCCTCACCGCCGCCGATGTCTTCCAGGTAAACGAGCTGGGTGCCGCGCACGCGCGTCAGCGCTTCCTGGTACTCGGCCAGCGAGATGCCCATTTGCGCCGCCACCTCGCTCTCGCTGGGCGCACGGCCCAGCTTCTGCTCGGCCTTGTGCACGGCGTCCTCAATCTCGCGCTGCTGGCGGCGCGTGCCGCGGCTGAGCCAGTCGCCACCGCGCAGCTCGTCGAGCATGGCGCCGCGGATGCGCTGGGTGGCAAAAGTTTCGAACTGCACGCCCTGGCCGGCATCAAAGCGGCTCAGCGCATCGGTCAGGCCGATCATGCCGACCTGCACCAGGTCGTCCAGCTCCACATTGGCGGGCAGCTTGGCAATCATCTGATGCGCCAGACGGCGAACCAGGGGGCTGTACTGCTTGAGCAGCACATTGGTGTCGAGCTTGCCTTTGGCGGTGTACATCAGGTCATCAGCGGCGCGTATTCCAGGGCTCCATGATGCACCCTCTGGGGCTCCAACCCCAGCAGGCTGTCGCGCGCCAGGCGGCGCAATTCCGCACTCGGTGCGGCGCGCAATCCGGCCCTGGGGTCCAGCGCCGCCCAAACCGGCAAGGCGGCGCCCAAGAATCGTTCGGCACAGTCGGCCAACTGCTCGGCGATGCGGCGCGTGAGCGCCAGGCGCGGGTGGCCCGCCACCAGCAGGCCGAACACCTGGCAGTGGGCCCGCTGCTGCAGCCATTTCATCGCGGCATAGGCCTGGGTCATGGCCTGGGGTTGCAGGTCGGTCAGCAGAATGGGTCGGCAATCCCCCTGCCCCACCAGCACCCGCGCCAGTTCGGCCACCGGGGCATGCAGCAGGATCACGTCGGCCTGCGGGGCGGCGCTGCGCAGCGCCTCCACCAGGCTGCCGGCGTTGCCGCGTGCATCCAGGTAATGGCCGGGCAGGCCGCGCGCCTCCAGGAACTGCACATCGTCCGACAGCGCTTCCAGGCAGGCCGCCAGATTGATGCGCGCGAGCTCCGGCGCCGGCTTGGCGGCCGGCCCGGCATCCACCACCAGCACCTGCAGGCCACGCTCCAGGTAGGCGCCCACCAGGGCGTCCAGCATCAGTTCGGCGGCTTCCAGGCCAGCTTGCGCCAGCACCGGCACCAGCACACCGCCGCGGGGGGCGAACAGGCGGCGCAGGCCAGCGGCCTGGTCACGCGGGGTTCGCAGCATGGCGCTCCTCGATCAGTGGGTCGCGAAAACGAGCTGCAGGTCCTGCGGGTCCTTGCTCCAGGCACTGGCGGCGCGCGGCTTGAAGGCGTGCTGCACCAGCTCGTCCGGGCTCAGGCGCAGCCAGTCCTCGGGCACCCGCTGGCCGTTCGCCACGGCCTGCAGGGTCAGGCGGTGACGAATCAGGATGTCCAGGGCCGGGCCGAGGCGCACGGCTTCGTCGATCTTGCTCAGCACCACGCCCTCGCACTGGCTGGCATGCCAGGCGCCCACCACGTCGTCCAGGGTCTCGCCCTGGGCGCTGGCGTTCACCACCAGCAGGCGGCGGATCGAGGGGTGGGCCACCATCTCCAGCAGCTCCTGCGTGCGGCTGTCGCGCTGCGCCATGCCGGCGGTGTCGATCAGCACCATCTGCTTGTTGGCCAGCAGGTCGAGCAGGTCGTCCAGCGAGGCGCGGTCGTGCGCGGTGTGCACCGGCACGCCCAGGATGCGGCCATAGGCCCGCAGCTGCTCGTGAGCGCCCAGGCGGTAGGCGTCCAGGGTGATGAGGCCGAGCTGGCTGGCGCCATGCTTGGCCGCGAAGTTGGCGGCGATCTTGGCGGTGCTGGTGGTCTTGCCCACGCCGGTGGAGCCGATCAGCGCGAACACGCCCTGGCGGTCCTCGAGCGCGATGGGAGCGACATGCAGATTGCGCGCCAGCACGGCGGCGGCCCACTGCATTTCGTCGGCCCCGGCGGCAAAGGCGCTCGGGCAGGCATCAACGAGCTTGCGCGTCAGTGCCGGTGAAAAACCCGCCTCCAGCAGCTGCTGGGCCAGGCGCGCCTGCACCGGCTGGCGCTGCAGCTTTTCCATGAAGGCCAGGGCACCGAAGCGCTGCTCGATCAGGCCCTTCATGTCCTGCAGCTCGCGCATCACGTCGGCACGTTCGCGCTCGTTGCGCGAGGCGCTGGCGCCGAAGTCACCGGCTGGGGTGGGCGGCGCCACTTCATCGCGCAGCACGGGCGGGTTGCGGCGCAGGGTCGGGGCATCGATGCCGCGCATGCGCGGGGCCTCGACGGCGGCGGCACGCGGTGCATCAGCATGCAGGCGCTCGCGCGCTTCCTGGCGCAGATTGCGCGGTGGCTCGGCCAGGCGCGCGGGCGCCGGTGCCGGGTCTTCCAGCCGGGGTTCGATGCGCTGTGCGGGCTGCCCAGCACCGGCGGCGGCCCAGCGTTGCGCGGCACTGCCCTGGCGTTGCACAGGGGCGGCGGGCTGGGCGGCGGCGAAGCTGGCCTGCTCCACCCGCTGCGCGCGCATGGCCTCGATCTGCGCCTGGGCACGACGGGCACGCTCGCCTTCGCTGTCGGGCTTGCGCTGCAGCTGCGGCGGGGCCACCGGGTCGGGCTGACCCTGCAGCTCGGCCTGGCGGCGACGCAGCATGCGCTCGCGCACATAGTCCTGGAACGACAGGGTGCTCATGCCCATGGCGGAGACGTCCTGCTTGACCGAGGTGCCGGGGCCGGCGCCGCGCGCGGCAATTTCCTGCACCTTGGCCAGGCCCTCGGGCTCCATGGCCAGCACCTCGATGCCTTCGGCACAGGGCTTGGTGGCCAGCACCACCGCGTCGTCGCCGAAGGCGGCACGCACGAGGTTCATGGCCTCGCGGGTGGTGGGGGCAGTGAAGCGCTTCATGTTCATGCGGCACCTCCAATAACGGAACCGATGCGAATCGAGTGGGTCTCAGGCACTTCGCTGTGCGACAGCACCTTCAGGCGCGGCGCGGCACGGCGCAGCAGGCGCGCCAGCGGGGCGCGAATGAGGTCGGGCACCAGCAGGCAGGCGGGTACGCCGCGCTCTTCCTGCTGGTTGCTGGTTTCGGCGGCGCGGCGGGCCAGCTGGTCGGCCACGCCGGGGTCCAGGGCCTGGCCGTGCGGGCTGGTGAGGGCCTGCACGATCAGGCGCTCCAGCTCGGGGTCCAGGGCGATCACGTCGAGTTCCTTCACCGGCCCGTAGATCTGCTGCACGATGGCCGGGGCCAGTTGCACGCGCACCCGGCGCGCCAGCTCGGTCGGGTCGGCGGTGCCGCCCGCGTGCTCAGCCAGCGCCTCCACGATGGAGCGCATGTCGCGGATGTGCACGCCCTCTTCCAGCAGGGCTTGCAGCACACGTTGCAACAGAGGCAGGGCGACCATCTTCGGAACCACGTCTTCCATCAGCTTGGGGGCCAGCTTGGTCAAGTGCTCGACCAGTTGCTGGGTTTCCGTGCGGCCCAGGAGCTTGGCCGCATGGATTTGCATCAAGTGTGAAAGATGGGTGGCAATGACAGTCGAACAATCAACCACGGTGTAGCCGGCCATTTGCGCGGCTTCCCTTTGCTTTTCTTCGATCCACACCGCCGGCAGGCCGAAGGCGGGGTCGGTGGTCTTGGTGCCGGGCAGCTTGGTGGTGGCGTGGCCCGGGTTGATGGCCAGCCACAGGCCGGGGTAGGCCTCGGCCTCGGCCACCACGGCGCCGCGCAGCAGCAGCCGGTACTGGCTGGGGCGCAGCTCCAGGTTGTCACGGATGTGCACGGCCGGCGGCAGGAAGCCGACGTCCTGCGCGAACTTCTTGCGCACGCCCTTGATGCGGCTGAGCAGGTCGCCGTCGCGCGCCTTGTCCACCAGGGTGATGAGGCGGTAGCCCACTTCCAGGCCCAGGGTATCCACCGGCTGCAAGTCGTCCCAGCTGGCTTCGCCGTCGCTGGCGGCCTGGGCGGGCGGCGGGGCCGGCGGGGCCAGCTTGGCGCGGCGCTCGCGCTCGCGCAGCCACCAGGCGCCCCAGCCCAGCAGGCCGGACATCAGCAGGAACACCGCATGCGGCATGCCCGGAATCAGGCCCAGCGTGGCCACCACGCCGGCCGTGATGGCCAACGCGCGCCAGCTGCCAAACATCTGCGTGCCGATCATGGCGCTGATGTCACGCTCCTTGCCCACGCGCGAGACCACCATGGCTGCAGCCACCGAAATCAGCAGGCCGGGGATCTGCGCCACCAGCGCGTCACCCACCGCCAGCAGGATGTAGCTGTCGGCCGCCTGACCGAGTGACAGGCCGTGTTGCGCCATGCCAATGGCAAAGCCACCGACGATGTTGATGACCAGGATCAGGATGCCGGCCACGGCGTCACCACGCACGAATTTGCTGGCACCGTCCATCGAACCGAAGAAGTCGGCCTCGTCACCCAGCTCGGCGCGGCGGCGTTTGGCCTCCTTCTCGTCGATCAGCCCGGCGGAAAGATCAGCGTCCACCGCCATCTGCTTGCCCGGCAAGGCGTCCAGGGTGAAGCGGGCCGACACCTCGGCGATGCGCTCCGAACCCTTGGTAACGACGATGAAGTTGATCACCACCAGGATGGCGAACACGATCAGGCCGACGGCGAAATTGCCACCGATCAGGAAGTGGCCGAAGCTCTCGATCACCTTGCCGGCCGCACCCGGGCCGGTATGGCCTTCCAGCAGCACCACGCGGGTCGAGGCCACGTTGAGCGACAGGCGCATCAGCGTGGTGAGCAGCAGCACGGTCGGGAAGGCGGCGAAATCCAGCGGCCGGATCATGTGCGCGGCCACCATCATCACCATCAGCGCCAGCGCGATGTTGAGGGTGAACAGGAAGTCCAGCGCGAAGGGCGGCAGCGGCAGCACCATCATGGCCAGCACCAGCAGCACCGCCACCGGCGCGCCCAGCGCCGTCAGCACCTGGCTGTGCGGCCCGATCCAGGCCTGCAGCTTCTGCGTCAGCTCGTTCATACGGCCTGCTCCTCGTCAGACGGCGCCAGGGCCTGCTCTTCATGCGGATCCATGCCCTTGGGCACGGCCGGGTCCGGCGCCTGCGGCTCGCGCCCCGGGCGCGCGGCGCGCAGCTGGTACAGCCAGGCCAGCACCTGCGCCACGGCGCCGAACAGGCTCATCGGCACCTCGCGGTCCAGCTTGGCGTGGGCGTACAGCGCACGCGCCAGCGCCGGCGCCTGCAGCACCGGCACCTTGTGCTCCTTGGCCACGTCGCGGATGCGCAGGGCCAGCAGGTCGGCGCCCTTGGCCACGACGCGCGGGGCGCCGTCCTTGGCCTCGTCGTACTTCAGGGCCACGGCGTAGTGGGTCGGGTTCATCACCACCAGATCGGCCTTGGGCACCGCGGCCATCATGCGCTGGCGCGTCAGCTCGCGCATGCGGGCGCGCTGGCGGGCCTTGATCTCGGGCGAGCCCTCGGTCTCCTTCATTTCCTGCTTGACCTCGACGCGGCTCATGCGCAGGCGGCGCAGGTAGAGCTGGCGCTGCAGGGGCACATCCAGCGCCGCGAACACGGCCAGGGCCAGGGTCAGCGCAAACAGGCCCGCCAAAAGCAAGCGGCCGGCCTGCGCGAGCGCCTGTTCCAGCGGGGTGGACATGAGGCTGACGTACTGGTCCAGGCGCTGATGCAGGGCCCAGGCCGCCACGGCGCCCAGCAGCACCGCCAGCAGGACGGCCTTCAAGGCCTGGCCGGCGTTTTGGCCCGAGAACAGACGGCCCAGGCCAGCCACCGGATCCAGCAGGTTCCAGCGCGGTCCCAGGGCCTTCAAGGTGAAGTTCCAGCCTCCCAGCGCAAGCTGTGAGGCCACGGCCGCGCCGCCCAGCACGGCGCCGATCATCAGCAGGGCCTGCACCAACCGCCCGCCCAGATCCGCCAGGCTGTGCTGCATCGCCCCGGGATGACTCAGGCTCTGGGCATTGAAGCGCAGGCCGTCGGCCAGCAGCCGCTGGCAATCCTGCAGCGCCTGCGGCAGCCAGAACCAGGCCAGCAGGACCATGGCCGCCAGCACCAGCGCGTGCGCGAGGTCGCGCGAGCGGGGCAGCTGGCCCTCTTCGCGCGCTTTGCGAATCTTGCGCTGCGAGGCGGGTAAGTTGTGGTCTTGGGCGTCTTTGTCGGCCATGCGGGGCACAGGACGCGATCAAGTTCGGCCTGTGCCGGCATTGTTCTGACTCGCCCCCGCGCACTTGAGCCCGAGAAGCGGGGCGATCACCCGCCTATTCGAAGCCCCAAAGCAAAGCGGCGGGCACCGTCTGGCGCCCGCCGCTTTTAGAAACCGGATGCGATCAGAAGCCCAGCGAGGCCAGCAGATCGTCCACTTCGCCCTGATCGGCCACCACATCGGTGCGGCCTTCGGGGTTCACCACGGGGCCCTGCAGCACTTCCTGGCTGACCTTCTCGCGCTGCTCGGGCGGCACCACCTGCACCAGCAGCTTAACCAGGCTGTCCTCCAGGTCGGAGGTCAGCTGCACGACCTTCTTGACCACCTGGCCCGTCAGGTCGTGGAAATCCTGCGCCATCATGATGTCGGTCAGGTGCTGGTCGATATGGGCCGTGCGGGTCTCGATGTCGGTGACGAAGTTCATCACCGCCCCACTGGCCACGGCACGCACCGGGTCGGCCGTCAGCTTGGCTGCCAGCTCCCGCGTGGCATTGGCAATCGCCTCGTGATCCAGCTTGGCCTGATCAACCGAATTCAGCACCTTGTTGGCGGCTGCCGCGGTCTTGTCGGCGATGTAGGTCAGGCGGCTGCGTGCGTCGGGCAGGCCATCGGTCGCCACCTGGAGCTTCGGCATCACGCCCAGCTGTTCCATGGTGTCGTGCAGCAGCCGGGTGATGGTCCCGATCTGCTGAAACACTGCCGGATCCACTGCAAGACCCTGGCCTTGGGCCAGCTTCGCGAGTTCTTCCATCTGCATGATGCCGACCTCCGGGGTTATGCCGCAGCCATCTTCTGGATGATCTTCTGCACCTTCTCTTCGAGGGTGGCCTTCGTGAAGGGCTTGACGATGTAGCCCGCTGCACCCGTCTGGGCAGCCAGCACGATGTCTTCCTTGCGTGCCTCGGCGGTCACCATCAGCACCGGCAGGTGCTTGAGGTTGGCGTCTTCCTTGATCGCCTTCAGCAACTCGAAGCCCGTCATATTGGGCATGTTGATGTCGCTGACGACGAAATCGAACTTCGAGGCGCGCAGCATGTTCAGCGCTTCAGCGCCGTCTTCGGCCTCTTCAGCGTTCGTGTAGCCGATCTCCTTCAGCAGGCCGCGCACGATGCGCCGCATGGTGGAGAAATCGTCAACGATCAAAAACCGCATGTCGGTGCTCATGGGCCAATCCTTCTCTTCTCTCAAGCGGGAGGCGATGCGGCGGCAGCGGGCGGGGCCGCTTCTTCCTCATCGCTCAGGTTCTTCAGCACGGCGTCCTCGGCATCCCGGTTCATCACGATGATGCTGATGCGACGGTTGGCGGGACTTTCAGGCGCCTGGGTGTCAAGAAGCTTACTCGAAGCAAGACCTTGCACACGCAGCATGCGGGCCTCGGGCAAACCCCCGGCGACCATCTCGCGGCGTGACGCATTGGCGCGATCCGCGCTCAATTCCCAGTTGCTGTAGCCGCGCTCGCCGGCGCTGAAGGGTTTGGCGTCGGTATGCCCCTCGACGGTCAGGCGGTTGGGCACCTCGGCCAGCACGGCGCCGAGTTCCTGCAGCAGCTCGCGCATATAGGGCTTCACCACGGCCGAGCCGGAGTCGAACATCGGCCGGTTGCCCTCGTCGACGATCTGGATACGCAGCCCTTCCTTCGTCATGTCCAGCTTGATCTGCCCACCCAGGGCGGACAAGGCGGGGCTGAGCTTGATCTTCTCCTCGACCTTCTGCTTGAGCTCCTGCAGGCGCGAGCGCTCGGCACGGCGCTGCTCTTCCTTGAGCGCCTTGAGGTTGTAGAGCCGCTTGGCGGCCTCGATGTCGCCATCCTTGACCTGGCCATCCTGCCGCGTCAGGTCCTTGCCGCCGCCCTTGACGACGGAGGAGGCATCGCCCGCCCCTGAGCCGCCCAGCATGGCGATCTTCAGCGGCGAGGAGAAATAGTCGGCAATGCCCTTGCGGTCGCCCTCGGTGGTGCTGCCCAGCAGCCACATCAAGAGGAAGAAGGCCATCATGGCCGTGACGAAGTCGGCGTAGGCGATCTTCCAGGCTCCACCGTGCGCTCCGTGGCCGCCCTTCTTGACCTTCTTGACGATGATGGGCTGGAGCTTCTTGGTGTCGCCTGCCATGGCTAGCGCGCCTCTTTACTTCTTTTTGACGTGGCTTTCGAGCTCGGCAAAAGTGGGCCGCACGTTCGAGTACAGCACCTTGCGGCCGAATTCCACCGCCACCTGGGGCGCATAGCCCTGCATGGAAGCCAGCAGCGTGGTCTTGATGCACACCAGTTCCTTGCCCGCCTCATCCAGCTTCTGCTCCAGCAGGCCAGCCAGCGGCTCGGCAAAGCCGTAGGCCAGGAAGATGCCCAGGAAGGTGCCGACGAGCGCCGAGCCGATCATGCCGCCCAGCACCGCCGGAGGCTGACCGACCGAGCCCATGGTGTTCACCACACCCAGCACGGCGGCCACGATGCCGAAGGCCGGCAGGCCGCCGGCCAGGCGGTTGAGTGCGGCCACGGGGGCATGGGCCTCGGCGTGATGGGTATCGATCTCGGCATCCATCAGCGCCTCGATCTCGTGTGCATTCAGGTTGCCGCTCACCATCATGCGCAGGTAGTCGGTGATGAACTCGGTCACATGGTGGTCGGTGCCGACGTTCGGGTACTTCTGGAACAGCGGCGACTTCTCCGGCTCCTCGACGTCCTTCTCGATCGACATCAGGCCTTCCTTGCGGGCCTTCTGCAGGATGTCATAGAGCAACGCCATCAGCTCCAGGTAGCGCGCCTTGGTGTACTTGCTGCCCTTGAAGCACATGCCCAGGCCAGAAGCGGCGGCCTTGATGACGGGCATCTGGTTGTTGGCCAGGAAGGCGCCCAGCGCGGCCCCGAAGATGGTCGTCAGCTCGAAGGGCAGCGCGTGCAGGATCACCCCGATATTGCCCCCGTGCGCGATGAACACGCCGAAGATGCAGACGAGCATGATGACCCAGCCGACGATGACGAACATGGGGGTGTGGGTGAGCGGAACGTCGGGCGATTGTGCAGGGATTCAAACGGGCGACCGCGGGCAAACAGGCCAAACCCCACGGTCAATTCAAGTCTTCAGCACGGTAAAGAAAGAGCTGGTGACGGCCGATAGAGGGCCACTGCGCGTGGGGGCGGATGCCGGGCAGCTCGAAGTCCAGGCTGAGCAGCCAGGCGCCGGGCGGCAGCTCGGCGCGTGCCTTGGCCAGCACCCGCGTCATGGTCTCGGGGCGCTGGAACAGGTAGAGCAGATCGAGCTCGCGCCAGCTGTCGGCCCACATGTCGCCGCGCCGCACCTGGGCCCAGGGGCAGCGCCAGCGCGCCCACAAGGCCAGCGGCCAGCTCGCCTCGGTCCCCGCCAGTTGGGCGGACGGCAGCGCGGCGCGCAAGGCGCGCAGGCCGGCGCCGCTGCCGCAGCCGGCGTCCAGCACCCGCGGTGCGCCCGGCAGCTGCAGGTGCGCGCTTAATTCAATCAGAGCACCGCGGGGTGTCAGGAACAGGGGGGCATCGCCCCAGAGCCGGCGCGGGTAGAGCGCCAGCAGGGCAACCGCCAGCACCAGCCAGAAGCCGGCCGGCAAGGCCGCCTGCGACAGCAGCAGGCCCAGCGGCAAGCCGAGCGCCACCCACAAGCGGCGCCAGGGCCGGCGGTGCAGCAGGGCACAGGCCAGCGACACCGCCAGCAGTGCCAGCCCGCCAGACCAGCCGGGCCCGAGCGCCTGCCAAGCTGCCCAGGCCAGCGCCCAGCTCAGCAGGGCCGACAGCGGCCAGAGCCGAGCCAGGCTCTCCCCCATCAGTGCGTGCTGGCCAGATCGGGGCTGCGGCCCTTGCCGGCGCGCGCCGGCGGGTTGCACAGGCCGCAGACGTAGTGGCGCGCCATCTCGTGCGGGTGGGTGACGAACTGGCCGCGGCAGCGCGTGCAGGCGGTCAGGGTCAGCATGCCGTTGTCGATGAACTTGACCAAACGCCAGGCGCGCGTGACCGAAAGCAGCGCCTCGATGTTCTGCGCCTGGGTGTGCTCCAGATAGAGCTGGTAGGCCTTGATCACGGTGTCGATCTCATCCAGCGCCGCCGCCTTGTTCAGGTACTCATGGATGTTCATGAACAGCGAGGCGTGAATGTTCGGCTGCCAGGTCATGAACCAGTCGGTCGAGAACGGCAGCTGCCCCTTCGAGGGCGAGCGGCCCGACACCTCTTTATAAAGGCGCAGCAGGCGCTCGTAGCTCAGCTCGGTCTCGGACTCCAGCACCTGCAGGCGCGCGCCGAGGTGGATCAGGGTCACGGCACGCTCGATCTGGCGGGCTTCGGACAGGATGCTTTTGACGCGGGCCATGCTGGCTCCTCTCTGAGGGATTCGAGATCAGGCGGTTTCGCTGTGGCGACCGGCCATCAGGATCGAGGCATGCAGGCGGGCCGACTGCTCGTTCACGCTGGGCTTGTGGCTGCTGGTCAGCAGGCTCCACACCAGATCGTCTTCCATGCGGAAGCGGCACAGCAGGGTGCTGGAGCCGGCCAGCTTCATGATCTGCGCGGGCGAGAGCTGGGCCAGCAAGGTGGCCGTCTCTTCCGAAAGGCCCAGGCGGTAGAGCGCCTGTTCGCGGTCGGCGCGGATCAGGCTTTGCGCCAGCATCAGGTACGAGAGGTTGGTCTCGCGGATCTCGGCCAGGATTTGGTCAGGGCTCACGGCTCGCTCCTTGTTTGAGCAGCGCCGCGAAGTGCGACGCCATGGAGCCGGATTCTGAAAAACGAAGAAAGGGCCCGAAATCAGGCCCTTTCCAGCTGCGCCGTCAGCCTTTCCAGGCCCGGCTGTCAGACAAATTCCTACACGCCGGTCAGCGACGTGGCTTGGAGAGCTGCTGCAGGCGCTTGAGCTCCGCCTTCACCACCGGCAGCAGCTCCGGCGCCTCGGCCAGCAGGCTGGCGCGGGGCTTGCCGCGCTGCAGCCGGCGCAGGATGCGCTGGGCCTCCTCCGCCTCGCCCAGGCCGCTGAGCGCAAAGCCGAGCGCATACAGGCTGGGCCCATGGGTAGGCTGCACCGCCAGCGCCCCGCGGGCGTAGGAGGCCGCATGGGCCAGTTCACCGGCCGACAGCAGCAGCGCTGCCATGTCGGACTTGAGGTCGAAGCTGGCCGGTTGGGTGTTGAGGGCGCGCAGCAGCACCGTCACCCCATGCCCGAGTCGGCCGCGGGCCGCCTCGGCATAGGCCGCATTGCGCGCGGCGGCCAGCAGCGCCATGGCCTCGTTCATGGATTGACCCGGCGCCGGCACCACGCCGGAGGCGGCCATGCGCTGGCCCAGGTCATTGGTGGGGGTCACGGTCGACAGTGCAGACATGGCGGCGGCTCCGGGTTGGGCCTGCTGTGCAAGCCGCTGGATGAATACGAGGTGCGCCCGCGCGCTCGGCATCGGGCAAACAAACTTTAGGAATTTCGCCCCCGGCTCAAGCGGCGGAATTGCGCCGCTTCAGCCGCCCAGATCGCTGCACAAGCACCCCACCCCGCCCCTCTTCCGCAGCGCCCCCGCCCAAGATCACAATTAATTGGCACTTGAAAGCCCTGCTTATCGAAAGATCGAGGGTATTGACAGTTGGCTCTTAAGTTCCTAACGCAGGCTGCCGACAACCAACACAACGGATCTGGCGACGGATCACGTTGTCCGGCAGACCAGCTTCAGGCCCGAACTCCGCAAGGGGTCCAGACAGTGGAAGCGGAAGGGCCGGGCGGGGTCGCAAGACCTCTCCACGGGCCCATGCCGGGCCTTGTTCATCCGAGCTGAAAGGAACGCACCATGCCCGCCATCATCAATACCAACATCACCTCGCTGAACGCGCAACGCAATGCCGCCGCCAGCCAGCAGTCCCTGACCCTCGCCGTGCAACGGCTGTCTTCGGGTCTGCGCGTGAACTCCGCCAAGGACGACGCCGCCGGTCTGGCGATCTCGGAACGCATGAATGCCCAGGTTCGCGGCATGAATGTGGCCATCCGCAACGCCAATGACGGCATCTCGCTGGCCCAGACGGCCGACGGCGCGCTGTCCAAGGTGGGCGACGCCCTGCAGCGCATGCGCGAACTGGCCGTGCAGGCCCGCAACGGCACCAACACCGATGCCGACAAGACCTCGCTGGACCAGGAATACCAGCAGCTGGGCGCGGAAATCGGCCGCGTGCTGGGTGGCACCACCTTCAACGGTCAGACCATCGTCGGCGCCAATGCCGGTGACAAGGTCTTCCAGGTCGGCGCCAACACCACGGCCAACGACATCATCACCGTTACCACGACCGACATGACCGGCAATGCCGACATCACGGCCGTGACCGGCGGCAACCTGACCGGCGACTCCACCGCCCTGGCTACGGTGATCGACAACATCGACACCGCGCTGAACACGGTGAACAGCCAGCGCGCCACCTACGGTGCCGTGCAGAACCGTTTCGACGCCGTGATCAGCAACCTGATGGTCTCGTCCGAGAACCAGGCCGCAGCGAAGAGCCGTATCACCGATGCCGACTTCGCCATCGAGACCGCCAACCTGAGCCGGGCCCAGATCCTGCAACAGGCCGGCACCTCGATGATTGCCCAAGCCAACGCCCTGCCGCAGCAAGTGCTGTCCTTGCTTCGATGAAGCCTGGCCGGCCTCGCTGACCTCTGGTGCAGCCGCCGGCCTCTCTGTCGCGCAAACGACGGAGCTCATCCAAGAAGCGGACAACCTGAGCCCACCAGCACAAGCCCCACCTTGACCGCACCCCCAGCCCGCGCACGGGGGGCGGTCAATTTCAGGGCCCAGCGCCGGTCGGCCGCAAGAAAAGAACCTCAAACACCCCGCTATTCAGTATTCGGCTCAAGTCGCCCTCGCTCTCGACGAAAAGGGATCCATCGGGATCGCAGCCGCTCAGCGGCCCCCAGTGCCAACCGGCACCGGGCGCTCAAGCTGCATGCCGGTCTGTACCCCCGTTCTTCCTTGAGAGGAGTGCTTCATGCCCGCCATCATCAATACCAACATCGCGTCCCTGAATGCGCAGCGCAACACGGCAATGAGCCAGGCTTCGCTGCTGATCTCGACCCAGCGCCTGTCCTCGGGCCTGCGCGTGAATTCGGCCAAGGACGACGCGGCCGGCTTGGCGATCGCCGAGCGCATGAACGCCCAGGCCCGCGGCATGGCCGTGGCCATCCGCAACGCCAACGATGGCATCTCCTTGTCGCAGACGGCTGAAGGCGCGCTCTCCAAGGTGGGCGACGCCCTGCAGCGCATGCGCGAACTGGCCGTGCAGGCCCGCAACGGCACCAACACCGATGCCGACAAGGCCTCGCTGGACAAGGAATTCCAGCAGCTCAATGCGGAAATCGGTCGCGTCCTGGCCGGCACCACCTTCAACGGCAAGGCCGTGGTGGGCGGAAACGCCGGCGATCAGGTCTTCCAGATCGGCGCCAACACCACGCCGAACGACATCATCACCGTCACCACCCAGGACTTCACGGCCGATCCGAACATCGTGGCGGTGGCCGCCGACAACCTGACCGGTGACGCCGCCGCCCTGGCCACGGTGATCGACAACATCGACTCCGCACTGGACGCCGTCAACGGGGAGCGCGCCACCTACGGCGCCGTGCAAAACCGCTTCGAGGCCGTCATCAGCAACCTGATGGTGGCCTACGAGAACCAGGTGGCTGCGCGCAGCCGCATCATGGACGCCGACTTCGCCGTCGAGACCGCCAACCTGAGCCGCGCCAACATCCTGCAGCAGGCCGGCAATTCGATGATCGCGCAGGCCAACGCCCTGCCCCAAGGCGTGTTGACCCTGCTGCGTGGCTGAGGCAGGAGCGAGAAGGGTCCTGAGGACCCATCGACCCCGGCCGAAGGATGGCCGCCATCTCGCGGCGGCCGGCTGGGCGAGGCCGGAGCGAGAAGGGTCCTGAGGACCCATCGACCCCGGCCGAAGGACGGCCGCCGTCTCGCGGCGGCCGCCTAGGAGAGGCCACAGCGAACTGAACCTCACCCTCTACGGGCGGGGTTTGGCTGCTTTTCCAGGCTCTTATCGGCCCTTTGAGGCAGCGACCTCACTCCAAGAATCTGCGCCATAGAGACGGCCTTTGTGCCGCTCGACGCCGCCGCCCTTTTCGTGCGCGGCGGCAAACGCAGCAAGGAGTGCCGTCATGCCTCAGATCATCAATACGAACATCGCTTCGCTGAATGCGCAGCGCAACCTGAACATGTCGCAGAACTCGCTGCTCACGGCGACGCAGCGGCTGTCATCGGGCTTGCGGGTCAATTCGGCGAAGGACGATGCGGCGGGCATGGCGATTGCCGAGCGCATGTATGCCCAGGCCCGCGGCATGGCGGTGGCCATGCGCAATGCCAACGACGGCATTTCGCTGGCCCAGGTGGCGGAAGGTGCGCTGGCCAAGGTCACGGAGAACCTGCAGCGCATGCGCGAATTGACCGTGCAGGCGCGCAACGCCACCAATTCCAGCAGCGACAAGGACTCGCTGGACAAGGAATTCGGCGAGCTGTCCAAGGAAATCCAGCGGATCATCCAGGGCACCACCTTCAACGGCAAGGCCATCCTGGCCCAGGCGGCGGGCACGCAGACCTTCCAGATCGGCCCCAACACCACGCCGAACGACATCATCGACTTCACCACCACCGACCTCTCGGTGGCGCCGGAGATCGTGACGGTGGCAGGTTCCGACAACGCTGGCTCCGGCCGCCGGGTCATCAATGGCACCACCACCATCGACGACCTGGCCGTCGTGATCCAGGAAATCGACACCGCCTTCGATCTGATCAACGGCGAGCGCGCCACCCTGGGCGCCCAGCAGAACCGCTTCGAGGCAGTCATCACCAATCTGCAGATCGCCTACGAGAACCAGATGGCCGCCCGCAGCCGCATCATGGATGCCGACTACGCGGCCGAAACGTCCAACCTCAGCCGGGCCAACATCCTTCAGCAGGCCGGCACGGCGATGGTGGCGCAAGCCAACCAGTTGCCGCAGCAGGTGCTCCAACTGCTGCGCTGAACGAAAAAATTCTTCGTTCAGGGCCTAAAGTTGCCCGCAACCCCGCCGATACAGCCTGGGCGAACCTCCCATTTCGGGGCGTTCGCCCTTAGTGCATGAAGGAGAGTAAGGAGTTCCACCATGGCCACCATCACTTCAGCCGGCATCGGCAGCGGCCTGGACGTCGAGACCCTGATCTCTCGGCTGGTGGCTGTCGAGCGCACGCCCATCCAGCAAATCCAGCAGCGCGCCACGGGCTTCAAGACCCAGCTCTCGGCCTACGGCAAGCTGCAGTCCAACCTTTCCACCCTGCGTGACGCCGCGGCCCGCCTGACGCGCGCCGACACCTTCGGCGCCGTCACCGCCACCAGCAGCAATGCCACCACGGCCAGCGCCACCGCCGCAACCGGCACCACGGCGGGGAGCTACACCGTGCGGGTCGACAAGCTGGCCGCCGCCCAGTCGATCGCCACCAACGCCGTGCCCAGCGGCAGCGCCCTGGGCACTGGCACCATCACCATCGATTTCGGCTCCTACACGGACGACGGCATGGGTGGCTTCACTTTCGACGCCGACCCGACCCGCACCTCGGTGATCATCCCGGTCGCCACCGGCGAGGACGCGCTGGAGCAGATCCGCGACAAGATCAACGCGATGAAGCGCGGCATCGTCGCGAGTGTGGTGTCAGATGCCAACGGCTCGCGCCTGGTGATGCGCGGCGTGGACCCCGGCGCCGCCAATGCCTTCCGCGTCAGCGTGGCGGACGACGACGGGAACAACACCGACACCAGCGGCCTCTCCGCCCTCGCCTACGACCTTGCCACCGGCGTCAACACCAGTTCCCGCAAGCAGGCCGCGCAAAACGCCGAGGCGAACATCGATGGCATCGACATCGTTTCGGCTACCAATACCGTCACCGGCGCGGTGTCCGGCCTGACAATCACACTGGGCAAGGTCAGTGCCGACCCGGTGACCCTGACCGTGGCGCAGGACAAGTCCGCGATCAAGAAGTCCATCACCGATTTCGCCAACGCCTACAACGAGACCGTCAAGTTCCTGCGCGAGCAAAGCCGCTACGACCCCGGCAGCAAGACCGGCGGTCCGCTGCTGGGTGACAGCACGGCCACCAGCGTGCTCAATCAATTGCGCGGCCTGGGCGGCGGCAACACCAGCCTGGGCGGCACCCTGACCCGCTTCGCCGAGATCGGTCTTGACCCGCAAAGCGATGGCACCTTCAAGGTGAACGACACCAAGCTGGACGCCGCGCTGGACAAAGGCAGTGACCTCAAGGCCTTCTTCTCGGCTGTGGATGAGCTCGAAGCCGGCAACAGCGGCCTGGCCGTGCGCCTGCGCAAGCTGACGGACGACCTGCTCTCGGTCGACGGGCGGGTCACGAACCGCCAGAAGGGCATCCAGACCCGCATCGACGAAACCAGCAAGCAAGAGGCTCAGGTAGAACGCCGCGTAGAACTGGTGGAAAAGCGCCTGCGCGCGCAGTACACCGCGCTCGACGCCACGATGGGCAAGATGCAGGGCCTGTCGTCCTACCTGAACCAGCAGCTGCAGAAGCTCTAAGACCAGCCCGTGGCAGGTGCGGCCACCTCCCCGACGGGGCGGTGGCCGTTTTGCTTTTGGGGCCTCCGCTGGGGCCTTGCCGGCGCCGAGCAATTGCCGTGAAATGCACCGATCGGAGGGCGCTTTCCCGCGCTGAAAGCGACTCAAGTTGCCCCCCACCGCGCCGAAAACCTGTCACACACAGGAATCCCACCATGTACGGCCAAGCCTCCCCCTTTGCGCCCCGCCACTACCGGCCCAGCAATATGTACACGCGGGTGGGCCTCGAAACCGAGGTGCACGACGCCAGCCCGCACCGCCTGATCGCCATGCTGTTCGACGGCCTGTTTTCGGCCCTGGCGCAGGCGCAGGGCGCGCTTGAGGCGGGTGAGCGGGAAGTGAAGGCGCGGGCGCTGTCGCGTGCCGTCCGCATCCTCGACGAAGGCCTGAAGGCCGGTCTCAATCTGGAGGCCGGCGGGCCGCTGGCCCGCCAGCTCAGCGAGCTCTACGCCTACGCCAGTCTGCGCCTGACCCAGGCCAATCTGCGCGACGACCTGGAGGCGATTCTTGAAGTGCGCAAGCTGCTGCAGCCGGTGCAGGAAGCCTGGGGAGCGATCGCTCCGCGGGTGGAGAGCAACCCGGTCGCCGCTTGATCCTTTCCCCTTGCCTTTGAACGCTGCCGCCCATGAACGCCCAACTCCTTAGCTATTACGAAGCCATCGAACAGGCCAGCGCCCAAATGCTCTCCGCCGCCCGTCAGGGCGATTGGGATGAAGTGGTCCGGATGGAAGGGGCCTGCGCGCTGCTGATCTCGCAGCTCAAGACGGCTGCAGACACGCAGACCCTGGCCAGTGACGAGGCGCCGTTGAAGGCGCGCATCATGCAGCGCATCCTGCTGAATGACGCCGAGATCCGCCAGCTGGCGGAGCCCTGGATGGACGAGTTGGGTCTGCGTGCCCAGGCCAAGGGGCAGACCGTACACTGATTCGGCCCTGCCGCCCCCTCACCCTTCGGGGCCTACCGCCCCATGAATCGTCCCGAATCCCTCGCCGATCTCGACATCGCGAACCCCGCCGAAATCGGCGCCTGGTTCCAGGATTTGGTGGACGAGCAGGCTAGCGTCCATTTGGAAGGCCCGGACGGCCAGAGCTGGACCTTGCAAGCCCAGCAGGTGCAGCCCGGCAGCCACGCCCTGGAGCTGCGCCTGCCCAGCCTCAAGCCCGAGGCACCCGCCTGGGTGCTGAAGGGCCCGGTGCAGGCCCACGCCACGCTGAACCGCATCCGCCTGGACTTCGAACTGCCGGCCGCGCGCGAGCTGCGTGTCGACGGCGGCCTGCCCCTGCTCTGCCTGCCGCTGCCGGCGTTGCTGCGCCGGCACCAGCGCCGCCAGGCGTTCCGCGTACAGCCCACCAGCCTGCACCACCCCCGCGCTTGGCTGCCGCGCCCAGGCGCGCTGCCCCTGTGCCTGCGCACGGCCGACCTCAGCGCCGGCGGCCTGTCCCTGCTCTGGCCGGCGAGCCAGCCTCTGCCGCGCCCCGGCGACCTGCTGCCCGGCGTGGAGCTGGAGCTCGGGCGTGACCAGCGGGTGGCGCTGCAGTTGCAGGTCCAGCACCTGGACGAAACCCGCGGCGAGCCCGACATGCGGGTGGGCTGCGCGTTCGTCGGCCTCAGCGCGCAAACCGAGCGGCAGCTGGCGCTGTACCTGAACAACCTGCAGCGCCGCCAACGAGGCTTGCGCTGAAGCATCAAGGCCTGCGCAGCTTCAAACCGTTGAAAACCAACGGCGTATCCAAACTCTGAAACTCGACCCGCAAGGCCGCTCCAAGCTTGCAGCACCGCCGGCCGCGCCGCAAGGATCTACTGAGTAGCCGCACTGCGCGATCCAGTGCCACCGCAGATCCGGCTCCGCCGGTCTGCAGGTGGCGCCCCCTGGGGGGAAGGCGCCCTTGGCGCCTTCGGGGGGGCCTTAAATCTGCATGTTCATGATGTCGGAGTAAGCCGACACCAGCCGATTGCGCACCTGCATCACGGCCTGGAAGCCCACCTGCGCCTTCTGCATGGAGACCATGGTCTCTTCCAGGCTGACGGTCGGGTTGTCCAGCTGCAGCTCGCGCTGCAGGCCCTGGGCCTGCAGCTGCTGCTGGCTGACGGCCTTGAGCGCCTGGCTCATGGCGTCGGCAAAGTTGCCAGCCCCGACCGCCTTGCCGGCCTGCGCGGCCGGCAGGTTCATGCCCGCACGCGCCACGGCACTGGCGAAGTCGAAGGGCTTGAGCTGCACCGGATTCATGATGGGCAGCAGCTTAGGCGCGCGCCAGCCGCCACCAAGCCGCCATAAGGGCTGGCTTTATCGGCCTGATCGGCGCCTACTTGAGGGAGCGCGTCCAAATAATCGGCCGCCATGGAGTCCGCCCTCGCTGCCCCCCCACCTGCCGACGTCGTGCCCGCTGGCCCGCCCAGCTTCACGCAGCGCCTGCAGCAGCTGCCCCGCCGCAACCAGATCGGCCTGGGGCTCGGTCTGCTGCTGCTCGTGGCCGTGCTGGTGCTGCTGAGTTCACGCACCGGCAGTTCCGATTACCGCCCGCTCTTCACCGGCCTGGCCGACAAGGATGGCGGCGCCGTCATCGCCCAGCTGGCGCAGATGCAGGTGCCGTACAAGAGCGAGCCGGGCGGCACGATCCTGGTGCCGGCCAGCCAGGTGTACGACGTGCGCATGAAGCTGGCCAGCCAGGGCCTGCCCAAGGGCAGTCTGGTCGGCTTCGAGCTGCTCGACAAGCCCTCAATCGGTCAGACCCAGTTCAACGAGCGCCTGAACTTCCAGCGCGCGCTGGAAGGCGAGCTGACACGCACCATCACCGCCCTGGCCGATGTGTCCGATGCGCGCGTGCACCTGGCCATTCCGCAGCAGACCGGCTTCTTCCGCGAACAGCAGAAGCCCTCGGCCTCGGTGATGCTGCAGCTGCGCGGCGGCCGCATGCTCGACCGGGCGCAGATCGCCGGCATCGTGCACCTGGTCTCGGCCTCGGTGCCCGAGCTCAACCCGCGCGCGGTCAGCGTGCTGGACCAGACCGGCAAGCTGCTCTCCAACAACGAAGACGAAGCCAGCGGCCTGGGCCTGGATGCCCAGCAGCAGCTCTACAAGCAGAACCTCGAAGCCACACTGACGCGCCGCATCGAAGCCCTGCTCGAACCCATGGTGGGGCGCGAGAACCTGCGCACCACGGTGACGGCCGACCTCGATTTCTCGCAGAGCGAGCAGACCAGCGAGGCCTTCGCCCCCAACCAGGGCAACAACGCCCAGCAGGCGCTGCGCAGCCACACGCTCAACGAAAGCAGCAACACCGCCACCTCCCCACCCACCGGCATCCCCGGCGCGGTGAGCAACCAGCCGCCCGTGCCGGCCACCGCCCCGGTGAACGGCGCGTCCGCGCCGCTGCAGGCCGCCGGTGGGAGCGGCAGCGGCAGTACCCGCCGCGATGAAGTGCGCCAATACGAGGTGGACAAGACCGTGCGTGTGGTGCGCAATGCCACCGGCACCGTCAAGCGCTTGGCCGCTGCCGTGGTGCTGAACCACCGCAGCAAGACCGACGCCAAGGGCAAGACCACCACCGAGGCGCTGCCGCAGGCCGAGATCGATCGCATCAATGCGGTGGTGCGCGAGGCCATCGGCTTCGTCGAGCAGCGTGGCGACACCCTGCAGGTCGTCAGCACCCCCTTCGTGCAGCCCAAGGTCGAGACCGTTGACGTGCCGATCTGGGAAAAGCCCGTGGTGCGCGAACTGTTCAGCTTTGGCGCCGTGCCGCTGGCCCTGGTGCTGGTGGCCCTGATCGTGGTCTTCGGCATGGTGCGCCCGGCCCTGCGCGCCGCCTACCCGGCCGCGGACGACACCAAGGGCCCGACCGGCAAGCCCGGCGCCACGCTTTCCGAGGTGGTGGGTGACCAGGCGGCCCTGCCGGCGCCGGAGGAGGCCCTGCCGCGCCTGGAAGCGCCGCTGGACCAGACCAAGCTGCAGCGTGCCCGCGAACTGGCCAAGGACAACCCGCTGGCGGTGGCGAACATCGTGCGCGCCTGGATCAACGGCGAAGAACCCACGATTTAAGGACCCGCTATGGACGACAAGGGCGTAGAAGACGCAGCCATCTTGCTGATGACTCTGGGGGAGGAAGAGGCCTCGGAGGTCTTCAAGCACCTGCAGCCCAAGGAAGTGCAGAAGCTGGGCGAGACCATCGCCAAGCTCAAGGTGGTGCCGCGCACGCGTGTCGAGGACGTGCTGGAAAAGTTCGACAAGATTGCCGGCACGCAGAGCATGCTGGTGTCGGACACCGACGAGTACGTGCGCCAAGTGCTGCGCAAGGCACTGGGCGAGGACAAGGCCAATCTGCTGCTCGACCGCATCTTGCAGGGCAGCGATGTCTCCTCGATCGAGAGCCTGAAGTGGATGGACCCGGCATCGGTGGCCGAGCTGCTGCGCAACGAGCACCCGCAGATCGTCGCCGCCATCTTGGCGCACCTGGACTTCGACCAGGTCAGCTCCGTCCTGAAGATGTGGACCGAGCGCCAGCGCAACGAGGTGCTGATCCGCATCGCCACCCTGGACGGCGTGCAACCCACCGCGCTGAAAGATCTAAATGAGGTCATGAGCCAGATCCTGGCCGGCGGCGACCGCATGAAGAAGTCGAGCCTGGGCGGCGTGAAGGCCGCGGCCGAGATCATCAACATGATGGGCAGCGCCACCGAGGCCTCGGCGCTCGACTACATCCGCGAACTCGACTCCGAGCTGGCGCAGAAGGTGATGGACAACATGTTCACCTTCGACGACCTGGAGAAGATCGACGACAAGGGCATCCAATCCCTGCTCAAGGAAGTGCAGAGCGAGTCGCTGGTGCTGGCCCTCAAGGGTGCCAACCCGGAGCTGCGCGAGAAGATCTTCCGCAACATGTCCACGCGCGCCGCCGAGACACTGCGCGAGGACCTGGAGTCGCGCGGCCCGGTGCGCCTGTCGGAAGTGGAAGCCGAGCAGAAGGAAATGCTCAAGATCGTCCGCCGCCTGGTCGACGAAGGCCAGATCGTGCTCGCCACCGGCGGGGACGATCAATTCCTGTAAACCACGCGCGGCCGCCCCATGTCATCCTTCGGCTATATGAACGCCAAGACGGTCCGCAACGTTCCGCCGCCGCAGGGCACGGCGGCCAAGCCCAGCTATGGGCGCTTCATCCCGCGCGAGGAGCTGGAGGGCGCCCAGGTCTGGAAGCCCGACTCGCTAGGTGGCGCGCCCACGGCCCGGCCGCCGGTGAGCGCGCCGGCACCCAAGGCCGAGGCGCCGCCGCCCCCTCCCCCGCCGCTGGATCCACGCGAGCTGCTGGCCGCCGCCCGCCAGGCCGGCTACCAGGACGGCCTGCGCGACGGCCAGGCCAGTGCCGACGCCTTCAAGCAGAGCCATGCCCGCCAGGTGGCCCGCCAGCTCGGTGCCCTGGTGGAAAGCTTTGACGCCGCCTTCCAGGAGCTGGAGCAGCGCATGGCCGAGGCCCTGACGCACACCGCCGTGGAGTTGGCCAAGCAGGTGGTGCGCGAGGAACTGCGCCAGCACCCCGAGCACATCGCCAAGGTGGCGCACGACGCCATCGAGGCCCTGATGCTGAGCGCCCGCCATGTACGCGTCTTCGTCCACCCCGAGGACCTGCCCCTGGTGCAGGCCGGCGCGGCCGACACCCTGAAGGCGCGCGGCGCCCAGTTGATGCCCGACGCCAGCCTGGAGCGCGGCGGCTGCCGGGTCGAATCCGACATCGCCAGCGTGGACGCGCTGGTGGCTCAGCGCTGGCGCCAGGCGGCGGCGCAGCTGGGTTCGCGCAGCGAGTGGCAAGCGCCCGACGCGGGCGACGATCTGGTTGAGGAAACATGAGCAATCCGCGCATCGAACGCTGGGGCCAGTTCCTTGGGGAGCTGCAACGCCATGCGGCCGAGCCCCTGGCCTATGAGCCCGCGGGCAAGCTCACGCGCGTGGCCGGCCTGGTGCTGGAAGCCAGCGGGGTGCAGGTGCCGGTGGGTTCGCTGTGCGAGATCCAGATGCCCGATTCCCGCCCTGGCGACCGCCCCGCACGCGCCGAGGTGGTGGGTTTCAGCGGCGACCGCGCCTTCCTGATGCCCACCGACGAACTGCACGGCCTGGCCAGCGGCGCCAAGGTGCGCCCACGCAACACTCCGCCGCGCCCGCCGCGCCTGGGCGAGGCCCGCCATCCCTGGCGGCGCGACGCCGACCGCGGCCTGCACCTGCCCATGGGCCCCGGCCTGCTGGGGCGCGTGGTGGACGCGCACGGCCACCCGCTGGACCGCCTGGGCCCGCTGCACGAGGTGAGCCGCGAACCGATGGTGCGCCGGCCCATCAACGCCATGGACCGCGACCCCGTGCGCACGCCACTGGACACCGGCGTGCGCGCCATCAACGCCCTGCTGACGGTGGGCCGCGGCCAGCGCATCGGCCTCTTCGCCGGCACCGGCGTGGGCAAGTCGGTGCTGCTGGGCATGATGGCCCGCTACACCGCTGCCGACGTCATCGTCGTCGGCCTGATCGGCGAGCGCGGCCGCGAGGTCAAGGAGTTCATCGAGGACATCCTGGAGCAGGAAGGCCTGGCCCGCTCGGTGGTGGTGGCCGCCCCCGCCGATGCCCCGCCGCTGGTGCGCATGCAGGGCGCTGCTTACGCCACCGCGATTGCCGAGCATTTCCGCGACCGCGGCCAGCATGTGCTGCTGCTGATGGACAGCCTGACCCGCTACGCCCAGGCGCAGCGCGAAATCGCCCTGGCCATCGGCGAGCCGCCCGCCACCAAGGGCTACCCGCCCTCCTGCTTTGCCAAGCTGCCGCAGCTGGTGGAGCGCAGCGGCAACGGCATGCCGGGCGGCGGCAGCATCACCGCCTTCTACACGGTGCTGAGCGAGGGCGACGACCAGCAGGACCCGATTGCCGACGCCGCACGCGGCATCCTGGACGGCCACATCGTGCTCAGCCGCGAGCTGGCCGAGGCGGGTCATTACCCGGCCATCGATGTCGAGCGCTCGATCAGCCGTGTCATGCCGGCGGTGGCGCCGCAGCAGCACATCGAGCAGGCGCGCCGCTTCCGCCAGCTGCTCGCCAAGTTCAACAAGGCGCGCGACCTGATCCAACTCGGCGCCTACGCACCCGGCCACGACCCCGACCTGGACGCCGCCGTGCGCCTGCACGGCGAGATGAGCCGCCTGCTGCAACAGGACATGCACGCGCCCGCCACGCTGGGTCAGGCGGTGGCGCAGCTTAGCGGCGTGCTGAACGCTTGAACCCATCATGGCCGGCCTGGACACGCTCACCCTGCTGCTCGAACAGGCCGAGCGCGCGCGCGACGAGGCCCTGGCCGCCGCCAGCGAGGCCCAGACCCGCCTGGCCCGCGCCCAGGCCCAGGCCGACGATCTGCAAAACTACCAGGGCGAGTACCACCAGCGCTGGCAGGGCCAGGCCCGCAGCGGCCTGGGCATCGAGACCCTGCAGTGCTACCAGAACTACGGCGGCCGCCTGCGCGAAGCCATCGGCCAGCAAGGCCAGCTCGTCCAGGTGTTGGAAGCGCGCTGGCAGGCCCAGCGCACCGAACTGCAGGAACGTGAACTGCGCGTGGCCTCGCTGCGCAAGCTCATTGAACGCCGCCAGGCCGAAGCCCTGCAGAAGGCGCACCGCCAGGAACAGAAGCTGAATGACGAATGGGCCGCGCGCAGCGCGCGCCTGCCCAAGGCCTGAAACCGAGAGACCGCCCATGCCTACGCCCGCCCTGAGCCTGCACACGCAGGACCTGCGCCCCCAGCCCGCCCCGGCCTCCGAGCCCGGCCGCGCCGGCGCGGGCTTTGCCAATCTGCTGGCCCTGCAACTGCAGGCCCCGAGCCAAGCCCCGCCCGGGCTGGAGCGCCACGCAGAGCTTCCCCGGCCGACGGTCGAACGCGAAACCGCGCGCCGGACGCCAACCCCCAGCGCATCGAACGCTCCCAGCACGCCAGCGACCCGCCCCTCCGAACCCGCCCGCGCGCAGGAACGCGACACGCCGCGTACGGAGCGCGAGCCCAGCACCGAGCTCAGCCCCGAACCCCAGCGGGCCGCGGAGCCAAGCGCTGCACTGCGCAAGCCGAAGACGGCCGCCAAGCCGAGCGGTGGTGCTGGTGCGGGTGCTGGCGATGCCAAGGCCGGCGCACCATCCGGTTCGGCCCCCGCCATGGCGCCGGCCACCGACACCACGGCCAGCGCGGCCGAAGGCACGGCCAAGCCCGCGGCCGCGGAGGAAGAAACCGCCGGCGCCGACGCGGCCAGCGTGCAGGAGGCCATCGCCGCCCTGCTGTCGGCCCCCCAGCAAGAGTCCGCACCGGAGACCACAAAGGACACGGCGCCCAGCCCGCCCGAGCAGGGCTCGAACCCCGGTCAGACTCAGGTGGCGCACAGCTTGGCCGAATCCGTGGCGCCGCAGGTCCGGCCCGCAGAGGAACAGGCCGCCGAAGGCCCTGAGGCCGTTCGGCCCGCCGCCACCGCCGCCACCAGCGTGCGCGCCGCCCTGCACGCGGCCGCCAGCCCGCCAGTGACGGCCACCCCTGCGGCAGCGGAGGAGAGCCCACCCGGCGCCAAGCCGGCGGCAGGGGCCAAGTCCGCCCCGGGCGCTGAGCTGCCCATCAAGACCGAGCGAAATGGCGAGCAAGAAGCCGCCCCGCTGGATCTGAGCAACGCCACCTCGGCGCTGACCCCAGCCACCCCCGACACGCCGCCCACTCCGCCGGAGACACCCCCGTTGGCCCACAGCGCCGCGGCGGCGGTACAGCCCGAGGCCAGCGCCGCAGCGGCGGCCGCCGGCCTCCATCACCCTGCCGCGGCCGAGGCGCAGGCGCCACGGTCCGAACCCGGCGTTCAGGTGCTGCCCCCGCTGGCCGGCAGCGCCCCGGCGAGCGGCCCGGCCCTGCCGCTCAGCGGCGGCAGCCCGGTCGGCTCGGCCTACATGCGCCACGCGCCCGGCCAGGCCGGCTTTGCGCAGGAGCTGGGTGCCCAGGTGGCCGTTTGGGTGCGCGAGGGCGTGCAGCAGGCGCAGCTGAACCTCAACCCGGCCGAACTCGGGCCGGTGCAAGTGCGCATCCTGCTGGACGGCCAGCAGGCGCAGGTGCAGTTCGTGGTGGAGCACAGCCAGACCCGCGAGGCCCTGCAGGCCGGCGTGGCCGAGCTGAACCAGGCCCTCAAGAGCGAGGGCCTGAGCCTGGGCCGCGCCGATGTGCACACCGGCAGCGGGCGTGATTCGGCCCAGGGCGCTGCGGCCCAGGGCCAGGACGGCCGCGGCGACGGTCGCCCGCGCTCCGCCAGCCCCTGGGCCGGCGAGCCCTCCAGCCCCAACACTCCGCAGCCCCGCAAACCCGCATCGCGCGGACTTTTGGACCTTTACGCCTGAAACCCACGCCTGATTGGAGCTTTCGCCCCCAGCTGCACTGCCAATAATGGAACGGTGGGTCCCCCTGCCCGCCGAAGTCACCAGGAGATTGCATGGCCACCGCCGCGCCCGAAGCTGCCGCCCCTGCCGCCGGCAGCAAGAAGAAGCTGATCATGATCATCGTGATCGGGCTGGTGGTCGTGCTCGTCGGTGCGGCCGCAGCCCTGCTACTGCTCAAGAAGAAGCACACCGCGGAGGAAGAGGACGGGGCCGAAGAAGACACCACCGCCCAGGTGGAGAAGGCAAAGCCCAAGGCCAAGTCGGGCACGCCGCCGGTCTACCTGCCGGTCGAGCCTTTCACCGTCAACCTGACGGACAAGGAAGTGGACCGCTACGCGCAGGTCGCCGTCAGCCTGGAGGTGGTGGATCAAAAGACCGCCGACGAACTCAAGAGCTACATGCCCAGCATCCGCTCGGGCGTGCTGATGGTGCTGGCCCACAAGAGCGCGGCCGACTTGTTGAGCAAGGAAGGCAAGGAGCGGCTGCAGAAGGAAATCCAGCGCGAGGCAGTACGCCCGCTGGGCATCGAGGTGGAGTTGGAAGAAGAAGCTCCGCCCGACGAAGAGACCGACACGCCGAAGAAAAAGAAGAAGAAAAAGAAGAAGGCCGAACCCAACCTACCGGTGACGAACGTGCTGTTCTCGCAGTTCATCGTGCAGTGAACAGGAGCTGATATGAACCAGCAGATCCTGTCGCAAGACGAAGTTGACGCACTCCTCCAGGGCATCACCGGCGAAAGCCAGAAGCTCGAAGAGGAAGAAGTCGCGGAAGGTGGCATACGCGAGTACAACCTCGCGAGCCAGGAACGCATCGTGCGTGGGCGCATGCCCACGATGGAAATCATCAACGAGCGCTTCGCCCGCAACATCCGCGTCGGCCTGTTCAACTTCATCCGCAAGAGCCCGGAAGTGGCCATCGGCGGCATCAAGGTGCAGAAGTACAGCCACTTCCTGCGCGAGATCGTGGTGCCGACGAACTTCAACATCATGTCGGTCAAGCCGCTGCGCGGCAACGGCCTGATCGTCTGCGACCCGACCCTGGTGTTCGCCGTCATCGACTCGCTGTTCGGCGGCGTCGGCAAGTTCCACGCGCGCATCGAGGGCCGCGATTTTTCCCCCACCGAGCAGCGTGTCATCACGCGTTTGGTGGAAGTGATCTGCGCCGAGTACCACAAGGCCTGGCGCGGCATCTACCCGCTGGAGCTGGAATACCAGCGCAGCGAGATGCAGCCGCAGTTCGCCACCATCGCCACGCCGAGCGAAATCGTCGTCTCCAGTAGCTTCACGCTGGAAGTGGGCGAGACCACCGGCACGATCTACTTCTGCATCCCCTACTCCACGCTGGAGCCGATCCGCGACGTGCTGTACAGCACCACGCAGGGCGACTCCTCCGAACCCGACCGGCGCTGGATCAACCTGCTGAAGACGCAGATCCAGGCCGCCGAGGTGGAGCTGGTGGCCGAGCTGGGCACGGCGCCAGCCACCATCGAGCAGTTGCTCGCGCTGAAGCCCGGCGACTTCATCGAGCTGGACCTGGAGCCCATGATCAAGGCCAAGGTCGACGGGGTGCCGGTGTTCGACTGCCATTACGGCACCAGCAACAACCGCTACGCGATCAAGATCCACGAAATGCTGACCGGGTCCACCCAATCCTGGTTGGGAGCACGCCATGACACCTGACGATCCTTCAACTGGCGGCGACGACCAGGACGCCCTGGCGGCCGAATGGGCTGCGGCCCTGGCGGAGGCAGGGGGCGGCGGTGCGGCCGTGGCCGAAGAGGTGCAGACGCCCACCGAGCAGGTGGCGCCGGCAAGCTTCAACAACTTTGCGCCCACCTCGCTGCCCAGCACCGGCAACGACATCAACATGATCCTGGACATTCCGGTCCAGCTGACGGTTGAACTGGGCCGCACGCGCATCCCGATCAAGAACATCCTGCAACTGGCTCAAGGCTCGGTGGTGGAGCTGGACGCACTGGCCGGCGAGCCGATGGATGTGCTGGTGAACGGCTACCTGATCGCCCAGGGCGAGGTGGTGGTGGTGAACGACAAGTTCGGCATCCGCCTGACCGACATCGTCACCCCCAGCGAACGCATGCGGCGCTTGAGCAAGGCCTGAGTTCCGCGCAAACGCCCGATCAACGGGCGCTTCCCTCCCCATTCCCGGCGATTGCGGCCCTCAAGGCCCGCGAAGAATCGCCGACATGGGTTCTTCCTCTTTCGTTCCGGCGCTGTGGTTCCTGGCCGTCCTGGCCCTGATCCCGCTCGCGCTCTGGCTGCTCAAGCGTTCGCCCCTGCAGGGGCTGAACGCCCAGGGTGGCGTGCGCGTGGTGGGCAGCACCTTCCTGGGCCCGAACCAGCGCCTGATCACCGTGGCGCTGGGCGAGGGCGAGGCGCGCCGTCATCTGCTGCTGGGCGTGACGGCCCAGAACATCCAGTTCCTGCAGGAGCTGCAGCCGGGTGAATGCCCGGCCCCGGTGGCCGCGCCGGCCCCCAGCTTCTCCGCCCTGCTGGCGCGCGCGCGCCAGCCCAAGTCATGAAGCGCGGCCTGTTCGTGCTTGGCGCCCTGCTGGCCAGCGGCCTGGCGCTGGCTCAGACCGCCACGCCGGGCGGCAATCTGCCGCTGCTCGTCGGCCAGGGGGCCGGCGGCACCAGCTACTCGGTGCCCATCCAGACCCTGCTGTTTTTCACCGCCCTGGGCTTCCTGCCCGCGGTGATTCTGATGATGACGGGCTTCACGCGCATCGCCATCGTGCTCTCGCTGATGCGCCAGGCCTTGGGCACGCAGAGTGCGCCGCCCAATCAGGTCATCATCGGCCTGTCGCTGTTCCTGACCTTCTTCGTCATGAGCCCGACGCTGGACCGCGTCTACAACGAGGCCTGGCTGCCCTACTCCACCGGTCAGATCGCCTTCCCGGAGGCGCTCGACAAGGCGCAGGCACCGATGCGCGGCTTCATGCTCAAGCAGACCCGCCAAAGCGATCTGGCGCTGTTTTCACGCCTGGGCAAGGTGGATCCGTCCATCAAGCCCGAGCAGGTGCCGTTCTCGGTGCTGGTGCCGGCCTTCGTGACGAGCGAGCTCAAGACCGCCTTCCAGATCGGCTTCCTGATCTTCATCCCCTTCCTGGTGATCGACATGATCGTCGCCAGCGTGCTGATGAGCCTCGGGATGATGATGCTGTCGCCGGTGCTGGTCGCCCTGCCCTTCAAGCTGATGCTGTTCGTGCTGGCCGATGGCTGGAACCTGCTGATCGGCTCGCTGGCCGCCTCCTTCAACACCTAGCGGAGCCGCCATGGATGCCCAACAAGTCTTCACCGTCGGCCAGCAGGCGCTGTGGATGCTGATGATCGTGGCCGCACCGATCCTGATCGTGGTGCTGGTGGTCGGCGTCGTCATCTCGGTGCTGCAGGCGGCCACCCAGATCAACGAGGCCACGCTGTCCTTCGTGCCCAAGATGCTGGCCGCCATCGCCACGCTGGCCATCGCCGGGCCCTGGATGCTGAGCACGCTGGTGGAGTACATCCAGCGCGTGCTGCAGTCCATTCCTACCGCCATAGGCTAGTCGGGTGATCTCCTTCAGCGAAGCCCAGATCCTGGCCTGGCTGAATCCGCTGCTCTGGCCCTTCCTGCGTTGTCTGGCGCTGTTCGCCGGCATGCCGCTGTTCAGCCAGCGCAATGTGCCCATGCCGGTGCGCGTGGGTCTGGCACTGTTCTTCGCCGTGGCCTCGCAAGCCGCCCTGCCGCCCATGCCGGTGCTGCCGCTGGACAGCCCGCCGCTGCTGGTGCTCCTGATCGCGCAGCAACTGCTAATCGGCCTGGCCATGGGCTTTGCCGTGCGCCTGGTGTTCGCGGCGCTGGAATTCGCCGGTGAAATCGTCGGCCTGCAGATGGGCCTGAACTTCGCCGGCTTCTTCGATCCCGCCACCGGCATGCAGGGCACGGCCACGGCGCGCTTCTTCGGCACCCTGGTGGCCTTCCTGTTCATCGCCACCAATGGCCATCTGCTGCTGATCCAGGCACTGGCGCAGAGCTTTCACGCCTTTCCGGTCGGTACCGAACCCTTCGCCTTCTTGCGCGCCACCGCGCCGCAGGCCTGGGGAGCGGAAATCTTCCGCGCCGGGCTATGGATCGCGCTGCCGGTGGTGGCCCTGCTGCTGTTCGTCAATCTGGCGCTGGGCGTGGTGTCGCGCGTGGCGCCGCAGATCCATGTGTTCGCGGTCGGCTTTCCGCTCACGGTCAGCATCGGTCTGCTGGGCCTGGTGGCCACGCTGCCGCTGATGCAGGTGCCGCTCGAAACCACGTTGGCGCGCCTGCTGGCGGGCTTTACCTGACCTCGCGTGCGAGCTTGAGCATCTGACTGGACAGCGCCAGGCCGCGGCGGCGCGCCTCGGTCTGGTTGATGCTGAAGGCCAGGCCCTGCGGTTCGGTCAGCAGGGCGATGCTGGCGCCGGCGCGCAGCGACTCGGGTGCCAGGCCGACCACCAGCACCGGGGCCTCCCCCAGGCCCTCCACCCAGCGGCGCAGGCTGGCCGGCTCGCTCTGGCCCAGCACCAGCACCTGGCAGTGCTGGGCGGCATCGCGCGGGCTCTCCACCTCGCGGTAGCGCAGCGGCGCCGTGCCCCGGCTGCGCGCGCTGAGCTGGCGCAGCGCCTGCTCGGCCGCCCCCAGCTGTACGCCGCACAGCGTCAGCCCGCCCGGGGGTGGGTTCGGCCATTCGGTGAACTGGGAAAAGCGGTAGACGAAGGCGGCGCGCAGGCGCGCTTCCTCGGGCAGCTCGATTTGCGCCACGGCCGGCAGGGCCAGGGCCAGGCAGAGCAGCAGGGCCGGCTTCATGGCCCGAAGCGCCAGTCGAAGCCGAGCCAGACCACCCGGCCCTCGTGCTCGGAAGGCGGCCCGCCGGACACGCCCGGTGCATCCCAGTAGCGCCGCCCAGTCAGATTGCGCAGGCCCAGGAAAACCTCGCCGCCCTGCGGGCGCTCCCACTGCAGATGGGCGTGCAGCAGCGCGTAGCCGGGCAGGCTGTAGGCCTCGGCCTGGCGGCGCTGCACCGCACTGCCATGCAGGGCCAGGCGCCAGCCCGCACCCAGCGGGTGCCAGGCGCGCCAACCCGCCAGGCCGTGCGGGCTGTTGCTGAGCTCGTTGCCCCCGGCATAGCGGCTGCGCTGCAGCGCCAGCCACAGCTGGGCGCTGCCGCCCTGGCCCCAGCGGCCGTCCAGCTGAGCCTCCAGCCCCTTGCTGCGCACGGGTTCACTGGCGCTGTAGAAGCTGGCCTCGGGGCCGGCGTCGATGAGGTTGCGGATGCGCCCCACATAGGCCACCAGGCGGTAGCGCCAGCGCGGGCTCAGCGGCGCGTCCCAGGCGGCCTCCAGACTGCGGATGCGCTCGGGCGGCGGCACCGGCACGTCCTGGAACTCGTTGGTGAGGATCTCGCTGCGGTTCGGCGCCCGAAAGGCATTGCCCAGGCTGAGCTTGAACTGCCGGCCCTGTTCGTCCGCCGCGCTGTAGGCCAGCCGCGGGCTGAGGCGGCTGCCCTGGCCGCGCACGGCGTCGTGCCGCAGGCCCAGCAGCAGGTGCTGGCGCGGCGCCAGCGTCCAGCTGTCCTGCACGAACAGGCCGATGCGGCGACTGCGCCGGTCCACCCCCTCGTCCTCCTGGCCGACGATGAAGTAACGGATGCGCTGCTGGCGGTCGCGCTGCACCTCGGCACCCAGCATCAGCTCGTGGCGCTCGCCCAGAGGGCCGGCGGCACGGGCCTCCAGCAGGTCCCAGCGGCCGCGCGTCTCGTACAGGAACACGCCGCTGCGCCCGCTGTCACTGACGAAGGGCTCGTCGTTGCGGTACACCAGCAACTGCTTGGCGCCGGCCAGCTGCAGCTGCCAGCCCGCCCCCAGATCGCCCTCCCAGCTGGCGTGGCCGTAGTGGATGCGGGTGCGGTCCAGGCCCTGGCCCAGCTCGGCGTCCTCGTCGGAAAGGCTCAGTGGGGTGGGCAGGCCGTGCACGCGATCCACCGTGCCGACGCGCAGCATCAGGCCGCGGTACAGGCCATAGAGGTTGAAGCGCTCGGCACGGTCCCAGTTGAGCTCGCGCGCGACGCTTCTGCCCTTGATCGGTTCGGAGTCAGGAACGGTCAGGGGCAGGCGCTGGCCCCACCAGCGGCTGAAGGCCAGACCCCATTCATTGCCACTCTCAAGCCGCTGCGCCCAGCTGGCGCTGGCGGTGCGGTTGAGCTGCTCGCCCAGCGTGGCGCGCACGCGCAGGCCGCGCGCCTGGTTGGCTCGCTGGGTGATGACGTTGAGCACGCCCAAGAAGGCGTTGTTGCCATAGAGCGCCGAGCCCGAGCCGGGCGTGAACTCAACGCGCTCGATCTGGCTGACCTCGACCAGGAAGTCCTGATCGATCTGGCCGGCGTCGTAGATGTTCTCGTTCAGGCGCAGGCCGTCGAGCAGGAACAGCACGCGCGAATTCAGGTCGCCCGGCCGGCCCAGGCCGCGCACGCCCACCTGGGTGAACAAGCCGTCCTCGCTGAGGTAGACGCCAGGGAAGAGCTGCAGGATGTCGGCCAGGCTGCGCAGGCCCAGGCGTTGGATGTCCTGGCGCGTCACCACATGGGTCACGCCGGGCGCGGCGGAGCCGCTCTGGGCCAGGCGCGCGGCGGTGCTGACGCCGAGCTCGGCGCTGGGTCGGTCCAGCTCCTGGCGCAGCAACTCCTCCAGCGTGGGTTCGGCCGCCGCGGCGCCGGCCGCCAGCATCAGCAGGGCGGGCAGCAGTGCTTTCATGGCGTGGCGATGCGGTAGCAGTTCTTGCCCGCCGCCTTGGCGGCGTACATGGCGGTGTCGGCCTGGCGCAGCAGGGCCGCGGCCTCTTGGCCATGCTGGGGCGCAATGGCGCCGCCGATGCTCGCCCCCAGCGGCATGGCCCGGCCGCGCACCTGCAGCGGTGCGCTCACGGCAGCGATCAGCCGCCCGGCCAGCTGCTCCAGCGTGGCCGCACTGTGCAGCGGCGCCACCAGCAGCGCGAACTCGTCGCCGCCCAAGCGGAACAGGGTGTCTTGATCCCGCAGCACGCTGGACAGGCGCTGCGTGGCCTCAATCAGCACCTCGTCGCCCGCCGCGTGGCCAAGCTGGTCGTTGATGGCCTTGAAGTGGTCCAGGTCGATGAACAGCAGGCCCAGCGCCTGCTGGCCGTGCTGCACCTCGATGACCTGGCGCTCCAGCTCGATGTCGAAGGAGAGGCGGTTGGGCAGGCCGGTCAGGTGGTCGCGGTGTGCCAGCTGGCGCAGGGCCATGCCGGCTTGGCGCTGCTGCTGCAGCTGCTGGTGCAGGTCCTGATGCCAGACCTGGATGCGGCGCAACATCTCGTTCACCTGGCCGGCCAGCCGCCCTACCTCGTCACCATGCACCACGGCGGCACGCAGGCCGTAGTCCTGTGTCGTGGCCACGCGCTCAGTCAGTTCGGCCAGCGCCACCAACGGCGCCAGCGCACGCCGCTGCACCCAGCGCAAGGCCAGTGCCGCCAGCAGCAGGGCCAGCAACAGCAGGGCCAGGCCCCCCAGCCAGATACGCGCCATCATGGCCTCCAGCTCGGCCTGGGCCTCACGCCAATGCAGGGCGCCGATCGGATCGTTCTGCAGCACGATGGGCACGCGCAGCTCGAAGGCCTGGCCGAAGCCGGGCAGCCGGGCCAGCGTCGCCACCGGGGCGCGCGAACGCCAATGCGCAAAGCTGCGGCCCTGGACGTCGAGCAGCTGCAGCTCGCGCAGATCGGCACGCCGGCCAGCCACCTCGTCGAGCTGGATTTGCGCCGCGCGCGGATCCTGGAAGGCAAGCATGGGCGCGAGGTTCTGCGCCAGCAAGGTTGCGGCCGCACCGGCCGCCTCACGCTGCTGGGCACGCGCCGTGTAGTAGGCCATGCCCTGCACGAGCACGAAGCTCAGGAACAGGGTCAGGGCCAGCACCCCGACATTCAGACGCGTCAGCCGCTGAACCAGCGAGCCGCGCCCGAGCCGGGGGTCGGCAGTCATCCCTGCACGAGGCCTTGCCGGATCGCGTACACCGTCAGCTCGGAGTTGTTGCTGAGTCCGAGCTTTTCCAGCACGCGGGCACGGTAGACGCTGACGGTCTTGGGGCTGAGCAGCAGCTCCTCGGCGATATCCGACAGGCGCCGGCCGGAGGCGATCATGACCAGCGTCTGCAGCTCGCGATCGGAGAGCTTGTGGTGGGCCTGCTCGGGCTGCGGCGCGGTCAGGTTCTCCACCAGCATCTGGGCGATCTCGGGCGTCACGTACTTGCGCCCCTGCGCCACCATGCGCACGGCCTGCACCAGCTCGGCCGGGTCACCGCCCTTGTTCACATAGCCGAAGGCGCCAGCGCGCAAGCTGCGAATGGCGTACTGCTCCTCGGGGTACATCGAGACCACCAGGGTGCGCGGCGCGTCGGCCTCGTCCTTCAGCACATGCAGCACGTCCAGGCCGCTGCGCCCGGGCAGGTTGATGTCGAGCAGCAGTACATCCGGGCGCGGGCCGGTGCGCAGGGCCTCGCGCAGGCTGCCGTAATCGCCCACCTCGCCCACCACTTCGATGTCGCCGGCGTCAATCAGGGTGTCGCGCATGCCACGCCGGATCAGCGCGTGGTCGTCGCAGAGCAGCACGCGGATCATGCGTCCTCCCCCAGCCAGGCAGCGTCACTCGGGTGGCCGGGCTCCCAGCGCCCGTCCAGCGGGATCGACAGCACCAGGTGCACGCCGCGCCCGGGCCGGGTGCTCAGATCCACCCAGCCGCCCACGCTGGCAGCGCGCTCCTGCAGGCCGCGCAGGCCGAAGCGGCCGGGCTTGTCCACCTCGTTCGCTTCCATGCCGCGGCCGTCATCGTGCACCTCCACACCGAGCACGCCGGACGCGCATTGGAGCTCCAGCTGCACCTGGCTGGCCTGCGCATGCTTGGCCACGTTGTGCAGGGCCTCCTGCACGAAGCGGTAGGCCACCAGGGCCAGCGCCTCGGGCAGTTCGAGTTCCTGATCCAGACCCGCGCACAGCACCGTCAGCCCATGGCGACGCTCGAAATCCTGCACCAGCCATTGCAGTGCCGCCGCCAGCCCCTCCTGCAGGATGGGCGGGCGCAGGTTCTCCATCAGGCGACGGCTGGCCTCGATGGCCGCGTTCAAGGTCTCGATGGCGCGCTCGGTCCGCTCGCGCAAGGGGGCATCCTCGAGATGGCGCTGCAGCCAGCCGAGCTCGTACTTCAGCGCTGTCAGTCCGCTGCCCACATCGTCGTGCAGCTCGCGCGCCAGCGCCGCGCGCTCGGCCTCGATGTGCTGCTGCAGGTGCGCGGTCAGCTCCTGCAGGCGGCGCGTCGATTCGCGCAGCGCCGCATCGGCGGCACGGCGCGAGCGCTCGGCCTCGGCCGCCTTGACGGCCTGCTGCAAAGCCGGGCCTAGGCGCGCCAGGCGGCTCTTGAGGAGGTAGTCCGATGCCCCTTCGCGCATGGCCGCCACGGCCACGTCTTCGCCGATCTCGCCGGACACCAGCACGAAGGGCAAGACGCGCCCGCTGGCGCGCAGATGGCGCAGCATGTCCAGGCCGCTGTGCTCGGGCAGCTGGTAGTCGCACACCACCGCGTCCCAGTCCTGGTCGAGCGCCGCGGCGAAGTCCGCCAGGGTCTCGACCCGCGTCCACTCGGCCGGCAGTCCGGCCTGCCGCACCAGGGCCTGCATGCGCAGGTGGTCGACCTCGGAGTCTTCGACATGCAGGACCCGCAACACCGGCGTCGAGACCGGGGGCGTAGGCTGCGCCAAGGGGCTTGCGGCAGGGGCGTTTGCCAGGGTTTCCAACATGCGGCCGAGTATGCCGCGGCCCCCAGGCGTGCCAAGCGCACACTCCCCTGTGGGGGAAGCACCATCAAAAGGGATTACCCTAGGCGTGCTGGACGCAGCGAGCGAACGCCTTCGATTAGGCTAATCGCCATCAGCAGCTCGGCTGCGCCACCCAACGCGCCACTGGAGGCCTCATGCAGGGAAACGAACCGACTGACGAACCGCTGGACGCGGAAGTGGTTGGATCGCCCGCCGAGGAAGCCCGCTTCACCCTGCTCGCCGCCGCCGAGATCCAGGATCACCTGATGTCGGTCACCAACGACCTGGAGCGTCTGCAACGCCTGCTCGACGACGCCGGCGAGGCCCTGTCGGTGAACTTCTTCGGCGCCTCGGCCGAAGTCCAATCGCTGGCCCAACGCGTGAACGGCGGCGGCGCGCTGACACCCGGCGAGTTTGCCGAGGCCCTGCAGTTCATTGCCGGGGCCATCACGGCGCTGCAGTTCCAGGACATGTCCACCCAGCTGATCGCCCACACCAGCCAACGCCTGCGCGCCTGCGCCGACAAGCTGGCGCGCGAGGCATTCGGCAGCGATGACGAGGACGGCGATGCCTTGGTAGTCGAGGCGCCCAACCGGCCCAACCCCGTGACGCAGGACGAAGTCGATGCCGGCTCCGTCGAGTTGTTTTAACCCTGATTTGTAGAAAACCGGAGAGCAGACGATGCACTCGATCCTTGCGGTGGACGATTCCGCCTCGATGCGCCAGATGGTGGCGTTCACCCTGAAGAACGCGGGCTTCAACGTCGTCGAAGCCGTGGACGGCCAGGATGCATGGGAGAAGGCAACCCAACGCGATTTCGACCTGGTGCTGACCGACCAGAACATGCCCCGCATGGATGGCATCTCCCTGACCAAGAAGCTGCGCGAGAACCCCAAGTTCAAGAGCACACCGATCCTGATCCTGACCACCGAGTCCAGCGACGCGATGAAGCAGGCCGGGCGCGCCGCCGGCGCCACCGGCTGGCTGGTCAAGCCCTTCGATCCGGCCAAGCTGATCGAAGTGATCGGCAAGGTCATCCGCTAAACCGAGGAGCTCCCATGGGCGAGATGACGAACGAAGGCGCCAACCTCGGCGCTGGCATCGACCTCAGTCAGTTCTACCAAGTCTTCTTCGAGGAGGCTGGTGAGAACCTCGACAACATGGAGCAGCTGCTGCTCAATGTGAACGTCGAGGCCGCCGATGACGAGGAGCTGAACGCGATCTTTCGCTGCGCGCACTCGATCAAGGGCGGGGCTGCGACCTTCGGCTTCGGCGACGTCGCCGAACTCACGCACATCATGGAGACCCTGCTGGACAAGCTGCGTCGCCATGAGTTGAAGCCGACCACGCAGATGGTCGACATCCTGCTGCAGTCGGGCGATGCGTTGCGCGGTCTGCTGGCGCGCCATGCCGGCACCAGCACGGAACAGGTCGAGAGCGAAGGCTTGGTGGCCAGCATCCGCACCCTGGTGGATGGCGGCAGCCTGGCGGATGCACCGGCCGCGGCGGCCGCGCCCAAGGCGGCACCCACCCCTGCGCCGAGCGCGGCACCGGCACCCTCTTCCGCTGGCGGCCTGCGCCAGCTGGAACTGCTGGTGGGCCCGTTGGACAACCCCAACCAGGCCAACAACCTGGTCGAGCTGTTCCAGGAGATCACCGACCTGGGCACGATCGAGATGCTGGACGGCGGCCAATCCGCCGACGGCATGCGCCGCTTCAAGGTCACCACCGCCAGCAGCGACAACGATCTGCTGGATCTGTTCACCTTCCATGTGGCGCGCGAGCAGGTCAAGCTGATCCCCATGGGCCCGGGCTACGGCTTCTACGAAGGTGCCCCCGGCGCCCCCAAGGAAGAGAAGAAGGAAGACCTGGGCTACGGCTTCTTCGACGACGCCCCGGGCTCACCCCAGGCCGCTGCGCCGGCCCCCACGGCCGCGCCGGCCGAAGCCGCCAAGCCCAGTGCCGCCGTGGTGCCCACCACCAAGCCCTCGGCCGCTGCGCCCCCGAAGCCCGCCGCCGCCGCGGGCGACCAGAGCACGCTGCGCGTCTCGATCGAGAAGGTCGATCAGTTGATCAACCTGGTGGGCGAGCTCGTCATCACCCAGGCCATGCTGGCGCAGAACAGCCGCAACGTGGACCCGGCGCTGTACCAGCAGCTCACCTCGGGCCTGGCCGACCTCGAGCGCAACACCCGCGACCTGCAGGAAGCGGTGATGTCGATCCGCATGATTCCGATGTCGGTGGTGTTCAACCGCTTCCCGCGCATGCTGCGTGACCTTGCCGCCAAGCTGGGCAAGAAAGTCGAGCTGGTGACGCAGGGTGAAGCCACCGAGCTGGACAAGAGCCTGGTCGAGAAGATCACCGACCCGCTCACCCACCTGGTGCGCAACAGCTGCGACCACGGCATCGAGCCGCCGGCCGACCGCGTCGCCAAGGGCAAGCCCGAGCACGGCACCATCACCCTGGTGGCCAGCCATCAGGGCGGCAGCATCGTCATCGAGGTGCGAGACGACGGCCGCGGCCTGAACCGCGAGAAGCTGATCCGCAAGGCGCAGGAAAAGGGCATCGAGGCGCATGAGGGCATGAGCGACTCGGAGGTCTGGGGGCTGATCTTCGCGCCCGGCTTCTCCACCGCCGACCAGGTCACCGATGTCTCGGGCCGCGGTGTCGGCATGGACGTGGTGAAGAAGAACATCACCAGCCTGGGCGGCACGGTCGAGATCGACTCCGCCGAAGGCTATGGCATGAAGGTCTCGGTGCGCCTGCCGCTGACCCTGGCCATCATGGACGGCATGAGCGTGGGCGTCGGCGACGAGGTCTACATCCTGCCGCTGTCCTCGGTGGTGGAAAGCTTCCAGGTCAAGTCCGACACCATCAAGACGGTGGCCGGCTCCGGCCGCGTGGTCGAGGTGCGCGACGAGTTCATGCCGGTGATCGAGCTCGAGAAGGTGTTCGACGTGCCGCGCTTCGACTTCGAGCATGTCTCCACCATCATGGTGGTGGTCGAGGCCGAGGGCGGCCGCGTGGCCCTGCTGGTGGATGAATTGCTAGGCCAACAGCAGGTCGTGGTCAAGAACCTCGAAGCCAACTACCGCAAGGTCAACGACGTCTCGGGCGCCACCATCATGGGCGACGGCCGGGTGGCGCTGATCCTGGACATCGGCAGCCTGGTCCGCAAATCACGTCATTGACAACACCCGCAGAGAGGAAGCCATGGAACTCGTTCAAGCGTCCAGCAACGTCATTGTCCCCAGCGCATCGGCGCGCATGGCGGCCACTGGCGAATACCTGACCTTCCGTCTCGGCACCGAGGAATACGGCATCGACATCCTCAAGGTGCAGGAAATCCGCTCTTACGAGCAGCCGACCCGCATCGCCAACGCGCCCGACTTCATCAAGGGCGTGGTGAACCTGCGCGGCGTCATCGTGCCCATCGTCGACCTGCGCGTGAAGCTCGGCTGCGCCAGTGCCGAGGTCAATGCCTTCACCGTGGTCATCGTGCTGAACGTGCGCAACCGCGTGGTCGGCGCGGTGGTCGATTCGGTGTCCGACGTGCTGGAACTCAGTCGCGACCAGATCCGCCAGGCGCCCGAGATGACGGCCGCCGCCGTCAACACCAGCTACATCACCGGCATCGCCACGGTGGCCGAGCGCATGCTGATCTTGATGGACATCGAGGGCCTGATGAGCAGCGCCGACATGGGCCTGATGGAGTCGATCACCCAATAACGACAACCTGGGGTGCGTGGCCCGTGGCTGTGGTGGGCACCCCTCCACATAACTACAAAGGCAACGCATGTTTTCTGGACAAGCTTCACTGGCGCGGCGAGTCACCCTGATCGGCGCCGTCGCCTTGGCGGCCGTGCTCTTTGCCACCAGCCTGTTGCTGAGCTTCATGCTGTGGCGCAATGCCAGTCAATCGGTAGAGAGCTGGGCAGGAGACAAAGCGCAGTCCATTTCCGACTCCATCAGCGCGATGGACGCGACCGCCAAGGTGCTGGTGCAGCGCAGCTTTGGCGCCTTCCGGCAAGATTTCGGCCCCTCCTTCACGCTGGATGAAGCGACCGGCGAACTGCGCGACTGGGGCCCCAAGCTCAACGAGAACTTCACGGCGGTCGACAAGTTCGCCAACACCACCGGCGGTGTGGCCACGGTGTTCGCGCGCCAAGGCGACGACTTCCTGCGCATCACCACCTCGGTGAAGAAGCCCGACGGCAGCCGTGCCATGGGCACGCTGCTGGGCAAGCAGCATCCGGCCTACGCCCCGATGATGGCCGGCAAGTCCTGGGCCGGTCGCGCCGTGCTCTTCGGGCGGCCCTACATGACCTATTACGAGCCGGTCAAGTCGGACGACGGCAAGATCATCGGCATCCTCTTCGTCGGCTTCGATTTGGACGTGTTCCAGGCGGCGCTGGACAAGATGATCAAGGAGACCCGCTTCTTCGAATCTGGCGGCGCCTTCACGGTGGACATGGCCGCAGGCCCGAACGAGGCCGTGTTTGCCGCACACCCCAGCGCCAAGGGCAAGAAAGTCTTGGACCTTGCGCCCGGTCTGGAAAAGCAGCTGGCGGAGATGCTCACGGCCAAGCAGAACAGCGCCCTGCTGTCCGACATCCCGGACGCGCTCGGCAGTGGCGGTTCGGGCTACTTCGGCGCCGCCTACCGAGACGAGAAGACCGGTCTGATCACGATCGCCCAGGTCAAGCGCAGCGAGGCCATGGCCGGGCATTGGCGCACCCTGAGCCTGTTCTGGCTGGTGCTGGCCGGCGCCACGCTGGCCCTGGTATTCGGCCTGTTCCGTCTGATGAACCAATGGGTGGCCCAACCCATGGCCAAGCTCTCCGGAGCGATGAGGGCGATCGCCGCCGGCGACCTCACCCAGTCCGTCGAGAGCAGCCGCCAGGACGAAATCGGCCAACTGATCCGCGACGCCGAGTCGATGCGTGCCAAGCTGGCCGAGATGATCAGCACCGTGCGCAGTTCGGTCGATTCGATCGGCACCGCGAGCAGCGAAATCGCCAGCGGCAACCAGGATCTCAGCCATCGCACCGAGCAGACCGCCTCGAACCTGCAGATCGCCGCCTCGTCGATGGAGGAGTTCACCGGCACCGTGCGCCAGACGGCCGACTCGGCCCGCACCGCCAACCAGCTCGTGGCCTCGACCTCAGCGGCGGCCGCCAAGGGCGGTCAGGTGGTGTCGCAGGTCGTCAGCACGATGGACGAGATCCACACCAGTTCGCGCAAGATCAACGACATCATCGGCGTCATCGACGGCATCGCCTTCCAGACCAACATCCTGGCCCTGAACGCGGCCGTGGAAGCGGCCCGCGCCGGCGAGCAGGGGCGGGGCTTTGCCGTGGTGGCTGGCGAGGTGCGCTCGCTGGCCGGCCGCAGTGCCGAAGCCGCCAAGGAAATCAAGAGCCTGATCGGCGCCAGCGTCGAACGCGTCGAAGCCGGTTCGCGCCTAGTGCAGGACGCCGGCACGGCCATGAACGAGATCGTGTCCGGCGTGCAGCGTGTCTCCGACATCATTGGCGAGATCGCCGCCGCAGCCGGCGAGCAGAGCGACGGCATCGGCCAGGTCAATGACTCCGTGGTGCAGCTCGACCAAGCCACGCAGCAGAACGCCGCGCTGGTCGAACAGTCCGCCGCTGCCGCCGAAAGCCTGCGCGACCAGGCCCAGCGCCTGGTCGAGGCCGTGGCCGTGTTCCGCACGGCACAGGACTCCGGGCGCGGCTACAGCGCGGCCGCGGCACCCAAGGGGGTCAGCAGCCCGCCGCCCAAGCCCGCGGCGCGCAGCGCCACCCCGCTCAGCCGCACTCCGACGCCCGTGAAGCCCAAGCCACCGGCACCTCGGCCCGCGCCCACGCCGCCGGCTGCCAGCCGCTCGGCCCCTGCGCCGGCCAGTGACGGCGATTGGGAAACCTTCTGAACGGCCTACCGGAGCACCCGCCCATGTTGAAGACGATCAAGCAAAGACTGATTGCGCTGTGCAGCGGCGTGGTGCTGCTGGCCCTGTTGGTGGCCACCGCCGCCAGCTACTTCGACACGCGCGCCCATGTACGCGGCCAAGCCAACGCGCAGCTGGCCGAGGTGGCGCGTGGCCAGGCGCAGTCCATCGCCGGTTGGATGGGCTTTCAGGCGGCCATCCTGCAGTCGCTGCGTCCGGCGGTGGAGCTAGAGAATCCGCGCGTTCCGCTGGCCCAGGCGGCGCAGTCGGGCGGGCTGGACATGGCCTACATCGGCCACGCCGACAAGCGCATGCTGCAAAGCAAGGACCAGCAGCTGCCGGAAGGCTACGACCCCACCGGGCGGCCCTGGTACAAGTTGGCCTCGGGTAGCGACGCCGTGGTGCTGACCGAGCCCTACCTGGACGCCAGCACCCAGCAGTCGGTCGTCACCTTCGCCCTGGCAGTGAAGGAAGGCGGTGGCGTGAAGGCCGTGGTGGCCAGCGACGTCTACCTCACCGGTGTCGTCAACATCCTCAAGGCCATCAAGCCCACCCCCTCGGGCTTCGCCTTCCTGGTGGCGGCGGATGGCCGGGTGATGGCGCACGCCAATGCCAAGTACGTGCTCAAGCCCGCCACCGAGCTCTCGCCCGCGCTGACCCCCGCCGCCATCAAGGCCCTGGGGAGCGACAAGTCGGACTGGCTGGAGACCCGCATCGGCGAGCAATCGGTGCTGCTGCGCGCCGCGCCCGTGGCGGGCTCGGACTGGTCGCTGATCGTCGTCAGCGATGCCGGTGAGGCGCTGGCTGCGCTGAGCTCGCTGCTGAGCAAGGCGGTGTTGGTCACCGTGCTGATGGTCGGCCTGGCCGCCGCGCTGATCACGGGCGTGGTGTCGGCGCTGACGGCCGGCCTCAAGCGCGTGCAGGACGCCATGAACGAGATCAGCGCCGGCGGCGGCGACTTGACGCGCCGGCTGCCCGCGCAGGGACAGGATGAAGTGGCCGGCATCGCCCGCGCCTTCAACGATTTCGCCGAAAAGCTGCAAGGCATCCTGCGCGATGTGCACCAGGCCACCGGCTCCATCAGCGTGGCCTCCAGTGAGATCGCCTCGGGCGCGCAGGACCTCTCGCAGCGCACTGAACAGACAGCCTCGAACCTGCAGCAGGCCACCTCCTCGATGGACGCCCTGACCGCCGCGGTGCGCCATACCGCGGAGGCCGCCACTACCGCCAACCAGCTCGCCAGTTCGGCCTCCGGGGCCGCCACCAAGGGCGGCGAGGTGGTGGGTCAGGTCGTCAATACCATGGACGAGATCAGCGCCAGCTCGCGCAAGATCAGCGACATCATCGGCGTCATCGACGGCATCGCCTTCCAGACCAACATCCTGGCGCTGAACGCCGCCGTGGAAGCGGCGCGTGCCGGCGAGCAGGGCCGCGGCTTTGCCGTGGTGGCTGGCGAGGTACGCACCCTGGCCGGGCGCAGCGCTGAGGCGGCCAAGGAGATCAAGAGCCTCATCAGCGCCAGCGTGGAACGCGTCGAGGCCGGTTCGCGCCTGGTGCAGGAAGCCGGCGAGTCGATGGGCGAGATCGTGGCGGGCGTGCAGCGCGTCTCCGACATCATTGGCGAGATCTCCGCGGCCGCGGGCGAGCAAAGCCAGGGCATTGGCGGCGTCAACGTCACCATGGGTCAGCTCGATCAGGCCACGCAGCAGAACGCCGCACTGGTCGAGGAATCGGCCGCGGCGGCCGAGAGCCTGCGCGACCAGGCGCACCGCCTGTCCGAAATCATCTCGGTCTTCAAGGTCGGCGAAATCGAAGCCCCGGCGCGCACGGGTGGTATGGGCCATCGGCCCGCCAGCGCGGCACGCCCCGCCGCGCCCGCCAGCCCGACCAGTAGCAGGCCTGCCCCTGCCGCCCAAGCCAGCGGCGCCGCCAAACCGGCCGCTCGGCCAAACCCGCCCAAGCCGGCGCCCGCCCCGGCCCCCGCGGGCGATGGCGAGTGGGAATCGTTCTAGAGTCCTTCACCAGTCGGCACATGGCCGCCCTCGGGGCGGCCATTTTTTGCCCCGCGCGCTACTCCTGCGTGGCAGCGCGCAGCGTCTGCACCACCGGCCGGCGCAGCACGCCACGCAGGCCCCAGTAGCCGGCAGCACCCGCCAGCAGGGCGCCGGCCAGGGCCGTGCCCAGCGGCACCCAGGGCTGCGGGCGCCAGCTGAACTCGAACACCTGCACCGCGAGCAGCGCCCCGATCCCCAGCGCCAGGCCACCGGCCAGCACACCGGAGAGCAGCCCAAGGCCGAGCAACTCGGCGCGCTGCACGCGCGCCAGCAGAGCGCCGCTGGCGCCCAGGGCGCGCATCAACGCCACATCGCGCAGCCGTGCCTCGCGGGTGGCCGTCAGCGCGCCCACCAGCACCACCAGGCCGGCCGCCAGCGTGAACAGAAACAGCAGCTGCACCGCATTGGCCACCTGCTCCAGAACCCCTTGCACCTGGCTGATCTGCGCCGAAACATCGATCAGCGTGGCGTTCGGAAAGCGCGCAGCCAGCTGGCGGTCCAGGGTCTTGTCGGCAGGGGCGCGGTAGGTGGCGATCCACGTGCTCGGGAGCTCAAGCTGCTGCGAGGCCTGTGGGCTCTGGCTGCGCTGGAAGATGACGAAGAAGTTGACGCGCATCGACGACCAGTCCACCTGGCGGCGCTGCAACACCGCCAACTCGTGGCGCTGCCCGGCCACTTCGAAGGCCAGCCGGTCGCCGAGCTTCAGGCCGAGCTCCTTCATCAGGCCGTCTTCCACACTCAGGCCCTCGCCCCAGCTACCCTCCAGCGCTTGGTTGTGCGCCGGCATGGTGCTCATGTGGCTGAGGTTGAACTCGCGCTCCACCAGGCGGCGCGCCCGGTCGCTGCCGAGCTTGAGCTCGTGCACGGCCTGGCCGTTGATGGCGATCAGGCGGCCGCGGAACATCGGGTACCAGTCCAGCGGCTGCACGCCGGCCGCCGCCAGCTGGGCCTTGAAGGGTTCGGCCTGGTCGGGTTGCAGGTTGACGACGAAGCGGTCCGGCCCCTTGGCCGGTGTGGCCAGGCGCCAGCTCTCCAGAAGATCGGTGCGCAGCAGCACCAGCAGGGCCAGGGCCAGCAGGCCCAGGCCCAGGGCAGCCACCTGCGCCACCGCCAGGGCCGGACGCGCCGCCACCTGGCGCGTGGCCAGACGCAGCCAGGGCGGCGCGGCCGGGCCCACAGCCACGCGGCGCAGCAGCAGCAGGGCCAGGCCGGCCAGCAGCGCCAGCAGGGCGGCAGCCAGCACAAAGCCGCCGATGGTCAGCCCACCCAGCGTGGCGTCTCCGGCCGCCAGGGCCAGCACCGCCATCCAGGCGGCCAGGCCGGCCACGCCCACCAGAGCGGCCAGCGGGTTCAGCTTGGCACCCAGCTCCCGGCGCAACACGCGCAGCGGGCTGATCTGGGCCAGGCGCAGCACTGGCGGCAGGCCAAAGGCCAGCAGCAGGCTCAGCCCCAGGCCGCCGGCCAGGGCAAAGGGTTGCAGGCCGGGCGCGGGCAGTTCCACCGGCACCAGGCCCTGCAGCAAGACCAGCAGCAGGGCCTGCACGCCCAGGCCCAGCAAGCCGCCGAGCAGGGTGGCGGCCACGCCCACCACCAGCAGCTCGATCGCATAGCTGCCGGCGATGCGCGCACTGCTCAGGCCCAGCACGCGCAGGAGCGCGCATTCATCGACATGGCGGTTGGCGAAATCGCGCGCCGCCAGGGCCACGCCCACCGCGGCCAGCAGCGAGGCCAGCAGCGCCACCAGGCTCAGGAAGCGCGTGCCGCGCTCCAGGGTCTGGCGTAGCTCGGGCCGGCCGCCCTCCAGGGTCTCGATGCGCGCGCCGCGCCACTCCCCCTTGTTGATGCGGGCGTTCAGAAGTTCGCGCCATTGCGCCAGCGCCTTGCTTTGCTGAGGCGCGGCCACCAGGGCCAGGCGGTAGCCCACCCTGCTGGCGGGCTGCACCAGCTCGGTGGCGGCCAGATCGGCCTGGGCCAGCAGCACGCGCGGCGCAAAGGCCAGGAAGCCGGCGCCGCGGTCGGGTTCGGTTTCGATCACGGCGCCGAGCTTGAGCCGGGCCTCGCCCAGCCAGAGCGAGTCGCCCAGGCGCAGCTGCAAAGCGTCCAGCACCGCGCGGTCCACCCAGACCTCGCCGGCCGGCGGCGCCCCGGCCAGGCGTCCGCCCTCCAGGCGCACGCGGCCGCGCAGTGGGTAGTTCGGTGCCACGGCCTTGACGGCCACGAGGCGGCTGGCGCCGCCCTGGGCGTCATCGGCGCGCGCCATGCTTGGAAAGCTCGCCGATTCGGACGCCTCGAAACCCTGGGCCAGCGCCTGCTCGCGCACCCAGGCGGGTGCGGGTTGGTCGCTCGTCAGCACCAGATCACCGCCGATCAACTGCGCCGCATCGCGCAGAAGGCCTTGTTCAAGCCGGTTGACCAGCAGGCTCACGGCCGTCACGGCCGCCACAGCCAGGCAGACGCCGATCAGCAGCAGGCGCAGTTCACCGGCACGGGCATCGCGCCACAGGCGCTTGAAGGCCAGGCGCAGAAGGGATGGGGATTGCATGGGCGGATTGTGGGAGTTCCGCCCCCGCCCTTCCTAAGGTGACAGGCAATAGCCCGCCGCCAGCGTCCGGAAGGCTTCCAGCTGCGGGTCCACCCCGGTTTCTTCGCGCAGGATGGCCGCCACCGCTTCGGCCACGTGCAGGGCCGCGCGCGCGTCCAGGAAAAGCAGGCGCACGCGCCGCGCCAGCAGGTCCTCGACCGTACGGGCGTATTCCTGGCGGGCGGCAAATCGCACCATGGCCTCGCTCAGGTCCGGCGCCAGCCAGCGATTTGCGCCGCGCAGAGCCTGCACCCGTGCCGCCTCGCTGCCGTAGCGCGCCAGGCCCTGCGGCTGGCGCAGGCTGGCGCCGGCCTGGGCACCAACGAGCGGCCAATCGCGCGTGCGCCCGCCCGGCCGCGCGGGCAGCAGGCCGCTGTCCATGCAGACCTCCAGCACCTCTTCGGCCATGGCGCGGTAGGTCGTCCACTTGCCGCCGGTGACGGACACCAGCCCGCTCTCGCGCCGCTCGATGTGGTGCTCGCGGCTGATGCCCCCGGTGCCGCCACTCCCCTCCCCGCTGGGCCGGGCCAGCGGGCGCAGGCCCACCCAGCAGCTGCGTACATCGGCACGGCGCGGCGCCCGCGCCAGGTAGCGGCCGGCCTCGCCGAGGATGAAATCCAGCTCGGACTCAAAGGGCTGAGGCTCCAGCGGGCGGTCCGGCCGCGGCGTGTCGGTCGTGCCAAGGATCACCTTGCCCAGCCAGGGCACGGCGAACAGCACCCGGCCATCGGCGGTGCGCGGCACCAGCAGTGCGCAGTCGGCCGGCAGGAACTCGCGATCCACCACCAGATGCACGCCCTGGCTGACGGTGACCAGAGGCTCCGGCGCCGGGCCCTGCTGACCATCGCGGGCGCGCAAATCGTCCACCCAGACCCCGGTGGCGTTGACGACGCAGGGCGCGCGCAGTTCCAGGCGCTGGCCGGTTTCAGCATCCAGCGCCACCACGCCGGCCACCCCGCCGCCGGCGAAGCGCAGGCCCTCGACCGCGCAGTGGTTCAGCACCCAGGCACCGGCCGCTTCGGCGCTGCGCGCCAGCGCCAGCGCCAGCCGGGCGTCGTCGAACTGCGCGTCCCAGTACTGCACACCGCCGCTCAGGCCCTGCGGGTTGACGCCGGGCAACAGGGCCTGCGTGCGAGCCCGGCCCAGCCAGCGCGTGGCCCCGAGGCTGGCACGCCCGGCCATCAGCTCGTACAGCGCCAGGCCCAGGCCATAGAACGGGGTCTGCCACCAGGCGTAGGAAGGCATCACGAAGGGCAGCGGCTGGGCCAAGTGGGGCGCGTTGTGCAGCAGCGTGGCGCGCTCGCGCAGTGCCTCACGCACCAGGCCCAGGTGCCCCTGCGCCAGGTAGCGCACCCCGCCATGCACCAGCTTGGTGGCCCGCGAGCTGGTGCCCTTGGCGAAATCCTCGGCCTCCAGCAGCGCCACGCGCAAGCCGCGCACGGCAGCATCCAAGGCCACCCCCAGGCCCGTCGCCCCGCCGCCGACGACGATCAAATCCAAAGGCGGATCGGCCGCCAATTCGCTCAAGGTCTGGGCGCGGCTGCGCGGCACGGCGGTCATCGGGTTCGACATGGCCGCCAAGGTTAATCGCTTAATATGCTCGCCTTCCAAGCGGGCGTCGTTCAATGGCAGGACCTGAGCTTCCCAAGCTCAAGACGTGGGTTCGATTCCCATCGCCCGCTCCAAACGCAAAGGGGTCCCACCGGGACCCCTTGGCGTTTGGAGCGGATGTTTGGGATGAGCCCCACCGGTTCGCTCAACGAAGGTCCGGGGGACCTTCGTTGGACGGTGCGCAGCACCGGGCCTGAGCGGCAGCGAAGGCCGAGGAATCGCCCCAAGGCGATTCCGAGCATTCCCAGCGCCCGCCGCACACCTCGGTCCAAGCGCCCTGTCAGGCCGCCGCCACCGGCATCCGCATCAAGTAGTCAAACGCCCCCAGCGCCGCTTTGGCACCGTCGCCAGCCGCAATCACGATCTGCTTGAACGGCACCGTCGTGCAGTCGCCCGCCGCAAACACGCCCGGCACCGAGGTGGCACCCTTGGCGTCCACCACGATCTCGCCGTGCCGGCTCAACTCCACGGTGCCGCGCAGCCACTCGGTATTGGGCACCAGGCCAATCTGCACGAACACGCCCTCCAGCTCGATGTGCTGGGCCTGACCGCTGGCACGCTCCAAGTAGCTCAGGCCGTTCAGCTTGCCCTCGGCGCCGGTGAACTCGGTGGTCTGCACATTCGTCAGCACCCGCACGTTCGGCAGGCTGCGCAGCTTGTTGACGAGCACCGCATCGGCGCGCAGCTGCTCGGCAAATTCCAGCAAGGTGACCTCGGCCACGATGCCGGCCAGATCAATCGCCGCCTCCACCCCCGAGTTGCCACCGCCGATCACCGCCACGCGCTTGCCCTTGAAGAGCGGGCCGTCGCAATGCGGGCAATAGGCCACGCCCTTGTTCTTGTATTCCTGCTCGCCCGGCACGTTGACGTTGCGCCAGCGCGCGCCGGTGGAGAGGATGACCGTCTTGCTCTTCAGCGTGGCGCCGTTGGCCAGCTTCAGCTCGATCAGACCGCCGGGCTCGGCGGCCGGGGTCAGGCTTTCGGCGCGCTGCAGATTCATCAGGTCCACGTCATACGCCCTGACATGGGCCTCCAGCGCGGCGGCGAACTTCGGCCCGTCGGTTTCCAGCACTGAGATGTAGTTCTCGATCGCCAGCGTGTCGTTGACCTGCCCGCCAAAGCGCTCGGCCGCCACACCGGTGCGGATGCCCTTGCGCGCCGCATACACGGCGGCCGCGGCACCGGCCGGGCCGCCGCCGACGATCAGCATGTCGTAGGGCGCCTTGGCGTCCAGCTTGGCGGCATCACGCGCGGCCGCACCGGTGTCCAGCTTGGCAACGATCTCTTCCAGGCTCATGCGGCCGGAGCCGAATTCCTGGCCGTTCAGGAAGACCATGGGCACGGCCATGACTTCGCGCGCCTTGACTTCATCCTGGAACAGCGCGCCGTCGATGACCACGGTCTGCACGCGCGGGTTCAGCACTGCCATCAGGCTCAGCGCCTGCACCACGTCCGGGCAGTTGTGGCAGCTCAGAGACATGAAGACTTCGAAGCGGTAGTCGCCCGGCAGCGCACGCACCTGCTCGATCAGCTCGGGCTCGACCTTGGGCGGGTGGCCACCCACCCACAGCAGGGCCAGCACCAGGGAGGTGAACTCGTGGCCGAGCGGGATGGCGGCAAAGCGCAGGTCCATCGCCGTGCCAGCGCGCTGCAGGCCGAAGGAGGGGCGGCGCGCATCCTGGCCGTCGGTGCGCAGGCTGATCTTGTCGGACATCGCCTGGATGTCTTGCAGCAGGGCCAGCAGCTGCTGGGAGCTGTCCGAGTCGTCGAGCGAGGCGACGATCTCGAAGGGTTCCTTGACGCGCTCCAGATAGGCCTGGAGCTGGGTCTTCAGGGTGCTGTCCAACATGCTCGGTCTCCTCAGGTAGGGGTGTGGCGAAGCCAGCCACTCTGAAAGGACCCGTTGGTCAGGGCCCTTTCAGAGTCGCTTGCGCGGCTCTGGGGAAGCTGCAAGCCCTCCCGGGCCTGCAGCCATCCGCTTCATTTAGATCTTGCCGACCAGGTCCAGCGACGGGGTGATGGTCGCCGCACCTTCGTTCCACTTGGCCGGGCAGACTTGACCCGGGTTCTTGGCGACGAACTGCGCGGCCTTGAGCTTGCGCAGGGTTTCCTTCATGTCGCGGGCGATGGCGTTGTCATGCACCTCGGCGGTCTTGATCTGACCTTCGGGGTTGATGACGAAGGTGCCACGCAGAGCCAGGCCTTCTTCCTCGATGTGCACGCCAAAGGCACGGGTCAGGGCGTGGGTGGGGTCGCCCACCAGCGGGAACTTGGCCTTGCCGACGGCCGGGCTGGTTTCGTGCCAGACCTTGTGGGCGAAGTGGGTGTCGGTGGTGACGATGTAGACCTCGGCGCCCAGCTTCTGGAACTCGGCGTAGTGCTCCGCGGCGTCTTCCACTTCGGTGGGGCAGTTGAAGGTGAAGGCGGCCGGCATGAAGACCAGCACGGACCACTTGCCCTTCAGGCTTTCCTCGGTCAGGGCGACGAACTTGCCGTTGTGGAAGGCCTCGGCCTTGAACGGGGCGACGGTGGTGTTGATCAGGGACATCGGTTCAGCTCCATGAGGGGTGGGAAGGAATGGGCTGAACTGTATCGACGGCCAATGACCGTTAGTTTTGATTTATTAAATGACCCCTATCGGCAAAGGCGATGGGATAGCCGTCACTTCCCCAGGGTCTGGGCCTCGATGCGCGCCATTTCGCCACTGCGGCGCAGTTCGCGCACTGCGGGGTCGAATTTCTCAAGCAGGGCGCGGAACTCGGGGGTGCGCGGGCACAGCAGGTGCAGGTCGGCCTGGGCCAGTTCGCCCAGCACCTGGCCGTCCACCCCCAGCTGGGCCATGGTGTATTGGGCGGCGTACTGCACCGCCAGCACCACGTCCACGCGGCCGCTGGCAAGGTTCATGAAGAGCTGGTCGTCGTAGGTGGCGTCCACGCGCTGCAGGCTGGGCAGGTGGGGTTCCAGTGGGCCGTAGACCCAGCCGCGCACCATGCCCACGCGCAGGCCCTGCAGATCCGTCACCTCACGCACGGGCGGCAGGCGGCGCTCACGCAGGCCCACCACCAGGATCCGGTCACGAAACACCGGTTCGCTGAGCAGGTAGCGCTCGCGCCGGGTGGGGGTGGCATAGGCACCGACCGCGCAGGCCTGGCCTTCATCCAGCGCGCGCAGCGCTCGCATCCAGGGCACGGCCTGGCCCTGCAGCTTCAGCCCGGCACGGCGTGCCGCGGCTTCGACGATCTTCGGGTAGTAGCCCACCGCCTCGCCCTGGCGCTCGGCGGCAAAGGGCGGGTTGCCGGCGTCAAAGCGCGCCTCCAGCACGGCTTGCGCCTGCGCCACAGCGGCCATGGAGCCGAAAGAAAATGTCAAACACAGCGCACGCCAAAGCATGCCGAACTGTCGCAGCCCGGCGCCGCCGCGCCATCCGGATCAGTCCTCAAGCGCGAGCAATTCCTCCACGCGCTGGCGGCGGCGGATCAAGCGCGGGCGGCCGCCTTCCAGCAGCACCTCGGTGGCCAGCGGGCGGCTGTTGTAGTTGCTGCTCATCGCACTGCCGTAAGCGCCGGTGTGCTCGATGAGCAGCCAGTCGCCCACCTGGGCGGCGGGCAGGTCCTGCGGGCGCAGCTCGCCGCCCTCGCCTTGGGTGAAGACATCGCCGCTTTCGCACAGCGGGCCGGCCACCACGGTGGGCTGGGCCGGGCCCAGCGTGCGGCCATCGTGGGGGATGAGGCGCAGGCCGTGGTGGGCGCCGTACATGGCGGGGCGCATCAGCTCGTTGAAGCCGGCATCCACCAGCACATAGTCCACGCTGCCCTGGCGCTTGACGGCGCGCACCTCGGCCAGCAGGCAGCCGGCCTCGGCCACCAGGAAGCGGCCGGGCTCGATCTCCAGATGCAGCGGGTGGCCCAGCAGGGCCGCGGCCTCGCGGCGGGCGGCGTCCCAGAGTTCGAAATAGTGCGCGGTATCCACGCGCGGCTCGCCGGCGCGGTAGGGGATGGAGAGGCCGCCGCCGGCCGAGATCGCCTGCAGGTCCAGGCCGGCTGCCAGCACCTGGCGCACCGCCGCCACCATGGCGCCGCCCACCTGGGCCAGATGGCCGTAGTCCACACCCGAGCCGATGTGCATGTGCAGGCCCACCAGGCGCAGGCCTCTGCTGCGAATCACCGCCAATGCCTCCGGCAGTTGTTCGTGCCAGATGCCGTGCTTGCTGCCTTCGCCGCCGGTATTGGTCTTGCGGCTGTGGCCATGGCCGAAGCCGGGGTTGAGGCGAATCCAGACGCCATGGCCCGGGCTGCGTTCCCCCAGCTGGCGCAGCATGTCGATGGAGCCGCAGTTCACCACCAGGCCCTGCTCGACAACAAAGTCCAGGCTCTCGCGGTCCAGCAGGTCGGCGGTGTAGACGATCTCCGCCTCGGCCGCCTGTGCAAGCGGCGCCTGGGCGGCTCCGCCCTGGTAGCCCGCCTTGAGCGCCCGTAGCGCCTCGCCGCGGCTCACGGCGTCCACCTTCACCCCTTCGGCGCGCAGCAGGCGCAGCAAATGCGTGTTGGGGTTGGCCTTTTGCGCGTAGCGCAGGGTGTCAAAGGCGCGCAGTTGGGCCACGCGGGCGCGGATGGTGTCGGCGTCCATCACCCACAGCGGAGTGCCGAACTCGGTGGCCAGGGCCTGAACTTGGGGGTTGGTCAGCATGGCGCGCAGCTTGCCCGGGCCGAATCATTCAGTCCAATCGCAATTTGTCTTCACATCATCCAGTTTCGATATGCTGAAATCATGTCCATCAGCCACCGCCAGGTCGAGGTCTTCCGCGCCGTCATGCAGGCCGGCAGCCTGACCGCCGCCGCCCAGGCCCTGCACAGCTCGCAACCCACGCTGAGCCGCGAGATCGCGCTGATGGAACAGCGCCTGGGCTACGCCCTGTTCGAGCGCGGCGGCGCGCGCATCCGGCCCACCGCCGCGGCGTTGGCCCTGTTCGAAGCCGTGCAGCGCCATTACAGCGGCCTGGCCGAGGTGCAGGCGCAGGCGCGCGCGTTGGCACAGGCCGAGCAGCAGCCCTTCGAGCTGCTGGCCCAGCCCGCCCTGGCCCATGCCCTGGTGCCGGCTGCACTTGCGCGCTGCCCGGCCGCCGCCATCAGCATCACCCCGGCCGAGAGCCCGCTGCTGGAAGCCTGGATGGCCGAGCAGCGCTACGACCTGGCCCTGACCGAGCGCCCCGAAGCCCCGAGCGGCTGCCAGGCCGAGGTGCTGGCCGACCTGGCCGAGGTGGCCGTGCTGCCCGCTGGCCATGCGCTGGCCGCCAAGCCGGTGCTGGAGCTGGCGGACTTCGCCGGGCAGGCCTTCATCAGCCTGGCACCGGCCGACCCCTACCGGATGCAGATCGACGCGCTGTTTGCCGCCGCCGGCATCGTCCGCGAGCTGCGCGTGCAGACGCACAGCGCCGCCACCGTCTGCGCGCTGGTGGCAGCGGGGCTGGGGCTGGCGATCGTCAACCCGCTGACGGCCGCCGCCTGCGCTGGTGCGCAGCTGGTGCAGCGGCCGCTGGCGGTGCGCATTCCCTTCCGGGTGGTGCTGCTCACGCCCCTGCACCGGCCGCGCCACCGGCTGGCCGCGGTGCTGCGCCAGGCGCTGCTGGGCGTGCTGGAACCCTCGCCGAACTAGTGCAGCGTGGCGCCGGCTTCGGGCCAGGCGCTTTCGACTGAAGCGGCCAGACGCGGGATGCCGACCGGGCAGCCCCGGCTGCGCGGCGGAGGCAAGTCCAGCCCCAGCTCGGCGAAGGCCCGCGCCACGCGGAACTGCTGGGCCGCACTGGGCTGAAAGCCCTGGCAGTCCTGGAAGCCCTGCAAGCCTTGCGGCTGCCGCGCCAGCAGCTGAGCCAGCGCCAGCGCCTCGGCCACCACGGCCGGCAGCGGGCAGCCGGAGCGCCATGCCCAAGGCAGGCCCTGGCGCAGGCCCGGGGCCTGGCATTGCCCCACGCGCTGGTGCCACAGGCGGCCGGCGGCGGCACGCAGCGTGTGGGCCGCCACGCCGGCGGGCTCGGCACCGTCCAGAAGCAGCAGGGGTCGCCCAGGGCCGGGCTGCAAACGCATCAGCTGCCCGATCGGGGCCGGGCCGCAGACGAGCACCACATCCACCGGCCCGATGCGTTCGAACACCGGCTGCACCGCCACGCCACTGCGCTGTGCCCAGGCCAGCAGGCGCACCCGGCCCGGCCCCCAGCCCAGCACCTCGTGGCCCTGGGCCTGCAGACGTTCGGCCAGCGCCTGACCCAGGGGCTGGCAGGCCCTCAGCACCAGCAGGCGCGGCCGGCGCAGGCCGCTGGCCTGCAGCAGGCGCGCCAGCTCCTGCACAAGCAGGCAGACCCGGGCATTGAGGCCATGGGTGAACACGAGCCCAGGGAAGCGGGCGCTCAGGCCCCGGCCCTCGCGCCCGAAGAGGCGCTGCAGGGGCTCGGGCAGCGCCACCACGCGCACGCCCTGCTGCTGCACGGCTTGCAGCGCTTCGAGCAGCAGCCCCCGGGCACGGCGGCGGCCGCTGCGTGTGGCCAGCTCGGCGGCCGTGAGGTTGAGCAGCCGGGTCTGGCCGCGCACCCCGGCCAGGCCGAACCGCCGCCCCAGCGCGGTGGGCTCGCCCCCCGCGCGGCGGGCAAAGCAGCGGCGCCGCTCGGTGTCGTCGTGCGCGGCGCGCAGGAACACGGCGTCCACGGCCGGGCGACCCTGCCAGCGGCGCCACAGGCTGCCGGCATCCGCCCTGTCAATTAGTTGGCGCGCGGCGCGGCACAGCGCAGCAGGCAAATCCATGGGCGCGACGCTCGGGGTGTTCAGGCGGCCAGGGAGAGGGTGTCGCTGAAGCCGCTGACGGGCGCGCGCGAGGCCTCGGGGCAGGCCAGGTTTAAGCTGCGCACGCGCTGGCTGCCGGAATACGGCGCGTCCAGCTGCACGGCCAGCTGGCGCAGCGCCTCGCCCAGCAGCAGGCGCTGCAAGCCGCCGTGCTGGAGCCAGTCGCAGCCCAGGGCGGCGGGCTCCTGGCGCTGGAACAGGGCCCGGTGCAGCAGCAGGGCTTCGAGCGCACGCGCATCCAGCAGGCGGCGCTCGCCGTGCAGGCCGGCGGTGGCCAGGCCCCAGCACAGGCCGGGGAGCTGCACGCGGCTCGCCTGCTGGTGCAGCACCCAGTCGCCACAGGCGGCACGGGTGGCGGCGTCCATGCTGGGCGGCGCCACGCCATCGATGACCAGCAGGCGGCGCTGGCGGCGACGCAACTGGTGCACGCGGGGCAGGTCCAGGCGCAGCGCCGGGTCGGCACTGCAGACCACCACGGCATCCACCGGCGCCAGGGTGCGCAGATGGCCGCGGGCGGCCTCGGCCGCCGTGCAGCCCAGCACCAGCACGCCTTGCGCCTGCAGGCCGTCGTGCAGGGCCTGGGCCAGCGCGCTGTCGCTGCCCAGCAGCAGCACCCGCACCGGCGCCTTGCTGCCCGCAAACGCCAGGCCCAGTGCCCGCTGCACGTCCTGCAGCAGCAGCAAGGCGGCAGCGTTGTCGCCATTGCAGAACAGCAGGCCGGGGAAGCGCTGCTTGAGCAGGCTGCTGTCGGCCCCGAACAGGCGGAGCAGCCGGGCGCCCGGCGGCCCCCCCCCCCCCCCGCGGCGCGGCGCCGGGGCCCCCCCACCCGGCCCGGCCGGGGGGG
>NZ_JAYRMO010000019.1:64720-95858 GCF_041912635.1 Inhella sp.
ACCCGGGCCCCGCCCCCCACCACCCGCACGCCGCTGCGCTGCGCATGGGCAACCGCATCGGCACAGGCCTGCTGGGCCAGGCTGCGGCCGGCGCGGCTGCTCAGTTCGGCGCGGGTGATGTTGATGACGCGCTGCTGGGCGCGCACGCCCTGCCAGGCCCAGCGGGCGGCGCGGGCATGGCTGCGGCGGGCAGCGTTGTCGGAAAAGCAGCGGCGGCGCTCGTCTTCATCGGCCAGGGGGCGCAGGCTCAGCACGTCCAGGCGCGGCTGCGAGCTCAGGGCGCGCCAGTGCCCAGGCAGATCGCTCAAACGGTCCAGGCTACGGCGCAGGCGGGTGATGGCGAAGGGCGAGAGAGGCATGGCAGAAGGCGGTTCGGTTGAATGCCTTCATGCTAGGAACGGGGGCTGTTCAAGCCGATACGGTGTCCACCGTAGTTGGCACCTGTGGGATGCACACGCAAAAGCCGCTGCCCCGGCCCACGCGGCTGTGGATGCGCAGCTCCCAGCCGCATTGCTCGCACAGGCTCTTGACGATGAAGAGGCCCAGGCCATGGCCGCCGTCGGCCGCGCTGCTGCCGCGCTCGAAGGGCTGCTGCAGGCGCTGCAGCTGCGCAGGCGCCAGGCCCGGCCCGCTGTCCCAGACCTGCAGCTCCAGCGCGCCGGGCCGGCGCCGCACCCCCACCAGCACGCGGCCCCGCGCGGTGTAGCGCAGCGCATTGCCCAGCAGGTTGTGCAGCACGCGCGCCAGCATCAGCTGCGAAGCTTGCAGTTCGGCCCGGCAGGGCGCCAAGCGCAGCTGCAGGCCGCGCGCCCGCGCCGCCTGTTCATGCTGGGCCAGCTGCTGCTGCAGCCAGGGGCCCAGGGCGATGCGGTCCGGCCCGCTGGGCAGCTCGGCGCGGGTCTGCTGGATCAGGTCGCTCAGCAGGGTCTGGGCATAGGCCAGGGTGTGGTCCAGGTGCTGGGTGATGGCGCCGGGCGCGGCGCTGCGCTTGAGGGCCTCGATGGCAAAGCGCAGCGAGGCCAGCGGCTGGGAAATGTCGTGGCTGGCGCCGGCCAGACGCAGGCCCTGGCGCTGCGCCAAGGCCAGCGCAGCCTGGCGCTGCTGCTCGAGCGCCAGCAGCTCCTCGGCCTCGGCCAGGCGGCGCAGGCGCTGCTCGGCCTGGCGGCGCTGTTCGGCGCGCACGCGGTTGATGAAGGCGGCCGAGAAGAAGGCCGCCTCCAGCAGGGCGCCGATCTTGGGGTAGTCAAGGAAGGGCACGGCCGGAAAAGGGTTGTGGCCCAGCACGCCCAGGCTGAAGAACAGGCCCGACAACAGCAGCAGCGCACCCGCGCCCAGGGTGTAGAGCGGCGCACCCGGAAGGCCCAAGCGCCAGGCCCACACGGCCGCGGCCAGTGCCAGCGGGGCGTAGGCCAGGGCCATCAACACGCCCACGCTCACCGGGTCGGGCAGCGCCACCGCGCCCAAAGCGAACAGAAAGAGAAGCAGCAGCACACCATGCGCCCGCCAGAGCCGGGGCATGTGCTCGCGCATCTGCAGGAACTGCATGGCAAAGGCGGCATGGGCGGCCAGGCTCAACAGGCCCAGCACCAGGGGCGCGCGCTGGTTCCAGGCCGGCAGCTCGGGCCAGAGCCAGGCAAAGGCATAGCCCTCGGTCTGCAGCATCAGCAGCAATTGGGCCAGCACCAGGGCCACATAGGCCAGATAGGCGCTCGGCCCACCCACCCAACGTGCCGTGGCCACCACCGCGGCCAGGGTGGCCATCACGCCCAGCGCCAGTCCGTTCAGCAGGTCGCGGCGCAGCTGCGCACTCCGCTCGGCCGCCGGGCTCAGCAGCTGCGGCTCCAGGCGGCCGTTGCCGTGCACCCGATAACCCAACCACAGCGTGCTGCGGCCGGCCGCCAGGTCCAGCGGCAGGGCCAGGCGCGGCCCGGCCAGAGGGCGCGCCGCCTGCGCGTCCCGGGCACTCAGCTGCCAGCGCCGCTGCGCCGTGGCGCCGACTTCGGCCTGCCAGAGTTCAAGCGCCTGCACATCGGGCACACCCAGGGCCAGCACACGTGCCTGCGCCTGCGGGCCGTGCAGCTCGTAACGCTGCCAACGCAGTTGGGGGTCCCCTCCAGGCGGTGCGGCATCGGGCCGGCCACAGGTTTGCAGGTCTTGCGCCTGCAGCTGCGTGCTGCAGCTCTGCGCGCGGGCTTCATAAACTGCCAGCCCCCAGAGCAGCAGGATCAGCAGGCCCCGCATGAGCACCCCAGCCACCGTTCGGATCCTGATGGCGGACGACCATGTCATGTTTCGGGAGGGCCTCAAGCTGCTCTTGGGCCTGGAGCCCGGGTGGCAGATTGTCGGCGAGGCCTCCAGCCTTGATGGCCTGAAGGAGCGCGTGGCCGAACTGCAACCCGAGCTGCTGCTGCTGGATTACCACATGCCCGGCGGCGACACCGCCGCCACCGCGGCCTGGCTGCGCCAGCGCCACCCGGCGCTCAAGATCGTGCTGCTGACCGGCGCCACCTCGCCCACCGTGTTCCGCCAGCTGATCGGCTGCGGCGTGCACGGCCTGCAACCCAAGCTGGGCAGCGGCGCCGAGCTGGTGCTGGCCCTGCAGCGCGTGTTGCGCGGCGAAACCGTGATCCACCCCGAACTGGCCGCCCAGGCCCAGGCCAGCGACCCCGGTCTGACGCCACGCGAGCTGCAGGTGGCCAAGATGATCAGCGAGGGGCTCAACAATGCCGCCATGGCCGAGCACCTGAACCTTTCCCCCAAGACCGTGGACAAACACCGCGAGAACCTGATGCGCAAGCTGGCGGTCAGCAGCGCGGCCCAGCTGGTGGCGCGGGTCAAGGACCTGGGCCTGTTCGAATGACGGAGCCCTGCCCCTGCGGCCACCCCCTGCCCTACTCGCGCTGCTGTGGCGCCCTGCATGACGAGTACGACCGCAGCGGCCACCTGACGGCCCCCGACGCCGAGGCCCTGATGCGCAGCCGTTACAGCGCCTTCGTCAAGGACCGGCGCGACTACCTGATGGCCACCTGGCACCCGCGCACCCGCCCGCGCCAGCTGGATGCCCCCGAGCCCGGCCTGCGCTGGCTGGGGCTGGACGTGCTGAGCCACCGCCTGCTCGACGAAGACCACGCCGAGGTGCGCTTCGTGGCGCGCAGCAAGCTCGGCGGGCGTGCGCACCGTCTGACGGAAAACAGCCGCTTCGAAAAGATCAACGGCGAGTGGCTCTATGTCGACGGCGACATCGCCTGAACTGCGGCCGCTGTACAAGGACGCCCATCTGCTGGTGCTGGACAAGCCGCCGGGCCTGCTCGTCCACCCCAGCGGCCTGGATGCCCACGAGACTGACACCCTGCTGGCGCGCGCGCAGGCGCAATTCGGTGGCTGGCTGACGCCGGCACACCGGCTGGACAAGGGCACCAGCGGCGTGCTGCTGCTGGCGCGTAATGCCGCCACCGCCAGCCAGCTCGGCGCCTGGTTCCGCGACGGCGAGGTACGCAAGGGCTATCTGGGCCTCGTGCGGGGCTGGCCGGCCGGCAAGCAGGGCCGCATCGACCACCCCCTGGCGCGCGACCCCGAACTGCCCAGCCAGGGCCAGCCGCAGCTGGAGGCACAGACCGACTGGCGTTGCCTGCGCCGCTTCGAGTGGCCGGTGGCCACGCACCCGCAATTCCCCAGCACCCGCGCCGCGCTGCTGGCGCTCGAGCCCCTGCAGGGCCGCCGCCACCAGATCCGCCGCCACTGCAAGCACATCGCTCACCCGCTGATCGGCGACGCCACGCACGGCAAGGGCCCGCTGAACCGCGCGCTGGCGGCCTACCTGGGGTGCAGCCGCCTGTGGCTGCACGCGCAGTGGCTGGAGCTGCCGGACGGCCAGCACTTCGAGGCGGCGCCGGGGCCGGAGTGGGCGGCCTTATGAGGCTTCGAGCAGCGCCTTGGCGCGCTCGAAATCCAGGCTGGCCAGGGCCTCGTCCAGGCTGGCCAGTTCCTCGCCCAGCAAGCGCTCCAGCTCCAACCGGCGCTCTGCTGCCACGCTGAGCGCGCGCAGGTCCTGCGCCTGCACCAGCTGGCGCAGTTCCTTCAGCGGCCCTTCGGCCTGCGCGGCCGGGGCGGGCCTGCCGGGCTCGCTGCGTTCGTCGGCCAAGGCCTGGGCATGGCGCAGCAGTGCGGTGCAGCCGCGTTCGATCTCCTGGTCCAGCGCGGCGATCCAGGCCGGATCGAGGGCCTCGCCGGTGCGGGCCTGGGCCTCGCCGGTGGCGCCCCATTGCGCCAGGGAGCTGGCGGCCAGCGTGGCGGCCAGGCCCTTGAAGCCGTGCAGGGCCTGGCGGTCGGCCTCGGCGCGCTCGGTGGCGGGCAGGCCCTGGTGCCCGCGCAGCTGCGCCGGCAGCGCGCGCGCCGAACGCGCGAAGGAGCGGCAGGTGCGCAGGTACAGGCCGGCACGGCCCATGAAGCGCTCCATCGCGGCCTGCAGGTCGATGCCCTCGGCGCGGGCCTGCTGCAGGCGCGTGGGGTCGATGGCCGGGCCGGCGGGCTGTGCCAGCCCCTGCGCGGCCACACCCACCAGGCGCTGGATCAAGGCCACCAGCGGCGCCATCTCGAAGGGCTTGCCGACATGCTCGTTCATGCCGGCTTCCAGGCAGACCAGACGGTCGGCGGCCAGGGCGTTGGCGGTCATGGCGACGATGGGCAGATCGGCCAGCCCGAGTTCCTGGCGGATGGCCCGGGTGGCGGCCAGGCCGTCCATCACCGGCATCTGCATGTCCATCAGCACCAGGTCAAAGCTCTGCTCGCGCAGGCGCTCCAGGGCCTGGGCACCATGGTCGGCCACCACCACCTCGGCACCCTCGGCCTGCAGCAGTTCCTGCGCCACCTGCTGGTTGTTGGGGTTGTCCTCCACCAGCAGCAGGCGCAAGCCGGCCAGGCTGGCGCCGTCGGCCGCCTGGGCCTGCAGGCGGCGCGGGCGGGCACGGCCCAGCACGGTGGCCACGGCTTCATCGAGCATGCCGGCGGTGACGGGCTTGACGAGGAAGCCGTCGTAGCCGCCCACCTCGGGGCCGGGGTGCAGGCGCTCGCGGTCCTGGGCCGAGCCCAGGCCCAGCACCGGCAGGGTGTGGCCGAGGGCGCGCGCGCGGTTGCGCAGCTGGCAGGCGAAGTCCCAGGCGTCGCGGTCGGCGAGCTGGCAGTCCAGCGCCACCACGTCGAAGCGGCGGCCCTCGCCCTGCTCGGTGTCCCACAAGGCCTGCGCGTCGGCCGCGGTAGCGGTGTAGAGCGCCTGCCAGCCCAGGCCCTCGGCCATGGCCTCGAGCGCGGCGCAGGTCACCGGGTTGTCGTCCACCACCAGCAGGCGCAGGCCGCCGGCGTGGGCCGCGGCCTCCTGCTGCGGCGCCAGCGGCAGCTCCAGCGTAAAGGCGAAGCGGCTGCCCCGCCCGGTCTGGCTGGTGAAGCCGATCTCGCCGCCCATCAGCTGCACCAGGCGCTGGCTGATGGCCAGGCCCAGGCCGGTGCCGCCGAAGCGCCGCGTGGTGCTGGCCTCGGCCTGCGTGAAGCTGCCGAAGATGGACTGCTGCTTGTCCTCGGCGATGCCGATGCCGGTGTCGCGCACCGAGAACTCCAGGCGCACGCGCCCCGTGCCGCGCTCGACCCGCTCGGACAAACGGCGCAGGCTGATGACGACATCGCCGCGCTCGGTGAACTTCACCGCATTGCCGCCCAGGTTGATGAGCACCTGCTGCAGGCGCAGCGCGTCGCCCACCAGGTGCGCGGGTACGCGCGGGTCGACGTAGAGGATCAGCTCGACCGGCTTGGCGCCGACATTGCTGGCCAGGATGACGGCGAGGTTGCGCAGCAGCTCGTCCACGGCGAAGGGCTGCGGGTCCAGCACCATCTTGCCGGCCTCGACCTTGGAGAAATCGAGGATGTCGTTGAGCAGACCCAGCAGCGAGCGCGCCGCGCCCTCGGCCTTGGCGGCGTAATCGAGCTGGCGCGGCTGCAACGGCGTGTGGCGCAGCAGCTTGAGCATGCCGAGGATGGCGTTCATCGGCGTGCGGATCTCGTGGCTCATATTGGCCAGGAACTGGCTCTTGGCGATCGAGGCCGCATTGGCGCGGTCGCGCTCCACCGCCAGCTCGTCGTTCAGCGCCTCGGCGCGGCGCTGCTCGGCCTTGAGCTCGCTGATGTCCAGCGCCATCACCACGAAGCCGCGCACTTCGCCAGCCTGGGTGTCGGGAACGTAATGCACCAGCATCGTGCGCTCGCCCCCGGTTTCCAGCGGTTCGGCGCGCTCGAACTGCAGCAACTGGCCGGCCAGCACCTGCTGCAGGCGCTCCTCCTGGCTGGCCACACGCTCAGGCCCGAACACGTCTTCCAGCGTGGCGCCGAGCATGCGCTCGGGCTCCCAGCCGCACCAGGCGGCGTAGCTGCGGTTGACGAACACGCAGCGGCGCTCGCGCGTCCAGTAGGCAATGCGGCCGGGCACGCTGTCGGCCACCAAGCGCAGGAAGTGCTCCTGGGCGCGCATCAGCTCCTGGGCGCGCTTGCTCTCGCTGATGTCGATGTAGGTGGTCACGAGGCCACCGCCCGGCATCGGTGAGCCGCGCACATCGAGCGTCACACCGTTCGGGCGGGTGCGCTCGAAGTGGTGCGGCGCGGCGGCCAGCGCACGCGCTTCCAGCTCGCCCATGGCCTGGCGGGCCAGGTCGCCCGAGCCGTACTCGCCACGCTCCGCATTGAAGGCCAGCAGGTCCTGCAGGCGGGTGCGACCGGGCTCCAGCAGCTCGGGCGGCATGTCGAGCAGGCGCTGCAGTTCCAGGTTGTAGGCCTGCAGGCGCAGCTCGCCATCAAACACCGAGAGCCCGCAGGGCAGGTTCTCGATCACGGTCTGCATCAGATCGCGCTGGCGCTGGGCGGCCTGCTCCAACTCGCGGCGCTGGGTGATGTCCTGGTAGGCGCCGACGATGCGCAGCGGGCCGTCCTGCTCGTCGAACTCGGCCTCACCCACCGAGCGCACCCACACGAAGCGGCCGAGCGCGTCGATCAGGCAGAGCTCCAGGTCCCAGCCCTTGGCCTCCTGCACGGCGCGGCTCATGGCCAGCTTCAGGCGCTCCTGGTCTTCCTCGAAGAAATAGCGCAGCGCCTGGTCCAAGCTGGGCGTGGGGCCGGGGCTCAGGCCGTGGATGCGGAACACCTGGTCCGACCAGGTCAGGCGGTTCTCGGCCAGGTTGAGCTCGAAGCCGCCGATCTGGCCGATGCGCTCGGTGCGGTCCAGCACCTGCTGGCGCACGCGCGTCTGCTCCTCGTGCTGGCGGCGCTCGCTCACATCAAAGAGCGTGCCGGCCAGCCACAGCGGCTGGCCCTTGGGCGTGCGGCCCACCACGGTGCCGCGCAGCTGGGCCCAGATCCAGCGCCCCTGGGCGTGGCGCAGGCGCAGCTCCAGCTGGTAGGCCGGCGCGCTGCCGCCCAGGTGCTGCAGCAGGGCCTCACGGGCGCGCTCCTGGTCATCGGGGTGCACGCGCTCCAGCCAGGCGGCCTGGTTCCAGGGCTGCAGGGTGCGCGGCGTCTCACCCAGCAGCTCGGCAAAGCGCGGGTTCACCAGCCACTCGCCGCTCTGGTAATTCCATTCCCAGGTGCCGGCCTGGGTGCCTTCGATGATGGCGTTCAGGCGCTCGCGCTCGCGCTGCAGCTCGGCCTGCGCGGCCTTGCTGGCGGTGATGTCGAAGCCGATGCAGACGAAGCGCTCGATCGCCCCGCCGGCATCGAAGAAGGGCGCGAGGATGGCGTCGACCCAGTACACGCCGCCATCGGGTCGGCGGTTGCCGATGGCGCCGCGCCAGCTCTTGCCGGCCTGCAGCTGGCGCCAGATCGGCTCCCAGAAGGCCGCGCCGCGCAGGCCCGCCAGCTGGGCGTGGGCCATGCCGATCAGCTCGCTGCGCGGGTGGCCGCTGAGCTGGCAGAAGGCCTCGTTGACGTCCACCACGCGGCCCTGCGGGTCGGTGACGCAGACGACGGCATGCTCACGCACGGTGCGCAGCAGGTCCTCGTGCTCGCGCAACGCCGCCGCCAGGCGCTGCTCGGTCTGGCGGCGCTGGCTCAGGTCCAGGCCCAGCAGCACCATGCCCGCGGGCGCGCCGTCGGCCTTCTGCACGGGCTGCAGCTCCAGATCCAGCCAGCGTTCGCGGCCCTCGGCGTCCTGCACCGCCAGCTCCAGGCGCAGGGCCCGGCCGTCGCGCAGGGCCTGCTCCAGCTGCGTGCGCGGCTCGCCTGCGGGAAGGCCGAGCAGCTCGGCCGCATCGGCGCCCTGCACCTCGAAGGCACGCCGGCCGCTGAGCTCCAGCAGCGCGGCATTGGCCCATTCCACGCGGCCCTCGCGGTCCAGCGTCAGCACCGCCTGGCGGGTGTGCTCGGCCACGCGCGCCAGGCGCTCCAGGCCCTCGGCCTCGCGCAGGTTGCGCGCCTGCAGTTGCTCGCGGCGCGCGCGCAGGCGGGTCATGGCCAGGGCGAACAGCAGGCTCATGCCGCCCCCCAGGCCCAGCAGCACCCAATGGCCCTGCAGCAGGCCCAGCGCCAGCCGGCGCCCGAGTTGCAGCTCCAGGCGCAGGCCGGCGAGCTGCAGCTCGCGCCGCGCCACGTCGCTGGGCAGCGGCGCGCCCCAGAAGCGCTGGGCCGGGGCGTCCAGCGTCAGCAGGGCCAGCGGCAGCGGGCCCTGGCCCTGCTCGCCCAGATTGAGCAGCCAGGCCTGCGGGTCCAGATCGGCCAGCAGCCAGCCGCGCAGGGTCAGCGCGCGCTGGGCCGGGTTGCCGGGCTCCGCGCCGCTGCGGTATACCGGCAGTGCCGCCCACAGCCGCGTCGGCACGGCCTGCGGGTCCAGGGCCAGGAAGAGCTGCCCGCCGGCACTGCTGCGCTCCAGCAGGGTGCGCAGCGCGGGGGACAGTGGCAGGGGCTGGTCGCGCCGCTCGGTGCGCACCGGCAAGCCACTGCGCTGCAGCCACTGTTCAGACTCACCGGCCACGCGCTCGACCCAGCGCAATTCCTCCAGGCCCGGCACCTGGCGCTGCAGGGGCTGGCCTTCGCTCAGCAGTTGCAGATCGGGGTGCAGGCCATCCGCCTGGGGTTGCTGCACCAGCACGCGCGCCATCACCATCAGCTGCTGCAGCGGGTTGAGGCGGCGCTGCAGGTCCTGCTCGATCCATTCAGCTTGACGCTGCAGGCGTTGCAGCTCGGCGCGGCGTTCCAACTCGTACAGGCCGAACAGGCAGCCCGCCGTCAGCCCCAGGCCGGCCAACAGGCTGAGCAGGCCGGTGCGGATCACCCGGCGCAGGGCCGGGGCCGTCAGGCCAGGCTCGTTCGGGGAGGCGACGGTCATGCAGGGCCGCTCGGGTGGGAGGGGCCCAGTCTAGGCGCTCAGACTTGGACGCAGACGGTCTTGACGTCCAGGTACTCGTCAATGCCCTGGTGCCCGCCCTCGCGGCCGTAGCCGCTCTGCTTCACGCCCCCGAAGGGCGCCTCAGCACTGGCGATCAGGCCGGTGTTCAGGCCCACCATGCCGTAGTCCAGCGCCTCGGCCACACGCAGGGCGCGGCCAATGTCGCGGGTGAAGAAATAGCTGGCCAGGCCGAACTCGGTGGCATTGGCCAACTGGATGGCCTGGGCCTCGGTGTCGAACTTCAGCACCGCGGCCACCGGGCCGAAGGTTTCCTCCACTGCCACGCGCATGCGCGCGGTCACGCCCGTCAGCAAGGTGGGCTCGAAGAAGCTGGCGCCCAGGTCGCCGCGCAGCTGGCCGCCCACGCGCAGCTGCGCGCCCAGGGCCAGGGCGTCGTCCACATGCGAGCGCACCTTGGCCAAGGCCTGGCCGTCGATCAGCGGGCCGACCTGCACATTCGCTTCGTTGCCCGCGCCGAGCTGCAGCGCCGCCACGCGTTCGGCCAGGCGCTCCACGAAGGCGTCGTGGATGCCGGCCTGCACATAGAAGCGGTTGGCGCAGATGCAAGTCTGGCCGGCATTGCGGTACTTGCTCTGCATCGCGCCTTCCACCGCGGCGTCCACGTCGGCGTCGTCGAAGACGATGAAGGGGGCGTGGCCGCCCAGTTCCAGCGACAGGCGCTTCAGCGTGGGCGCACATTGCGCCGCGAGCAGGCGGCCCACTTCGGTGGAGCCGGTGAAGCTCAGATGCCGCACCACGGCGGAATCGCACCAGAGCTTGCCGATCGCGATCGAATCTTCGGCGGTAGCCGGCAGCACGCCCAGCACGCCGGCGGGCAGGCCGGCGCGTAGAGCCAGCTCGGCGCAGGCCAGGGCCGTGAGCGGTGTCTGCTCGGCCGGCTTGACCATCACCGTGCAGCCGGCCGCCAGGGCCGGCGCCACCTTGCGGGTGATCATGGCGAGCGGGAAGTTCCAGGGCGTGATGGCGGCGCACACGCCGACCGGCTGCTTCCACACCCAGTAGCGCTTGCTGGGGTCGCTGGCCGGCACGGTCTCGCCGAAGACGCGCTTGCCTTCCTCTGCGTACCAGTCCAGGAAGCTGGCGGCGTACAGCACCTCGCCCTTGGCCTCGGCCAGGGGCTTGCCCTGCTCGGCGGTCATCAGCGCGGCCAGATCGGCGGCGTGCTGGCGCAGCTGCTGCGCCCAGCGGGCCAGCATCAGGCCGCGATCGCGCGCGCTGCGGGCGCGCCAGGCCGGCAGGGCCCGTTCGGCGGCAAGGATGGCGGCCTGCGCCTGCTCGGCCCCATGGCCGGCCACCTCGGCCAGGAAGGCGCCGCTGGCGGGGTCGTGCACGGCCAGGGGATTGGAGCCGGCCACCCATTCGCCGTCGATCAGGCCGGCAGTCCGTAGCAGGCTGGCATCATTGAGGGCTGGCAGGGCGCTGGTGGTCTCGCTCATGGGGTGAATCCTGGTGAGGGGACCGCACTCTAGCGCTGAGCCTGTGAACAGATCCGGCGCGTCCGAGCGGGCGCTCCAGGTGCTGCCGATCTAGGCGCAAAGCGCAGCCATAGCTCAAGCTATGGCGAGCATTTGCAACGACGAGCGGCGACGCCTGGGGTGCACGAGCGGGCGTGACGGACTTGTTCGCAGGCTCTAAACCCTGCCCTCCCCTGCAACCGTTTGATTCGGCCCCTGACCGGGCCCCGCCGCGCCATGAAAGCCGCCGACATCCGCGCCACGTTTCTGAAGTTCTTCGAGTCCAAGGGCCATGCCGTCGTGGCCAGCTCGCCCGTGGTGCCCGGTGATGACCCCACGCTGCTGTTCACCAACGCGGGCATGAACCAGTTCAAGGACGTGTTCCTGGGCTTTGACAAGCGCCCCTACAGCCGCGCGGCCACCAGCCAGAAATGCATCCGCGCCGGCGGCAAGCACAACGACCTGGACAACGTCGGCTACACCGCGCGCCACCACACCTTCTTCGAGATGCTGGGCAACTTCAGCTTCGGCGATTACTTCAAGAAGGACGCCATTGCCTACGCCTGGGAGCTGCTGACCGTGCACTTCAAGCTGCCGGCCGACAAGCTCTGGGCCACGGTCTACGCCGAGGACGACGAGGCCTACGACATCTGGCTCAAGGACATTGGCCTGCCGCCCGAGCGCATCGTGCGCATCGGCGACAACAAGGGCGGCCGCTACATGTCCGACAACTTCTGGATGATGGGCGATACCGGCCCCTGCGGCCCCTGCTCGGAGATCTTCTTCGACCACGGCCCCGACGTCGCCGGCGGCCCCCCGGGCAGCCCGGAGCAGGACGGCGACCGTTACATCGAGATCTGGAACAACGTCTTCATGCAGTTCAACCGCACCGAAGACGGTGTGATGCACAAGCTGCCCAAGCCCAGCGTGGACACCGGCATGGGCCTGGAGCGCCTGGCCGCAGTGCTGCAGCACGTGCATTCGAACTATGAGATCGATCTGTTCGTTGCGTTGCTGGCGGCCGCCAAGAATGCGGTGGACGAGGCCGGTGCCGGGGACTGCGACAAGGATTCGCCCTCGCTCAAGGTCATCGCCGACCACATCCGCGCCTGCAGCTTCACCGTCTGCGACGGCGTGATCCCTGGCAACGCCGGCCGCGGCTATGTGCTGCGCCGCATCGCCCGCCGCGCCATCCGGCACGGCTACAAGCTCGGCGCCCGCACCCCCTTCTTCCACAAACTGGTGCACGCACTGGTGCTGCAGATGGGCGAGGCCTACCCCGATCTGCGCCAAGCCGAGGCCCGCGTGACCGAAGTGCTGCAGCAGGAGGAAGAGCGCTTCTTCCGCACCATCGCCAACGGCATGGAAATTCTGGAAGCCGCCCTTGCCAAAGGCGGCAACGTCGACGGCGACACCGCCTTCAAGCTGCACGACACCTATGGCTTCCCGGTCGACCTGACCGGCGACGTCTGCCGCGAACGCGGCGTGACGGTCGATGAAGCCCGCTTCAACGAGCTGCTGGAAGAGCAGAAGACCCGCGCCCGCGAGGCCGGCAAGTTCAAGATGGCCCAGGGCCTGGCCTATGACGGCCAGCCCACCGCCTTCCACGGCTACGAGCATCTGGTGTGCGAGACCAGCCAGATCACCGCGCTCTACGTGGATGGCGCCCCGGTGGCCGTGGCGCGCGCCGGCGACGACGTGGTGGTGGTGCTGGACCACACCCCCTTCTACGCCGAGAGCGGCGGCCAGGTGGGCGACCGCGGCGAGCTGCGCAACCCGACCAGCCGCGTGGCCGTGCACGACACGCTGAAGATCCAGGCCGATGTGTTCGGCCACCATGGTTCGGTGCTGGAAGGCGAGCTGAAGGTGGGCGACAAGCTTGCCGCCAAGGTGGATGCCGAGGCGCGCGCCCACACCATGCGCAACCACAGCGCCACCCACCTGATGCACAAGGCCCTGCGCGAGGTGCTGGGCGCCCATGTGCAGCAGAAGGGCTCGCTGGTGAATGCTGAGCGCACCCGCTTTGACTTCGCCCATGGCACCGCCATGACGGCCGAGCAGATCGCCGAGGTCGAGCGCCTGGTGAATGCCGAGATCCTGGCCAATGCCGACACCGCCGCCCAGGTGATGAAGCTGGACGACGCCCAGAAGAGCGGCGCCATGATGCTATTCGGCGAGAAGTACGGCGAGACCGTGCGCGTGCTCAGCATCGGCTCCAGCAAGGAACTCTGCGGCGGCACCCATGTGAAGCGCGCAGGTGACATCGGTCTGTTCAAGATCGTCGGCGAAGGCGCGGTCGCGGCCGGCATCCGCCGCGTCGAGGCCGTCACCGGCGCCAACGCCCTGGCCTATCTGCAGCAGCTGGAAGGTCGCATCGGCCACATCGCCCACAGCCTGAAGGTGGCCCCGGCAGACGCCGCCACGCGCGTGGATGCGCTGCTGGAACAGATCCGCCAGCTGGACAAGGAACTCGCCGCCGTGAAGGGCAAGCTGGCCTCCAGCCAGGGCGACGCCCTGCTGGAGCAGGCCGTGGACGTGGCCGGCCTGAAGGTGCTGGCCGCCAAGCTGGACGGCGCCGACGCCAAGACCCTGCGCGACACCCTGGACAAGCTGCGCGACAAGCTCAAGAGTGCGGCCATCGTGCTGGCCACGGTGGACGGCGACAAGGTGCAGCTGGCCGCTGCGGTGACGCCCGACGGCGTGGCCAAGGGCCTCAAGGCCGGCGAGCTCGTCAACCATGTGGCCCAGCAAGTGGGCGGCAAAGGTGGCGGCAAGCCCGACATGGCCATGGCCGGTGGCACCAACCCGGCCGCCCTGTCCGGCGCGCTGGCTTCGGTGAAGGATTGGGTGGCGGGCAAGAGCGCATGAGCGAAAAGGCCGCGCCTGCCGTCCGGATCCGTCGCATCGCGGTCAGCGACGCGGCCGCCATCGCGGCTGCCTTCGCCGACCCCGAGATGTACAGCGGCACCCTGCAGCTGCCCTACCCGGGCGAAGCCGGCTGGCGCGCCCGCATCGAGGGCATGCTGGCCCCGGGCAGCAGCGACCATGTGCTGGTGGCGGAGCGCGAGGGGCAGTTCGTCGGCATGGCCGGCCTGCATTCGGCCGGGGCCTCGGCACGGCGCCGCCATGCCATGCACCTGGGCATCACCATCGCCGCCACGGCCCAAGGCCAGGGCGTGGGCAAGCTGCTGATGGCGGCGCTGACGGACCTGGCCGACAACTGGCTGGGCGTGCTGCGCCTGGAGCTGACGGTGTACAGCGACAACGCCCGCGCCATTGCGCTCTACGAGCGCTTCGGCTTCGTGCGCGAGGGCCTGCTGCGCGGCTACGGCCTGCGCAACGGGCAGTATGTCGACACGCTGAGCATGGCGCGCTGGCACCCCCGGCCCCCGGGGCTCATGGCAGCAGAACCTTGACGTCGCTGAAGCCCATCAGGCGCAGCAGCAGGTAGTTCACCGCCGCCTCGCCGGGCCGGCTGCCCACGCAGACGACCTCGGCATAGCGGCTCACGCCGGCCTTCTTCAGCAGGGCCCAGATCTCGTGCGCGGGCTTCGGGGCCCCGTCGGCTTGCAGCAGCTCGCCATAAGGCAGTTGCCGCAGCTCGCCGGCCGGCAGCCCGGTTGGCCGCTCGGCCCCCGAGACCAGGTAGAGCCTGGGGTACAGGCCCTGGCCCTGGCCCGGCTGGCGCAACAGTGGCCCGCCACGCGTGCGCGGCGCGTAGGCCACGGGCTGGGCAGCCAGGGTCTCACGGCTCAAGCTCTGGCCTCGCAGCCCCCACTCGTCCACCGACTGGCGCAGCAGCGCCACCTGGCGCTGGCCCAGTTGCTCCAGTGCCAGCAGGCTCAAGGCCGTGGCTTCGTTGATGCCGCCATCGCCCACGATCACCGCCTCGTCCTCCGGACGCACGCCCTGCTGCCCCAGCCGCGCGGCCAGGGCCTGCGGGTCGTGCAGATGCCGCTCGATCCAGCCGGCCGGCAGGTTCTGCGCATGGGGCAGGTGCCCCAAGGCAAAGGCCGCGGGCTCGCGCACGTCCAGCACGGCGATGCGCGTCACGCCCATGCGGCGCAGCAGCGGGGCGTCCCAGCCGGCCAGCCAGTCGGCCTCGCGCAGCAGCTGCGGGCGGCCGTAGGTCCAGAAAGGCAGCTGGCGCTCGTCGCGCAGCCAAGCCAGCTGCGATTCCTGGAACAGGCGCACGTCCGGGTAGCCGGCCAGCATGCGCAGCGCAAAGAACGGCACCGCCGCCGCCACGCCGCCACCGCAGTGCGCATGCACCTGCTGCTCGGGCCGGATGCCCAGGTGCAGGGCCATGCGGCGGATCTCGGCGGGCGACTTGAAGGTCTTGTCGGCGTTGAAGAAGTCTTCCGAGGGCGCCAGGATGGCGTTCGGCACATGGCCGGCGCGGTCGAAGAAGCGCCGGCCGCCGTAGTGGTATTCGGGCTCGAGCGCCTCCACCAGCGCGTGGCGCTGCGGGTCCGCCGAGGCGGCCAGGAACTCCGGCAGGCGCACGCGCAGCTCCTCGCGCAGGGGACCCAGCTCCAACCTGCCGGGAGCCGGTGCCGGCGTGGCGTCCTGCGTCAGCGCGCCGCCCAGGGCCTTCCAGCGGGCCAGGCCGCCGTCCAGGATAGCCAGCTGCTGCTGCGGCACGCCCAGGCGCAACAGGTCGTAGTAGACGCGCGGCGCCATCGAGTCGCCGCCCTGGTCCATCACCACGATGCGCTGGCCAGGGTTCAGGCCCCAGCTGCGCAGCAGCTCGACCATCTGCGCCGGGCTGCGCTCGTGGATGGCGTAGCCGTAGAGATTGACCGACACCGCACCCGGCACGTGGCCGGCCGCATGCTGGGGCGGTAGCGAGGCATCCAGCAGGCGCAGATCCTCGCGCCCCAGCTGCTGCTGCAGCCACTCCACGCTGACGAGCGGGCCGGGCAGTTCGAGCGCCAGCGCCGGGCGGAGCAGCAGCAGGAACAGGATTGCCAGCGCAGCTCGAAGGGCCTGCAGGGCGCGGGGCCGCCCGTCTTGGATGTGGGGATTCATGGGCCAATTCCCTTGCCGGCGATGCACTGGCCAGTCACCCCGGTCCGGCGGCTGGCCACGCCACTGTGGCGGGCCGCGCCGGCGCCGCGGCGCCCTGGGCGACGAGCCGCGCCCCGGCCGCACCCAGACGCGCCCGGTGGGAGCGAACGGCGGTCACCGGGGGTCGCCCCAGAAACGACGAAGCCGCCCGAGGGCGGCTTCGAATCTGGTGCGGCGCGCTTCAGCCGACCTGCGGACGGTTGGGGTGGGCTCCGACGCGGTCGCCGGCCCCGCGCTCAGGGCGCGGCAGTTCCAGGCGCTGCGCCGGGGCACTGCCGTCCTGCCCTTCCTGGGGTTCGAATTGGCCGTTGCGCTCGTTCACCGGCGCAGGAGCGGGACCAGCGGCCTCGCTGCGCGATTGCACTGGCACCACCGGGCTCGTGGCCGGCAGAGGCTTGGTCTCCAGCGGCACCGTCGGGCTGCGCTTGCCGGTCACGATCAGCTTGGCCAGCTTGACCAGCTCACTGGCCTGGGCGGCAGGCGCCGGCGCCCACAGGGCGGCGGCCAGGACGGCAAACAGCAGGGGACGTGCGGAACTCATGGTTTTCCCTAGATCTTCTGCGGGTCGGTTGAACCCTGTTTGGAATGGCCGGGAGTGTCTGCGCGTCAGGGGGGGTGCCACAAGGCGGGGGTGACGAATGACCCTTTTGCGGGCATGAACTGCCTTGGAGCCGGATCAGTTGCAGGCGCGACGGACGAATCACGTCAGCCCGGTGTCCACCTCGCGGCGCGCCTGCGCCAGGTACTCGGCCGACTGCATCTCGCGCAGCCGGCTCACCGTGCGCGGGAACTCATGCGCCAACGGGCCTTCGGTGTAGAGCTGCTCCGGCTCCACCGCGGCAGAGATCACCAGCTTGACCTTGCGGTCGTACAGCACGTCCACCAGCCAGGTGAAGCGGCGCGCCTCGCTGGCCAGGCGCACCGGCATTTCCGGCACCTCGGACAGGAAGATGGTGTGGAACTGCGTGGCCAGCTCCAGGTAGTCGTTCTGCGAGCGCGGGCCGCCGCACAGGGTGGCGAAATCGAACCAGACCACGCCGCCGGCGCGGCGCCGGGCGCGCAGGGTGCGGTGCTCGATGTGGAGCACCGGGTCTTCATCGGCCACCTCGGCCAGTTCGCCGAACAGCACGTCCAGCGCCGTCTCGGCCCGCGGGCCCAGCGGGCAGTGGTAGACCTTGGCGTCGGTCAGGGTGCGGCGCCGGTAATCGACGCCGGCATCCACATTGACGATCTCCATGCCCTGCTTGAGCAGGGCGATGGCGGGCAGGATGCGGTCGCGGTGCAGGCCGTTCGGGTACAGGCCGTCGGGGTGGAAGTTGCTCGTCGTCACCATGCCGATGCGGTGCTTGGCCATGCCTTCCAGCAGGCGCAGCAGGATCATCGCGTCGGTCACGTCGGCGACGTGGAACTCGTCAAAGCAGATCAGGCGGTAGCGCCGCGCCATGCGCCGGCACAGCTCGTCGATCGGATCGGCAATGCCCTTGAGCTCGTGCAACTCGCGGTGCACCTCGCGCATGAACTCGTGGAAGTGCAGCCGCGCCTTGCGCTGCAGCGGCACGGCGTGGAAGAAGGCATCCATCAGGAAGCTCTTGCCACGCCCCACCCCACCGTACAAGTACACGCCGCGCGGGATCGGTGGCTTGACCAACAGCTTGGTCACCGCATTGCCGCGCCGCGCCTTGTAGGCGATCCAGTCGTCCTCGCAGCGCTGCAGGGCCGCCAGGCCCTGCAGCTGCGCGGCGTCGGCCTTGAAGCCGCGCGAAGCCAGTTCGGCCTGGTAGGCCGAGCTCGTGGACACGTCGTGCTTAGAAGTTGAGCGTGCGCTTGTCCACCGCCAGCGCGGCTTCCTTGGTGCTTTCGCTCAAGGAGGGGTGCGCATGGCAGATGCGCGCGATGTCCTCGCTGCTGGCCTTGAAGGCCATCGCCACCACGCACTCGGCCACCAGTTCGCTGGCGAAGGGGCCAATGATGTGCACGCCCAGGATCTCGTCGGTCTTGGCGTCCGCCAGCATCTTCACGAAACCGGTGGTGTCGCCCAGCGCGCGTGCGCGGCCATTGGCCATGAAGGGGAACTGGCCGGCCTTGTAGGCGCGCCCTTCGGCCTTCAACTGCTGCTCGGTCTTGCCGACCCAGGCGATCTCGGGGCTGGTGTAGATGACCCAGGGAATGATGTCGAAGTCGACATGGCCATGCTGGCCGGCGATGCGCTCGGCCACCGCCACGCCCTCTTCCTCGGCCTTGTGCGCCAGCATCGGGCCACGCACCACATCACCCACCGCCCAGACGCCGGGCAGGTTGGTGCGGCAGTCGGCATCCACCACGATGGCGCCGCGCTCGTCGAGCTTCAGGCCCACGGCCTCGGGGTTGAGGCCGATGGTGTTGGGCACGCGGCCGATCGAGACGATCAGCTTGTCCACTTCCAGCGTCTTGGCCTCGCCCTTGGCATCGGCGTAGCTCACGGTCACGCCGCCCTTGCCGGTCTTGACCTCGCTGATCTTGACGCCGAGCTGGATGTCCAGGCCCTGCTTCTTGAAGACCTTGGCGGCCTCCTTGGCCACGCCCTCGTCCACCGCGCCCAGGAAGACCGGCAGGCCTTCCAGCACGGTCACTTCGGCGCCCAGGCGGCGCCACACCGAACCCATCTCCAGGCCGATGACGCCGGCGCCGATGACGCCCAGCTTCTTCGGCGTGCCCTGGATGCGCAGCGCGCCGTCGTTGGAGAGGATGAACTCCTCATCGAAGGGCGCGCCCGGCAAGGCGCGCGCGTTCGAGCCCGTGGCCACGATGACCTGCTTGGCCTGGATCACTTCCTCGCCGGCCTTGATCTCGTAGCCGCCTTCCTTCGCGCCGACAAAGCTGCCGCGGCCGTGGAAGAAGGTCACCTTGTTCTTCTTGAACAAGTAGAGGATGCCGTCGTTGTTCTGCTTCACCACCAGGTCCTTGCGGGCCAGCATCTTGGCCACGTCGATCTGGACGTTGTCGGCCGTGATGCCGTGCTCGGCAAAGTGGTGGTTCAGGTGCTCGTAGTGCTCGCTGCTCTGCAGCAGGGCCTTGGAGGGAATGCAGCCGACATTGGTGCAGGTGCCGCCGGGCGCGGGGCCGCCCTTGGCGTTCTTCCACTCGTCGATGCAGGCGACGTTCATGCCGAGCTGGGCCGCGCGGATGGCGGCGATGTAGCCGCCCGGGCCGCCGCCGATGACGACGACGTCGAAGTTCTTGGTACTCATGGAAAGACTTTCAGGACTCTTCGGGGACGAAGATCCACAGCAATAGGTAAAGCAGCACGCCGCTGCCGAAGCACAGCACCAGACCCACCAGGATCAGGCGCCAGATCCAGGTTTCGACGCCGCTGAGCTTGGCGATGCCACCGCACACGCCGCCGAGCATCCGGTCGCTCTTGCTGCGGCGCAGCTTGGACACCTCGTCGAGCGGGCTGTTGCCCGCCGACGCCGCCGCCGCGCCGATTCCATCGATCAGCCGAGCCTTGGCACGAGCGAACTCGTCGTCGGTCAGCGCTCCCTGCTGATGAAGTTCATGCAGGCGGTCAATTTCATCTGCAAGGGCCATGGCGGTTCCAGGGGGTTGGACTTAGATGTCGAACAGCAGGCGGGCCGGGTCTTCCAGCGCTTCCTTCATCGTCACCAGGCCCAGCACGGCCTCGCGGCCGTCGATGATGCGGTGGTCGTAGCTCATCGCCAGGTAGTTGATCGGACGGATCACGATCTGGCCGTTCTCCACCACGGCGCGGTCCTTGGTGGCGTGCACGCCCAAGATGGCCGACTGCGGCGGGTTGATGATGGGCGTGGACAGCATCGAGCCGAAGGTGCCGCCGTTGCTGATCGAGAAGGTGCCGCCGGTCAGCTCTTCGATGCTGAGCTTGCCGTCCTTGGCCTTCTGACCGAAGCCGGCGATGGTCTTCTCGATCTCGGCAAAGCTCATCTGGTCGGCGTTGCGGATGATGGGCACCACCAGGCCGCGCGGCGAGCCCACCGCAATGCCGATGTCGAAGTAGCCGTGGTAGACGATGTCATTGCCGTCCACGCTGGCGTTCAGCACCGGGTACTTCTTCAGCGCGGCCACCGCGGCCTTGACGAAGAAGCTCATGAAGCCGAGCTTGACGCCGTGCTCCTTCTCGAACTTCTCCTGGAACTTCTTGCGCATCTCCATCAGCGGGGCCATGTTGACCTCGTTGAAGGTGGTCAGGATGGCGTTGGTGGCTTGCGACTGCAGCAGGCGCTCGGCGACACGGGCGCGCAGGCGGCTCATCGGCACGCGCTGCTCCGGGCGATCGCCCAGATTGGGCGCGACCGGGGCGGCCACGGCCGGCAGGGGCTTGGCGACGGCGGGCGCGGCAGCAACCGCCACCGGTGCGGCGACGGCGGCGGGGGCGACGGGCTTCTCGAGCGCGCCGATGACATCGCCCTTGGTGATGCGACCGTCCTTGCCCGTGCCCGGCACTGAGCCGGCGGGCAGGTGGTTGTCAGCCATCATCTTGGCCGCGGCGGGCATGGCCACGCCGCTCTTGTCGGCTGCCGGGACTGCTGCTGCAGCGGCGGCGGGCGCGGCCGCAGCCGGCGCGGCGGCGGCCACGGCACCGGCCTTGCCTTCGGTGTCGATTTGGGCGATGACCTGGTCGCTGGCCACGGTGCCGCCACCGGCCACCACATGGGCCGCGAGCACGCCGGCGGCGGGCGCCGGCACCTCGAGCACGACCTTGTCGGTCTCGATCTCGATCAGGATTTCGTCCAGCGCAACGGCCTCACCGGGTTGCTTCTTCCATTGCAGCAGGGTGGCCTCGGCCACGGATTCGGACAGCTGCGGAACCTTGACGTCAACGATTGCCATGGTGTGTTCTTCTTTGCTTGCTTATTTGGTGAGGACGAAGCCCTTGAGCTTGGCGAAGGCCTGATCCAGCAGGGCCTTCTGCTGCTCCTGGTGCAGACCGGCGTAGCCACAGGCCGGCGAGGCCGAGGCCGGGCGGCCGGCGTAGCCCAGCTTCTGGCCATCGGCCATGTTTTCGTGCACGTAGTGCTGCACGAAGAACCAGGCGCCCTGGTTCTGCGGTTCGTCCTGGCACCACACCAGTTCGGTGGCGTTCGGATACTTCTTCAGCTCGGCGGCGAAGGCCTTGTGCGGGAAGGGGTAGAGCTGCTCGACGCGGATGATGGCCACGTCGTCGGCCTTCTTCTCCTCGCGCTTCTTCTGCAGGTCGTAGACCACCTTGCCCGAGCAGACCAGCACGCGCTTGACCTTGTCGCCCTTGATGGCGGCATCGGTCTCGCCGATGACGGTCTTGAACTCGCCCTTGGTGAACTCCTGCAGCGGCGAGGTCGCATCCTTGGCGCGCAGCAGGCTCTTGGGGGTCATGATGACCAGGGGCTTGCGGAACATGCGCAGCATCTGGCGGCGCAGCACATGGAAGATCTGCGAGGCCGTGGTGGGCTGCACGATCTGCATGTTGTTGTCCGCGGCCAGCTGCATGAAGCGCTCCAGGCGCGCCGAGCTGTGCTCGGGGCCTTGGCCCTCGTAGCCGTGCGGCAGCATCATGGTCAGGCCGTTGGCGCGGCCCCACTTCACCTCGCCGCTGGCGATGAACTGGTCGATCACCACCTGGGCACCGTTCACGAAGTCGCCGAACTGCGCTTCCCAGATCGTCAGCGTGTTCGGTTCGGCAGCGGCGTAGCCGTACTCGAAGCCCAGCACCGCTTCCTCGCTGAGAATGGAGTCGATGACCGTGAAGGGAGCCTGGCCCTCCGCCACGTTCTGCAGCGGGATGTAGGTGCCTTCGTCCCAGTTGGTGCGCTGCTGGTCGTGCAGCACGGCGTGGCGGTGCGTGAAGGTGCCGCGGCCGCAGTCCTCACCGGACAGGCGCACCGGATAGCCGGAGGCCACCAGCGAGGCGAAGGCCATGGCCTCGCCCATGCCCCAGTCCACGTTCGTCTCGCCTTTGCCCATGGCGGCGCGGTCGGCGTAGACCTTGGCGGCGAGCGGGTGGGCGGCGAAGTCCTTGGGCAGCGTCGTCAGCTTCTCGGCCAGGCGCTTCCACTCGGCGCTGGGGATGGCCGTGTCGCAGCTGTCGGTCCACTTCTTGCCGAGGAAGGGCGACCAGTCGGTCGCGTACTTGCTCTTGAAGTTGGTCAGCACCGGGTCCACGGTGTGGCGGCCTTCGTCCATGGCCTGGCGGTAGGCCTTGACCATGTCGTCCGGGCCCTGCTCGGGCAGCACGCCCTGGGCCACCAGCTTGTCGGCGTAGACCTTGCGCGTGCCCGGGTGCTGGGCGATCTTCTTGTACATCAGCGGCTGGGTCAGGGCCGGCGTGTCCTGCTCGTTGTGGCCCAGCTTGCGGAAGCAGACGATGTCCAGCACCACGTCCTTGCGGAACTGGGCGCGGTAGTCCATGCACAGCTGCATGGCCCACACGACGGCCTCGGGGTCATCGCCGTTCACGTGCAGCACCGGCGCTTCGATCATCTTGACGACGTCGGAGCAGTAGGTGGTGGAGCGCAGGTCGCGCGGGTCGCTGGTGGTGAAGCCGATCTGGTTGTTGATGACCAGGTGCACGGTGCCGCCGGTGCGGTAGCCGCGCGTCTGCGCCATGCACAGGGTTTCCTGCACCACGCCCTGGCCGCCGAAGGCGGCGTCGCCGTGCACCAGCACGGGCAGCACCTGGCGGCCCTCGGTATCGCCGCGGCGGTCCTGGCGGGCGCGCACGCTGCCCTCCACCACCGGGTTGACGATTTCCAGGTGCGAGGGGTTGAAGGCCAGGCTCAGGTGCACCGGGCCGCCAGGGGTGCTGACGTCGGAGCTGAAGCCCTGGTGGTACTTCACGTCGCCGGCCGGCAGGTCGGAGTGGGTCTTGTGCTCGAACTCGGCGAACAGCTCGGCGGGCATCTTGCCCAGGGTGTTCACCAGCACGTTCAGGCGGCCGCGGTGGGCCATGCCGATGACGATTTCCTGCACGCCGTTCTCGCCGGCGCGGCGGATCAGCTCGTCCATCGCGGCGATGAAGCTCTCACCGCCTTCCAGGCTGAAGCGCTTCTGGCCGACGTACTTGGTGTGCAGGTAGCGCTCCAGGCCCTCGGCCGCCGTCAGGCGCTCCAGGATGGCCTTCTTCTTCTCGGCCGTGAAATTCGGGCGACCGAGCTGCTTCTCAAGACGCTCCTGCCACCAGCGCTTCTCGCCCGGGTCCGTGCAGTGCATGAACTCGGCGCCGATGCTGCCGCAGTAGCTCTCGCGCAGCGCCTGGTGGATGGCGCGCAGGGTCATGGTCTCGCCACCGAAATAGGTGTTGGTGGCGGAGAAATTGATGTCCATGTCGGACTCGGACAGGTCGTAGAACGCCGGTTCGAGTTCGGGGATCTTGGGGCGCTCGGCGCGCTTGAGCGGGTCCAGATCGGCCCAGCGGTTGCCCAGGAAGCGATAGGCCGCGATCAGGCTCTGCACATGCACCTGCTTGCGGGCCACGGCCAGATCGGCACTGCTGGCCTTGCTGGCGAAGGCGTTGGCCTTGGCGCGCTGGGCGAAGCTCTCGACCACCGGGGCATGCGCCACGTCGCGGGCGTCGGTGCCATTGGTGGCGGGCACATGTTGTAGCGCGTCAAAGTAGGCGCGCCAGTTGTCCGGCACCGAACCGGGGTTGTCGAGGTAGGCCTCGTACATCTCTTCGACATAGGGCGCATTGCCCCCGAAGAGGTACGAGTTCGACCTGTATTGCTGCATCATTTCGCTGACCTCACGCTTCGGTTTCCAAAGCAATTGGCTGGTTATCGAACCTTCCGCGACACGGCCAGACCGGTTAGCGGATTGCGACCCGTAATGGGGGACGGGAAGGGCTACAAGTGGGCAAACTCAGAAATCCATTCCGCTCAGTTACATACGGACTGAGCGGGGCGCCGACTGTAGCACCGGGTCCCTTCCAGGAAGCTGACGGCCGGCAATGGCCTAGACTGGCGAAATTCGACCAACTGGTAAAACTACAGGAGCCTGGCGATGGAAGTGCAAGTTGTTGATTACCGCGCCCCCGATGCCGCCGAGCGCTTCACGCGCAGCCTGCATGAAACCGGCTTCGGCGTGCTGAAGAACCACCCCATCCCGCAGGACCTGGTCGAGCGCATCTACAAGACCTGGCTGGCGTTCTTCGACTCCGACGCCAAGCACGAGTACGCCTTCAGCAAGGAAAAGCAGGACGGCTACTTCAGCACCGCCATCTCCGAGACGGCCAAGGGCTTCACGCAGAAGGACATCAAGGAGTACTTCCACATCTATCCCTGGGGCCGCATCCCGCCGCAGCTGAAGGATGACGCGCTGGACTACTACGCGCGTGCCAACGCTCTGGCCGAGGAGCTGCTGGGCTGGGTGGAGCGCTACACGCCGCCGGAGATCGCCAAGAGCTACCGCGAGCCGCTCTCCAACATGATCAAGGGCAGCGACCACACCCTGCTGCGCGTGCTGCGCTACCCGCCGCTGACCGGCAACGAGCCGCCCGGTGCGGTGCGCGCCGCGGCGCATGGCGACATCAATCTGCTCACCATCCTGCCGGCCGCCAACGAGCCGGGCCTGCAGATCAAGGGCACCGATGGCCTGTGGCGCGACGTGCCCTGCGACTTCGGCACCCTGGCCATCAATATCGGCGACATGCTGCAGGAAGCCAGCCAGGGCTACTACCCCAGCACCCTGCACCAGGTGCTGAACCCCACCGGCGAGGGCGCCAAGCGCAGCCGCGTCTCCCTGCCGCTGTTCCTGCACCCGCGCAACGACGTGGTGCTGAGCGACCGCTACACCGCCGGCAGCTATCTCGAAGAACGCCTGCGCGAACTGGGTGTGAAAAGCTAACCTCGGGCCATGCCCAACCCGCCGCCGCCCAGCACGCTCGCCGAGCTGGCCGCGCTGCGGGCGCACTACACCGAGCAGCCCGACCGCGCCCACACCCTGCTGGCGCCGGTGCAGGCGCAGTTGCAGCCCCTGCTGGAGGCCGACCGCGAGAGCGAGTTCGGCGTCGAGCTGGGGCTGTTGTTCATCGAGCTCTGCCTGGAAACGCGCCGCTACAGCCAGGGCTGGGCCGCGCTGGCGCAGCTGGTGAACTGGAACCTGCGCGGTGCCGCGCCGCAGCGCCAGGCCCTGCTGCAGGCCCTGCACGCGCGCGCCCTGGTGGCGCAAGGCCGGCTCGATGAAGCGCTGCCCGAGATCGAGCGCGCGCTGCAGCTGGCGCAGCTGGGCGAGGAGGTGCTGGCCTGGGGCTACGCGCACATGGCGCTGGGGCACTTTGCCGCCCGCCAGGGCGATGGCGTGCGCGCCGCCGAGCACCTGCGCGAGGCCCTGGCTCTGCTGCAGCGCAGCGGCAACGATGGCCCCTGGGCCCATGTGTACGCCGCCCTCATCGTGGCGCTGCGCAACCTGGCCAGCCCGGCCGAGCGCCTGGCCGTCATCCACGAAGGCAAGCAGGTGCTGCTGGCGCAATGCCGCTGGGCCGAGGCCTGCAACCTCACCTGCGAGCAGATCGAGATCGCGCTGAGCGCGCAGCGCCTGGACGAGGCCAGGGCCTATCTGCGCGAGGCCGAGCACCTGGCCCGCCAGGCGCCGCCGCAGGCCCCCGTGCGCGCCGGCCTGCAACTGGCCAACAGCAGCCTGCTGTTCGCCGAAGGCGCGCATGAGGCCGCCATTGCCCTGGCCAAGGACTGGCTGGCCAGCGTGCGCGAGCAGCTGCAGCCGGTCGACCAAGTCTTCTTCCTGGAGCGCCTGGCGCGCTGGCAGGCCCAGGCCGGCCAGGCGCAGGAAGCCCTGGACAGCCTGGCCGAGAGCCACCGCGTGGCCCTGGCGGCGCAGCGCGCGCATGGCGAAGGCGACCTGCGTGCCGCCCGCCAGGCGCTGGAGCTGGCGCACGAACGCCAGCGCCGCGCGCAAAGCGAGGCCCATGCCACCGAGCTGGCCCGCACCAACCGCCGCCTGCAGCGCGCGCTGGACGATCTCAGCGCCACGCAGCGCCAGCTGCTGGATGCCGCCAAGCACGCCGCCCTGGGCCGCATGCTGGCCGGCATGGCGCACGAGATCAACACGCCGGTAGGCAATGCCCTGACCACCGCCAGCGCGCTGGAGCAGCTGGCCGCCGAGCTGCCACGCGCCCTGCAAGGCGGGCAGCTGCGCCGCAGCGAGCTGGAACGCCAGCTGCAAACCCTGCACGAAGGCAGCCGCCTCGTCGTCACCAGCCTCACCCGCGCCTCCGAACTGCTCGGCGGCTTTCGCGACCTGCCCACCCTCACCCGCCAGGAGGCCGGCGAGCCCGTGGACCTGCCCGCGCTGGTGCGGGCCGCCGCGCAGCGCAGCCTGCCCGACACCATCCGCCTGCAACTGGCCGTGCCCGAGCGCGCACGCTTGGACGGCGAGGCCCTGCTGGAGGTGCTGCAGCAACTGCTGCAGAACACCGCACGCCACGCCTACCCGCAGGGCCAGCCCGGCACGGTGGCGGTGGACGCGCAGTTTGAGCGCCCGGGCTGGCTGCGCTTGAGCGTGCAGGATCAGGGCCCCGGCGTGCCGGCCGAGCTGCTGCCCCAGCTGTTCGAGCCCTATGCCACCAGCCGCTTCGGCCAGGGGCGCAGCGGCCTGGGCCTGTTCGTCAGCCGCGCCATCGTGGAGCAGCGCCTGGGCGGGCGCATCGAGCTGCACAGCCAACCCGGCCGGGGCTGCCGGGTGGAGCTGGCGCTGCCCGCGCCCGCCTGAACCATGCCCGGCCCCACGCGCTGGATCCGCATCGAAGCCGCCGCGCCGCCGAAGCCGGCCGTGGGCGCGCCCTGCAACGGCTGCGGCCAATGCTGCCTGGCCGAGCCCTGCCCACTCGGCATCCTGGCCAGTCGGCGCCGCCACGGCGAATGTGCGGCGCTGGAATGGGAACCCACGCAGGCGCGCTACCGCTGCGGCCTGCTGCGCGCGCCGCTCGCCCACCTGCTGGGCCGCCCAACCAAGCAGGCGCACGCGCTGGACGGCCCGCTGCGCGCCCTGGCGCGGCGCTGGATTGCCGCTGGCAGCGGCTGCGATGCGGAGCTGGAGACCCTGCACCCGAACGAGCAGAAAGCGCCCCCGGCCTGACTACCATGCGCCCTTCGCTTCGGAGGAAACCGCATGCTGACCCGCACCCTTGGCGCCCTGGCCGCCGCTGCCCTGTTCGCCACCGCCGCCCCCGCCAACACCCTGCGCTGGGCCGCCCAGAACGATGTGCTGACCCTGGACCCGCACAGCCAGAACCACAGCACCACCAGCGCCCTGCTGCAGCACGCCTATGAGGGCCTGACGCGTTACACCCGCGACTACAAGATCGAAGGCGCGTTGGCCACCGAGTGGAAGCAGCTCAGCCCCACCCAGGTGCGCTTCAGCCTGCGCAAGGGTGTCAAGTTCCAGGACGGCACCCCCTTCACGGCCGACGACGTGGTGTTCAGCTTCCAGCGCATCATGTCCCCCACCTCCACGCTGCAGGCCTTCGTGGCCGGTGTGAAGGAAGTGAAGAAGGTGGACAGCCACACGGTCGACTTCATCCTCGAGCGGCCCAATCCCATCCTGACGCGCACCATCGTCGACTTCCGCATCGTCAGCAAGGCCTGGGCCGAGAAGAACAAGGCCATCGCCCCGCCCAACTACAAGGCCAAGGAAGAGAACTACGCCACCCGCAATGCCATGGGCACCGGGCCGTACAAGATCGTCAGCTGGCAGCCCGAGCAGCGCATCACCATGGCGCAGAACGCCGACTGGTGGGACGCCAAGAACGCCAGCAACGTCAAGGAAGTCATCTACACCCCCATCAAGAGCGACCAGACCCGCGTGGCGGCCCTGCTCTCGGGCGAAGTGGACATGATGACCGACATGCCCACCCAGGACGTCGCCAAGATCAAGGGCGATGGCAAGTTCAAGGTGGTCGAGGGCAACGAGGTCCGCACCATCTTCGTGGGCATGGACCAGGGCTCGGACCAGCTCAAGGGCAGCAATGTGCAGGGCAACCCCCTGAAGGACCGCCGCGTGCGCGAGGCGCTGAGCCTGGCCATCGACCGCCACGGCATCCAGCGCGCCATCATGCGCGGCCTCTCGCTGCCCGCCGCCACCATGGTCGCCCCGGGTGTGAACGGCCACAACCCGCAGCTGGACCAAGCGCCCAAGGCCGACCCCGAGCGCGCCAAGAAGCTGCTGGCCGAGGCCGGCTACCCGAACGGCTTCGAGACTCCGTTCAACTGCCCCAACAACCGCTATGTGAACGACGAGGAAATCTGCCAGGCCATCGTCAGCATGTGGGCACGCGTGGGCGTCAAGGCCAAGCTGGGCACCGAGAGCTTCAGCAGCTACTCGCCCAAGATCCAGAACTTCGAGTTCCAACTCTTTCTGTACGGCTGGGGCATCCCCACCTACGACGCGCTCTACAGCTTCCAAAGCCTGGCCCGCAGCCGCGCCGGCGGGGCCGATGGCAACTACAACTACTTCAAGATCAGCGACCCCCGCATGGACCAGTTGATCGACGACATCAAGGTCGAACTGGAACCGGTGAAGCGCAACGCGCTGATCAACGCGGTGCTGCAGCGCATGAAGGAAGAGCAGTTCTTCATCCCCATCCACCACCAAGTGCGCCCTTGGGCGATGAAGCCCAATGTCACGACCGTGCATCGGTCGGATGACAAACCGGAGGCGCGGTTTACGAATTTTGGGAAGTGATTGAGGCGGGCGGAGCCGGCCGCGAGGCCTTGCTCCGCTTGTTCAGGTCGGCACTTGGTCGCGATCGGCGCAAGCTGAAAGACTTGACCCCAAAACGTTGACGCAAAGACCTATGACCCCAAGACCTGCATTTAGTGCCGCACCTCGTGAGGCAAGAGTAGTCAGGTCCAAACAAAACAATCCAACCCAGACAAAGAAATCACAATATGTTGATCAGTAAAGTAGTCATTCACGATTTCAAGGGGTTCGATCTCCTTGAAATTCCAAATTTAACAAAAATAAACCTATTCGGCGGGAAAAACAACGTTGGGAAGAGCAGCATTCTTGAAGCAATCTTCTTGGCGCTTGATCGCTTGAATCCACACCTCTTTCTCCGTCAACTTGAATGGCGCACACTCGGCCCCATTGAAATGGGCGAATCCATTTGGACACCATTCTTTAGGAACAATAGTGGCAGCGGCAACAACACCATCAAAATTGAGTTGGAGTTGTCATCAAAGCAGCTTCTAGCTGTTTCATTCGCCAAAGGCATAACCAGTCAAGTAATCAACACAAACCAAGGAAAGTTAAAGTCATCAACTTCTCAACCACCTTCATTTGGCTCCACAAAAATAGGAGCCAACGCCCTTTCAATCAAAGCAAGCCTTGACGCCAAGAATATACAAGATTCAATCTTTCGCGTGAATGGCGCACAAATTGGATTTGAGCACAAGCATCTCGAAACCATCGGGATAATATATGCACGTGCAATGATGACTCGTCACATGAGTCAAGCTGAAGAAGCCGACCTCTTTTCAAAGTTAGATGCAGACGACAGAACAGCACCTGTAATTGAGGCAATTCGCGGAATCGACGAGCGGATCGAATCAATATCAATTGGAGTGAGCGCCGGAAGTCCAAGGCTGCAGGCAACTCTTCGAGGAATCAAGGGAAAAATACCACTTGCGCTACTTGGAGATGGTTCCAGGCGAATTGCCGGAATGGTCATGGCAATTCTTGAGCGCCCCAAGAGCATTATTTTGATTGACGAAATCGAGACTGGAATTCACCATTCAAAAATGTCAACAATGTGGACGGCTATTGCTCGCGCCGCCGAAGTATCCGAGTCACAAGTCCTTGCCACTACCCACAGCAGAGAATGCATTGAGGCAGCCAGCCATGCCATGCGCACTCAGTCAAGTTCAGAACTTTTTTCTTACCATAGAGTTCAACGCAAGCCGGATTTGGGTAAATTGAGCATCGTACGTTACTCTGGCGAAGAAGTTGCTATGGCCTCCGAGGGAGAGGTCGAAATCAGATGAAAAATGACAACTCCGTAAAGCACTCAAAAATCCTGCTAGTGGAAGGCAAGGACGAGAAAAATCTCTGCGAGTGCGCGCTAGATATTCTGAAAATTGCAGACGTTCAAATAATTGACTGCGAAGGGGGATCCAATATCGCAAAGCGCCTACTTCTGCTGTCAAAAGACGAAAATTTCAGCCTAGTGACAAATGTCGTGATTGTTTGCGATGCAGAGAAAAATATTTTATCAAGAATACACAGCCTGCAAAGTGCACTCGCAAGCGCAGGCCTTCCGAATATTCGCTCAGACACATTGGCGTCAGAAAGTTTCAATCCAAAAGTATCTGCATGGATCAGCCCAGATTGCCAGTCCAACGGGATGCTCGAAGATTTATTCATTAAAACCTTGGAAAGCACAGAACTAATGAAACTCACAAAGGCATTTGTCGACAGCCTAAGATGCCTTCCGAAAGACATCAGTCCCGGAGCACCAACATTCCCGACAAATATTCCAAAGGCTATCGCGCATGCATGCCTTACCGCCACTGACCCCTTGGTAAAAGGCATTGGACTTGCCGTCAAGCGGGGTTTCTGGGATCTCAATCATGCTGCTATGGACCAGTTCCGATCTTTTCTCCTGACGAGTTTTGCAGATGCAACGCCGAGCAATGTCGCGACAACCTGAACCACGCGCCGAACGGCGCCAGTGTCACCCATTAGCTGTCGGGTCCCGGGTAATTTACTACCCGCCAGGAAATTAAGTCCGGGTGCGAGGCGTGCCATTTTTTCAAGGCCTGGAATGGCGTGTTCAGGTCCAGCGCGTGATCAGGCCGCCATGGCCCCCTGCTCCGTCCATGTCCTCCTCCGCCGGCCTGCCGGGCCGGCGGATTCCCCCTTGACTTCCCTAAGGGGCGCTAGTGCAGCTCGTTGAGCCCGTGAAGGCCCTGATCGAAGCCATTCCGAGCTTCGGCTACCGCACGGTGGCGCACCTGCTGCGTATGAACAAGAACACCGTGCAGCGCATCTTCCAGCTCAAGGGCTGGCAGGTGCGCAAGCGCCCCGTGGGCCAGCGTCCCCGAATCCAAGCCATGCCCTCAGTGGCCAAGGCGCCCAATGAGCGCTGGGCCACCGACCTCTGTCGCGTCTGGTGCGGGCGCGATGGCTGGTGCAGCTTGGCCCTGGTGATCGACTGCCACACCCGAGAGCTGTTGGG
>NZ_JAYRMO010000020.1:0-93723 GCF_041912635.1 Inhella sp.
GGCCGAACGCGAAGCTGCCGAAGCCGCCGAAGCAGCAGCCCCTGCCCAGGCCGAGCGTGAAGCTGCCGAAGCGGCCGCCCGAGCCCAGGCCGAGCGCGAAGCCGCCGAGGCGGCAGCCCGAGCCCAGGCCGAGCGCGAAGCCGCCGAGGCGGCAGCCCGAGCCCAGGCCGAGCGTGAAGCCGCCGAAGCGGCCGCCCGTGCACAGGCCGAGCGTGAAGCTGCCGAAGCGGCCGCCCGAGCCCAGGCCGAGCGCGAAGCCGCCGAAGCGGCCGCCCGTGCGCAGGCCGAGCGTGAAGCTGCCGAAGCGGCCGCCCGAGCCCAGGCCGAGCGCGAAGCCGCCGAAGCCGCGGCAGCGGCTGCCCTCGCGGCTCCGCGCACACCCCTGAGCCCGCAGGACACCATCGTCATGGTGGTGGACGACTCCAAGGTCGTGCGCGTCAAGACCAACCGCCTGCTCATCCCGCAGGGCTACAAGGTGGTGCTGGCCGAATCGGCTGAGCAGGCCATCGAGTTCATCGCCGCCGAGCCGCCCCATGTGCTCATCACCGACGTCGAAATGCCCGGCATGGACGGCTTTGACCTCACGCGCCATGTGCGCGCCACGCCCGCCATTGCAGACTTGCCGGTGATCATGATCACCTCGGCCGACGACCGCAAAGCCGCGGCCGATGCCGCCGGCGTCACCCTGCTGCTGGGCAAGCCCTACCCCGAAGAGCGCCTGATCGAGTGCATCGAGCGGGCCCGCCAGGGCCAGCCGATTGTTTGAGGGTGCTGTGAACCCCCAGTCGAACGGCGCATGTGGCACCGCTGAACAACTCCCTCTCAACGCGCCCACCCTACATGCGGGCGCATCGCGGCGTTGCAAATGCTCGCCATAGCTGGGGCTATGGCTGTGCTTGGCGATTCATCCTGGCTCCGGGTGCGCACACCTGCGGGGACTGATTCAGCGCATCCCTAAACGAACAACACTTCGTTTTCCAGCTTCATGTGCGCCAGCAGATCGCTGCGCAGTGCGCCCAAGCCGATCAGCAGGTTCTGCCAGCTCTTGCAAGCACCCTCGGGGACTTCAAGCTGGCGCGCCAGTTCCATTAGGCGCTCAAGGGCTTTGAGATGTAGCTCATGTTCTTGGCGCATGACCATGACCGGCGGCAAACCGGCCGCCGGCAGGCCCTGCTCCAGCAAAGGAAAGAGGATCCGCTCCTCTTTCTGCATGTGGCTTTCCAACTCGTGAGCCATGGTGTCTAGATGTTCTGCCAGGCCCAGCGGGCACGCTGGGTGCTCGGCGTGCACGGACTCCACCCGCCGCGCCAGGGGGATCAGCTCGGCCAGTTGCTGCCGGTGCACCCTGTGGTATCGAGCCAGGATGTGTTCGATGAGTGTGGCTATGGGTACGGTGGCCCAGTCTTGCGAGCCATCTTGTTCGGAAATTGGGTCCATCTCGGTCTCCTGCACAGTGGGCGCTGCGCACCAGGGCGCAGGCGGAGTAGGGCGGTAGCGCTCAGATGCCAAACAGCAGTGCGCCCTCGCGCGGGCGCTCGATGCGAAGGCTCACACGCAGATCGGGCGGCTCACAGAGGCCGGCCTGTGCGAGCAGCGCGTTGAGTTGGTGGTCGGCCAAGGTCTGCGCGGCCTCGAGCACCAAACCGAAGCGCCAGGGCCATTGCGGGGTGGGCTCGGCGGGCAGCAGGCGCTGCAGCCCTTGATGCAGCTGCAAGGCGTGCAAGCAGGCGCTGCCGGGTATAGCGGTGCTCCAAAGCGCCAGAACCCCCACTCGCGTGCTGCGGGTGGGCGTGGGAGCCAGGCTTAGGTGGGCGAGTTGCCCGTCGCGCTGCCAATTGCGCAAAGCAGCGAGTACCTGACGCTCACTGCGGCCCAACAACTGCGCGCAGCGCTCGTAAGGGCCTGCGCTCAAGGGCAAGCCTCGCTCGACAAGACTGGCCAGCGCCTCATCGTCGTAGGGGCCAGGCCGCGTGTCCTGCACGGTCTGAAGGCGCAGCCGGTACTGAGGCGCTAGGCTTAGCCGGTCCAGCTGATGCTGCAGTCGCAGCTCGTCAAGGGCTTCCAATTCCACCCACAGCTGGGCATGACCGTTCTGGTCAGTCCCGTGCTCAAGGCGCATGCAGCCTGGCAGGGCAAGTAGCTCTTCGGCCAAGCTCTTTTCTGGCGGCTCTGCTTGGGGCCTCGTGGCGCGGGGCGCTGCGTGAAAGCCCAGGCGCCAGCGCTCACGCCGCAGCGCCGGGCCCCAGTGCGCGCGGATGGGCTGCAGTGCGCCGCTGCGCTGTAGGCGCTCGCAGGTGGCCAGCAGCTCGCGTGGCGTGGCGCCGCTGCTGGCGGCCATCACATAAAAGGGCGAGCTGCGCAGCGGGAAGCGGTCTTGCCAGCCGTGCAGCACGGTCTGGAACAGGCCGGCGCAGCAGCTGGGCGGCGCCGCCGCCGGCGGGCTCGGACGCGGCGGCGGCGGCGCCAGCGGGGGCTGGTGAGGAGGTACCGGGTTCATCCGCCCAGCTCGTGCATCTCGGCGCGTGTGGTCGTTTGTGTGGCGCGCAGCTGTTCACGTTGTTCGGAATAGGCGTCGGCACGCATGCGCCAAATGGCGCTGAGGCGCTCGCGCAGCTCGGCCGGGCCACCCTGCGCACCGCGCAGCAGCGGGCGCAGATCGTGCCCGAAGCTTCCGAACAGGCAGGTGAACAGACGCCCGTCGGCCGTCAGCCGGGCCCGCGTGCAGTCGCCACAGAAGGCCTGGCTGACGCTGCTGATGAAACCGACTTCACCGGCCCCATCGGCATAGGCCCAGCGTTCAGCGGTTTCGCCGCTGCGCGTGGCCTCCAGCGGCCGCAGCGGCCAGTGGGCGTGCAGGCGCTCGCGCAGCTCGCGGCTGGGCAGTACCTCGTCGCACTGCCAGCTGTTGTGGCTGCCGGTGTCCATGAACTCGATGAAGCGCAGCACCATGCCGGTGTTGCGGAAGTGCGCGGCCATGGGCAGGGCCTGGTGATCGTTCAGGCCCTTGCGCACCACCATATTGACCTTGACGCGATCGAAGCCGGCGCGCTGGGCGGCCTCCAGGCCGCGCAGCACCTGGGTCACCGGGAAGCCCACCGCGTTCATCTGCCCGAACAGTTCGGGGTCGAGCGCATCCAGGCTCACGGTTAGGCGCTGTAGGCCGGCGGCGCGCAAGGGCTCCGCCAGCGCGGTCAGCAGGCTGCCATTGGTGGTGAGTGCCAGATCGGGCGCCGCGCCCGCAGGGGTGCGCAGTGCCGCCAGTTGCCGCACCAACTGCGGCAAGTCGCGGCGCAGCAGGGGCTCGCCGCCGGTCAGCCTCAGGGTGTTCACGCCCAGCTGCAAGGCCTCTTGCGCCACCTGGGTGACCTCTTCGAAGCTCAGCAGCTGCGTCTGCGGCAGAAACCGATGCCCCGGGCCGAAGCGGCTGCGCGGCATGCAGTAGCTGCAGCGGAAGTTGCAGCGGTCGGTAAGCGAAATGCGCAGGTCGCGCCAAGGGCGCTGCCGCCGATCCCGCAGGGGCTGCCCCGCTTCGGCCGCTGGGGCGCTCGGGCGCTGGCGCTTCATCCAGTGCATTGGAAGCACAAGCGGAGACACAGACGGTGGCACGGACAGGCTCATGCGCCGATTCTTGGCAGCGCATCGGCGGCTGCCTATTGGGCCGTGGCAGGAGGCAAGCCGCCGTGCCCTACTCCTTTCGGCCGATCCCGGCCTCGTTCACCTGTGCCGCCCAAGGCGGGGCTAGTTGGCTACCCTCTACGCCCATGGAAATTGCCTGCTTTGACGATCTGCTCGCTGCCGCCCGCGCCCAGCCCGAGCCGCAGCGCCTGCTGATGGTGTTTGCCGCCGCCGAATGCGAGCCGGATGCCAATGCCGCGCAGCGCGCGGCCCATGCGGCCGGGGAAGGCGGCGTGCTGCGGCCCTTGATGTGCGTGGACAAGGATCCTACCGAGCTGGTGGACTTTGCAGCGCTGAAGAGTGAGGCGGCACAGGCCGGGCCGCCCTGGACACTGATGTTTGCTGCGGCGCTGGCCGGCCACATCGACGCGACCGAGGTGCAGCGCGTGCTGGATCTGCTGGTTCAGCGCGTCGAAACCGGCGAACTGGGCGGACTGATTCCCTTCAACACGGCCGGCGACGCGGTGCATCTGGCGCGCTGAGAGCCTGTGAACAAATCCGCCACTCCCGCTCGTGCGCCCCAAACGGCGCCGCTCGTCGTTGCAAATGCTCGCCATTGCCCGAGCTATGGCTGTGCTTTGCGCCTAGATCGACACCGTTTGGAACGCCCGTTCGGGCGCGTCGGATTCATTCACAGTCTCTGAGGCGCAGCGGATGCGCAAGCGCTTCCCGATCGCCCCCGCGCACCCGGAGCGCCTGTGCTGGGGCTGCGACCAATACTGCAGTGCCGACGATCTGCGCTGCGGCAATGGCAGCGACCGCACCCAGCATCCAGCTGAATTGCTGGGGGCTGAGTGGTTCAAGGAGCCGGGCTTCGAGGATCTGGCCGATGTGATGCCAGATCCACGCTGATCCGAACGGCCTGGCTCATGCGGTTCGTGCCAGCAGGTCGGGGCGGATAGAGCGCGCTGCTGCAAGCACGGTGGATGACGGAAAGTTCGGAGGTTCACGCCAGCAACCGGCACCGTCTGGCCGTCGGGCCACCTGCAGCACATGGTTGGGCGCGTCGCGCAGCTCTGCGACCAGGCGCAGCAGGTCGGCATCCGAGAACCACTCCGGGTGCACGGTGCTGCGCAGCTCGTAACTGACACCGCTGCGCTGCAGCGCTGCCAGTGAGGCGCGCAGCGCGCGCGCCGCTGCGGGGCTGCCGGTGATGCGCGCGTGCAGGGCGTCGTCACTCGGCGCCGCTTTCACATCAAGCCCGACCCAATCGATCAGGGGCAGCAGGGCGGCGAAGCGGCGCGGTGCCAGCCCTGCGCTGTGCAAGCCGATGCGGTAACCCATGGCGCGCAGCTCCGCCAGAGCGGCCGGCAGTGCCGGGTCGAGGGAGGGCTCGCCGCCGCTGAACACCACGGCATCGAGCCGCCCCAGGCGCCGCGCCAACCACTCGCGCAGCGTCGCCCAGCGCGGCCCCGCGCCGGCGCCCCGCGCCTGCAGATGGGGGTTGTGGCAGTACCCGCAGCGCCAGGGGCAGCCCTGCAAAAAGACCACCGCGGCCAGCTGGTCGGGGTAGTCCAGGGTGCTGAAGGCCTGCAGGCCGGCGACGGCCAGGCGATCGGCGCTCATGCTGGGCCGATGCGTCCCTCTTCGAAGGCGAGCCGCTCACCGAACTCGCCCTGCTTGCCGATGTTGAACGAGGCCACCGGCCGGTGGTAGCCCATCACACGGGTCCAGACCTCACAGCGCTGGCGTTCCTCGTCGCGCAGCGTGAGGGCTTCTTCTTGAGTTTCGATGACAGCATTCACGGTGTTCTCCTTCAGGCAGGTTGTGGCTGGTTGGAGCGGCGCTTGCGCGCGAGTCGCTCTTCGTCACAGCGGGGGCAGAACTCGTGCTGCCCGGCCAGATAGCCATGAGTTGGGCAGATCGAGAAGGTCGGTGTGACAGTGATGTAGGGCAGGCGATGGTGGGTGAGCGCGCGGCGCACCAGCTCACGGCAGGCGAGGCTGGAGCTGATGCGTTCGCTCATATACAGGTGCAGCACCGTGCCGCCGGTGTACTTGCGCTGCAACTCGTCCTGACGCTCTAGCGCCTCGAAGGGATCGTCGGTGTAGCCGACGGGCAGCTGCGAGCTGTTCGTGTAGTACGGCTTGGCCTGCGCACCGGCCTGCAGGATGTTGGGCCAGCGGCGCCGGTCTTCCTTGGCGAAGCGGTAGGTGGTGCCCTCGGCCGGCGTGGCCTCCAGGTTGTAGAGGTGGCCGGTTTGCTCCTGGAACTCGACCATGCGCGCCCGCACATGGTCGAGCAGGCGCAGGGCAAACGCATGGCCCGCGGGCGTCGTGATGTCGTGGGCATCGCGCGTGAAGTTGCGGATCATCTCGTTGATGCCGTTCACGCCCAGCGTGGAGAAGTGGTTGCGCAGGGTGCGCAGGTAGCGCCTTGTGTAGGGAAACAGGCCTTGGTCGATCAGGCGCTGGACGAGCTTGCGCTTGATTTCCAGGCTGTCGCGGCCCAGTTGCAGCAGCTCGTCCAGGCGCGCCAGCAGCGCGGGCTCGTCGCCCGCAAACAGGTAACCCAGGCGCGCGCAGTTCACCGTCACCACGCCCAGGGAGCCGGTCTGCTCGGCCGAACCGAACAGGCCGTTGCCGCGCTTGAGCAACTCGCGCAGGTCGAGCTGCAGGCGGCAGCACATCGAGCGCACCATCTGCGGCTCCAGCTCCGAGTTCAGGAAGTTCTGAAAGTAGGGCAGGCCGTACTTGGCCGTCATCTCGAACAAGGCCTCGGTGTTCGGGTGTTCCCAGTCGAAGTCCTTGGTGATGTTGTAGGTTGGGATCGGGAAGGTGAACACCCTGCCCTTGGCGTCGCCGGCCGTCATGACCTCGATATAGGCGCGGTTGATCAGGTCCATCTCGGCCTGCAATTCGCCGTAGCAGAAGGGCTGCTCCTCACCGGCGATCACCGGCACCTGTTCGCGCAGGTCGGCTGGGCAGCTCCAGTCGAAGGTCAGGTTGGTGAATGGCGTCTGGGTGCCCCAGCGCGAAGGCACATTGAGGTTGTAGATCAGCTCCTGGAGGCACTGCCGCACCTGCGCATAGCTCAGCTTGTCCTTGCGCACATAGGGGGCGAGGTAGGTGTCGAAGCTGGAGAAGGCCTGCGCGCCGGCCCATTCGTTCTGCAGGGTGCCGAGGAAGTTGACGATTTGTCCTACCGCGCTCGACAAATGCTTGGGCGGCCCGGCCTCAACCTTGCCGGGCACGCCGTTCAGGCCCTCGTGCAGCAGGGTACGCAGGCTCCAGCCGGCGCAGTAACCGCTGAGCATGTCGAGGTCGTGGATGTGCAGGTCGGCCTCGCGGTGCGCCTGGCCAACGGCCGGCGGGTAGACATGGTTCAGCCAATAGTTGGCCACCACCTTGCCGGAGACGTTCAAGATCAGGCCGCCCAGACTCCAGCCCTGGTTGGCATTGGCCTGGATGCGCCAGTCACGCTGCTGCAGGTACTCGTCCATCGTGGCTTGCACGTCCACCAAAGACTGCTGCGCGTCGCGCAGGCGCTGATGCTGCTCGCGATAGACGGTGTAGGCGCGCAGCGTCTGCCGCCAGCCGGCGTCGAACAGGCTGGCCTCGGCGGCATCCTGGATTTGCTCGATGCCAGGCACTGGCAGGTCCCGCAGACGTGGCAGCACGCCCTCGCGGGTCAACCGCGCCGCCTCTGCGGCATCGAACTCGCCGCTGGCCCGACCGGCTTTGGCGATGGCCCGGACGATCTTCTCGGCATCAAAGGACTGCGGGCGGCCGTCGCGCTTCAGAACTTGCGGGTGAGGCGTGGACATGTAACTACCGGTAGTGTCTTGGGTAATTTGAAAGCGCTACATCTAGTGTTTTGCAGTGTCTGTACCCCAGTGCCTTCCGCCCTTGAACCAGATCAAGAAGCGTGGGCGGTGCGACTGCGAAGCTGTTTCGGTTTGTGACATACGCGCGCCGTGGGTGTCCCACGGCGGCCGCTACTTGCGCCGCACGAACAGAAAGTCGCCGCCCTCATGCCCGGCCATGCGGATGTCGGCGAATTGCGGCACCTGGTCTGAATTCAGCGCCACGGGGCGCCGCAGTTCGGTGAACAGGCTGCTGGCATCGAGTACGCCGGCATTGGCGCGTAGCGCGCCGATCAAGGCCGCGGCAAAGGGCGAGTGGCCGCTGCCGCTGGAGTCGGCCACGGGCTCCAAGCCTCCCGAGCTCAATACCTGCCGCGCCTTCTGCCGTGCCATTCTTTCCACATAGTCGCGGCCCCGGTTCGCGCGGGGCAGCGCACCGCGGGTCAGTGCCCCCGAAAAGCAGCTGTCCGCCACCACCAGCACATGCTTGGCCTTCAACGCACGCAAGGCGTCGCGCACCGTGTCGTTGGACACCCATTGCGTGCGCCGGTCCGCGCGCGCGTCAACCGGCAGCCAGAAGCCTTTGTCGGCCTCGGTGTCCAGCCAGCCGTGGCCGGCGTAATAGATGAGCAGGTTGTCCGTGGGGCGCAGGCGCTCGCGCAGTTCGTCGAGGGCCTCGACGATGTCGGCGCGCGTCGCATTGCTGAGCAGCCTGACCTCAAATTCATAAAGGCTGCGCAGCACGCTGGCCATCACCTTGGCGTCGTTGACCGCGGTGCGCAAGGGTTCGAGCTGCTGGTAGGCGTCAATGCCGATCAGCAGTGCGTGATAGCGACCCAAGGCCAGGCCGCTCAGGGCCGCGACGTCGCTCGCCTTGCCGGGCCCCGGCGCGGGCGAGCGGAGCGCGCTGGCCGCGGCAATCTTCGGCTCCAGGGCGAGCGCCGGATCCCGTGCCGCAGCGGCGCGGTAGACGGCCTCTGCCTCGGCCACGCGCCCGAGGGTCAGCAATAGGTCGCCGCGGGCCACCAGCAGACGCGCGTCGCCGGGGTTGCGCCGCAGCGCGTACTCGCAGGCGGCCAGCGCCACCTCGCCGGCCAGCCGGGTGCAGCGGATCTCCAGCAGGGCCTGATCGACATCGGCCGGCGCAACCTGCTGTGTCGGCTTGCGTTCGCTCCAGGCGGCCTCGTCGGCAAGGCTCTGCAACTCATGCCGCCGCTGGCGTAGCAGCGCGTGCTGCGGCGCCTGGCTGAGTGCTGCATCTAGCACTTGCAGCGCAGGCGCGTAGAGCCGCTCGCTGACCCAGGGTTGGATGTGCAACAGCAGCTCATCCGCGCTGGCCGCCGCGATGGCGCTGCGGCAGGCCGGTGTCAGCGGCGTCGGGCTGCTCGGCGCGCAGGCGGACAGACTGGCGCCGTAGGCGCTGGCGGCCGCACCGAGACAGGCGGCCACAAGTCGAGCCGCAGCCAGCGCCAATTGCGCGCTCCGCATCAGTAAGACCCGGCGCTGCGGCGCCGCTCCGCGAAACCCCACTCGCCCGAAGGCAGGCGGATCAAACCAAACAAGTAGCGCTCGGCCACCGGGCTATAGGGCGGATTCTCGGCCGCCAGCAGGGCTTGCAGGCGCTGCCCCAGCTGCGCCAACTGCGTCTCCAAGGCCTGGCACCGCTGCTGCGCTTCCTGGGCATAGGCCAAGGCCTGGCCCGGGTCGGCAACGCGCCGGCCTTCACGCGTCAGGGCCGTCAACAGCAGTGCCTCGCGCCGCAGTGGCTGCAGCCCGTCGATCAGGGGTGGCAGGCCGGCCTTGAGGGCGGCGCTGGCATCGCTCACCGAGCCCGCGTAGCCCAGGTGCTCGGACAGGCCGCCCAGCGCGCGCACCAGACCATAGCCGCTGCCCGGGCCTTGGGGTTCGAGGGCGGGGTCGAGCGCCTGCACCACATGGCCGAGGTGCAGGCGCACGCTGTTCAGGTCGCGCGCGCCTTGGACGGCATATTCGGCGTGCTCGGCGGCCACCCGCGCATCCTGCAGCGCGATGCGCAGCAGACCCTGGCGCTGCGGCGTATCGCTCCAGCCGCTCAGCACATGGCCGATGTGAATATGCGCAAAGCTGGGCGGGCTCAGGCTCACGCAGCCCGAAAGGGTGCACAGGAAACCCAGCAGGAGCGCGATCGGACGCTGCCACCCAGCGCGCCGCCGCCCAACGCAGAAATCGGTCTGCGAGGGAGTCGCCAAGCGCATCGCCTGCATTGCCATGCGCCGAGCATCCGCACAGGGCCGCAGCGAGTCCTTGCGCCAGGTCAAACCTGCTGCTGTGATGCCGCACAGATCAAGATCTGACCTTGGGCAACGCTGAATAAGTCCTCGCGGGACGCGTTTGCGTGAGAACCGGCCGGATCGTAGGCGGCGGGCGAAGGTCGGGCTGGCGGCCCGACGGCCGAGCACGCCAACGACCGAGCAGGCCGGTTATCACGCAAACCCTTGCGGGCCATCGATTTTTCGGGCGCTGGCCGGCGTTGCAAGCCTTGCTCAGGCCACCAGCCTGAGCTGCGGCTCGCGCCTTGGCCATGCCTCCCGAAAAATCGCGGCGCGCCCGCAGGGACTTGTTCAGCGTTGCCCTTGAGCAATACCTTTGCATTTGATGGGCTTGCGCAGCCCGTCGCCGGGGCTGCAGCGGGCCGCGCGAGGCTAGGCTGCCGCCCCCGCTTTTCGCCACCCCTGCCGCGCCATGCATGCCACGCCCGTCCACTTCCAGCGCCGCTCCGGCAGCGCTCAGCCTGCCCTGCTGGGCCACCGCGTTGAACTGCAATTGCTGACCACGCTGAAGTGCAACCTGAAGTGCAGCTATTGCTCGCTCGGTGTGGGCGAGGTGCTGGGCTCGCAGACCCAGGTGGACTACAGCCTGGAGCAGCTGGAGCGCTTCATCGCCACCCATCTGGCCCACAAGGAGGTCTACGTGACCTTCTACGGCGGCGAACCGACGCTGAACCGGCCGCTGATGCTCGAGGTCATGCAGCGCTTTCCGCACTGGCGCTTCCAGCTGCAGACCAATGGCACCTTGCTCGACGACCTGCCGCCCTGGGCGCTGGAGCGGCTCTCCAATGTGCTGGTGTCCATTGACGGCGGCGAGGCCATCACCGACGGCTACCGCGGACGCGGCATCTACCGCCAGGTGTTGAAGAACCTGCGCCAGGTGCGCGCGGCGATCGGCGGTTCGGTCACCGCGCGGGTGACCTGGGGCAATCCGGCCACCGGCTTCGAGGAACTCGACGCCCTCGTCGCCGCGGACTCCCCCTTCGACTATCTGTACTGGCAATTCGTCGCCGACGAGATGTATGCCGACGATTCGATTGAGCGCCGCAAGGCCGTGCTGCGCCGGCTGATCGCGCGCTTCTTCGAGCGCAGCGATCGCCTCTACCCGCTGATCCCCTTGATGGGCTGCGTGCGCAACAAGCTGTTCCCGGGGCGCGCGCAGGAGCTCTACGCCGGCCGCACCCAATGCCGGGTGTCCTCGCACCTGATCAATGTGATGCCCAGCGGTCAGATCTTTCCCTGCCCGGACATGATGTACGCGCCGCAGATGCAGATGGGCAGCGTGCAGGACAACTGGCTGCAAGCCAGCCCCTTGCAGGCGACGCCGGCCATGCCCTGCGGCGCTTGCGCGGCCCATAGCTGGTGCCGCAGCAATTGCATGAAGAACCTCTACCTCGGCTACGTCAAGAACGATCTGCGTTATCGCCGCAACGTGGTTGAACCGATCTGCGATCTGCTGCGCTTCATGGGCGAAGAGATCGACCGCCACGACCCGCAGACCTGGTTCAATCGCCTGAGCCTGCCGCTGCGGCGCGAACTGACCGACTGCGCGGTCTACGAGTACGTCGAAGTCATGCCCTGAGCTTCTTTCGCTCGGGGTCAGTGACGGCCGAAGGCCGGCGCTGTCCACAGCGGGCCGATGGCGTCCAGGGTGTTCTTCAGGATCAGGCCGTACTCGGTGTCGCCCTCCATCGCCAGCGCGCCGTCGAAGAACAGGCGATCGGCATCGTCCTGGCCGCGCAGCAGGCGCCACAGGGCGTCGGCGCGGGCGCGCAGGCGCAAGCGGGGCTGGCCCTGGTCGCCCGCTGCCGCAAAGCCCCGTGCACCCAAGAGCAGGCGCACGCGTGCGCCCAGCTCCAGCAGTTCGACTTCGACGATCTGGCCCTGCAGGGCGCTGCGCTGGGCGCCGTCCAGGCGCGGCAGCAGCAACCGGTCGAGCACCCGTGCCAGCAGCCAGGACGGCGGCGTGCTGGGCAGGCGGGCCATCCGGGCGCGCCATTGCGGCGGCAGGCTGGGAAGGTTCAGGTTCGTCATGCGGCCTCCACAAGGCCCGGCAGGCGCCGGGCAAATCCATCCACCAAGGGGCCGGGCAGCGGCAGGCGCCGCAGCTCGGCCAGCGCGTCCTGACCGTCCCGGTCGTGCGAGAACACCGCGTCGAACAGCTCGATGACCTCGCTGAACGCCGAGCCGCAGGGGGACAGGCGCAGCCGTCCGACGCCGGCGGCCTGCAGTGCGGGCCGCTGGGCGATCAGGCATTGCAGCGCGGCGCTCTGAGTCTGGATGCCGTTGAGCGCCAGAAACGCGGCGCCCTCGCCACTCTTGAGCAGCAGGCCGTCGGCGTCGTCGCGGCAACGGAACTGGCAGTCATCCTTTTGCAGCCGGTGATGGCGGGCGGTAAAGCAGCGCGCCGAAAACGCCAGCGGCAGGCGACCGAAGGCCCAGACCTCGGTGGCCACCGGGCCGGGCTCCGGGTTGATGCGCGTCACCGCATCGAGCGAGAGCTCGACCGGCGGCACCCAGCGGTCCGCGCCAAAGCGGGCGTGTTCCTGCAGGGCCTCAGCGTTGTAGATGTTCAGGTGGGGGCCGAGAGTGAAGGGACGCCGGCCGGCCCGCGCCAGCACCTGCAGGGCGCCGATATCGCCGGCCTCGACCGGGAACTCGTCCTGCTCGCAGACGCGACGCAGGCCGCGCAGCTCCGCCTCGCTCATCACCAGGGCCATGGTGGCCAGGCGCACTTCCTTGCCGGCGGCGCGCAGCTCGCGCGCCAGCGCCAGCCAGTCGTCGAACTTGAAGTCGTTACGGCGTGAGCAGACCAGCTCGCCGAGAACGATGCCCTGCACCGGCGCATCCGCCAGCTGGGCGTAGAAATCCAGCGTGGCGGCGCGCGGCCACCAGTACAGCAGCGGTCCGACTGTTAGTTCCATGAGCCCATCATCTCCAGGGGCGGTCGTAGGCGCCGAGGGTGTGCTGCTGGCCTTCGGCCCAGCGGGCCAGCTCGCTGTCCCAGGCCGGCAGCACGCTGTAGCGGCCGTGGCCGCCGTGGGCGGCCCAGGCTGAGTCGATGGCGGCGCGCCAGACCTTGGTGACCTCGGCCACATAGGCTGGACTGCGCTGGCGTCCTTCAATCTTGATGGCATCGACGCCGGCCTCGATCAACTGCGGCAGCAGCGCTAGGGTGTTGAGGCTGGTGGGCTCCTCGAGCGCGTAATCGTTGGGAAGGTCGCCCACTTCGAAGCGACCCTTGCACAGCGTCGGGTAAGCGCGCGGCTCACCGGGGCGGTAGTGATCAATCAGCACGCCGCCCAGGCGCGCGCGCACGCCGTCGGCGGCTTCGTCCCAGCGCACTGCCGGAGGGGGTGAGCACACGCCCGCAGTGTTGGGCGACTGGCCGGTAACGTAGCTGGAGAGCGCGCAGCGCCCTTCCACCATCACGCACAGGCTGCCAAAGCCAAATACCTCCACCGGTACCGCGCAGTGGCGGATCAGGTGCTGCACCTGCTGCAGGGTCAGCACGCGCGGCAGCACGGCGCGCTCGATGCCGTACTGCTCGCGGTAGAAGTTGATCGCCTCGTAATGGGTGGCCGAGGCCTGCACCGACAGGTGCAGGCGCATCTGCGGGTGGCGCCGGCGGGCGTCGGCCAGCACGGCAATGTCGGCCACGATGAGCGCATCGGCGCCCAGTTCGACGGCGTGATCGACGGCGCGCGCCCAAGGGCTGCGGTCGCGCGCATCGCCAAAGGTGTTGAGTGCCATCAGCACTTGGCGACCCTGCGAGCGCGCATGAGCTACGCCCTCGCGCACTTGGGCGGCGTCGAAATTCAGGCCGGCAAAGTTGCGTGCATTGGTGGCGTCCTTCAGGCCCAGGTAGACGGCATCGGCGCCGGCCTGAAGGGCGAGTTGGAGCGCGCGCAAAGAGCCGGCTGGACAGACCAGCTGCGGCTTGCACGGTTCAGGAGCGTGGGAATTCGCCATGTGCGTCGGCCGCTCGGTGCAGCCGCTGAGGTTCAGTTGCTGCGGCAGCTGCAGTTGCAGCAGCCCGCGTCCAGATCGCTGTGCACGGTCGGGGCGAAGGCATCGGCCGTGCGTCGAATGCGGATGCGCCAGGCTGCGGGCCCCGCCTCCAGCACCTGCCAGTCAAAGGCTGCGGGGCGCTGCTGCAGGAACTGGGCGTGCAAGCCGCGCGGCTCGTGGTCGTTGATCAGGTCGAAAGACTCGCCCGCGGTCAGGGTGTCGAAACACTGGAAGGCCAGTTGATGGCGTTGCGGGGGCGCCAAGGGGCGCAGATCGAAAGTGGCATTCACCGTCATGGCAGATCAAAAGAATGGAGCGAATGAAGCACGTGCTTGCGGAGCGCAGGCGCTGCGTCAGCCCGAGGGCACGCCGCTGGCATCCATGGCGTCGGAGGGCAAGAAGCGGTAGGGCCCGGTGCCGGCATGAAGCGACTCGGCTGCTGGCACGAAGCGCCCCTGGTCGACATCGAACACATGCACCTCGCCGTCTTCAATCACGTAGTGCCACCCATGCAGGCTGAGCTGAGCGGCCTCAACCCGTTCCCGCACCATTGGGTAGTTCATCAAGCGTTCCAACTGCAGCACGATGGCGCGCTGCTCGGTGCGCCGCATCACTTCCGCCCCCGTCTCCGCCATCGGCAGGGCCGCCTCGCGGCCCAAATCCAGCCAACGGCGCAGGTTCTGCGCTGCTTCCGGCAGATCGTCGTAGAGCGCGCGGATGGCGCCGCAATGACTGTGCCCGCACACGATGATGCGTTCGACCTGCAGATTGAGCACCGCATATTCGATGGCAGCGGCCGTGCCGTGGAAGCCCTGGCTTTGGTCGTAAGGGGGCACGAAGGCCCCCACATTGCGAACCAGGAACAACTCCCCCGGACCGGCACCGGTGAGCAGGTAGGGAACCAGGCGTGAGTCTGAGCAGCCGATGAACAGGGTCAGCGGGTGCTGCCCTTCGTCCACCAGATGCCGGAACAGCGAACGCTGCAGCGGAAAGGCGTCCGTTTGGAAGCGCCGCAGCCGCTCGATCAGTTCATCCGGCATGGCGTCTTGGCTCTGGGGGCTTATTGAACCAGGGGGGTCTCGGCGCGGTCCAGTTCGATGCCTTCCACGCGCGCGCCGGCCACCAAGGTTTTCAGGTACTGGCGCAGGCTGCTGAGCTGTAACTGCTGGCGCATGTGCTGCGCCACCGCCTCGCGCACCGCCTCGAAAGCGGGCAATTGGCCCGCCTCGCGCGCGTCGATGGCCACGATGTGCAGGCCGAAGCGGCTGTGCACCAGCTGCGGCAGCACGCCAATTTCGGTGCGGCCGAAGACCTCGCGCGCGAACTCGGGCGCACATTCCTGTGCCGTTGTCCAACCCAACTGACCACCCTGGGCGCCGCTGGGGCAGTTGGACAAGGTGCGGGCCGCCTCGGTAAAGGCGGCGGCTTCGCCGGCACGCAAGGCGATCAGCTGCGCCTCGGCGCGCTGGCGCAGCAGGGACACATCCACCCCCGGGGTCACGGCGAAAAGAATGTGTCGCAGCAGCACCCGTTCGCCCTGGGCGTAGCGGCGTGTGTTCGCTTCGAAATGGCGCCGGCATGCCGCCTCGTCGGGCTCGGGCCCCACCAACTCTTGCGCCATCAAGGCCTCGATAGCCTGGCTGGCTTGTTCGCTCATCACACCCTGCTCGGGGGCGGGGTCATCGGCGGCCAGCAAACCGAGTTGCTGCGCACGCTGACGCAGCAACTCGCTGTAGGCGCGTTGGCGCAGCTGTTCTTCGTCTAGCGCCTCGTCGGCGCCGGTGATCACAACGTCATTCACGGATACAAGCATGGGATCCACTCCTGCACTGCTGCAGCGGCCCGCTCAAAGGACCGCTGCGGCAGGCTCAGTTCTTCTTGAGGTTCATGCGACGGCCACGCACCACCTGGAAGGGGCGCAGCACATAAAACACCGAAGCCAGTCCGCTCCAAACATGCACCAGACGGCTGAAGGGGAAGAGCAGGAAGATCGTCATGCCCAGCACCATGTGGACCTTGTACGGCCAGTCCAGGTGCGCGATGCCGCTGGCATCAGGGTTCATGGTGACGATGCGCTGCGCCCACTCCGACAGGGCCAGCATCACCGAGCCGTCGCTGTGCGACAGCGAGAAGGGCAGGGTGAGCAGGCCCAAACTCAGTTGCACCCACAGGATCCACAGAATGGCCAGATCGGTGCGGTGGCTGGTCAGGCGGATGCGCGGGTCGGTGGTGCGGCGCCAGATCAGCATCGTCAGGCCGATGAAGCACAGGCTGCCGGCAATGCCGCCGGCCACGATGGCCACCATCTGCTTGTTGGCCGGGCTGATGAAGTGCTCGTACAGGCCGTGCGGGGTCAGCATGCCCACCGTGTGGCCGGCGAACAGGAACAGGATGCCGGCGTGGAACAGATTGCTGGCCCAGTTCATGCCCGATTTGCGCAGCAGCTGCGAGCTGTCGCTCTTCCAGGTGTACTGGTCGCGATCGAAGCGCGCCAGGCTGCCCATGAAGAACACCGCCAGGCAGATGTAGGGGTAGACGACGAAAAGGAAGTTGTGCAGGGCGCTCATGCTGATGCTCCCGAAGCGGTGGAAGGCTGCTTGCGAATGATGTGGACCGGTTGCACGTCAGCCGGGCGCGACTGGCCCGGGCTGCTGCAGCCGGAGAAGGGTTCGGGCTCGGCCCAGCTGTCGTCGAGCGCAGGCTCGGGCGGCAGTTCCACCGCCTCGGCCTGCTCGCCGGCCAGCTCTAGCAGAGCCGCCAGCACGCTTGCGTAGCCGCTGTTGCGGCGGCGCAGGGCGCTGAAGATGCCGCGCAGGATGTGCGCGAACTCGGCCAGGAACTCGCGCGCGGCCTGCGGCGGCTGGGTGCTGGCGTACTCCAGCACCACGGGCAGATGGTCGGGCAGCTCGCTCGTGTCGAGCAGCAGACCGGCGCGCTCGTAGGTCTGTGTCAGATCGACCATGGCCTGACCGCGGTCACGTGAATCGCCATGCACGTGCTCGAACAGGTGCAGCGAAGTGCTGCGCCCGCGGTCGAACATCTCGACGAACTCGGCCTCGGTGTTGAAGGGGTCGTCCTGCTGCAGGCGTCGTAGCAGCGCGTGCAGCTCCAGCACTCGGTCCAGGTGCAGCGCAGCTTCGCGGTCCAGGGCCTCCTGCATTTCGGGCACGGCCGCGCGGAACGCGGCGTCGGGGTAGCGCAGCAGCGCGGAGAGCACGCGCAGGGTGTAAGCGATGGGTTGGTTCGGCTTCGAATCGTTCATGGTGCGCTCCATCAGATCGTGGCCTTGATGGGGATGGTGCGCTTCTTCTCCGAGCCGAACAGGCTGGTCTCGGTCACACCCTCGGAGCAGCCATTACCGAAGCTGAAGCCGCAGCCGCCGCGCACATTGAAGGCGTTCTCGGCGTACTCGCGGTGCGTCGTCGGGATGACGAAGCGGTCCTCGTAGTTGGCAATGGCCATGATCTTGTACATGTCCTGCACCTGCGCCTCGGTCATGCCGACCTGGCGCAGCACGGCCGCGTTCTTCACGCCGTCCACATGCACGCCGCGCTGGTAGGCGCGCATGGCCAGCATGCGCTCCAGGGCGCGGGTCACCGGCGGGGTGTCGCCTGCGGTCAACAGATTGGCCAGGTACTGCACGGGGATGCGCAACTGGTTCACGTCGGGGATCTCGCCGTTCTGGCCGAGGTGCCCGGCGTTGGCGGCCGAGGTGATGGGCGACAGCGGCGGGATGTACCAAACCATCGGCAAGGTGCGGTACTCGGGGTGCAGCGGCAGCGCGACCTTCCAGTCCATCGCCATTTTCCACACCGGGCTGACCTTGGCGGCGTCGAGCCAGTTGTCGGGAATGCCGTCCTTGCGCGCCTGCTCGATCACCTTCGGGTCGTTCGGGTCCAGGAAGATGTCGCACTGGGCGCGGTAGAGGTCCTTGTCGTTGGGCACGCTGGCCGCTTCTTTGATGCGGTCCGCGTCATACAGCAGCACGCCGAGGTAGCGGATGCGACCGACGCAGGTCTCCGAGCACACGGTGGGCTGGCCGGCTTCGATGCGCGGGTAGCAGAAGATGCACTTTTCGGCCTTGCCGCTCTTCCAGTTGTAGTAAATCTTCTTGTAGGGGCAGCCCGACACGCACATGCGCCAGCCGCGGCACTTGTCCTGGTCAATCAGGACGATGCCGTCTTCCTCGCGCTTGTAGATCGAGCCCGAGGGGCACGAGGCCACGCACGCCGGGTTCAGGCAGTGCTCGCACAGGCGCGGCAGGTACATCATGAAGGTGTTCTCGAACTCGCCGTACATCTGCTTCTGGATGTGGTCGAAGTTCTTGTCCTTGCTGCGCTTGCTGAACTCGCCGCCGAGGATCTCTTCCCAGTTCGGGCCCCACTCGATCTTTTCCATGCGCTGGCCGGTGATGAGCGAACGCGGACGCGCGGTTGGCGCGTGCTTCATCTCGGGGGCCGAGTGCAGGTGGTCGTAGTCGAAAGTGAAGGGCTCGTAGTAGTCGTCGATCTCGGGCAGGTTGGGGTTGGCGAAGATCTTCATCAGAAGATTCCACTTGCCACCCTGACGCGGTTGGATGGAGCCGTCGGCCTTGCGGATCCAGCCGCCGTTCCACTTGTCCTGGTTCTCCCACTCCTTGGGGTAGCCGATGCCGGGCTTGGTCTCGACGTTGTTGAACCAGGCGTACTCAACGCCTGGACGGCTGGTCCAGACGTTCTTGCAGGTGACTGAACAGGTGTGGCAACCGATGCACTTGTCCAGGTTCAGCACCATGCCGATTTGGGCGCGAACTTTCATGTCTTTTCTCCTCGCGTCGTGATCAGGGGTTCTCGCCTTGCGCTTGGTACGCAGGCGCGAGGTGGTCGTCCTTTGGCGTGTCCAGCCAGTCGACCTTGTTCATCTTGCGCACGATGACGAACTCGTCGCGGTTGGTGCCGATGGTTCCGTAGTAGTTGAAGCCGTAGCTGTACTGCGCGTAGCCGCCGATCATGTGCGTGGGCTTGAGCACCACCCGGGTGACCGAGTTGTGGATGCCGCCGCGAATGCCGGTGATCTCGCTGCCCGGCGCGTTGATGATCTTTTCCTGGGCGTGATACATCAACGTCATGCCCGGGTTGACGCGCTGGCTCACCACCGCGCGCGCCGAGATGGCGCCGTTGACGTTGAAGAGCTCGACCCAGTCGTTGTCCTCGATGCCGGCGGCCTTGGCGTCCTCTTCGCTCAGCCAGATCACCGGGCCGCCGCGGTTCAGCGTCAGCATCAGCAGGTTGTCCGAGTAGGTGCTGTGGATGCCCCACTTCTGGTGCGGGGTGATGAAGTTCAGCACGATCTCCTTGTTGCCATTGGGCTTGGCGCCGTGCATCTCGGCGGTGGCCTTCAGGTGCACCGGCGGGCGATAGGTGCTGAAGCCTTCGCCAAAGGCCACCATCCAGGGGTGGTCCTGGTAGAACTGCTGGCGGCCGCTGAGCGTGCGCCATGGGATCAGTTCGTGCACGTTCGTGTAGCCGGCGTTGTACGAGACCTTCTCGCTTTCAAGGCCCGACCAGGTCGGCGAGCTGATGATCTTGCGCGGCTGCGCCTGCACGTCGCGGTAGCGGATCTTTTCGTCCTCGCGGTGCAGGGCCAGGTGCTCGTGGTCGCGGCCGGTGTACTTGCTCAGTGCGTCCCAGGCCTTGACGGCGACATGGCCGTTGGTCTCGGGCGCCAGTTGCAGGATCACTTCGCAGGCGTCGATGTCGCTGACGATGCGCGGGCGGCCCTCGGCGTCCACGCCATTGAGCTCGGCCAGTTGCTCGACCTCGGTGTCGGTGTTCCAGGCGATGCCCTTGCCGCCATTGCCCAGCTTGTTCATCAGCGGGCCCAGCGAGGTGAAGCGCTTGAAGGTGTCGGGGTAGTTGCGCTCCACCACGGTCATGGTCGGCGCGGTCTTGCCGGGGATCAGATCGACCTGCCCCTTCTTCCATTCCTGCACGTCGAAGGGCTGGGCCAGTTCGGCGGGGGTGTCGTGCATCAGCGGGTTGAGCACGATCTCCTTCTCGACGCCCAGATGGCCGACGCAGACCTCGCTGAAGGCCTTGGCCAGGCCCTTGTAGATCTCCCAGTCGGAGCGCGACTGGAACACCGGGTCCACGGCCGCCGACAGCGGGTGGATGAAGGGGTGCATGTCGCTGGTGTTGAGGTCGTTCTTCTCGTACCAGCTGGCGGTGGGCAGCACGATGTCCGAATAGAGCGCCGTGGTGCTCATGCGGAAGTCCAGCGTCACCAGCAGATCTAGCTTGCCCTCAGGGCCCTGCGCATGCCACTTCACTTCCTGCGGCTTGGCCTCGTCGCGGCCCAGGTCTTTGCCCTGCACGCCGTGGCTGGTTCCCAGCAAGTGCTTGCAGAAGTACTCGTGGCCCTTGCCGCTGGAACCCAGCAGGTTGGAGCGCCAGACGAACATGTTGCGCGGCCAGTTCTGCGGTGCATCCGGGTCCTCGCAGCTCATCTTGATCGAGCCGTCCTTCAGCCCACGGATCAAGTAATCCTTGGGGTCCATGCCGGCCTTCTCGGCCTGCTTGACCAGTTCGATCGGGTTGATCTCAAGCTGCGGTGCGCTGGGCAGCCAGCCCATGCGCTCGGCGCGCACGTTCTGGTCGATCATGCTGCCGCCGAACTCCTGGCGCTGGGCTTCGGTGGCCAGCGGCGATAGCACTTCGTCCACGCCGAGCTTTTCGTAGCGCCACTGGTCCGAGTGGGCGTAGAAGAAGCTGGTGCTGTTTTGCTGGCGCGGCGGACGGCTCCAGTCCAGTGCGAACGCCAGTGCGGTCCATCCGGTTTGCGGGCGCAGCTTTTCCTGGCCCACGTAATGCGCCCAGCCGCCACCGCTCTGGCCGATGCAACCGCACATCATCAAGAGGTTGATCACACCGCGGTAGTTCATGTCGCAGTGGTACCAGTGGTTCATGGCGGCGCCGATGATGATCATCGACTTGCCATGCGTCTTGTCGGCGTTGTCGGCGAACTGGCGCGCCACGGTGATGACTTGATCGCGCGGCACGCCGGTGATCTTTTCCTGCCAAGCCGGGGTGTACGCCGCGTCGTCGTCGTAGCTCTTTGCGCCTGAGCCCAGTCCGCGGTTGATGCCGTACTGCGCCACCTGCAGATCAAAGACGGTAGCCACCAGCACATCCTGGCCGCCCAGCTTCAGGCGTGCGGCGGGCACGCGCTGCAGGTTCACGTCACCGTTTTGCTGGTTGCCTTTGAAGTGCGGGTGCTCGGCGCCAGCGAAGTAGGGGAAGGCGACGTCCACCACCTCATGGGCTTGCTCGCCATCTTCGATCAGCGAGAGCTTGAGCTTGACCTCGGCATCGCCCTGGGCTTCCTTGGCTTCCAGATTCCACTTGCCCTGGTCGTCGCGGCCATCCTTGCCCCAGCGGAAGCCGATCGAGCCATTGGGCAGCACCACGCGGCCGCTGCTGTCGAAGGCCACGGTCTTCCACTCGGGGTTGTTGGCTTGGTCGAGCTTGTTGTGGAAGTCACTTGCGCGCACATAGCGCTGGGGCGCGAGCACCTTGCGGCCGTCCGGCAGGGTTTGCTCCTGCAGCATCACGAGCAGGGGCATGTCGGTGTAGCGGCGCGCGTAGTCGTCGAAGTAGCTGCTGCGCTTGTCGAAGTAGAACTCCTTCAGCGCCACATGGCCCATTGCCATGGCCAAGGCGGCATCGGTGCCCTGCTTGGGGTGCATCCAGATGTCGGCCAACTTGGCGACTTCGGAGTAGTCGGGCGTCACCGCCACGGTCTTGGCACCCTTGTAGCGAACCTCGGTGAAGAAGTGCGCGTCCGGCGTGCGGGTCTGGGGCACATTGGAGCCCCAGGCAATGATGTAGTTGCTGTTGTACCAATCGGCCGATTCGGGCACGTCGGTTTGCTCGCCCCAGACCTGCGGGCTGCTCGGGGGCAGATCGCAGTACCAGTCGTAGAAGCTCATGCAGACGCCGCCGATCAGGCTCAGGTAGCGGCTGCCGGCGGCGTAGCTGACCATGGACATGGCGGGAATCGGAGAGAAGCCGATCACGCGGTCCGGGCCATGCTTTTTGATGGTGTAAACGTTGGCGGCCGCAATCAGCTGGTCCACCTCGTCCCAGGTGGCGCGCACGAAGCCACCCATGCCGCGCATTTGCTGGTAGTCACGGCGCGCTGCGGCGTCGCCCTGGATCAAGGCCCAGGCATCCACCGGGCTCTTCGAGACCTTCAATGCCTCACGCCAGCGCTTGAGCAGACGGCCGCGCACCATGGGGTACTTGACGCGGTTGGCGCTGTACAGATACCAGCTGTAGCTGGCGCCGCGGGCGCAGCCGCGCGGCTCGTGGTTGGGCAGGTCGGGACGCGTGCGCGGGTAGTCGGTCTGCTGGGTCTCCCAGGTGACGATGCCGCCCTTGACGTAGATCTTCCACGAGCAGGAGCCGGTGCAGTTCACGCCATGGGTGGAGCGCACGATCTTGTCGTGCGCCCAGCGGTTGCGGTAGGCATCCTCCCAGGTGCGGTCCTCGCCGGTGGTCACGCCATGGCCGCCGGCGAATTCTTCGCGCGGCAGCCGGAAGGCGTTCAGTCGATCCAGGAAATGGGACATGCTTGTTCTCCGTTAGCAGGAAAGGGGGGCGTGGGCGCGGCCGTAGAACCACCAGCAGATGGCCATGCAGCTCAGGTAGAACGCCAGAAAGCAGAGCAGGGCGGCCTGTGGGCCGCCGGCCAGGGCAAAGGCGCTGCCCAGACTCTTGGGGATGAAGAAGCCGCCGTAGGCGCCGATGGCCGAACACAGGCCCAGCGCGGCGGCGCCGCGGGCCTGGGCATCGCGCAGGCTGTCGGCGTCCTGCCCCAGGGCCTCGCGCAGGTAGCCGAGCGAAATCATGCGAAAGGTGCTGCCGTTGGCCACGCCCGCGGCGCCGAACAGCAGCACGAAGCTGGCCACGAAAAACTCGAGCCGGGCCGGCGCGCTCAGGCTGACCAGCACGCCCAGCACACCCAGCACCAGTGCGGCAAAGGCCAGCAGGCTCACATGCGCACCGCCCAGGCGATCGGCCAGCCGGCCCCCCAGCGGGCGGGCCAGCGCGCCCAGCAGGGGGCCGATCCACACCAGCTGCTGCGCGGTGCTCGGGCTCGGAAACTGCTGGCTCAGCAGCAGCGGGTAGGCGGCCGAAAAGCCGATGAAGCTGCCGAAGCTGCCCAGGTAGAGCCAGCCCATCAGCCAGCTGTGCCGGCGCGTGAACACCTGGGCCTGGTTTTGCAGTGACAGATCGCCGCGCTGCACATCGTTCATGCCCAGCCAGGCCGCCAGGCTGGCCAGCGCGATCAGGGGCAGCCACACCAGGCCGGCATTGGCCAGCCACAGCGCCTGGCCGGCCGGCTGCGGCAGATCGAACAGATTGAGCGCAATGATGGCCGGCACCAGCCATTGCGCCAGGCTCACGCCCAGGTGCGCAAAGCCGGCGCCCACGCCCAGCGCGGCACCCTGCTCATGCGCCGGGAAGCAGGCGCTGATGTGGGCCACACCGCTGGCGAAGTTGGCGCCCCCCAGGCCGCACAGCAGCGACAGCAGCACCATGGTTTCGTAGGGCGTGCGCGGGTCTTGCACGGCCCAGGCAATGCCGCCGGCCGGCAGCAGCAGGCTGGCGGTGGAAAGCGCCGTCCAGCGGCGCCCGCCCACCCAGGGCAGGGCCAGGCCGTAGAAGACGCGCAGCGTGGCGCCGCACAGGGCGGGCAGCGCACTCAGCCAGAACAGCTGGTTGGTGCTGTAGCGAAAGCCCGCTGCCGGCAGATGCACCACCAGCACCGACCACAGCATCCACACGGCAAAGGACAGCACCATCGCCGGGATGATGAAAACCAGATTGCGCAGCGCCAGCGCCCGCCCATGGCGGGCCCAGAAATCCGGATCTTCCGGATTCCAGGCGGGGCCGATGCGAAGGGTCTGGTTCACGCTCCGGATGCTCCTTGCTGGCCGGGTTCGCGACCATCCATCGGCGGATCGGGGGCGGCAGTGCAGTGGGACGAGGCCGGGGGTGGGCGGCATCGTTCTTTCGAACTAGGGCCGGACGAGCGGCTCAGGCCGCTCAGGCCGCTTCGGTGCGCGCCCGCAGCAACTGCCGCAGCAGCCCGCAGGCCACTGCCAGCCAGGCCAGGCTGGCCACCCCCAGCATGCCCTGTGCCACCCAGCCCAGCGGTGCGAACTCGGCGGCCTGCCCCAGGCGCAGGCTGGCCACCGCGTACATGCCCAGCGGGAAGACAAAGGTCCACAGCACCGGCTCGTAGCGCAGCGGTTCATGCCGCACGGCGTGCTTCCAGACGAAGAACATCACCAGCAGCGGCAACCACCAGGTGGCCCAGGCCCACAGCATCAGGGTCACGCCCTCGATGAAGGGGCGCTGCGCATGCAGAAAGCGCAGTCCCGGGTCCGCATGCAGCAAGGTGGTTCCGGCAGTGGTGCTGATGGCGGCCGCCCCCATCACCACCCAGAGCAGGGGCGACAGATCCTGCGGCTTCAGCGCCAGGAAGAAGATGCGGTAGCAGAACAGCGTGATGAAGATGCCGTACCAGGCCAGGCCCAGGCTCCACAGCAGGTGGGCCTCGAACACCATCGCCTGGGCCAGGCCACCCAGATCGCCCGCGATGCGAGCGCCCAGCACGACCAGGGACTGCGTGCCCACGATGGCGATCAGCCAGCCGCCATGCACGATGTTGACGTTGTTCTCGTGGGTGCGGAAGGTCAGCACCGCGAACGCCAGGTACAGCAGCGCACACCAGGCGACAAAGGCCAGCATCCAGCAGCCCAGGGCCAGGCGCGGGTGGCCGCGCGCGTGCAGCAGCAGGCCCACGATGCTGGTGGCGGCCACCAGGGTGAAGAAGGAAAACACCATGCGCGGGTTCAGCAGGTCGATCCGCACCGCATCGGCATGGTGCAGCAGGCGCAGCGCGCTCAGGGCCAGCAGCAGCAGCCAGCCCAGTAGCGCCAGCCCGGCCAGCGCCTCGGCCACTGCGGACTGCCCCGCGTTGCCCCATCCGATCGCCAGGATGCCGGTGGCCATGACGGCCGCGAAGTTGCCGGGGTGCAGGGCGCGCAGGCCAGGCCTCATTTCGGTCCCCTTCGCGGCCGCCGCTCCTCAGGGGTTGTGAATCTCTGCGCCGCGGCGCAGGTAGAACCACCAGTTGAGCAGCAGGCACAGGCCGTAGAACACCGCAAAGCCGTACATCGCGAGCTGCGGCGTACCGGCCTTGATCTGGTCACCGATGACCACCGGCGCAATGAAGGCGCCATAGCCGGCCACCGCGGAGGTCCAGCCCAGCACCGGACCGGCTTGCTGGCGGTCGAACACCACGCCGATGGTGCGGAAGGTGCTGCCGTTGCCGATGCCGCTGGCAAAGAACAGCAACAGGATCAGGCCGAGAAAGACCGGGAAGTACTGCTCGGGCGTGGCCGAGTTGTAGGCCAGACTCATCACATAGCCGGCGGCCACCGAGCCGACGACCAGGATGGCCGAGATGATCTGCGTCACCAGCGAACCGCCCCAGCGGTCGGCGATCCAGCCGCCCAGCGGGCGCATGGCCGCGCCGATGAAGGGCCCCAGCCAGGCGTAGGTGAAGGCCGAGGGCGCGTTGGGGTTCTTCAGCGTGTGCTGCATCACGCCGGCCGCATCGGGCACATGGCTGACGCCGAAGATCACCGCGATCGACAGCGGCAGCGCCATCGAAAAACCGATGAAGGAGCCGAAGGTGACGATGTAGAGCGCCGTCATCGACCAGGTGTGCTTGTTGCGGAAGATCGCGAACTGCTTGGCGATGTTTTCCTTCATCGGCCCGAAGGCGGCCAGCTTCATGACCAGCAGCGCCGCGCAGATGTCCAGCGGCACCGCCACCCACATATTGATCAGGCCCAGGCCGGTGGGTGCCGGCAGGTAGATGTAGAGGATGGCGATCGAGGGAATGAAGGCCAGGGTGTAGAGGTAGGTGATCTTGGCGAAGGCCTTGATCGGGTGGCCGGCGGTGGGCGAAACGCTGCTGAGGTTGTTCATGCCCCACCAGCAGGCAATGGCCAGCGGGATCAGCGAGATCACCCAGGCAAAGCCGGCGTTCTGCACCCAGGCCGGCGTGCCGGCGGCGATCTTGCCGAAGATCCAGCCGCTGTCCTTCAGCAACGGCATCGAATCTCCGCCGAGGGCACCAAACAGCGGCATCGTCATCACCAGCGGGATGAGGATCTGCATCGTCGTCACGCCGAAATTGCCCAGGCCGCCGTTCAGGCCCAGCGCGGTGCCCTGCAGGCGCTTGGGGAAGAAGGTGCTGATGTTGGACATCGAGCTGGCGAAGTTGCCGCCGCCCACGCCCGACCACAGCGCCATCAGCTGGAACACCCACAGCGGCCACTCCGGGTGCTGCAGCGCGATGCCGGTGCACAGGGCGGGCGCCAGCAGCATCGCGGTGGTCAGCGTGATGGTGTTGCGGCCACCGGCCAGGCGCACCAGGAAGGAGGCCGGGATGCGCATGGTGGCGCCGGAGATGCCGGCAATCGCCGTCAGCGTGAACAGTTCGGCCTGGCTGAAGGGGAAGCCCAGGTTCAGCATCTGCACGCTGATGATTCCCCACATGCCCCAGACGGCGAAGCCGCAGAGAAGGGCTGGGATGGAGAGCCACAGATTGCGGTAGGCGATGCGCTTGCCGGTCTGCTCCCAGAAGCGCTCGTCTTCGGGCTGCCAGTCGGCGATGTCGGCGCCGCTGGCAGCGGGCGCGGGGGTCTTGTGCTTCATGGGAATCCTCGCGGCTCAGGCGGAAAGCGGGGGGGCTTGGGTGTGTTGCCCCATCAGTTCGGTCTTGCGCACCTCCGTCCAGTACATCCAGATCAGCGAGACCCAGACCACGCCGTACATCAGCATGAAGGCGCTGGAGCGGATGCCGGTGAAATCGAGCAGGGCGCCGAACAGGATGGGCAGGATGAAGCCGCCCAGGCCGCCGGCCAGGCCAACGATGCCGCTGATGGCGCCGATGTTGTGCGGGAACTCGTCGCTGAGGTACTTGAACACCGAGGCCTTGCCGAAGGCCCAGGCCACGCCCAGCACACCCATGATGGCGGTGAACACATAGACGTTCAGGCCGATGTGGAAGGTCCTGGGGCCGTCGATGGTGTGGATGGTGAATTCGGTCTGGGGGTAGCTGAGCAGGAACAGGCAGATCCAGCTGACCCACATCACCCACCAGGTGACCTGGTGCGCGCCGTACTTGTCGGACAGCACACCGCCGACGGCGCGCAGCACGCCGCCGGGCAGGCTGAAGCAGGCCGCCAGCAGCGCGGCCACGCGGATGTCCAGCCCGTACTCGCCGACGTAGTACTGCACCATCCACAGCGCCAGCGCCACATAGCCGCCGAACACGATGCTGTAGTACTGGCAGTACTTCAGCACCTTGGGGTTCTTCAGTGCCTTGAGCTGATCGCGGAACTTCACATGGCTGGGCGCCAGATGCTTGGGGTCGTGGTGGCTGAAGAACCAGAACAGCAGCACCGTGCCGGCCATCACGGCGGCATAGACCTGCGGCACCATCGTCCAGCCGAAACCCACCAGCAAGGCCGGCGCGATGAACTTGTTCACCGCCGAGCCCGAGTTGCCCGCGCCGTACACCCCCATGGCCATGCCCTGGCGCTTCTTGGGGAACCAGCGTGCCACATAGGGCGTGCCGACCGAGAAGGCGCCGCCGGCCAGACCGACGAACAGGCCGATGACCAGGAAGTGCCAGTACTGCGTGGCATAAGCCATCAACCAGATGGCCGGCACGGTGCTGGCCATCAGCAGGGCCATGACGATGCGGCCGCCGTAACGATCCGTCCATATCCCCAGCGGCACGCGCACCAGGGAGCCGGTGAGCACCGGCATGGCGGTCAGCAGGCCGAACTCGGTGGCGTTCAGACCCAGCTGCTTCTTGATCGGGATGCCGATGACGCCGAACATCATCCACACCATGAAGCAGACGGTGAAGGCCAGGGTGCTGACGATCAGCACCGACCAGGCTCTGCGATCGATGGCGGTGCGCATGGGTGGAACTCCTCAGAATGGCTGAGAAGCACTGTGGCGCGCGGGCGCCAGGCGGCCCATTCACCGAAACGGCAAGCGCCGGGCCGCCGCTTGGAGGAGCAGCCCGAACTGGCCCTCGTTCGAAAGAACTATGCGCCGCGCTGCTGCGTGACCAGCACGGCCGCCTGCACGCGCGATTCCAGGTTCAGCTTGCGCAGCAGGTGCTGCACATGGATCTTCACTGTGGTTTCGGCGATCCCCAACTGGCGGGCGATCAGCTTGTTGGAGTCGCCGCGGGCGATCAGGTCGAGGATCTCGCGCTCGCGCGGCGACAGCCCGGCGAAGGGGTCGGGCGGCGGCGGTGCGGCGGCCTCGGTTTCCTGGCGGAAGGCACTGGCCAGCTTGCCCGCCATCTCGCTGCTGAAACTGGAGACGCCGCGGGTGGCGCGTTCGATGGCTTGCGTCAGCTCGGCGTTGTCGGCCGTCTTCAGCAGGTAGCCACAGGCGCCGCCGCGCAGTGCGGCACCGAGATCCTGTTCAGACTCGCTCATCGTCAGCATCAGCACCTGAGCCTGCGGCGCGGCGGCCTTCAGCGCTGGCAGGGCCTGCACTCCGCTGGCACCGGGCAGGTGGTTGTCGAGCAGGATGACCTGGGGCTGCAACTCCGCCGCCAGGCGCTCGGCGGCCGAGGCATCGGCCGCCTCGCCCACCACCTGCAGCTGCGGCTGGGTGGACAGCAAGGCGATCAGGCCGCGGCGAAACAGGGTGTGGTCGTCGACGACGAGTACGCGAATGGGGGTGGGGGCGGCTTCATTCATGGTTCAGAGCGGCGGATTCTGGCAGCGCCACCCGCACCTGCGTACCTGCGCCGGGGCGCGACTGCAGTTCCACCGTGGCGCCTACCTTGGCTGCGCGCTCGCGCATGATGCGCAGCCCCACATGGCTGTCGTCGGGGGTGTCGTGCAGCGGGTCGAAGCCACAGCCGTCGTCCCGGATCTCGATCTGCCAGTGCGGCTGGTGCGCCAGGCGGACCTGCACGGACTGCGCCTGCGCATGCTTGCGCACATTGGACAGGGCCTCCTGCACCACATGCAGCAGCTGCACCTGCACATCGGCCGGCAGCGGAGCGCCGTGCCCGTCCACCTTCAATTCGGCCTGCAGGCCGCTTTGCAGGCGGAACTTCTGCAGGGTTTGCTGCAGGGCGGGCAGCAGGTCGTCGCCGTCGGTGCGGGTGCGGAAGTTCATCAGCAGGGCGCGCACGTCGGCGCTGCTCTCCTTCAGGCCCAGCTCCAATTCATCCAGCAGCCGCAGGCTGTCGCCAGCTATGCCGCTGGCCTGCGCATCCTTCAGCAACTGCAGTTGGATCCTCATGAAGGCAAGGCTTTGTGCGATCGAGTCATGCAGTTCGCGCGCCAGCAGCCCACGTTCCTCGGCCACGGCCGCCTCGCGGCGCAGGGCTTCATGGCGCAGGCTCTCCAGCGCGCTGGATAAGTGGCTGGCCAGACTGTCGAGCAAATCGCGGTCAGCCTGCTCCAACTGCGGAGCCTCGCGGTAGAACAGATCGATCTCACCCATCAGCCGACCCTGCACGGGCAAGGCCACGCTGGTGACCGTCACAAAACCAGCCTTCGCACAGGCGCTGGTAGGCGGGTGCTCGGGCAAGATGTGAATGACACGTGCTCTGGTCTGCGGCGAGCCGCAATGGCAGTCACCGGGTTTGAGGCAGCGCTCGGCTTCCAGCAGGGCCGGTGGCAGGCCCTGGGCCGCCAGCAGCACCATGCGTTGCTGGCTGGTGTCCAGCCAGCGGATGGCCACGGCATCGCAGCGCGCCACCCGGCGCAGCCGCTCGGTGAAGCCGGTTGCCAGTTCCTGCTGCGAGGCGGCCCGCGCCGCGAAGGCGCTGGCGTCGTAAAGGGCCGCCAGGCGATGTTTTTCTTCGCGCAGTTCGCTGGTTTTGCTGCGCACATCGTCCTCCATGCCGGCGTACAGCGTTTGCAGCCGCTCCGCCATGCGGTTGAAGCCGCGTGCCAGGTCCCCGAACTCGTCGCGCACACCTTCGGCCACGCGAACCCTCAGATCGCCCCGCTCCAGCGCGGCCAGACCCCGCCGCAGCCGGTCCACCGGCGCAAACACCAACAGGTGGGCGGCGTACAAGAAAGCGACCGCCGCTGCGATCGCCAAGGCCACCAGGGCCAGCTGCACCGAGGACAGCAGGGTGTTCCAGCCGGCCAGCTGGGCTTCGATGGCGGCCACCAAGTGATCTACCCGTTTCACCATGCCGTCCACGTCGGCGCTGGAGAGTTGGGCCGGTTGGTTGGCCGCCAGCCTGTGGAATTGCAGCCAGCCTTGGCTCACCGACTCGAAGGCCTGCGCGGTGGTGGCATCGCGCGGCAAAAACAAGGGGCGTGCGGGGTCGCCGTCGCGAATGAGCCGAAGTGCCTGATCCACCTGCTGCAAGTGGGTGCCGGCCTCGGCCTGGTTCTGCAGTGCCACTGCGTGGGCGATGCGCCAAGTCTGCATGCGCAGGCGGCCGGCCTCGTTCACCGCAGCAGCGCCGCCTTCAAGCTGCCAGCCTATCCAGAGTGTGAGCCCGATCGACGCCAGCGCCACCGCCAGCAGGCCCACACCCAGCAGGCCCACCTTGGTGGCCACACGCGCGTTCTTCCATTGCTTCCGCATGCGCGAATTGTCTTTGCCAGCCCGATTTCCTGGGCGCGCAGAGGCTCGGGAAGCGCCGGAGATTGGGTGTTGAATGACCTGCATCAAAGCTCAGGGCGACTCGTCCCCTGGCTCGGCCATCGCAACCTGCTCACTGGCATCGCGGTGCAGCTGCGCCAGTGCCAGCAGCCGCAGCCAGGCCTCAGCGCGCGCGGGGCCGGCTGGCGCGGTCTGCGCCTGCAGCAGCTGCTCGCCCAGGGCCTTGAAGCCGGCCTGCTGAAGCGCCGCCGCCAAGGCCTCGCCCTCGGGCCGCCAGTGCGCCGGCGCCTGGGCCAGGCCGGTGTGCAGGGCCGTGGCCAGGTGCTGGCGCAGGCGTTCCAGCAGCCGGCTGCAAGGGTCCGTGCCGGCTTGCGCGGCGTGGCCCAGCGGCAGGCTGGCCAGCACGCCCGGGCGCTGGCTGGCGAAGTCGGGCACCAGCACCTGGTCGCAGGCCAGGGCCCAGGGCTCCAGGCAGGGCAGGCCGTCCTGCCAGCTCAGCAAGCCGGCGATATGGCGCAGCGGGCCGTGGTGGCCGTTCAAGGCTGCGGCCAGGCTGTCCAGCGCCAGCGGCAGATGGCCCTCGTGCGTGCGCTGCAGCAGCAGGGGCTCGCCTGCGGCGTCTTGCAGCGTGGCCAGCAGGCTCTGGGCCTGCGGGTCGTAGGCGCAGTCGATCTCGGTGCTGGCCGGCGTGAAGACGATGAAGCGCCGCGCCGCGTGGCGCGGCTGCAGCGCGGCATGGGGGTGGGCGCGGGCCTCGCGACGCAGCGCGGCCACGGAGTCAAAGCGCACCGGCGGACCCAGCAGGCTCCAGTCCGCCGTCTGCGGCAGCACGCTGTTCTGGCTGCTGCGTGCGCGCGCCAGACGCAGGCTGCCATCGGCGCGCCGGGCGGCGCCTTGCGCCAGCAGCTGGCCCTGGGCCAGGGCTTCGAGCAGCAGGCCGGGCGCCAGGCGTTCGCGTGCACGCGCTTGGGCCTCGGCGGCGGCATCGCTGCCCTCGCTCACGCTCCAGTCGTGGCGCAGCACCAGGCGGGTGCCGGTGTCCAGATCGGCCAGCACCAGCTCGGTCTGGCGCTGCGGGCCGTCACGGCGCGTGCGCGCGCCCAGGGTCATCAGGCGCAGGCGGTCCAGGGCCGTCTCACCGGCTTGGCCCAGCCCCAGCACGGCGCCGGCCTGGCCGGGCTGGCCGCCGGCGGCCAGGCGCAGCGCCAGCTCGGCCAGCAGGTCCACGCCATCGGCGGCGTCGTAGCGCGCGCCGCGCTGGGCGTAGGCCTCGGCCCAGGCCTCCAACTCGGCCACCAGCAGCTCCAACCAGGCCGCGCCGCTGCTGGCCGCGCGGGCCTGGCTCAGGCCCTGGCCCAGCGCGCCGCTGCCTTGCGTCACGCCCAGGCGCAGCAGGGTCTCGACGGCTTCGAGGAAGGGCCCGCGGTCCAGCGCCCGAGCGCTCTGCGGCGGGGCCAGCTGCACGCTGGGTGCGCCCTGCGCCGCCCGAAAGGCCCAGACCCCGAGCGCCACATGGGCGCAGGCGCTGCCGCGCAGGCAGTCGCAGCGCGCCGCGGCCAACGCCCCGCCGGCCCAGAAGCGCACCGTGGCTTGGGCCAAGCGCGCGGTGTCGCAAGGCTCACCATCGGCCGCGCGGCGCAGCTCCACGCGCAGGCCGGAAGCGCGTGTGCGCTCGGCCTGCTGCAGCACGGCGGGCGTCAGCGCAGTGGCCAACTCGGCATCGCTCACGTCTTCGAGCGCGGGGTTGGTCGGGGCTGCTGCCGCCGGTGCCTGCTCGCGGTAGGCCAGCACCGCGATCAGCCGGTGCCGGCACACGCCGCTGGCACCGCAGTTGCAGCGCGCTTGCGCAATCGTCTGGCCCTGCGGCCACAGGATCTCCACGCCATCGCTGAAGCGCGCGGTCAAGGTGGCGGCTTCGTCCAGCGCCAGCTCGGGCCGGTAGCCGCCGGCCAGTTCGCGCACGGCGCGCTTGACCAGGCCGGCGTTGGTGAACTGGATCAGGGCTTCGGGGCTGAGGGGGAGGAGGTCGGGGCGCATGCTGGGGCGCGGACAGGGCGGCGCTGCAGTGTCTCTGCGCTTCAGGGCCGCTGATGGAAGTACCAGTGGTCCAGGCTGAGCAGCACCCGGGCGTGCTCGCGCAGCGAAACGCCGGGCAGCCCCAGGGTGTCGCTGGCGAAGTACCAGTGTTCGACAGCCAGTTCAAAGGCTTCCTCCAGGCTGGCTGGGCGGCGCCGCACCCGCAGGTACAGGGTGGTGCCCCCCGCGCAGCACAGTTCGGCGCCGTAGCGTTCATGCCAGCGCCGCAGGGCGGCAATCTTGGCGGGCAGATGCCACTGGCTGCCCCACCAGAGCAGATGGGCGAATGCCTCCCAGCTGTGGCGCAAGGGCAGCAGCACCACCACGCCCGGCCAGGTGCACAAAAGGCTGCCATCCACATAGGCGCGGCTTTCGGGCTGAATGGCTGAGTCGCCAAACTGCGCGTACTCCCAGTTCAGCAGCCAGCGCTGCAGGTCGCGTTGGCATCGCAGCTCGCCCCGCTTGAACGCGCTGCGCAACGCCGTTGTGCTCGGACCCCTGCCGAAGCGACGTTTCACCTCAGCGATGGCAGTCGGAATCAGGCCATAAGGCCCTTCCAAGGGCTCCAGCTCGTCGGACACAAAACCGGGCCGCTCCAAGGATTGGGCTAGGGGCAGCAAGGACTCGGCCAGTGCCTGGCCCGCGTAGTCACCGTTCCAAAGCTCCAGCCCGTTCCCGGGCGGCAGCAGGTATTGCAGATCGTCGGCCGGCAGGAAGACCGGATACAGCGGCAGTTGGCGCCGCAGTTCGTCCAGCAGCAGTGGTGGCGCATTCAGCGCTGGCGCGACCGGATCGATCACAAAGGCCGGCTTCAAGCTGCTGGCCAGTGCGTAGCGGCGGAGCGAGGCCTGGCTCGCAGAGCTGTTTGAGATTGCGAGGGCGATGGAGCGCTGAGATGGGATGCGCATGCGTGGCCGGCAGACGGGCGGAGAAGGGGGCGTACTGTGTGGGCTGCCTGAGAGGGTGGCGTGACCAGTTGTTTTCCAAGCTCAGCTGCCTACCTGGGCGAATGGCGACTCGCTACGGCAATTGAGAGGTGCGGACCTTTTGAGCGTCCGAACACTTCCTTGCACAGCCAGGGTCGCTGGCTCGCTACCCTGCGCGCCCGCTTTCAGCGCTTGGCCATGATGAGCATTCGATTCGACAGTTTGTGGGATCACCACCCGGTTTCCGGCGGCAAGCCGCGCCTGTTTCCGACTTCGGTGTACGAGAACCAGTGCGCCATCAACGTGAGTGCAGCTTTGATAGGCGCTGGTTTGAGCTTGCGTGGCTTTCCCGGTGCGAAGTCGGGCAAGCCTGCCGACAAAGTGCGCTACGCCTTGCGCGCGGAGGAACTGGCCAATTGGCTGGCGGGCAACCCGGGAGGGCTTCCTTTCGGGGTCCGGCGCTACCGTGCCGATGAAATCTTTGACAAGCGTCGCAAGAAGTACCTGCTTCAATTGCCCGAGTTCCGTCGTGATCGGGGCATCGTCTTCTTCAAGGATTACTGGAACCGTTCGGTTGCAGACCGAAGCGGAGATCACATTGACTTGTTTGATGGCGATGGCATGACGGGAGGCGGTTCTTACCTGCGTCTGCAATGGGGCGTGAGCAGCGAGACCTTGGGTTGGTCGGACTACTACCGCTCCGCTCAGATCTGGTTTTGGTCCGTGCCATGAAGGCGCGCCGGCTTCTTGCGGGAGCACTGCTCAGCGTCCTGCTCACCATCGGCTTCTTGCTGTTGATTCGTACACGCAACCTGGCCGGCCATGGTGAGGAAGTTGCCGACCAAACCCTGGGCTGGTTCATCGTGGGCATGCCCGCCATTCCCTGCCTCGCGTTCGGACTTGTGGCCTACCTGTGGGATCGCGCCCCGTCGCATCTGGTGACGGTGGGCACGTCGATGACCTTTGCGCTGCTTGCGTTTCTGAGTACCGAAGCCCACTGGCTGAAGCCGATTGACCTGTGGCAGCTTTCCGCCAGTTGGCGGGATGTCTTGATCACGGCTTATTTCGTCCTTCTGGCAGCCTCAGCGCCCATGGGAGCTTGGCTCGGTTGGTGGGTTGGTCGCCGTAGCTTGGGGCGCGGGGGCTAAAGCGGATCGCCCGGCCAAGCACTCCACCTGGCACGCAGCCTGTGGATTCTTTGTCAGCGCGCCTCTGAACCGTCGCGGCGGGATGTGATTGATCAATTCAGCTTCTCCGCCAACCACCCCGCCAACTGCCCCGGCGTCATCGCCCCCACCTCGGCCCCGGCCTCCACCAGCTTGGCCGCCAGCTCGCGGTCAAACACCGGGTCCGCCTGCTCATCCAGCGCCGCCAGGCCCAACACCTTGCTGCCCTGGGCCGTCAATGCGCGCACCTGATTGATCAGCAGCGCCTCGGGCAGGCCCTCGTAGAAATCGCTGATCAGCACCACGATGGCGCGGCGGGGCACTTCAATGCGTTCGGCCGCGTAGCCCACCGCATGGGCGATATGCGTGCCGCCGCCCAGCTGCACCTGCATCAATAGCTCGACTGGGTCGCCGACATGGTCGGTGAGGTCAACGATGGCGGTGTCGAAGGCGATCAGGTGGGTCTTGATGCCGGGCAGGGCCCACAGGCACGAAGCAGTGACGGCGGCATGGATCACCGAGCCGAGCATGCTGCCGCTCTGGTCCACCAGCAGGAAGACCTGCCAGGGTTCGAGCTGGCGGCGGTGCTGCACATGAAAGCGCGGCTGCTGCACCACCAGGCGGCGGCTGGCGGGGTCGAAGTGCTTGAGGTTGCGTTGGAGCGTGGTGCGGGCGGCGAACTGGGCGCTGCTGCCGCGCGGGCTGTACTGGTGCGGGCTGCGCTTACCCGAGAAGTGCGCGCGCACCTGGGTGGCCAGCTTGTCGATCAGCTCCTTCACCACCTGGGCCACCAGCTGGCGCGCCAGCGCCAGCACCTGCGGGTTCATCAGGTGCTTGGTGCGCAGCACGGCCTGCAGCAGGGCGGGGTTGGGCGTGGCGCGCTGCAGCACCTCGGGGTTGGTGACGAGTTCATCGATGCCATAGCGCTCCAGCGCGTCGCGCTCCAGGCGCTCCACGGTCTCCTTGGGGAAGAGGGTGTGGATGGCGTTGATCCAGTCAGGCACCGTGAGGCTGGAGGCCTCGTCGCCGCCATGGCGGTCGAGGCGGTCGCTGGCCTGGCCGCCTTCGCATTCACGGCCATACAACCATGCCAGGGCCTGGTCCATGCCCTGGGCGGTGGCGCCGCAGGCGCCCAGGCTGGGTGCGGCTGCCTCGCCCAGCAGCAGGCGCCAGCGTTCCTGCAGATCGAGTTCGGGCAGGGGCTTCATGGCAAGACTCCATGCTCGCGCGCCCAGGCCAGAGCCTGGGCTTCGATGCGCTTGGCATCCAGCAAGGCCTGCGTGCCTTGGCGCAACTTCAGCAACTGCTGACGCTGCGCGGGCGGCAGGCCGAGCAGGGGCGCGACGAGATCGGCGATGGCGCCACGCTCGCGCGGCGGGAAGCCGGCGAAGGCGGCGCGCAGCGCGGGCAGGGCGACGAGGAAGTCCTCGTGGCCCAGACCTTCGAGAGCGGCGTGCACGGCGCGCACGATGGCCTCGTCCTCGGTGGCCAGGGCGCGCGCACAGGCGAACAGGCCGTAGAGAAAATCGCCCAGGGCCTCGCGCGGCGGCATGGCGCGCGTCAGCGCCAGCACCTCGGCGCGCAGGGCCGGTGGTGTGGGTTGTTCGGCCTGGCTGACGCACAAGCCCAGCGCGGCGCCACGCAGTGCTGGCGGTTTGCTGGCGCTGCGCGCCAGACGCTCGGCGGTGTGGGTCAGGAACCCGGCGTCCAGCCCGGGCAGATCCAGGCGCAGCAAGGCTTGCAGGGCCCGCAGGCTGCGCACATCGGCCTCGATCAAGGCCGCGCTGCCGGCGCCGTCGCGCCCTTCGAGCCGCCACAGCAGGCGCTCGGCCAGGGCCACCAGGGTGGCCTCGAGCAGCGGGCGCGGGTCTTCGCCCCAGAAGCCGGCCTGCACCAGCTCGGCCAGGGCGATGCAGGCCTGGGCCAGCTCGCCATGGTCCTGGGCCTGGGCCAGGCTGGCCTGCAGGCGCTGCGCGAACTCCTGGCCCAGGCCGTGCAGGCCGGCGCGCAGGGCTTGGCGCAAGGCTTCGGCCAGGGCGGCGGGGTTGCCGTCGGCGGCGCGCAGCAGCAAGGCTTGCTGGGCGGCGGCCTGCAAGGTGGCGCCATGCACGGCGGCCTCAATCAGGTCGGGGAACCAGCGTTCGTCCTGCTGCAGCAGCCAGTGCTCCTCGAAGGCCAGGGCGGGGGCGAGCGCACGCGCGGCCCGCGGGGCTTTCATTTCTTTTAGCCGCGCGCCGCCCACGCCGAGCAGGCGCAGCTGCCACAGCAGGCGGGCGCGCGGCAGGTCCTCGGGGCGGCGGCGGTCCAGCACCAGGTGCTGCGCCTCGCGACGCGGCTCCAGCGCACAGGCCTGCAGGCGTTCGCGCGCGTCGTGCACCAGCGGTGGCAGCGGCGTGCTGGCGTGCAGGCGCCCGCCGCCCTCGCCGGTCAGCGCCAGCAGGGCCTCGCGCAGCAGTGGGTGGTGCCGGGGGCTCAGGCGCCCGCGGCCGCTCCAGGGTGCGGGCTCGTCCAGGGCCTCTTTCAGCAGCGTGGATTGCAGCGCGTCGAGCAGGTCCACGCGCAGCGGCCAGGCATGCCCGCGCAGGCGCGCCAGGCCCAGGGCCTGCTGCTCGAAGGCGATCAGGTCCGCGGTGGAGACGATCTGCTGCCGGGCGCGCAGGCGGTCCACCAGGCGGCGCAGCGCCCAGCGTGCGGTGGCAGCGCCGCCTTGGCGCCATTGCTGTTGGTAGAAGAAGGGCGAGGGCATGCCGGCTGCGTAGCCGCCCAGGGCATCGACCTGGCGGAACTCGTAGGGCACCAGGTAGCAACCGGCCTCGCGCTCGTTGGCTGGCTGCGGGCTGATGGGCTCCTCGGTTTGCTGGATCTGCGGCCAGGCCCGCTGCAGGGCGGGCAGATGCCAGCCGCCGCAGACCACCAGCACGCGCTCGAAGCGCGCGGCCGCCCAGGCGATCCAGCGCGCCATGCAGGCCTCGCGCTGTTCGTCTTCGTCGCCGGCCTCTTCATCGTCGCGCAACTCCTGGAAGTAGGTGTCGAGGCGCTGCGCCAGCGCAGGGTCGTCGGGCGGCAGGGCTTCGAACAGATGGTCCCAGAGCGCGTCGTCGCCATCGCAGCCGGTGCGGCGGCACAGGGCCTGCACCACCTCGGCGTAACGGTCGCGCTGCGGGCGGCGTTCGGGCTTGCGGGTGCGGTAGCGCCAGTGGGGCAGGTCGATGAAGCGCAGCTCGGCCTTGGCTGCTGCGCCTTCTTGCAGGGCGACCCATTCGGGCGAGTAATCGAGCAGGGGGTACCAGCATTGCTGGGCGCTGTGCTCGGCTTCGTTGGCGTAGCTGTAAAGGGCGATTGGCAGCTCGTGCTGGAGCAGCAGCTCTTGAATTCTTGGGTTGAAGTCGGCGGGGCCTTCGATCAGGACGGCTTGCGGTTGGTGCGTGCGGATGTGGTGGCGGACGCGGTGGGCGCAGGCGGGGCTGTGGTGGCGGATGCCGAGGATCGTGACTGCCATCTTGTTTACCGACGGCAATGTGCTTGCGGTGCAGCCCGCCGGGAGTTCGTCCCGGCAGCCGACCTACTTTCTTGCTCGTGCAAGAAAGTAGGCAAAGAACACGCGCCCGCTCCGCTGTCCCCGGCCTGTGGCCGGGGATTCCCTGCGCTGCTCGCGTCTTGGGGCTGCAGGGCGGAACGCACTGCGTTCGCTTCGCTCTCTCCGTTTGGACGGCCGCCCTGGTCCAGAAGTTGAAGCGCGCTGCGCGCGCGCCCCAAGCCGCTGTGCTGCTCGGCAGCTACGAAGGGCGAACAGCCAGCAGCCGAACAGCCAAAGTCCAAACAGCCAACAGCCGGGAAACGGCGCGATGGTGGAAGCCCGGGCTGTTCGGTATTTGGCTGTTGGCTGCTGCCCCTATGGAGGTGCCGAGCAGCACAGAAACGCCGGGCGGCGTGCGGCACGCACGCCCTCCCATCAAGCTCGGCCCAACTGTCTGAGCGGAGTGAGCAACGCGAACGCAGCGAGTTTTGGGCCGGCCCGGCGTTTCGCGCAGCGCAGGGGACCCAGCCGCAGGCCGGGCACCGGAATCGGGGCCGTGTTCTTTGCTTACTTTCTTGCACGAGCAAGAAAGTGAGTCGCCTGCCGGGGCGAAATCCCGGCGGGCTTTCACGATGAGCGAACGAAGAGAGCAAGGCAGCCACTGAAGCCATCACTCCGGCAACAAATGCCTCGCCGCATGAAACGCCTTCCAAGCCTCCCCCTTGCGCTTCGAAGCCCGCTGCTCGATGTAGCGCCGGATCTTCTTCAGATCGTCCGCGTTGTCCTTCGCCGCCGCCCCCGCCAGCAACTCCACGATGTCCCCCGCCTGCCCCGAATCCCCGCGCAAGTAATGCCCCCGCAATGCCACCGCATGCGCCACTGCCACGGCTTCCGCGGTGCTGACGACCGACGTCAAACGTTCCCCCGCCTGGCCCTCGGCATCCAGGCCCGTGCGGAGCTCACGGAAGGTCGTCACCAGCACCTCCAGCAGCTCGGGTGCGGGGCTGCGCGGCACGCCGTCCTGAGCCAGCAGGCGGGCCACCTCGGCCTGCACCAGGGCCAGTTCCTGGTCCAGGTCGGCGATGGGAAACACCGTCTCGAAGCTGAAGCGGCGCTTGAGCGCGGCGGACATCTCGTTGACGCCGCGGTCGCGCGTGTTGGCGGTGGCGATGAGGTTGAAGCCCGGTGCGGCGAACACGGCTTCGCCCAGCTCCGGCACGGCCAGCAGGCGTTCGGAGAGGATCGAAAGCAAGGCGTCCTGCACCTCGGGCGGGCAGCGGGTGATTTCCTCGAAGCGGGCGATGCGGCCCTCGCGCATGGCGCGCATCAGCGGCGAGGGCACCAGGGCGCGTTGGCTTGGGCCTTCGTTCAGCAGCAGGGCGTAGTTCCAGCCGTAGCGGATCTGGTCTTCGGTGGTGGCGGCGCTGCCCTGCACGGTCAGCGTGCTCTGCCCGCAGATGGCCGCGGCCAGCAGCTCCGACAGCAGGCTCTTGGCGGTGCCCGGCTCGCCCACCAGCAAGAGCGCCCGGCTGGAGGCCAGGCCGACCATGGCGCGCTCGATCAGGCTGGGCGCGCAGACGATCTTGGGCCGTGCGGCGCCCTCGCCCAGGATGAAGCGGCGCACCGCGGGCATGGACAGCTGCCAGCCCGGCGGGCGCGGGCCTTTGTCGCTGGCGGCCAGGGCGGCCAGTTCGTCGGCGTAGAGCTGTTCGGCGGGGGGGCGTTGCACCTTCATCGTCATTCCTTCAGCGGAGCCATCAGCTCCAGATCACGCAGCAGCTCGCTCAGCGCCACCGGGTGCAGCTGCGCAAACGCCACCTGGCCGTCGGCGCCCCAGCTGCCGCGGCGGCGCAGGGTCAGCGCGGGAAAGCGCTGCTTGGGTTCGGTGCTCAGGTCGCCCACGTAGGTGCCGGGCTCGAGCTGCAGCTCGGCCTCCCACTCCTCGCCCAGCGCTTTGCTGAACCAGCCGATCCAGCCGGCGTCCTGCGCCTGGCCGCGTTCCCAGCCGCGGTTCACCAGGCCCATCACGCTGCCGGTGGCCACCACCTTGGCGGCAAAGCGCTTCAGCTCACTCGTCTGCGCCTCGGCGGGCGGCAGCGCAAAGGTCTCGCGGCCCAGCTGCTTGAAGGGTTGGAGGATCTCGTAGTCGGCAAACACCTGGCCGAAGGCCTGGGTCAGGCTGGCTGGCAGCTCGAGCGGGTGGGCGATGCCGATCTGTGCGTCCGCCGGCAGCTCGAACAAGTTGTCCTCGGCGTCGGCCAGGCTCCAGTCTTCGGCGATGCGGAAGGCGGTGCTCAAGTTGCCGTCGGCCCCATACACGCCCCAGACCAGACGCGCGGCCAGGTGGCGCATCAGTGGGTGCTGCAAGAAGAAGAGCGTGAACTCGGCCACCGGCCAGCGGCGCTGCGCCACCATGGCCATTTCCAGGCGCAGCAGCTGCAAGGCGGCCACGGCCTTGGCGTCCTTCTTGACCTGCTTGAAGCGCTCGGTGGCGGCCTCGGCCAGCGCGGCGTCGTCGCTTTTTGTGGGTTTGGGCAGGTCCTTCAGGCGCAGGCCCTGCGCGTCCTTCACAAAGGGCTTCAGCGCTTCATCGAAGTGCACGAAGAACTGGCGCGGGCCGAAGTCCAGCGGCAGGCGGCCGTCGTCGTCGAGGCCGAGCTCGGGCACCAGCCGGTCGGCCAATTGCTCGGGCGTGAAGCCACGCAGTTCGGCCACGGCGGCAATCTTTTCCTTGGCCTTTTCCTGCAGGCCCTTGAACTTGACCTTGGCGGCGATGCCGTTGAGGTGCATCAGCGCCACATCGCTGCCGATGGCGGCCAGCACATCCAGCCCAAGCACCGCCCGCGCATGCGCCGCCTCGCCCGGCCATTCGCGGATGCGCGGCGCCAGGCGTTGGGCCGTGTCGTCGTCCCCCAGCAGGCCCAGGGCCTGGAAGGCCCAGGCCTCCTTGCTCGGCGCGCCGGCGCTCAGCCAGGCCAGGAACAGGTCCCAGGCAAAGCCGGCCAGCGAGGCAGGGGTGCACAGCGCACGCAGGCGCTCGATGCCGGCGTAGGGCGCGTCCAGCGTGCTCATCGCCAGCATCAGGCCCACCGCCTCCATGCTCGCCAGCGGCAGGGCCGCGCCACCCTCGCGCAGCAGCGGGCGGCGGAAGGTGGCGGGCACGTAGAAGGCGGGCAGCTTGGGCAGGCGCGCGGGCAGCACGCGCATGGGGTCGAAGTCCAGCAGGGCCTGCAAGGCCTCGCTGCAGCCCAGTTCGGTGGCGGCCGCCTGCAGCTGCGGCGCCAAGCCCTGCTGGGCCAGCCAGCGCAGCGCGAAGGCGGCGTCTTCGCGCGCGGTCTTGTCGGCGCCGAAGGCCAAGGGGAGGGCGCCGCGGGCGGCGGTGTCGGGGTGGCGGCGCAGCCAATCCAGCGCCAGTGCCCTGGCCTTCTTGAGGCGGCGTGCGGCCAGGGCCACGGGCACCAGGCCGGGGTGGTCGATGTGCTGGGCCACGCGCAGGCCCACTTCGGGCTGGGCGGCGGCCAGGCTCAAGAGGCCGGGCAGCGCGGCTTCACCATGGCGGGCCAGCAGGGCCCGCACAGGGGCTTCTATGCCTTCCCAGCCGTACCACTGCGCGCCCGGGTAGCCGTTCCATACCGACAGGCCCAGGCCTTCAGGCAGCAGCAGGGCCAGGTCGGGCGATTCGCCCATGTACTGGCTCGCCACCGGCATCACGTCCTCGGGTGCGAGCGCTCCACCCTCACGCAGCGCGGCGCGCGCCTGGGGCAGCACGCGCAGGGCATTGAGCAGGTGGTCGACGCGGTCGCTGTGCTTGCGGTTCAGCACATAGCTGTGCGCTTGGTAGGCCATGTGCCGCTCGCGCTCGCCCGGGGCCCAGTTGATCCGCCCCGGCGTGGCCGGCGCCTGCAGCGCCAGCGTGGGCAGGGGCGCGGGCCGTTGCTTGTCCAGCCAGGGCGGCTGGCGCAGCCAGTCGGGCAGCTGGGTGGCTTCAGCCTCGGCGATGGCGGTCTGCGCCAAGCGCTCTTCCAGCGCGGCCAGCTGGGCGCTGCCGGCCAGCTGCGGGCGCACGGCCTGCAGCGCGGCCGGGGCGCGCAGGGCCAGGCGCAGCGCCGCGGCGGCGGCTTCCTCGCTGCGCGCCTGCAGCAGGCACAGCAGGGTGGCGGCGGGGAACTCCTCGGCCAGCTTGTCCAGCGCGTTGCGCGCCTCCAGCCGGGCCATCAGGCCCACCAGGGCGGGCAGCAGCTCGGGCACGCGCAGGCGCAGCATCAGGTTGAGCAGCTTCTCGGCCTCGTCCTTGTTGGCCGCCAGGTTCACGGCCTGGGCGAACAAGGGCAGCGCGGCGGCGCCATGCAGATGGGTCTGCAGCAGCAGCGGGCCGACCATGTTGTCGTAGCTCTGGTAATTGCGGCGCAGGTAGGCCAGCGCGTCCTGCGGCGGCATCACGCACTCGCGCAGCCAGTCGCGGCCGTCCTGCGGTGGGTCGGCCAGGGCCTGCGCCACCCAGTCGGCGCGGTGCGGGCACAGGAAGGCGCGCATCTCGCGCTGCAATGGGGTGTGGCCGGCCTCGCGCTCCAGCAGCTCGATGGCGCCTTGGTGCTCGGCTTCATCGGCCCGCGCGATGCGCGCGCGCAGCAACTGGAAGCAGCGCAAGACCTCGTAGGCCTTGCCCGCCACGGCCAGCAGGTCCAAGCCCACTTCGAGCATGAAGTTCAGGCCGTGCAGCTGCAGGCCCTGCTCGGTGGCCCAGGCCACGCCGGCGTTCCAGGTCTGCTCGCGCGGCAGCTCGGGGCTGCGCACGGCGGCGAAGTGCTGGCCGGCCTGGGCCAGGCGTTCGCTCCAGGCCTCGATGTCGGCCTGCTGCAGGCGCTCGGCCTGCATGGCGGCCTGCATCTGCGCGGCGGTCCAGAAGGTCCAGCTGCGGCCAGCCGCCTGCATCGTGTCCTGGAAGCGCTGGGCGCGGTATTGCATGCCGGCTTCCTGCGACCAATCCAACTGCAGCGAACGCCACAGCGCCGATTCATCAGGCATGCGCAGGCTGCGCAGCACCGGCAGGCGCTCGCGCAGCGCGGGCGTCCACAGGAAGCCGCCTTGGGGCCACGGGATGTCGGCCGCGGCGGTGGGCGGGGTGGGCGGCGCTTCAGCCCTGGGAGCAGCCGGAGTCAGGGCGCCCACCAGCGCAGGCGCGGGAGCGGGCTTGGGTGATGTTGGCGCAGGCGTGGCTGCCGCCGCCAGCTTTGCCCCAGCCGCCACCCCCACCTCCGCATAACCCTTGCCGGTCTTCTCCTTCACCAGCTTGTCGTGTTCCTTCAGCGCCGCCGCAGCGTCGTCAAAGGTCTTGGTTTTGCTCTGGCCCACGGTGCCGATGCGGCCAAAGCGCACGCTCAGCTCAGCTCCGCTCAGCGCCACTTCCCAGAACTTGCTGGCGCTGCCCTCGATCAGTTCAAAGCGTCGCATCCTGTCCTCCCCTCAGAGGCCGGCGACTGTAGGGCGTGGCCGCGGCGCTTGCGCTCCCCGGCAACCCTTCAAATGCAGGAAGCGGGCTGTGTGTCAGTCAGCCGCACACACCTGGTTGCGCCCAAGGTGCTTGGCGCGGTAGAGGCGCCGGTCGGCGGCGGCATAGAGCCCCGTCAAAGCCTCGCAGCTCGGGCCGGTTTGGGCTACGCCCAGGCTGATGCTGAGCTGCAGGGGCGCGCCTTGTGGGGTGGGTACGCGCAGAGCCTGCACGGCGGCGCGCAGCTGTTCGGCTTTGAGCGCGGCGTCGGCCAGGGCGGTGTCGGGCAGCAGCACGGCAAATTCTTCGCCGCCCACGCGGGCCAGCAAGTCCTCGCGGCGCACCAGCGGGCGCAGCGCCTCGGCCAGGGCGCGCAGGGCTTCGTCACCCACGGTGTGGCCATGGCGGTCGTTGATGGCCTTGAACTGGTCGATGTCCAGCAGCACCAGGCTGATGCGGCGCTGGTGGCGCTGGGTGCGCGAGAGCTCGGCCTCGGCCGTGGCCACGAAGTGCCGGCGGTTGGCCAGGCCGGTGAGCGAATCGGTGACGGACTGCTGGCGCAACTGCTCGCGCTGTTGGATCAACTCGGTGATGTCGGAAGAAAAGCCGATCAGCACCTGATGCCCGGCCTCGGTCTTGAGCGGCACTTTGACCGTCCAGTAATGCGAGGTGCGGCCATGGGTGTCGATCAGCGTCTCTTCGCCGCTCTGCGCCTGGCCGGACTCGAACACCTGGCGGTCCATGGCCCAGAGTGCGTCGGCCACCTCGGGCTTCAGCACCTCGATGTCGCGCCGGCCGATGACGTCATCCGCCTGGCGCTCGAACAGTGCGGCCGTCTTGGCGTTCACATAGCGGAAGCGCCGCTGGTCGTCCTTCATATAGATGTGCGCATCCACATGGGCCAACACGGTTTGCAGCAGCTGATGCTGTTCGGCCATCTCGGCCTCGATGCGTTTGCGCTCGGTGATGTCGGTGGAGATGCCGCACAGGCCGATGATCTGGCCCTGTGCATCGCGCACGGGCTTCTTCACCGTCCAGTAGATGCGCTGTTCGCCGGTCTCGCGCACATAGTTCAGCTCTTCTTGCTCAAGCAGCTGGCCGGTCTGCAGCACTTGCTGGTCATGCTCGCGCAGCTGGTTGGAGCGCTCCAGATCGAAGAACTCGCCGTCCTCATGCCCCAGCACCTGCTCGCGGCTGCGGCCGAACAGGTCCAGCACCGGCTGGTTCACATAGGTGTAACGGCCCTGCAGGTCCTTGCAGAAGATGTATGCGCCGGTGATGTCGAGCACGCTGCGCAGGGCCTGCAACTCGTGCAGCAGGGCGGTGGGCAGGGCGGCGTCGTCGGACATGGGGTGCGGCAGGGTGAGCGCAGCTTTTTACTCCATGCCTGCTGCGCGCGCACTCGGGCCCCACCAGGGTGGCCCGACGCCCGGTCACGTGCTGGCGACAACCGGCTGGTGCCCAGCCGGGGCGGCTACATCTACTGCTCCAGCGCCCGCGCCGCACCCAGCAGGGCGGGCGAAACCGGGCTGTCGATCACCCAGCAGGGGATGGGCGCCAGGAAGGGCGCAAAGCGGCCCTTGCCCTCGAAGCGCTCGCGAAAGCGCGAGGCGCGCAGCTCGGGCAGCAGGCGCGGCGCGATGCCGCCGCCGATGTAAACCCCGCCCTGCGCGCCCAAAGTCAGCGCCAAGTTGCCGGCCACGCTGCCCAGGAAGGCGCAGAACCAGCCCACGGCGCGCTGGCAATCGGCGTCGCCGGCGCGCGCGCCTTCAATCACGGCGGCCGGCTCCAGGCGTTCGGCCACGGCGCCGCGCAGGCGCGCGGCGGCCCAGGCCAGGTTGCTGAGACCCGGTCCGGACAGCGCCCGCTCGGCCGACACATGGCCGAACTCCTGGCGCAGCAGGCGCAGCACGGCGTCTTCCTCATCGTCGCAGGCGGGCAGGGTGGCATGGCCGCCCTCACCGGCCAGCGGCAGGAACTGCCCGCCCGCCGCCGGCAGCAGGCCGGAAACCCCCAGGCCGGTGCCGGCGCCCAGCAGGGCCAGCGGCGCGTGGGGGCGGATGCGTTCCGCCTCGCTCACGCTGCGGCCGCCCAGCTGCTGCAGCTCCTGCGCGGGCAGCGCGGGCAAGGCCAGGGCCAGGGCCGTGAAGTCGTTCAGCACTTCCAGGCGCTGCAGGCCCAGGCCCTGGCGCAGTTCGCGGATGGAGAACGCCCAGTGGTGGTTGGTCATGCGCACCTGGTCGCCATCCACCGGGTTGGCAATGCCCAGCGCGCAGGCGGCCGGGTTCTCGCCCCCTTGCTCGTGCAGGTATTGGCGAATGGCGGCCTCCAGCGTCGGGTGCTCGGCACAGCGGTAGCTGCGCACATCGCTGAGCGCGGCGCCCGGGCGGCTGAGCCAGGCGAAGCGGGCATTGGTGCCGCCGATGTCACCCAGCAGGCGGGGAAAGGGGGTGGTGTTCATGCGGCTCCGGCAAGGCGTGTTGGACAGATGGCGGGATTTTCATGAAAGCGCTTGCATGATGCAAGCCCGCATTGAGTCGGCCATAACGCAAGGTGATTAGGTGAATACCCTTTCGAATGAACAAATGAAAGCGGTTTCATTAAGATTGCGGCACTCACCACCCACGGAGTGTCGGATGAAGTGCTTGCGCCCCAGCGCCTGGCTGGCCCATGTCGTGTTGCTGGCCTCCTGTGGCGGCGGGGGCGGCGCGGCCTCGGCCCCGCCTGTGCCAGCCCCTGCCCCTGCCCCGGTTCCTGCGCCGGCTCCCGCTCCGGCACCGGCACCTGCCTTGCAGCGCCCGGACGACCATCAGCTCGTCTGGGCCGATGAGTTTGACCAGGCCGGCCTGCCCGATGCCAGCCGCTGGGTCTACGACACCTTCCGCAACAAGGAAGGCTGGTTCAACCGCGAGCTGCAGTACTACAGCGCCGCCCGCGCCGAAAACAGCGCGGTGCGCGAGGGCCGCCTCGTCATCACAGCACGGCGCGAGTCGCTTTCCAGCCAGCCGGACTGGGGCGGCCAGGCCTACACCTCCGCCCGCCTGATCACGCGCGGCAAGGCCGAGTGGACGTACGGCTTCTTCGAGATTCGCGCCAAGCTGCCCTGCGCCAAGGGCAACTGGCCGGCCATCTGGTTCCTGGGCGCCCAGGGCGAATGGCCGGACGGCGGCGAGCTGGACCTGATGGAGCACCTGGGCCGCGACCCGGCTCATGTGTTCTCCACCGTGCACACGCGCAGTGGCTTTGGCGGCCAGGGCAAGGGCGGCGGCACGCAGCTGCCCACCGTCTGCAGCGCTTTCCACAACTACCAGATGCTGTGGACGCCGCAAAGCGTGCGCTTCGGCATCGACGGCGTGGAGCACGCCCGTTACGAGAACGCCGGCAGCGGGCCCGCGCAATGGCCCTTCGACAAGCCGCAGTTCCTGCTGCTGAACCTCGCCATCGGTGGCGACCTGGGCGGCGCGGTGGATGACAGCGCCTTCCCGCAGCAAATGGAAGTCGAGTACGTGCGCGTCTACCAGAAGCGATGAACCCTCTCCCCTACCGCGACCCCAGCCGGCCCCTGCCGGCCCGCGTGGACGACCTGCTGGCCCGCATGACCCTGCCGGAAAAGGTCGGCCAGCTGATGCAACTGGACGGCCAGCGCGTCTACCGCGAGTTGGTGCGTGACTTCCACGTCGGCAGCCTGCTGCACATCAACGGCAGCGATGCCGATGCCGCCCAGGCCGCCGCCGCGCAGACCCGCCTGGGCATCCCGCTGCTGCTGGCCGACGACGGTATCCACGGCCACTCCTTCTGGGCCGGCGCCACCATCTTCCCCACCCAGCTGGCGCTGGCCTGCAGCTGGAACCCGCAGCTGGCGCGCGAGGTGGCGCGGGTGACGGCGGTGGAGATGCGCGCCACGGGCCTCAAGTGGACCTTCAGCCCGGTGCTCTGCCTGGCGCGCGACCTGCGCTGGGGCCGCGTCAACGAAACCTTTGGCGAGGACCCGCTGCTGCTGGGCACGCTGGCGCTGGCCATGATCGAGGGTTACCAGGGCCAGGGCCTGCACGACCCCGATGCCGTGCTGGCCACCGCCAAGCACTACGCCGGCTACTCCGAAACCCTGGGCGGGCGCGATGCCAGCGAGGCCGAGCTGAGCCGGCGCAAGCTGCGTTCGACCTTCCTGCCGCCCTTCGAGCGCGCCGCGCGCGGCGGCGCCATGGCCTTCATGACCGGCTACCAGGCCATCGACGGCGTGCCCAGCACCGCCAACCGCTGGCTCTTGACCGAGGTGCTGCGCGAGGAATGGGGTTTCGAGGGCATCCTGGTGACCGACTGGAACAACCTCGGCCATCTGGTGAACTCGCAGCGCGTCTGTGCCGACTACGCCGAGGCCGCAGCCCTGGCGATCCGCGCCGGCAACGACCTCATCATGGCCACGCCGGAGTTCTTCGAGGGCGCGCAAGAAGCCGTGGCGCGCGGGCTGCTGAGCGAGGCCGAGATCGATGCCGTGGTGCGGCGCGTGCTGACGCTCAAGTTCCGCATGGGTCTGTTCGAGGACGCCGGCCTGAGCGACCCGGAGCGCATCCGCACCCAGGTGGGCTGTGCCGCGCACCGCGAGCTGGCGTTGCGCGCCGCGCGCGAGAGCCTGGTGCTGCTGCGCAATGAACCCTGGCAAGGCGCGCCCCTGCTGCCGCTGGACCCGGCGCGTTCGCGCCGCATCGCCGTGCTCGGGCCGAATGCCGACGACCCCGACGCCCAGCTGGGCGACTGGAGCCTGGGCAGCGGCCAGATGGTGGGCCCGAGCGGCGACCGCCACCCGCGCGAAGCCACGGTGACGGTGCGCGATGGCGTGCGCGCCCTGCTGCCGGCGGGCTGGACTTTGGTCGACAGCGCCGAGGAGGCCGAGTTCATCGTGGCCGTGGTGGGCGACCGGGTGGCCTACAACGGTGAATTCAAGAGCACGGCCACGCTGGAGCTGCAGGACGGCCAGATCGAGTGGCTGGCGGGGATCGCGGCCCTGGGCAAGCCCTGGGCGGCGGTGCTGATCAACGGCAAGCCCCTGGTGCTGCCGCCCGCGTTGCAGGCCGTGCCGGCGCTGATCGAGTGCTTCAACCCCGGCATGCTGGGCGGCCAGGCGGTGGCCGAGGCCCTGTTCGGCCTGCTGAACCCCAGCGGCCGCCTGCCCATCAGCATCCCGGTTCACGTGGGCCAGCAGCCGGTGTTCTACAACGCGGTGCGCGGTCAGCATGGCGATCGCTATGCCGACCTGACCCAGGAGCCGGCGTTTGCATTCGGGTTCGGGTTGGGCTACGGGCGGGTTGAGTACGGGCCGCCTTCCCTGGATCGCGCGCAGGCTCGCGTGGGTGAGACCGTGAGCGTGCGGCTGGAACTGCACAACACCGGGCCGCGGGAGCAGGTGGAGGTGGTTCAGCTGTACGTTGAGGACGAGGTGACCAGTGCGACCTGGGCGCGGCGGGAGTTGAAGGGTTGGGAGCGGGTCTGCCTTGCGGCGGGTGAGCGCCGTGAGGTGGTGCTGAACTTGGCGGTGGATTCACTCTGGATCGTGGATGCGGAGGGGCGGCGGGTGGTGGAGCCGGGGTCGTTCCGTCTGCTGGTGGGGTGCTCTTCTCGGGATCAGGACTTGTCGGCTTTGTCGCTGGTTGTTGTGGCCTGAGTGAGAGCCCGCCGGGATTTCGCCCCGGCAGACGACCTACTTTCTTGCTCGTGCAAGAAAGTAAGCAAAGAACACGGCCCCGATGCGCAGCCCCTTGGCTTTGCCAAGGGGTCCCCTGCGATGCTCGCTTGGCTGGGCCGGCCCAAAACTCGCTGCGTTCGCTGCGCTCACTCCGCTCAGACAGTTGGGCCGAGTCGGTTGGGGATCGCGCGCTGGCGCGCGCTGCCCAGCCAAGCTGCGCTTCTCGGCAGCGCATAGGGGCAGCAGCCCTAGCAGCCAACAGCCAACAGCCAACAGCCAACAGCCAACAGCCGGGGAAACGACACGCTGCTTGCAGTCCGGGCTGTTCGGTATTCGGCTGCTGGCTGTTCGGAGTTGCCCCTATGCCAAGCCGAGGAGCACAGAAGAGTGGGCCCGCGCGCGCCAGCGCGCCTCGTGCTCTGACTTGGCGCAACTGTCTGAGCGGAGTGAGCGAAGCGAACGCAGTGAGTTTTGCGCCGGGCCCGCTCTTCGAGCACCGCAGGGAACCCCTGGCGCAGCCAGGGGCGCAGGCATCGGGGCTTGACCTTTTGGTTCCTTTTGGGTCAAGCCAAAAGGAACTCGCCTGCCGGGGCGAGACCCGGCGGGCTCCCAAGAAGGCCAAAAAACTCAGCCCAACCGCATCCCAACCCCATCAAACCCCATCACCGCCTCCCGCCGCGCGCAAAGCCGCACCTCAGCCCCCATCTGCACCGCCCGCCCTTCATCGCCCAATCGCACGATCAAGGCCTGCTCCAGCCCCGCCACGCGGGCATAGACCAGGGTCGTGTCGCCCAGATGCTCGGCCAGCTCCACCTGCGCCACCACGCCTTCCTCAGATGAAGAGGCCAGCCGCAGATGCTCCGGCCGAATGCCCAGCTTCATGCAGCCCTCCGCAGCCGGCCCCAAGGCCGCCCACAGCGCCCGATGCGCAACGGCAGCATCCGCAGCCGGCCGCGGCACCAGGTTGATGCGCGGCGCGCCGATGAAGCCGGCGACGAACTCGGTCGCGGGCTTCTCGTACAGCTCCAGCGGCGCGCCGATCTGCTCGATGCGGCCGCCGTTGAACACCGCGATGCGGTCGCCCAGGGTCATGGCCTCGGTCTGGTCGTGCGTCACGTAGATCATGGTGGCGCCCAACTGCTGGTGCAGGCGCGCCAGCTCGATGCGCATGTCCACGCGCAGCGAGGCGTCCAGGTTCGAGAGCGGCTCGTCGAACAGGAACACCTTGGGCTGGCGCACGATGGCGCGGCCGATGGCCACGCGCTGGCGCTGGCCGCCGCTCAGTTGCGCGGGGCGGCGATCCAGCAGCTCGGTCAGGCGCAGGGTCTCGGCGGCCTGGCGCACGCGCGCTTCGCGCTCGGCCTTTTTCACACCGGCCATCTTGAGCGCGAAGCCCATGTTCTCGGCCACGCTCATGTGCGGGTAGAGCGCGTAGCTCTGGAACACCATGGCCGCGCCGCGCTCGGCCGGACGGCGTTCGTTGGCGCGCTGGCCGTCGATGCGAAGCTCGCCCTCGCTGATGTCCTCCAACCCGGCAATCATGCGCAGGGTGGTCGTCTTGCCGCAGCCGGAGGGGCCGACGAAGACGAGGAACTCGCCGTCGCGCACCTCCAGGTCCACGCCCTTGATGATGTGCGTGTCGCCGTAGCGCTTGTGGATGCCGTGCAGGCTCAAGGCGGCCATGGTCAGGCTTTCTTCTTCTGCTGCTGCAGGAACTGCTGGTACCAGCGCGCGCTGTCCTTGGGGGTGCGCTGCTGGGTGGCGTAGTCCACATGCACGATGCCGAAGCGCTTGCTGTAGCCGAAGGCCCACTCGAAGTTGTCCAGCAGGCTCCAGACCATGTAGGCGCCCACGCGCACGCCCTCCTGCATGGCTTCGTGCACGGCGGCGATGTGCTGCTGCAGGTAGCGGGTGCGGGCCTCGTCGGCCACGCGGCCGTCCTTCAGCTCGTCGGGGAAGGCGCCGCCGTTTTCGGTGATCCACAGGCTGGGCAGTTGCGGATAGTCGCGCTGCAGGCGCAGCAGCAGCTCGGTCAGGCCCTCGGGGTAAATCTCCCAGCCCATGTCGGTCAGCTCGCGGCCGGATTGCTGGTTGCTCCAGCTGCCGTCGGCCGATTGCACGGTGCGCGAGTAGTAGTTGACGCCCAGGAAGTCCAGCGGTTGCTGAATCTCGGCCAGGTCGCCCTCGGCCATCTGCGGCACGGCGTCGCCCAGGCTGGCCCAGACGTCGGCGGGGTAGCGGCCGCGGCACAGCGGGTCCAGGTACCAGCGCGCCAGCAGGCCGTCTTCCAGCTGCGCCTTGGCGCGGTCGGCCGGCGAAGGCGTGGCCGGGTGCATCGGGGCCAGGTTCAGCACGATGCCGAGCTTGGCCTTGGCCCCGTGGGCACGCAGGGCCTTGAGCGCGCGGCCGTGGCTGAGCAGCAGGTGGTGCGAGACCTGCATGGCGGTGGCGCGGTCCTTCACACCGGGGGCAAAGATGCCCTGGTGGTGGCCCAGCTCGGCCATCACCCAGGGTTCGTTGTGCGTCACCAGCGAGGCCAGGCGGTCGCCCAGGCGGCGCTCGATGGCCAAGGCGTAGTCCACGAAGCGGTCCACCGTGGCCCGGTTGGCCCAGCCGCCTTGCTCCTGCAGGGCCTGCGGCAGGTCCCAGTGGTTCAGCGTCAGGTGCGGCTGCAGGCCACGGGCCAGCATGCCGTCCACCAGACGGTCGTAGAAGGCCAGGCCAGCGCGGTTCCATTCGCCCTGGCCGGTGGGCTGCACGCGCGGCCAGCTGACCGAGAAGCGGTAGGCGTTCACGCCCAGGCTGGCGATCAGGTCCAGGTCCTCGGCCCAGCGCTGGTAATGCTCGCAGGCCACCAGGCCGTTGCTGGCGTCGGCAATCGCGCCGGGCTGCTGGCAGAAGCGGTCCCAGACGGATTCGCCCTTGCCGTCGGCTTGGGCGGCGCCCTCGATCTGGAAGGCGCTGGTGGACACGCCCCAGACGAAATCGGCCGGGAAGCGCAGGTCGGCGGTGGGGTCGGACATGGGGAACTTCTGTGGGGAGAGCATGGGGTGGACTACTTGACGGCACCGGCGGTCAGGCCGGCAATCAGTTGGCGCGAGGCCAGGGCGAACAGCAGCAGCAGGGGCAGGGTGGCAATGGCGGCGCCGGCAATCAGCGCGCCCCATTCGGTGTCCACCGGGTTTTGCAGCAGGCGCAGGGCCAGCGGCAGGGTGAAGTTCTCGGGCGTGCGCATCACGATCAGCGGGCCCACGAAGTTGTTCCAGCTGCCGATGAAGGCGATCAGGCCCAGCGTGCCCATGGCGGGCTTGAGCAGGGGCAGCACGATGCGGGCGTAGATGCCGAACTCGCTGCAGCCGTCCATGCGCGCGGCCTCGATCAGTTCCTTGGGCACCGCGCTCTTCACGTACTGGCGCATCAGGAAGATGCCGAAGGCGTTGGCCGCACCGGGCAGGTAGAGCGCGCGGGGTTGGTCGATCCAGCCCAGCAGGTCCATGATCATGAAGCTCGGGATCATGCTCATGAAACTGGGCAGGATCATGGTGCCCAGCACCAGCGCGAACAGCGGCCGCTTGAAGCGGAACTCAAACATCGCGAAGGCGTAGCCCGCCATCGAGCAGAACAGCAGCGTGAGTGCCGTGGAGGCCAGCGCCACGTACAGACTCCAGCCCAGGTTGCGCCAGAAGGGGATGCGCTCGGTAAGGATGCGGAAGTTGTTCGCCAGGTCGTCGCCGAACCACAGCGGCGGCGGCACGGCAAAGATCTCGGCGCGCGACTGCGTGGCAAACACGAACATCACATAGAAGGGCGCGGCCATCAGGACGGCGCCCAGGGCCACCAGCAACTGCGCGGCGCGCGGGGTCATGGTGTCGCTCTTCATGCGCGCTCTCCAAAGGCCTTCTGCGTGGCCCAGGTGGCCAGGGCCAGCAGGGCGAACAGCAGCCAGGCCATGGCGCTGGCGGCGCCGAAGTCGTTGAAGTCAAAGGCCAGGCGGTAGAGATAGACCGCACTCGTCATGCCAGCCTGGTCATTGCCGCCGCGGCCGTTGGTGAGGATGAAGGGCTCCTCGAACAGCTGCAGGCTGCCGATGACTGAGAGCGTCACGCCGAACAGCAGCATCGCTTTCAGGCCCGGCAGGGTGATGTAGACAAAACGCTGCCAGCGCCCGGCGCCGTCCATGGTGGCGGCCTCGTACAGATCGCGCGGGATGGTCTGCAGCGCGGCCAGGTACAGCACGGTGTTGAAGCCGACGAAGCGCCAGAACACCACGGTGGCGATGGCGGGCTTGAGGCGGTCGGGGTCGTTCAGCCAGTCGATCGCCTGCGCGGGCAGCAGCCACTCCAGCCCAGGCACGGCGCGCATCGCTTTCAGTGCCGCGTTGATCAGCCCGTAGTCGGTGGAGAACAACGAGCTGAACAGGATGGCGATGGCCACCGTGGAGGTGATGTAGGGCATGAAGTAAATGCCCACCAGGGTGTTGCGTGCGCGCTGGTGCAGGCCGTTGAGCGCACAGGCCAGCGGCACCGCGATCAGGTGCTGCGGCAGCGCGCTGGCCAGGCCCAGCCAGAGCGTGTTGCCGAGCGACTTCCAGAACCATTCGTCCTGCAGCGCGAAGACGAAGTTCTCAAGGCCCACCCACTCCATCGCGCCCATGCCGCTGGTGGGTTCCCAGCGCGCAAAGGCCAGGCCCAGCGAGAACAGCAGCGGGAACAGGCCGAACACCGCGAACAGCAGCAGGAAGGGGGCCAGGAACCAGTAGGGCGCGCTGCGCGCCGTGATGAAGAAGCGTGTCATGGCGTTCAGCGGTGGGCGCGGCGGGCCAGCAGGCGTTCGGCATCGCCCAGGGCGCTGGCCACGTCCTTGCCGCGCACCAGCACCTTGTCCAGCTCGGTGTTGATGACCTCGTCCGCGAAGGCGTCCTGGCGGTGCACCTCGACGGCACGGATGTGGCGCGCGGCCTCGCGCCAGATGCGGCGCGCCGGCTGGCCGCCCAGGAAGGGCAGGGGCTCGTCGAAGAAGGGGTCGTCGAAGGTGTCCACCAGGGCCGGGAAGATGTCGTGCGCTTGGAAGGCGTTGAGCAGCAGCTCGCGGTTCAGCGTCAGGTGTTGCAGGAGCTCCCAGGCCAGGGCGCGCCGGCTGGAATCGCCCTTGGCGGGCATGGCGTAGAAGCTGCCTCCATAGGCCGCGAAGCTGCCCTCGGGCAGTTGGGCGGCGCGCCACAGGCCGCGCGTCTTGGGTGCCAGCCAGCTGTTCAGGAAGCCGGCCAGCCAGGCGCCGATCATCTGGGTGGCGATGACGCCGCGGCGGAAGCCCTCGGTCCAGTCGCTCGACCAGTTGTAGACCTTGGCATCCAGCCCCTCGCGGCGCACCTGGGCGGCCAGCTCGAAGGCGCGCACGAAGCGCGGGCTGCGCACCAGCACGCGGTTGTCCTTGCTGAAGTACAGGCCCTCGCCGGGCTGGATGCCGGTGCGGATGAGGATGTCCTTCATGTCGCGCGCATGGGCCAGCAGGAAGGCGCCGGTGCGGGTGCGGATCTGCTGGCCGGCTGCCAGAAAGCCCTGCCAGCTGGTCGTCAGATCGGCCTCGGTGAGGCCGGCGCGCGTCAGCACGTCGTGGCGGTAGAGCAGGGTGCCCGGGCCGATGTCCGAGGGCAGGGCGAGCAGCTCGCCACGGGCGTTGTGGGCCTGCTGCCAGGTGTAGGGTACGAAGCGTTTTTCCAACCGCTCGGCATGGAAGGGCGCCTGGCGCAGGTCCAGCAAGCCGCGCCCTTGCGCGAAGCGGCCCAGGTAACCGACCTCCAGCGTCATCAGGTCCGGCAGGTGGCTGCCGGTGGACAGCGCCGTCACCATCGCCGTGTGGTGGTCGTTCATCTCGCGGCTCACCACCTCCACCTTGACGCCGGGGTGCTGGGCTTCCCAGGCCGGCAGGGCGGCTTTGATGATGGCGTCGAGCTTGGGGTAGGCGGCGACGGTGAGGTGCTGCGGGGCCTGCGCCCGGGCTTGACCGGCACCCAGTGCCAGACCCAGGCCGAGCGCGAGGGTGCTGCGGCGGGGCAAGGGTGGAGCGGCGGTTTTGGGATCGGTCATGAGATGAATGAAAGCGCTTTCATGACTCTAGGGACTGTTGATGGTGCTGTCAATGTCGAGAAGGCGAAACCGGGGGTTTTCGTGGGGTTCCTGAAGTGTTCGCTGGGCGGCAATCCATTGCTCGATCGTGAGAGCCCTCGGGGGCTTCACCCCCGAACCCCGACCCGCATTTCTTTGCTGCGCCAAAGAAACGCGGGGCAAAGAAAGGCGCCAATGCGCACAGTCGCCCTAGGGGCGAACTGTGATGGCGGTGCTTGGGCTCACACTGACACGAGCCCTCATCTGACTTCGACGGGCAGGACGACGAAGGCGCCCGGAGTACCGGTCGTCCCTGGCACCCAGGACCATGACCTCCGAGCGACGAAGAACAGACCCCCAACCAGCAAAAGCCCAAGCCAAACCACTCGTTGGGAGTCTGTTCATCGCAGAAAGCCCGCGATGGTTTGCGGTGGTCTAGTCGGCCGGTACTCCGGCCAGCTTAGTGCCCGGGTTTTCGCAGGCAGAGAAGGGGTGTGGGAGCCATGTGAGCCAGCCGTGCAGTCGCGGCCGACCCTAGGTCGGCTGCGTGCATTGAGCGCCTTTCTTTGCCCCGCGTTTCTTTGGCGCAGCAAAGAAATGCGGGTCGGGGTTCGGGGGTGAAGCCCCCGAGGGCTCTCACGAAGGCAGCAATCGGAAGCTCAAGCAACCAGGGCAGCTTCCCTCGCCCGCACCGGCGCACAAAGCCGCTCCACATACTCCTGATGCGACGGCAAGCTCCCCACCGTCCGCTCCACATCCCGCGAAATCTGCTCCAGGAACTGCGTCAGCTCGGCCCGCCCCATCAGATCCGCCACCGGGTGATAGGCCTTGGGCACGATGCCCTGCCCCAGCATCACCTGAATCCACGAGTTCTCCGCAAACAACTCATCCGCCGGCCTGAACACGCGGCCGGATTCGCGGAAGAGTTCGATGCGGTGGCGCAGCGTGGCGGGGATCTCCATCGTGCGCACATGCCGCCACAGGTCCGAATCGTCGCGCTCGGTCACGTGGTAGTGCAGCACGATGAAATCGCGAATGTGCTCGATGTCGCGCGCAGCCTGGCGGTTGAACTCCTCGACATCGACGGCGCGGATGCCGCCGGCCGGGAAGAGTTGGGCCAGACGGATGGCGGCGCGTTGGATCAGGTGGATGCTGGTGGATTCGAGCGGCTCGATGAATCCGCTGGACAGGCCCACCGCCACGCAGTTGTGCGACCACACGCGGTGGCGCTGGCCGGGCGTGAAGCGCAGCAGGCGCGGCTGGATCAGCAGCTCGCCTTCGACGTTCTGCTTCAACACCTCCGGCGCATCGGCGTCTGAAAGCTCCTTGCTGCTGGAGACCAGCCCATTGCCCACCCGGTGCTGCAGCGGAATGCGCCACTGCCAGCCGAAGTGATGGGCGATCGAGCGTGTGTAGGGCGGGGCCTCGCGCACGCTGGCGGTCTGCACCGCCACCGCGCGGTCGCAGGGCAGCCAGTGGCTCCAGTCCTCGTAGCCCACGCCCAGGGTCTCGCCCAGCAGCAGAGCGCGAAAGCCGGTGCAGTCGATGAAGAAGTCAGCTTCGAGCCGGCTGCCATCGGCCAGCACCAGGGCTTGGATCGCACCGAAGGGTTCGATCTGCTCGACGCGGGCGATCTTGCCCTCGATGCGCTGCACGCCATGGCGCTCGGCCAGCGCGCGCAGGAAGCGTGCGTAGCGGCCGGCGTCCAGGTGGTAGGCGTAGTTCATGCCGTGCCGCGGCAGGTGGGCGAAGCGGTTTTCCTCGGCGGCGCGCAGCTCCAGGCAGTAGTCGCCATAGGGGCGGGCGATGCCTTCGCGCTGGGCCTTGAGCCAGAAGTGCTGGAAGCCGGCGCTCCAGTGGTCTTTGCCCGTCATGCCGAAGGAGTGGATGTAGTCCTGCCCCGGCGCGCGCCAGCCTTCGAACTGGATGCCCAGCTTCATCGTGGCCTGGGTGGCGGCCATGAACTCAGGCTCATCCAGGCCGAGCAGCTCGTGGAAGGTGTGCAGGGCCGGAATGGTGGCCTCGCCCACGCCCACGGTGCCGATCTCCTCGGATTCAACGAGCTGGATCTGCAACTGCTTGCCGAGCAGCTTGCCCAGTAGCGCGGCCGTCATCCAGCCGGCGGTGCCGCCGCCGGCGATCAGCAGCCGGCGCACCGGGGTGGAGGTTTCAAAGGGCTTGTGGTCCATGGGGTGCTTAGCGGTTCAGGCGGTTCAGGAGCAGGGCGCGCAGGCGGCGCATGCCGGCTTCGTCCAGCGGCGCGAGCGGCCCGCGCGCGTGGGCGGGGATGTGGGTGGGTTCGGGGGCGTCGAACACGTAGTGGTCGAACAGCGCTCGCCAGGCCTGGCGCTCGGCGGCGGGCAGGTCGCGCACGGTGGCCAGGGCCAGCCACAGCGCCTGCATGGGCGAATCGGCCCAGGCGGGGCCGCGCCGCCACCAGTAATTGAGCAGCAGGTTGAAGGGCTCCAGCGCCTCGACCTGATGCCACCACAGGCTGGGGATGTAGAGCGCGTCGCCGGGCGCCAGTTCCACCACCTGGGCGCGCGCCTGCGCGGCGGCGAAGCGCGGGAAGCGCTGCAGGTCGGGGGCGCGCGCATCCACCAGGCTGACGGGCTGGCCGGCGGGGGTCAGGTCCAGCGGGCCGATGTAGAGATCCGCCACGCAATCGGGCGGAAAGAGCGTGAAGCGGCGGCGGCCGGCCAGCACGCAGGCCAGGTTGTCCGGCCAGTCCTGGTGCGTGGCCACGCAGGCGCGGTTGCCCAGCCACAGGCTGGCCAGCGGCTCGGGCACATCCAGCGCCAGTGGCAGTTCCGCGCCCAGGCCGGGCAGGCAGGTGTCCAGCGTGGTGGATCCCATGTAGAGCGCCGGGGGCGTCGCCACCTCCTGCAGCGCCAGCAGCTCGTCCAGCACGGCGGGGAAGGGGTGGATCTCGCGGCTGAAGTTGAAGCCGCGAAAGTCGTCCGTGTAGAAGAAGCGCCCGCCGGCCTGCGGCGGCGCGCGCCACACGCCCACGGTGGCGCCCCGCCAGTGTGCGCGCAGGCGCGCGGCCACGGCGGCCGGGTCCGCGGCCTCCTGCACCAGGGGCCAGTGCGCCACCAGGCCACGCAGCAGCTGGGGCTCGGGCCCCTGCAGGGCGCCAGGCGGCAGCTCGCCGGGGCGGGTGACTTCGAGGTCCTGCATCAGCCGCGCTGGCGCGCCTCGCGTTCGACCAGATCGCGCAGCCGGCCCAGCGAGGCCAGGGCCATGGCGATGGGCAGCCAGTGGCCGGCCTCGTGCAGCGCCGCCACGGCCGCGCCGGGCAGGGCGGCCAGGCGTTCCTCGTGGATGCCGTGGTAGCCCGAGAGCCGCCGCACCGAGCCATCGGGCTGGTCGACGTCGAAGTGCAGGGGCTCCAGCAGGTCCAGCCGGCACAGCGCCTCGATGAAACCCGGCAGCTCTTCGAGCCCCTGATGCAGGGCCTGCAGCACGGCCACGCGGCGCTCCAGCAGCGGGGCCTGGCCGCCATGGGGCAGGAACAGGGGCTCGCCCTCGCGCTCGCTCAGCAGCGGGTGGTCGAGGTCGATGTGCACCACGGCCTGGCTGCCTTCACGGCCCACCAGCAGGGGCTGGCGCTCCAGCGCCCAGGGCAAGTGGGCGGCGTCCCAGCCGGTGTCGGTCAGGAACAGGTTCTGGCCCTGCTCCAGCCCGAGCAGCGCTACCGGCTGGAAGCTGGGGCCCGCGGCCTGGAAGAGGATGGGGTAGTGCGCCTGCAGCAGGCGGAACTCGGCCGGCACGGTGGGCAGGGCGCCGGGCAGTACGGGGGCGCTGTGGCGGGTGAGCGGACGCAGGCGCAGCGCCTGGTGGTCGAGGTTGTTCAGCAGGGCGGCGCGCATGGTTCAGTGGCCTTGGGTGAGTTCTTGGAGCAGACGGCGATGGTCGGGCAGGGCGGCCAGCAAGCGCTGGGTGCGGGCGGGCTGATCGGCCAGTAGGGCCTGGGCGGCGCGCTGTTCATCGGGGCGGGCCGGGCCGCCCATGCCCGGCGTGGCGAAGCCCATGCCGTACAGCACGTACTGGTAGCTGGCGGAAGGGAACAGTTCCTCGGCCATCGGCAGGTCGCGCCGGCTGGGCGGGCGGTGGGCCCAGAGCTGCAGCTGCTCGCGCAGGCGCTCGGGGCAGCTGGAGGGGTCGCGGTGGGCGCGCCAGTAGGCGCTGTCGCTGCGCTCGCTCAGGACGTAGTGCAGCTTCAGGAACTCCACCAGCCGGCCCCAGCGGTAGTCCAGGGTGTCGTTCATGCGGCGCGCCACGGTGTCCATGGCCGCGCGGTCGGTAGGGAAGTCGTCGCAGAGCTGCTGCACGCTCAGCTCGATCAAGGCCAGGGCCGAGGCCTCCAGCGGCTCGATGAAGCCGCCCGCCAGGCCCACGGCCAGGCAGTTGCGTTCCCAGAAGCGGGCGCGGTGGCCGGGGTCGAAGCGGATCAGGCGCGGCTCGGCGCTGCCGCTGCCCTGCGGGGCGAGATAGGTCTGCAGGGCGTCATGGGCCTGGGCCTCGGTGGCGAAGTCGCGCGCGAACACGCAGCCCACGCCGCGGCGCGTGGGCAGGCCGATCTCCCAGATCCAGCCCTGGCTGTGCGCGGTGGCCAGGGTCTGGCTGGCCAGCGGCCCTTGGGGGTCGGCATGCGGCACCTGCACGGCCAGCGCGCGGTCGTTGAACAGCACGCCGCGCTGCGAGACCCAGGGCACGCCCAGCTCCTGGCCGATCAGGCGCGCCTGCAGGCCACTGCAGTCGATGAAGAGGTCGGCCGCCAGGCGTTCGCCGGCCTCGGTGTGCAGGGCGGCAAGGTCGCCATCGGTGTGGCGCTCCACGCGCTGCACATGGGCCACGTGGTGCCGCACACCCAGGTGCTGCACGGCGTGGCGCTGCAGCAGGGGCACGAAGCGGCCGGCGTCGAAGTGGTAGCCGTAGTTCAGCACCGCGGCGTAGTCCGGCGTACTGGACTGCTTGGGCGCGCGGGCGGCCAGGCAGACGGCGGGCTGCGGACCCACGGCGGCGGCAAAGTCGCTGCGCGGCGTGGCCGCCGCCCAGGCGGCCACCAGGGGCAGCTCGCCATGACCCTGCGGCAGGCTGAAGGGGTGGTGGTAGACGTCCTGGCCATTGCGCCAGCCCACGAAGCGCGAGCCCTGCTTGAAGGCGGCGTCGGCGTGGCGCAGCAGGTCGCGTTCGGAGAGGCCGATGCGGCGCAGGGTGTCGCGCATGGTCGGCCAGGTGCCCTCGCCCACCCCGATGGGCGGGGTGTTGGGGGATTCGACCAGGGTGACGCGCAGCGCATCCTCGCCCTGGCCGCGCTCCGCCGCCAGCAGGGCGGCGGCCAGCCAACCGGCGGAGCCGCCCCCCAGGATCAGAACCTCTTGAATACGGGCAGAACGCATGGTGAAAAGCCCGCCCCGGGTGGGCCGGGGCGGGCAATGGGCTTGCAGGTCAGAAGTTGTACCTTGCGCCCAGCATGAAGCGACGTCCCGTCTGCGTCATGTAAACCACCTGTTCCTTGGTGCGGCCATGCAGGCGCTGCACGCCGTCATTCAGGTTGATGGCCTCGAACTGGAAGCTCAGGTGCTTGTCCCACTTGTAGCCCAGGCTCAGGTCCCACTGGCCATAGGGCTCGGTGTAGACCGGGTTGGGAAGACCGCTGCCGTCGGTGGTGGCGGTCAGGAACTCGCCGCGCCAGTTGTAGGCGGCACGCACGCTGAAGCGGTCGTCCTCGTAAAAGCCCACCAGGTTGGCGGCATTGCTCAGACCCAGCAGCGCGAACTGCTCCTTCAGGCTGTTGTTGTCGTACTTCAGGCCTGAACGCACATAGGTGTAGTTGGCCGAAAGACCGAAGCCGCTGTTGCCGAAGTGGTGCTGCACATTGAGCTCGGCCCCGCTCAGGCTGGCGCTCTTCTGGTTCGACGGCACCGTGATGTCGAAGGTCGCGATCGGGTCGCCCGACTGGCCGGCGATGGTGCCGGTGGCATTGCCATTGCTGTCCACCCCCGTCTTCACCACGCCCTTGCTGCCGTTGTAGGTGTTGAGGATGTAGTTGCGGATGCAGGTCAGGTCGGTGCCCTGGCAGCCCTTGCTCACGGCTTCCTTGAACAGGGTGCCGTTGGCCGGCGTGGCCAGGTTGAACGGCGTGGCCTGCACGGTGCCGGTGCCGATGTAGTTCGAGATGTTCTTGCGGAACAGCCCCACCGCCACATAGCTGCCCTTGGCGTAGTAATGCTCCAGCGAGAGGTCGAAATTCTTCGAGAGCAGGGGCTTCAGGCCCGGGTTGCCCTGCGCGCCGGTACCGCCGTTGATGCGCACCAGCTGGTTCAGGGTCTGGCCGCCCTGGATGTCGCCCCAGCCCGGACGGCCGATGCTTTCTCCGTAGCTGAAGCGCAGCTTGGTCTTGTCGTTCAGCTCGGCTTCCAGGTCGATGTTGGGCAACACGTAGTCGTACTTGCCTTCCAGCGTGGTGAAGCCGGGCTGGCCGAAGCTGACCGAGAACTCGTTGTTGGCCACCCAGCTGATGCCGGTGGCGGTAGGCACCAGGGCGGTGGAGATGACCTTGGTGCGCTCGTAGCGCAGACCGATGGCGGCGCCCATCGGGATGCCCCATTCCCAGTCGGTGTTGTACTGGGCGTAGGCGCTCTGGCTCTCTTCGGTGGTGCGGCGGTCGGTGGTGAACTGGTTCGAGGACTTGAACAGCGCATCGCTGCCGTCGGCCTTGATGGCAGCGTCGCGCACGGCGCCGAAGTCCCAGGTGAAGAACTGGTTGTAGAGGTTGCCGGCGTTCGAACCCAGCATGCGGCCGAAGTAGGGGGCCAGCTGCTGCGGGATCCACAGGCTGTCGGCGTAGTCGGCCGGGCTGGTGCGGCCGCCCCAGCTGTCTTGCTGCACGTTGGCGTAGGCCGAGCGGTTCTTGGCCTTGACGCTGCTGACGCCGAAGTCGAGGCTGGAGGTGTCCTCGAACAGGTAGGAGCCCTTGGCCTGGAACTGCTCGATCTCGGCCTTCATGTAGCTGTTGCGGAAGGACGAGCCCGTCACCAGCATCTTGGAAGCATCCAGCGGCGCGCCCTGGATGCTCAGCACCGGGAAGTCCTGCGAGAAGTCCACCGAAGTGGTGCCGCGGTTGAACATCGCCGCGCCCAGCACGGCGTTGCTGCCGAAGGGGCTGTCCTGCGCCGAGATGGCGGTGGCCTTGTGGGCGTCCACGCCCAGGCGCAGCCTGTCGCTGAACTTCCACAGCACGTTCAGGCCGGTGGACTCGTTCTTGTTGCGCGTGCCGTAGTTGGCGCCGGCCATGGCCACGTCCGAGGTGGCGGGCGAGATGATTTCCTGGTACAGCAGCGGCGCGGCCACCGGGCCGTCGGTCCAGGTGGTGGTGGTGGGGCCGAAGTTGAACCAGGCCGAGAGCTCGTTGCGCTTGGTCTGCAGCTTGTTCTCGGAGTAGGTGTAGTCCAGCGTGGCGGTGACGGCCTTGGAGGGCGCGTACTGCAGCGTCAGCTGGCCATTGGTGCGCTCACGCTCGATACCGTTCACGCTGTAGAGCAGGTTCTGCGGTACCGAGTAGATGTCACCCGCCTTCGGGCGGTTGGTGATGCGCTCCGAGCCCGGCGTGCCGGCCTGGGGGATGGTGCCCCAGTTGTTCTCGTCGCCCTTGAAGGCGCGCCAGCCGCCCGGCACCGAGGCCTGGTTGTAGCCCAGGTCGCGCTTCTGGTAGCTGCCCGAGAGGGCGATGCCGAACTGGCCGCCGGCGAACACGTCGCTGTAGATGCCCGAAAGCTCGGGGGTGACGTTGCTGCCGGCCAGGGTGTCGGGCAGGCGGGTGTTGCTCTGGTCCTTCACCGCCTTGACGCCGATGCTGGCGATCTGGCGCTTGCTGTCCAGCGGGCGGGCGGTTTTGATGTTGATGACGGCGCCCATGCCACCGGCCGGGTTCTCGGCGCGGCTGGTCTTGTAGACCTCCAGCGCGGCGATCGATTCCGAGGCCAGGTTGGCGAAGTCGAAGGCGCGGCTGTTCGAGGGGCCGGTCTCCTGCAGGCTGGAGGCCGGCATCTGGCGGCCGTTCAGCAGCACCAGGTTGAAGTCAGGGCCGACGCCGCGCACGGTGATGCGCGAGCCCTCACCCAGCGAGCGGTCGATCGACACGCCGCTGATGCGCTGCATCGACTCGGCCAGGTTGGTGTCGGGGAACTTGCCGATGTCCTCGGCCACGATGCCATCCACCACGCCTTGGCCCTTGCGCTTCAGATCCAGCGAGGAATCCAGGCTCTTGCGGATGCCGGTGACGACCACCGTGTCGAGCTGCTCGACCTCGGACTTCTTTTCGGGCGTGGCTTGCTGGGCCTGCTGGGCCAGGGCTTGCTGGGCCAGCAACAGGGTGCAGGCGGCAGCCAGCTGGCTCAAGGCGTGGCGCGTGGGCGCGGGGGACTTCATCGGAGGGTCTCCTGGTGCGAACGATCGGGCGGGTGTCGGAAAAGGCGCGGAAATGCTGAAAGCGCTTTCACAGATTAGCGGCAGCGACCCCTAATGTTTATTTGGGTAACTACTAGGTGTGTTGAATCGGCCTCAGTTGCCAGCGATCGCAAGCGCCCAAATGTCGCCGAAGCCTGCTTTGAAAGCGTTTGCGCGCCGAGGCCTCAGCGCACCCGGTTGCCGGGCACGGCGGTGGACTCGCGCACGATCAGGCGCGGCTCGGGAAGCTGCACGGTGGGCTTGTTGCCGGCCAGCAGCTCCAGCAGGGCCTGGGCGGCCAGGCGGCCGAGCTCGAAGCTGGCCTGGTGCACGGTGGTCAGCGGCGGCGTCTGGTAGGCGGCGCCGGCCAGGTCGTCAAAGCCCACCAGCGAGACGTCCTCGGGCACGCGCAGGCCGGCGCGGTGCAGGGCCACGGCCGCGCCGGTGGCCATCTGGTCGTTGCCGGCGAACACGGCGGTGAAGCGGCGCGGCCCGGCCAGCAGGCGCTCGGTGGCGCTGCGTCCGCCTTCTTCCTTGTAGTCGCCCGCCTGCACCAGCTCGGGGCGGAAGGGGATGCGCGCTTCTTCCAGCGCCTCCTGGTAACCGGCCAGGCGCTCGCGCGCATCGGCGTGGGTGGTGTCGCCGGCGATGTGCGCAATCTCGCGGTGCCCCAGCGAGATCAGGTGCTGAGTGGCCAGGCGTGCGCCGCTCTGGTTGTCGAAATCCAGCGCATACAGGCCCGGCCCTTTGAGGCTGCGCCCGCTCACCACCGTGGGCAGGGTCTTGGCCAGGGCCTTCAGCGGGGCATCGGCCAGCCGGGCGTTGAGCAGGATCAGCCCGTCCACCCGCCGGCCGCGCAGGGTGTCCAGGCAGCGCTGCTCCACCTCGGCCTGCCAATGCCCGCTCACGAACAGCGGGCTGTAGCCGGCCTCGCTCAGCGTGTCCTCGATGCCGCGTAGCGCGGCGCCGTAGAAGGGGCTGTCGATGAACTGGGTGATCACGCCCACGCTCATGGTGCGTCCGCCGGCCAGGCCGCGCGCGATCGGGTTGGGCACGAAGCCGAGCTCGGCAATCGCGCGGTCCACCGCGGCACGCTTCTCGGGGCTGACGATGGCCGTGCCGTTGAGGATGCGCGAGACCGTGCTGGGCGAGACCCCGCTGGCTTCGGCCACCATGCCGAGCGTGACGGGACCGCCCTTGGCGGCATTCTTCGGGGACGGGGTACGGGCCATGGCGGGACTGCGGGCCGCGGCGGGGCGGCGTTTGAAAGCGGTTGCGCGAGTCTATGTGAGGGGCCGGCCTGGGCCGCCGCGGTGGCGCGGAACCGGCTTCTCGATCTGACGCAAACCGGGCGGCCGACGCCAGGTCCAGTCTGGGCTTCTTCTGGTCGAGGAGAGTGCGATGAAGCCTTTGATCCCGATGACCCTGGCCCTGGCCGCCCTGCCCATCAACGCCGTATTGGCGAGTGAAGAGCTGGCGCAAGTGAAGCAATGCATGGGCTGCCATGCCATTAAAAAGCGACGACGCCGCGCCCGCGTTCAAGTAGATCGCTACCGCCTGGAAAGGCCGCAAGGACGCCGAGACGCAGATGGTGATCACCCTCCGCGCGGGCAGCGCTGGCACGGGCGGGCCGCGCTGGAACAAGGCCAAGATGCACGACCCGTCCGAGCGCCCGCGCGTCAGCGATCAGGAAGCGCGCGAGCTGGCGCGCTGGATCCTGACGCTCTGATCAGGCGCGTTCGCCCTCGCGGGTGAAGCTGCGCGTCCAGGCCATCAGGTCGGCGTGGCCGTCCGGCGCATTGGCCTTGGGCGCTGGTTTGGCCGCGCGCCCCGGCTTGACCGGCCTGGCCCCCACGCTGCCCGGCTCGGGCGCGCTGGGGCTGGCCACGGCCAGGCCGTCCAGGATGGCGCAATGTGCGTGCTCGTCGCCCGCGCAGGCCTGCACCAGCTGCTCCAGGGCCTGCTTCATGGTTTGCAGTTCCTGCAGCTTGGCCTCCAACTCATGCAGGTGCTGCTGCGCCAGCGCCTTGACCTCGCGGCTGCTGCGGTCGCGCTGGCTCCACAGGCCCAGCAGGCCGGCCACCTGCTCAATCGAAAAGCCCAAGCGGCGCGCCTGGCGGATGAAGCGCAGGATCGAAACCTCGCGTGGCCCGTACTGGCGGTACCCGGCCTCGGTGCGCGCGGCCTCGGGCAGCAGACCGATCTGCTCGTAGTGGCGAATCATCTTGGCCGAGACGCCGGCGGCGTCGGCGGCCTCACCGATGTTCAGTGGGCGGGGCATGGGGCGCTCCTTCTGGTCAGGCGGGCGGGTAGCCCGCTGTTCGCAGTGCCTGGGCCAGCGCCTCACGTGGCTGCTGGCTCTGCACCGTGATGCGATGTTCGCCCAGCGCGAACTCGATGCGGCATTGCGGATCCAGTTCTTTCAGGGCTTGGCCGATGCGGCTGGCGCAATGGCCACAGCTCATGTCGGGGAGGTGAAAGCTTTGCACGAAGGGCTCCTGTTGGGGATGAGGTGTCCTCATGCTGAGGCTTGCCCCAGGGGCAAGCTCAAGCGGGGCGCAGGCGCAGCTGGGCCGGCGCCACGCCCAGCAGCCGCTGGAAGCTGCGTTTCATGCGTTCGCTGTCGCCAAAGCCGCAATCGCGCGCCAGGGTCTGCAACTGCGCGGCGCAGCCCGATTCCAGCGCGGCGCGCGCCGCTTCCACGCGCAGGCGCTCCACCGCCTTGGCGGGGGTCAGCCCGGCTTCCTGCGCAAAGGCGCGGGCGAAATGGCGTGGGCTCATGCAGGCCTGGGCGGCCAGGCGTTCCACCGTCAGCGGCTCGTGCAGGCGCTCGCGCGCCCAGGCCAGCAGGCCCTCGAAGCGTGGGCCCTGCAGCCGGCCCAGCTCCGAAAACTGCGACTGCCCGCCCGGCCGGCGGTAATAGACCACCAGCGCGCGGGCCACGCGCCGCGCCGCCTCCTCGCCCAGGTCGGCGGCGATCAGGGCCAGCGCCAGGTCGATGCCGGCGCTGATGCCGGCACTGGTCCAGATCGGGCCGTCCTGCACATACAGGCTGTCGGGCTCGACGCGCACCGTCGGGTACTCGCGCTGCAACTGCTCGGCGCGCAGCCAGTGCGTGGTGGCGCGGCGCCCCTCCAGCAGGCCGGCCGCCGCCAGCAGCAGGCTGCCCGAGCAGATGGACGCCACGCGCGCGCCGCACGCGGCGACGCGGCGCGCCCAAGCGCGCAGGCCGGCGTCGGTCAGCGCCGCGTCCACGCCGTTGCCGCCCGCCACCAGCAGGGTGTCGATCTGGCTGGGTCGGGGCAAGGCCTCGGCCTGCCAGGCCGGCCCGGCCGAGCTGGGCACCAGACCGGGCTGGCGCGCCACCACGCGCAGCGCATAGCGCTGGCCGGCGTATTCAAAAGCGCTCAAGGGGCCGGCGGCATCCAGCAGCTGGAAGCCGGGGTAGATCAGCAGGCAGATCCGGTGGGGGGTGCGCATGGCAGGAATTATGGAAACAAAGGCATGGCTGCCATCAGCCTTTGAACCGATGCTGAACGCCATCCCTTCTTCGAGAACTCGCCATGACCGCCCTGAACATCGGCTTCCTGCTCTTCCCCCAGGTCACCCAGCTGGACCTGACCGGCCCGGCCCAGATGCTCGGCCGCCTGCCCGGCGCGCGCCTGCACCTGCTCTGGCAGGACCTGCAGCCCGTGCCCACCGATGCCGGCTTCTGCATCCTGCCCACCACCCGCTTCGAGGACTGCCCGGCGCTGGACGTACTTTGCGTGCCCGGCGGCTTTGGCGTCGGCGCGCAGCTGGTGGATGCGCGCACGCTGGCCTTCCTGCGTGCGCAGGGCGCCACGGCGCGTTACGTCACCTCGGTCTGCAATGGTTCGCTGCTGCTGGGCGCGGCAGGCCTGCTGCAGGGCTACCGCTCGGCCTGTCACTGGGCCTGGCGCCACCACCTGCCGCGCTTTGGCGCTGTTCCCGTGGCCGAGCGCGTTGTGCGCGACCGCAACCGCCTGTCGGGCGGCGGCGTCACGGCGGGCATCGACTTCGGCCTCACGCTGGCCGCCGAACTGTGCGGCGCCGAGGTGGCGCAGACCCTGCAGCTGGCCTTTGAGTACGACCCCCAGCCGCCCTTCGACAGCGGCACGCCTGAGAAGGCCGGCCCCGAGCGTGTGGCGCGCTTGCAGGCGCTGCAGGCGGCGCGCTTTGCCGAGGTGGAGCCCTTGATCGCGCAAGCGGCTGCGGCATTGACCCAGGCGGCTTGACCTTGCCCTGAGGGCAAGGCTGAACCTGACGGCCATCCCATCCCGGAGAACCGTCATGTCCGCCGTCCTGCCCCTGTCCGACTGGAAGCTGCCGACCCTCACCCTGCCGATCGAAGGCATGACCTGCGCCTCCTGCGTGCTGCATGTGGAAAAGGCCCTCAAGGCCGTGCCGGGCGTGGAGTCGGTCAGCGTCAACCTGGCCACCGAGACCGCCGAGGTGCAGGGTCGCGCCGCCCGCGCCGCGCTGGCCGCCGCGGTGGAGCACGCCGGCTATGCGGTGCCGGCGGAACCGTCCGCCACCGCGCAGCCGCTGGCAGCGCGCCGCGGCCCGGGCGAGGGGGCGCGCATCGGCATCGCCGCCGCGCTCACCTTGCCCCTGGCGCTGCCCATGCTGCTGGCCCCCTTCGGCATCGAATGGGCGCCCGCGGCCTGGGTGCAGCTGCTGCTGGCCCTGCCGGTGCAGTTCTGGCTCGGCGCGCGCTTCTACCGCGCCGGCTGGAAGGCGCTGCGCGCCGGCAGCGGCAATATGGATCTGCTGGTGGCCCTGGGCACCAGCGCAGCTTTTGGCCTGAGCCTCTATCTGATGAATCGTCACGCCGGCCATGAGGGCATGGCGCACCTGTACTTCGAGGCCTCGTCCGTCGTCATCACCCTGGTGCTGCTGGGGAAGTGGCTGGAGGGCCGCGCCAAGCGCCAGACCACCGAGGCCATTCGCGCGTTGCAGGCGCTACGCCCGCTCACCGCCCGCCTGGTCGGCTCCGCTGGCGAGGTGGAAGTGCCGATCGAGCAGGTGCGCGTGGGCGACGTGGTGTTGGTGCGCCCGGGCGAGCGCGTGCCGGTGGATGGCCAGATCGTCGAAGGCCGCAGCCAGGTCGATGAATCCCTGCTGACGGGCGAGAGCCTGCCCGTGGCCAAGCAGGAGGGCGAGCGTGTGACCGGCGGTTCGGTCAATGCCGAAGGGCGCCTTTTGGTGCGCACCACTGCCGTGGGCGCGGAGTCGGCGCTGGCGCGCATCGTGCGCCTGGTGGAAACGGCACAAGCCAAGAAGGCGCCGATCCAGCGCCTGGTGGATCAGGTCAGCGCCGTTTTTGTGCCGGTGGTGCTGGGCATCGCCGCCATCACGCTGCTGGGTTGGGGCCTGGCCACGGGGAACTGGGAGCAGGCCATCCTGAACGCGGTGGCGGTGCTGGTAATCGCCTGCCCCTGTGCGCTCGGCCTGGCCACGCCCACGGCCCTGATGGCTGGCACCGGCGTGGCGGCGCGCCAGGGCATCCTGATCAAGGACGCAGAGGCCCTGGAGCTGGCGCACCGCATCGAGGTCGTCGCCTTCGACAAGACCGGCACCCTCACCGAAGGCAAGCCGCGCCTGCTCGCCCTGGAGCCGATGGACGGCAGTGCCGGCAAGCTTCTGACTGACGCCGCCGCTCTGCAGACCGACAGCGAACACCCGCTGGCCCAGGCGGTGCGCAGCCAGGCTGCCGAGCAGGGCCTGCAGACCCGCCGCGCGCAGGACGTGCGCGCCGTGCCGGGCCGGGGTGTCACCGGCCGGGTGGACGGGCGCGAACTGTTCCTGGGCAGCCGCCGTTACCTGATGGAAATGGGGAGCGACCCGATCAATCCGCAAGCATTGGCCCAGGAGCGCCACGGCCGCAGCGTCAGCTGGCTGGCCGAGCGCGCCGCCGACGGGAGCCTGAAGCTGCGCGGCCTGCTGGCCTTTGGCGACAGCCTCAAGCCCAGCGCGGCCCGCGCCATCGAGGCCCTGCATGCCGCCGGCGTGCAGACCGTGATGCTGACCGGCGACAACCGCGGCAGCGCCGCCGCCGTGGCGCAGCAACTGGGCATCGGCCGGGTGGAGGCCGAGGTGCTGCCCGAGCACAAGGCCGGCGCCGTGACCGAGCTGCGTCAGCGCGGCGCCGTGGTGGCCATGGTGGGCGATGGCCTCAATGACGCCCCGGCCCTGGCCGCGGCCGATGTCGGCATCGCCATGGCCACCGGCACCGAGGTGGCGATGCAGGCCGCCGGCATCACCCTGATGCGCGGCGACCCGGCCCTGGTGGCCGACGCCATCGTGATCTCGCGCCGCACCTACGCCAAGATCCGCCAGAACCTGTTCTGGGCCTTTGCCTACAACGTCATCGGCATCCCGCTAGCGGCGTTCGGCCTGCTCAACCCCATGCTGGCCGGCGCGGCCATGGCCTTCAGCAGCGTCAGCGTGGTGGGCAATGCGCTCCTGCTGCGGCGCTGGAAACGCGGTTAGGCGGCCTTCGCCGTCAGCCCGTAGAGCGCCAGCAGGCCCAGCACATGGCCGATGGCCACGCCGGGCTCGCCGGCCTCGATGCGGCCGATCGTCTGCACATGCACTCCAAGCCGGGCGGCCGCCGCCGCCTGGCCTTCGCCCGCCTGCAAGCGGGCCTGCTTGGCGGCAGCGCCCAGGTCCTTGATGGCCTGCAGGGCCGTGCCGTCAATGTCCACCGAGATGCGTTTGCCTTGTGCCATGGGCGGGATTCTCGGCCGCGCCGGGGCTCACTGCTGCCAGCCCACGGCGCTGCAGCAGCCAGGCCAGCCAGGCGGCCGCCACCAGGTCGTAGGCCATGCAGAAACCCGGCCAGCTGGGCGGCACGCCGGCGTTGTGCACCAGCAGGTGGTGCACCGCATCCATCAACCCATGCCCGGCCAGCCCAGCCACCACCCACCAGAGATTGCGGCGCCAACCCCAGACCGCCGCAGCGATGAAGAACGCGGCCACGGCCAGCTCGGGCAGCAGGGGCTCGCCGCCGTTGCCCACGGCGGCAAACAGCAGGTAGTAGGTGGCGACGACGATCAGCACCGTGGGGTAGAACACGCGTTCGCGGTCCATGCCGAGGGCGTGGGTGGCGATGCCGACAAGCAGCGCGAGTGCGCTGCCGATGAGGAGTTCCATGGTGGGGTCTCGCAGGGGTTGAACATCGGCCGGCGCCCTGGCGGGTAGCGGGCAGGGCGCTGGCGCAGACGGACTGTTGCCCTGCGGGGCGCCGCCGGCCAGGGGCTTGCGAACCAGCGGTGGGAATCGGTCCGGCAGCGGTCGTGGCTGGGGACTGAACGGTCGGGCGCGATGCGCCGCGAACCAGCGGTCCGCGCGCGTCGGTGGCTGCTCGCCTGCCGGGCCATGTCGGCCACCGTTCGGTCGATCCGCGCAACCGTTCCCGCCCCAGCCCCGACCGTTGGGTTCCAGAGCGCTTTCGGCGTCAGGCCTGCGCGCCGACAGTGCGTCCATCGACGACATCCCGTCCTCGATGCAACGCAAAGGAAGCCTGACCATGAACGACACCACCACCTGCCCCTGCACCGCCTGCCCGGGCGCCACCTGCACCTGCGGGTGCCAGCAAGCTGCTGCGAAGCCCAGCTGCCCCTGCGGGCCGGCCTGCCAATGTGGCCCCGGCTGCGCTTGCCCCAAGGCTTGAACCCGAACGACAGCGCCGGGGATAGCCAAGCCTTCCCCGGCCCCGGAGCCCCTGAATGGAACCCTTCGTCATCGCCTTCCTCGGCGGCCTGCTCGGCGCGCTGCTGATGGACATCACCGAGACCTATGCGGCCCGCGTGGGGGTGAGCAGCGGCGTCAACGTGGCCCTGATCGGCCGCTGGGTGCTCGGCTGGCGCCATGGCCGCCTGCGCCATGCCGATATCCGCCAGGCCCCCGCGCTGCCGGCCGAGACGGCGATGGGCTGGGCCTTCCACTTCCTGATCGGCGGGGGCGGCGTGGCCCTGCTGTACCCGCTGCTGTTCAGCCCGTTGTTCACGCTGCCGGCCGGCCTGGCGCCGATCCATCATCTGGTGGGTGGGCTGCTGTTTGGCCTGGCCACCTCAGTGCTGCCCTGGTTCGTCTTGTTGCCCTGCTTTGGCTGGGGCGCTTGGGGCCGCCGCGGGCCGCCGGGCTCGGACGCGCTGTTGGCCAGCACGCTGTCGCATCTGCCTTATGGGCTGGGGGTCGGGTTGGTGATGGCGTTTGCGAGCTGATGCGCACCTCTTTGAAGCGGTCAGGTACGGGCATCGACTGGACTCTGCGCGGTTCGTGGGACCCCGCCGGGACGAAATCCCGGCGGGCTCTCTCGAAAGCACCAACAAAACCAAAGAGGAACCAACGCCCTACATCGGCCGAAACAAATACCCAAACGCCCGACTCACCTTCACCGGCCGCTCCAGCCCCCGCAAGCTCAAGCTGTAGTGCCCGATCTCATCCCGCGTGGCGCTGAGGATGCAGCGCGTGTTGACGACCACGCTGCGGTGGATTTGCTGGAAGTCTCTGGCGTCCTCGATGCGCGCCATCAGCTCGCGCAGGCTCATGCGCACCAGCGCCTCGCCGTGGGCGGTGACGACGTTGACGTACTTCTCGGTGGCCTCGAAGCAGATCACCTCGCTGACCGGGATCATGCGCACGGTGTTGCCCACGCCGGCGCGCAGGATCTTGATGCGCTCAGCGTCCGACTCTGGCGCCGATGCAGGCGCCAGCGACTGCACTTGCTGCATCAGCGCCGCGCGCGCATCAAGCGCCGGGGCTGCCGCCGCGCAGCGCTCCGCCAGCCGCTGCTGCAGGCGCTGCACGCACAGGGCCAGCCGCTCGGGGGTGGCGGGCTTGAGCAGGTAGTCCACCGCGGCGCGCTCAAAGGCCTGCAGGGCGAAGCCGTCGTGTGCGGTGACGAAGACGAACAGGGGTTGGGGGCGGTCGTCGGGCCAGTCGTCGGCCAGGGCCTCGGCCACTTCGAGGCCGCTGCGGCCGGGCATCTGGATGTCCAGGAACAGCAGCTCGGGCGTGTGCGCCAGGCCCAGCTCGATGGCCTGCAGCCCGTCCGTGGCCACGCCCAGCAGCTGCAGGCCGGGCCAGGCTTCGCCGAGCAGGCGGCTCAGGGTGCGCGCCAGCAGGGGTTCGTCCTCGGCAATCAGCGCACGCGGGGCAGGGGCTTCACTCATGACGGAATCCTCACTCGGGAGCACAGGCCTGCGGGTTGCAGCGGGCTCAGCGTCAGCGTGGCCTGGGGGCCGTAGGCGGCGCGCAGGCGTTCGCGCACATGCTGCAGACCATAGCTGCTGGCGGGGCCGTCGACCGGGCGCTGGAATTGGCCGTCGGCGCCCAGGCCCAGGCCGTCGTCGCGCACCGTGATTTCGATGTGGCTGCCGTCGCGGCAGGCCTGCACCGTCAGGTGCCCGGGGCCGACCTTGGGTTCCAGCCCATGCTTGATGGCGTTTTCCACCAGGGGCTGCAGCAGCATCGCCGGCAGCGGCGTGGCCGCCAGCTCGGGCGGCAGCTCCAGCGCGTAGCTGAGGCGCGGGCCCATGCGCAGGGCCATGATCTCAAGGTAGGCGCGCAGCTGGGCGAATTCGGCCTCCAGCGTGCTGGCCTCGTGGCGTGAGGCCGCCAGCGTGGCGCGCAGGTAAGCGATCAGCTGGTCGATCATGTGCTCTGCCTGGCCGGCGTCCTCGCGCAGCAGGGCGCGCAGATTGGCCAGGGTGTTGAACAGCATGTGCGGCTCCAGCTGGGCGCGCAGCAGGCGCAGCTCGGTTTCGGTGGCCAGGCGCTGGGCCTCGGCGCGCGCCCGCGCTTCCTGCGCCAGCTGTTCGCGCGCCGCCAGGTAGTGCAGGCCGATGCCGGCCACCAGCAGGGTCAGTACCGCCGGTACCAGGCGCGTGCCACCCGCGCCGGCCAGGCGGAAGGGTTCACCCAGCAGCGGCAGGGCCAGTGCATGGCCGGCGATGTAGCCGAGCGGAATGGCCAGCGCCGCGGTGAGGGCCCAGGCGGGCGCGGGCCGCAGCCGCGCCAGCAGGGGCAGGCGGCGCAGCAACAGGGCCGCGGCCAGGACGCCGGCGCCCACGCACTCGCTGAACAGCAGCAGGCGCGGCAGGCTGTCCACACCCGGGGCGGCGACGAAGAGCACGCCGGCCGCGGTGGCCCAGAGCAAGGCGTTGGCGCCGACCAGACGAAGGGGGTCGGCGGCGGGGCTCACGGCGTGCCGCGCATCCGGCCCAGGATGTGCGCGCTCATGCCGCGCGCCAGCTCGTGTTCGTCCAGAAAGACCTCGCCCTGGCATTCCTGGCGCAGCAGCGCGGCTTCTTCTTCGTTGTGCGTGCGCAGCACCACCTGGATGCCGGGGTTCAGGGTGCGGGCGATCTCCACCATCTGGCGGGCGTTCACCGAATCGGGGATGGCCACCACCAGCATGGCGGCGCGCGCCACATGGGCCTGCACCAGCACCTCGGGGGTCTGGGCGTCGCCGCTGACGGCGCTGATGCCCTTGGCACGCAGGGTCTCCACGGCCTCGCGGTTCTGCTCGGCCACCACGAAGTGCAGGCCATGCTGCTGCAACTCGGCCGCAATGCGCCGGCCCACGCGGCCATGGCCCACCAGCACCACATGGCCGGCGAGAAGGCTCGGGTCGGTGCTCTGCGGCAGCTCGGCCAGCGGGTCGTCGCGCAGCTCCAGCTTGCGCGCCAGGCTGGAGCGCGCCAGCACCCAGCGGCGCAGCGGGTCCACGGCGGCGAAGAGGGCGGCATTGAGCGCGATCGAGATCAGCGCGCCGGCCAGGATCAGGCTCTGCCCTTCCGTGGGCAGCAGCTTCAGTGCCACACCCAGGCCGGCCAGGATGAAGGAAAACTCGCCGATCTGCGCCAGGCTTGCGCCGACCGTCAGCGCCGTATTCAGCGGGTAGCGGAACAGCAGCACCAGGGCCACGGCGGCCAGGGTCTTGCCCACCAGGATGATGGCCACCACCGCCAGCAGCTTGAGCGGCTCGGCCAGGATGACGGCGGGGTCGAACAGCATGCCCACCGAGACGAAGAACAGTACCGCGAAGGCATCGCGCAGCGGCAGCGATTCATCGGCCGCGCGGTGCGCGAACTCCGACTCGCGCATCATCATCCCGGCGAAAAAGGCACCGAGCGCGAAGGACACATCAAAGAGCTTGGCCGCGCCGAAGGCCACGCCCACCGCCACCGCCACCACGGCCAGGGTGAACAGTTCGCGCGAACCGGTGCGCGCCACCCACCACAGCAGCTTGGGCAGCAGGCGCCGGCCCACCAGCAGCATCAGCGCAATGAAGGCGCCCACCTTGCCCAGGGTCAGGCCGATGGTGCCCAGCAAGTCGCTGCTGCTGCCGCCGCCCGACGAGGTGGCGCCGCCCAGCAAGCCGGCCACGGCGGGCAGCAGCACCAGCACCAGCACCATCACCAGGTCTTCCACCACCAGCCAGCCCACGGCGATTTGCCCGTTCACCGACTTCAGCAGGCCCTTGGCTTCCAGCGCCCGCAGCAGCACCACCGTGCTGGCCACGGAAAGGCTCAGGCCAAACACCAGCGCACCACCCAGGCTCCAGCCCCACCACAGCGCCAGGCCCATGCCCATGGCCGTGGCCGCGCCAATCTGCACGATGGCGCCGGGCACGGCGATGCGCTTCACGGCCATCAGATCGGCCAGCGAGAAATGCAGGCCCACCCCAAACATCAGCAGCATCACGCCGATCTCGGCCAGTTGGCCGGCCAGGCCCACATCCGCCACAAAGCCCGGGGTGGCCGGGCCGATGAGGATGCCGGCGAGCAGATAGCCCACCAAGGGGGGCATGCGCAGGGTGTTGGCAAGGAAGCCGAAGACCATGGCCAGGCCGAAGCCCATGGCGATGGTGGCGATCAGGCTGACGTCGTGGGGCATGGGCGGCAGTCGACCAGGGGGGCAGGGGAGGGCCGAGTGTATTCAGCGGCTCTGCCTAGACTTCGCCCCATGTCGAACCCGTCTTCCGACGCCCTGATCGGCCCCGAGCAGGCCCAGTGGCTGCAGCGCCCGCTGTCCATCATCGTGGGCAGCCGCGACGCCCAGCTGCGCCCGCACCTGATGCGCGCCGTGGGCGCACGCCTTTCGGCCGACCGGCGCCAGCTCTGCCTGCTGATGCCGCGCGCGCACGCCGACGCGCTGTGTGCCGACATCGAAGCCAACGGCCAGGTGGCCGTGGTGTTCAGCGAGCCGCACAGCGACCGCACCCTGCAGATCAAGGGCCAGGACGCGCGCCTGAGCCCCTGCCAGCCCGAGGACGCCGCGCTGGCCGAGCAGCATCTGCAAGGCTTTGTGGGCGAGATCGGCCAGCTCGGCTTTCCGGCCGAGGTGGCCCACACCGTGCTGCGCGCCGGTTCGGAGTGCCTGCGCATCGAGTTCACCGTCGGAGCGGTATTCGAGCAGACCCCCGGTCCCGGTGCCGGTGCCCCGGCGGCTGCGCAATGAGCGGGCGTCGATCTCGACGCCATCCGCCCCTGCCTGGAGGGCGCCATCCCGGGCGTCATCGCCACCTGCGGCAGCGATGGCGTGCCCAACGTCACCTACGTCTCCCAGGTGGAGTACGTGGGCGCGCGCCAGCTGGCACTCTCCTTCCAGTTCTTCAACAAGACGCGCCGCAACGTGCTGGCCAACCCGCAGGTGGAGCTGCTGGTGGTGCACCCCGCCCATGGCGCCACCTACCGCATCGCCGCGCGCTTCCTGCGCACCGAGGCCGAGGGCCCGCTGTTCGAGCGCATGAAGGCCAAGCTGGCCGGCATCGCCTCGCACACCGGCATGGCCGAGGTGTTCCGCCTGCTGGGCGCGGATCTGTATGCGGTGGACAGCGTTACCGAAGTAGCCGCCCCGCGCCGCCCGGCCACGGCCCCCGCGCCCAGCCCCTTGAGCGCGCTGCGCCGCTGCAGCGAGCGCCTGGCCGCCTGCACCGATTTCGACGCCCTGGTGGAGACTCTGCTGGACAGCGTGGTGCAGGAATTCCGCCTGCCCCATGCCCAGCTGCTGGCCTGGGAACCCAGCCGCGAGCGCCTGGTGATGCTGGCCAGCCGCGGCTACGGCCGCTCCGGCGCGGGCGCCGAGATTCCGCTGGGCGAGGGCGTGATCGGCGTGGCCGCGCGCACCGGCAGCCCCATCCGCATCAACCACGCCACGCTGGAGTACGCCTACGCCCGCCGCGTGCGCGAGACCATGGACCCTGCCCAACTCGGCCGCGAGATCCCGCTGCCCGGCCTGGCCGAGCCCGGCAGCCAGCTGGCCCTGCCGCTGCAGACCGGCGGGCAGCTGCAGGGCGTGCTGTTTGTTGAGAGCCCCGAGGAGCTGCGCCTGAGCTGGGACGACGAAGACGCCCTGGTGGCCCTGGCCGGCCAGGTCGCCGCCCTGGTGCGCGCGCTGCAGCCGCAGGCGGAAGACGAGCCCGTGCCAGCACTCGCACAGCCGGCCGACTGCCCGCTCGGCGGCGAGCCGCTGCGGGTGCGCTACTACAGCGCCGACAGCAGCGTGTTCCTGGACGACGAGTACCTGATCAAGGGCGTGGCCGGCGCCGTGCTGTGGAAGCTGCTGCGCCTGCACCACGAGGCCGGCCGCTGCGAGTTCAGCAACCGCGAACTGCGGCTGGACCCGGAGCTCGGCCTGCCCGAGGTGGGCGACAACCTGGAGGCCCGGCTGCTGCTGCTGACGCGGCGGCTGGCGGAGCGGCAGGCCTGCGTGCGCCTGGAGCGCTGCGGGCGCGGGCGGCTGCGGCTGCTGGTGGAGCGGCCCTTGCTGCTGCAGGGGGTGGGGCGGTAGGGCCAGCTTGCCGAGCAAGCCGGCGCGGGGCCAGGCCCTGCGGCGCGGGGCGCTCAGGTGGGGCGGGGCATGCGCCCGCCACGCTCGGCCTGCGTGGCCGCCATGCCTTCCAGCACCGCGCGCGTGGCGGCTACCGGCTCGATGCCCAGTCGTTGCGCCAGGGCTTGCTCGTAGTCGCGGTGAAAGCGCCGCGCCCGCTGCAGCGCGGCGTGGCCTCGCTCGGTCAGTGCCAGGTGCTTGATGCGGCGGTCCTGCGCGTCGGTGCGGCGCAGGACATAGCCCTTGGCCACCATGTCGTCCACCACCTTCAGCGCTCCCGGAGCGCTCATGCCCAGCTGGCTGGCCAACTCGCTCAGGTTGCAAGGCCCCGGGGCCAGCAAGCGGAACACATAGCCAAACGAGCTGCCGATGTCGTCGAAACCGGCCGCGGCCAGGTCGGCATCGAGGGCCTCCTTGAACGCGGCGAAGGCCAGGTTCAACAGCACACCGAAGTCCAGTGGATCGATCCTTGACATGATTAGCCGTGGTTAATAAACTATGGTTAAGTATATCGAGGAGCCCTCATGCCCTTACTTCAACGCACCGAAGCCCCGACCTTCAATCTGCCGGGAATCCAGTTCACCACCTTGGCATCGCCAAGCCGCGGCGCCCATGAAAACGCGGTGTGGGAGGTGACAGTGGCCGCCGGCGTGCACGGTTCGCCCCATCGCCTGACCCGCGAGGAGACCTTTGTGGCGCTGGAGGGCAGCGCGCTGATCGAGCTGGAAGGCGAGCGACACGAGCTGCAGGCCGGCAATGCCCTGGTCGTGCATGCCGGGCAGACGCTGGCGCTCTCGAACCCGGGGGCGCAGCCCTTTCGCGCCCTGGCCGTCTTCCCGGTGGGCGGGCAGGCCCTGGTGGGCGATCAGCCTGCGTTCACCCCGCCCTGGGCAGCCTGAGCCCGGCGCGGGCGGCGTGGGGGTGACGAGTCGCGCCCCGCGCGGGCCCCGGCACACTCGCTGCCTTGGCCAACTCCGACCGACCATGCACATTCAGCTCGAACGCCCGAACCAGCCCGACGTGATCTCGCTGATCACGGAGCTGGACGCCTACCAGGACACGCTCTACCCGCCTGATGCGCGCTATGCGCTGGACCTGAGCAGCTTGGAGCAGGAGCACGTGCTGTTCGCCGTGGCGCGGGACGCAGACGGCGCCGCCGTGGGCTGCGGCGCGGTGGTGTTGGAGGGCAGCGGTGGAGAGCTCAAGCGCATGTTCGTGCGCCCGGCCCATCGTTCGCAGGGTGTGGCCGCCCGCTTGCTGGCGGCACTGGAAGCGCACGCCGCGGCGCGCGGTTGCCTGTGCGTGCAGCTGGAAACGGGGCCGCGCCAGCCGGACGCCATCGCCTTCTACGGCAAGCATGGCTACCGCTTGCGCGGCGCGTTCGGGAGCTACCCCGAACACCCACTCAGCGTCTTCATGGAAAAGCAGCTGGCGAGCTGAGGGGCGGCTCAGGCCGCCAGGCGTTGCGGCTCACCCCGTCCCAGCGCCCGCAGCAGCTCGGCATGGGCCTGCGGCGCCAGCGTGCGCTCGGCAATCTGCAACACGCCCTCGAACACCGGCGCCGGCATGCCCTGCTGCATGCCCCCGAGCATGCCGACGCGCTCGCTGGCGTTCAGCGCCGGAATGAACCAGTGCAGCGCTTCCATCATGGCCTCGGGCGGGATCGAGGCCACCAGGGCCTGCTCGATGGCGCTGAGCTCGGCGTCGCTGTAATGCGCCCACAGGATGGCGTTGTGCTCACGCTCCTCGAACTCCATGTGCTGGAAGTTGTCGGCCACAAAGAGGGCGAGCTCCCGGTACAGGCGGGTCAAGGCGGTAGCGCGGGCTTCGGGAGCGGCCTGACGCAGTGCGTCCCGCTGCGCCCACAGGGCCGCGATGGCCTCGGCGTGATGCTCATGCTCGCCAGCGATGCGCGCACTGGTGCCCGGCTTCGCGCGCTCCAGTGCGGGGTGGATGAACTCGTTCTCATCCTTCAAGTGCAGCTCGCACAGCGCCAGCAGGCGCTGCAGCAGGTCCAGGGCGGCGTCCAACTCGTGCGGGTTGGCGGGGTCGGTGCTACCCAGGGTGCAGAGGGTGCGGCTCATGAAGAGGCGCAGGGCCTTGTGGATGCCGGCATAGACGTCGTAACGGGGGGTGGTGCTCATCAGGTTCTCCGGGGCGGCGAAGAGGTGCCGCCATGGCCGAAGACTCTAGGAATTCCGCGCCACCCTTGCTCTTAAGACTCGCGTCAAGGCTTCTTAAATTCCTCTTACTCGTACAGCAGGGCGGTCGGCACCAGCTGCCCTTGCAGGCCCTCGCCGCCCAGCACCAGCAGGCGGCCATCGGGCAGGGGCGTGAGGCTGTGCAGCACGCGTGGCTCGGGCAGTTCGGCGCGTGGCAGCGCGGCCTGGCCGGGGGCCCAGGCTTCGTTGCGGCGCAGGGCGCGCTCGCCCACGCTCTGGCCGCCCAGCAGCAGCCAGCGGCCATCGCCCAGCGGGGCGGCCTGCGCCAAGGTGCGGGCCTGGCCCAGGCCGGGCAGGGTTTCGAAGCGCAGGGTTTGCGGGTCGAAACGCAGGGCGTCGGCCAGGACTTCGAGGCTGTCGCCGCGCGCGCGCTCGCCGGCCAGCAGCAGCACCCGGCCATCGGGCGCGCGCCAGGCGCTGTGCGCGGCGCGCGGTGCCAGGCCTTGCTCGGGCAGGGGCGTGAAGCGGCCGCTGGCGGGGTCGAACAGCTCTGCGAAGACGTAGGGGCCTTCGCCGATGCGGTGACCGCCGGCGATCAGTACGCGACCATCGGACAGCAGGGTGGCGCTGTGGCCGGAGCGGTCGTGCTGCATCGGGCTGGCGGTGAAGCTCAAGCGGCCGCTCTGCGGGTCCCAGAGCTCGGCGCTGGCGCGCGCGGTGCCGCCGGCAATCAGCACGCGGCCATTGGCCAGCAGGGTCAGGCTGTGGCCATGGCGGGTCTGGGCCAGGTTGCCGCTGGTTTGCACCTGGCCGGTGCTGGGGACGATCAGTTCGGTGCGGTTGGCCACGGGCAGGGCGGTGATGCCGCCGGCCAGCAGCACGCGGCCATCGGGCAGTTGCACGGCGGTGGCCTCGCTGCGCCCGCTGCTCAGGCTGCCGATGCGCTCGAAGCGGCGCTGCACGGGGTCGAAGCGGTCGATCCCGTCGGACAGCACCACGCCGCCGCGGCTGCCACCCAGCACCAGAACACGGCCATCGGCCAGCGCCAGCGCGCTATGACTGCTGGCGGAGAAATCGCCCACGGGGCTGAAGCGGTCGCGGTAGCGCACATCCAGGTTCAGCTCGGCGCGCTGGGGCGTCTGGCCGGGGGCGGCGTCCACTTCCAGGCGCAACTGCAGCGGGCCGGCCAGCGCCCGGGTGCGCAGTACCTGACCGCTTTGCACGCGGCCGAAGCCGGGCTCCAGACGCGCGCCGCTGCCGCTGAACTCGACGCGCAGCTCGGCCTGTTCGCCCACGAAGTACTGGCTGCGGTCGCTGCTCAGGCGCAGGGCGGGGGCGGGCGCGGGGGGCGGTGGGGGGCTGCCGCCGCCACCGCCGCAGGCGGCAAGGGTGAGGCTGGACAGGCTGGCGAGCAGGTGGCGGCGGGTGGGCATGGGGATGAGGGCAAGACTGGGGATGCGCCGCACTCTAGAAATCCACCGCCACCCGGGCCAGTGCTTTCGATGCAATACCCTTTGGGTATCACCCACTCCCGCGGTCTGCCATGAAGCGTGCCATCAGCCTGCGCCAGCTGGCGTACTTCGTTGCCGTGGCCGAGGAGCGCAGCTTTCGCGTGGCGGCCGAGCGCCTGCACCTGACGCAGCCGCCGCTGAGCCGTGCCGTGGCCGAGCTGGAGCAGCAGCTGGGCCTGCGCCTGCTGCTGCGCAGCCCGCAGGGCGTGCAACCCACCGCGGCGGGCGCACAGGCGCTGCCACGCTTCAAGGCCTTGCTGGCGCAGGCCGAGCAGGTGCTGGACGAGGTGGCTGCGCTGGGCGATGCGCTGCCACGCCTGCGGTTGGCGCTGCCGGCTTGGCTGAACCTGGCGCAGCTGCCGGCCTTCGAGCGCGCGCTGCGCGACAGCGGGCTGATCTCCGGTCTGGAGACCCAGCTGCTGCCGGCGCACGAGGCTGCGGCCGCCGTGGTGGCGGGGCGGTTGGACGGCGCGCTGCTGGCCGCGCCCATCGAAACCCAGGGCCAGCCATTGCAGACCCTGGGCCAGCTGCCGCTCTCGGCCTTCGTGCCGCAGGGCAGTGCGCTGGCGCGGCGGCGCAGCCTGAGCCTGCGCGACCTGAACCAGCTGCCGCCCTTCTACCGCTTCCGGCGCAGCCTGAGCCCGCAGCTGTACGACCACCTGGACCGCCAGTACCGCGCGCATGGCTTCGAGCCCCTGCAGGAGCTGCCCGCGGCCGAGCTGCTGGATGTGTTCACCCGCATCGGCGCCGGCCAGGGCTGCACCTGCATGCCGGCGCAGATGGCGGTGGGCCGCTTTGCCGGCGTGGTACGCCGCCCCCTGCGCGAGCCGGTGAGCCTGGACCTGGCCTGGCTGCCCGCGCGCCAGCTGCCCGAGGGCCTGGCCAGCGCCTGCGCGGCGGCGCTGCGCCTGCTGCTGCCGGGCAACTGAGGCATCGCTTCCGGCGAACGCGAAAGCGCTTTCGGTTCTGGTCTTGAATCTGATTTGAAACTCGATGTAAACAACATCGGGCCAACCCGAACAGAGCAAACCCGAAACGAGTATGAAAGCGCTTTCAAATTTAGATTCAACTCCCTAGCATCGCGCCCGTCGGCGGCTCAAGGACGGCCGATGCAGTGCCTGCGCGCGGCCTTGGCGCGCCAGCCTTGTGTTGGAGACCACCCCATGAATGGCATCACCTGGCATGCCGCCCGCTGGCTATTTGGCCTGGCGCTGGCTTGCCTCAGTTTCTTCGTCCCGCCCGGGGCCCAGGCGCAGAGCCTGAGCACGGGCGTGGACTTCGATGGATCCCAGGCCACGCTGTGGTTCCGCTCGAGCGGCAACCTGGCCTGGGTGGACGCGCACTACAGCGTCAACAACGGCGCGCAGCAGAACGTGCGCATGACCTACAACAGCGCGCAGTCGCGCTTTGAAGTGCGCTTCCCGGCGCAGGCCGGGCAGACGGTGAACCACTGGTTCACCTACAACAACGGCACGGCCTCGTACGACAGCGCGCCGGGCAGTTCGCAGATCGGCGGGGGCGGTGGCGGTTCCGCCCCCAGCTTCAGCCCGGCGGCGGGCAGCTATGCCAGCGCGCAGAGCGTCAGCATCAGCACCAACCCCCTGGGCCTGCCGGTGCGCTACACCAGCGACGGCAGCACCCCCACGCTGAGCTCGGCGCTCTACGCCGGCCCCATCAACGTGAGCGCCAACACCACGCTCAAGGCTGTGGCGGTGGCGCCGGACGGCACGCTGTCCCCGGTCGGCAGCGCGACCTACCAGATCGGCAGCACCGGCCCGGCGCAAGGCGCCGAGCCGATGACGGGCGGCGTGCGCCTGTGGTTCGGCGCTCAAGCCAATGGCCAGAGCGTGCAATGGGTGGACCTGCACTTCAACACCGGCACCGGCCAGCAGAACGTGCGCATGCAGCTGAACAGCAGCGCCGGCCGCCATGAGTACGCGGTGCTCGCCGCCCAGGGCAGCACGGTGAACTACAGCTACACCTACTACACCGGCGCGGCCCAGGACACGGGCAGCTACAGCGTCGTGGTCGGCCCCGATCAGGGCCAGACCCAGCCGCCGGTGTTCACCCCGCCGCCCGGCGTCTACAGCAGCGCCCAGACGGTGACGCTGAGCAGCCCGACGCCGACGGCGCAGATCCGCTACACGCTGGATGGCAGCACGCCAGGCGCCAGCTCGCCGCTCTACACCGGTCCGATCAGCGTGCCCCTGAACAGCACGCTGAAGGCCTACGCGGTGGCCCAGGAGAAGACGCCCTCGCCGGTGGTGAGCGGCAGCTACAGCTCCGCGCCGCAAGGCCCGATCTGGGGTGGTGTGGACGCCGCCGGCGGCGCCGTGCTCTGGTTCAAGGCCGGCAGCACGGTGGACTGGGTGGACCTGCATGTGAACCCGGGCACCGGCATGCAGAACCTGCGCATGAACTACAGCGCCGCCAATGGCCGCCACGAAGCCTTCGTGGCCGCGGCTGCCGGCAGCACGCTGACCTACAACTTCACCTACTACCGCCCAAGCGTGGGCGCGGCCGACACCGCGAACGCCAGCTACCAGCTGCAGGGCGGCTGCGGCACCGCCATCCCGCCGGCCGTGAGCTTCACGCCGCCGGGTGGCAGCTACAGCGGCGCGCAGACCGTGACGCTGGCCAGCGCCGGCGCGGGCGTGCAGATCCGCTACACGCTGGACGGCAGCACGCCCACCAGCAGCTCCGCCCTGTATGCGGCGCCCATCAGCGTGGGCAGCAACCTGACGATCCGCGCCATCGCGCTGAACGCCTGCGCAAACGCCTCGCCGGTGGCCAGCGCCAGCTACCAGATCGGCAATGGCGGCGGTGGCTTCTCGCAGGGCGTGTCCGAGCTCGGTGCGGCGGCCACGATGTGGTTCAAGCCCAATGCCGCGGCGGAATACGTGATCCTGCATTACGCGCTTGGCAATGCGTCCGAAATCGGCCCGCAGATGATCTTCAACGCCGCCGTGGGCCGCTGGGAATTCACGGCCACGCCCACCGCCCCGGGCCAGGTGCTGAACTACTGGTTCACCTACAAGCCCCTGGGCGGCGCGCAGCAGGACACGCAGCGCTACAGCCTGACCCTGGGCGGCGGCCTCTCCGGTCCGCTGTTCAGCCCGGCCCCGGGCAGCTACGCCACGGCGCAGCAGGTCAGCCTGGCCAACGCCGCCGGCGTGTCGGGCGTGATCCGCTACACCACCGACGGCACGGCGCCCACGCAGCAGTCGCCGCTGTACAGCGGCCCGATCTCGGTGGAGCACGCGTCCACGATCTACGCCGCCACCTTCACGGCGGACGGCCAGAGCAAGATCAGCATGGGCAACTATGTGATCGGCACCGACGGCGGCCCGGTGGCCACGCCGGTGTTCTCGCACCCCACGGGCAGCTACGGCACGCGCCTGCGCGTCAACCTGCTCTCGGCCACCGTGGGCGCCACGCTGCGCTACACGCTGGACGGCAGCACGCCGACGCTGAACTCGCTGCAGTACGGCGCCCCGATCGAGGTGGACAGCAACCTGACCATCAAGGCCGTGGCGTTCAAGAAGGGTGTGGCCTCGGAAGTGGCCAGCGCCAGCTACACGCTGACGGGCACCGGCAGCAGCGACCACCTGTGGAACGGCATGACCATCTTCAATGTGGTGAACGCCACCCGCGGGCGCTGGGCTGACAACCAGGTCTACTGGGCCATCATTGGCAAGGACTGGGCCACCGGCAAGTTCGTGCACGTGGGGGCCAACGGCGAGCTGATTCCGATGGCGCTGGGCGACAACGGCGCGCTGATGAAGAACGGTCTGCCCTACAGCAACTACTTCTTCCGCCTGAGCGACAAGCGCTCCATCACCATCCCGGCGATCAACTCGGCGCGCATCCTCTTCAGCGTGGGCAGCCCGATGTACATCTGGGTCAACCAGGACGTGAACGGCAACATCGCCTACGCCGGCGCGAACATCGAGAACCCGACCGACCCGAACACCGATGTCATCTTCGACTTCGGCGAGTTCGCCATCCTGCCCCCGGGCGCCAACCCGCAAGGCATCTTCATCAACACCACCCGCGTCGACCAGTTCGGCTTCCCGCTCAAGCTGGAGGTGACCGGCCTGGACGGCTTCAAGCAGACCGTGGGCGAATCGCTCACCGAAACCCGCGAGGAGCTGTTCGCCAAGTACTTCGCCGAGACCCCGGCCGAGTTCCACAGCCTGGGCCAGCCGCCCTACGGGCCGATGCGCATCATGGCGCCGGCCCATGCCACCTTCCAGGGTGAGGGCGCCAACGCCCACTACCTGGACAGCTATGTGGACGAGGTCTGGCAGCAGTACGCCAATCAGGACCTGGTGATCGACCTGAAGAACGGCTGGGCACCCTTCACCGGGCGTGTGGTGAACGGCAAGCTGCGCTTCACCGATGCCGCGGGCGGGCAGTACTTCGTCAATGCCAAGCCCAGCACCTCGATGGTGATGCTGGGCAACGGCAAGCTCGACGACCCGACCGGTGGCACCACCGATGTGGGCAAGCAGCTGCAGCTGCAGGCCCAGGTCTGCGCGGCGCTGAACCGCCGCGTGGCGCACCTGCCCTTCGCGGACTGGTGGAACGGCAACAAGTTCTTCCCGGCGACGGGGCGTTCCAACGCCTTCGTGAAGTTCTGGCACGACCACAGCCTGAACGCGCTGTCCTACGGCTTCGCGTATGACGATGTGGGTGGCTTCAGCCCCTCCATCCACACGCGCGCGCCGCAGACCGTGACCTACACGATCGGCTGGTAAGCGATGCGCCGGATCCTGGGATCGAACCCGCGGTCCGGCGCGCTCCTGGCGGGCGCGCTGCTGATCGGCCTGGGGCTGGCCCTGGGCCTGGGCGGCTCGAATCCAGGCGGGGAGTCGCCGCGCGTGGCACAGCCGGTGGCTGAGCCGCTTACTGCGCCGGTCGCCCTGCCTGCGGCCGTGCCAGCCGCCGAGCTGCGCGCCGCGCCACCCGAGGTGCTGCGCTTCGAGCTGGAGGCGCTGCGCCGCGGTGCCAGCGGCCGGCCGCTGGCGCTGATCCGACAGGGTGGGGCGCCAGCGCGTGTGCTCGGTGTGGGCGAGTCCTTGGGGCTGGGCGTTCGCCTTGCGCAGATCGAACCGCGTGCAGTGTGGATCGAGCGCAGCGGCCAGCGCGAACGCCTGGAGCTGCCGCGCGAGGCGGCTGCCCTGCCGGCCTTGCCGCCTCCCAGCCCGCCGCGGCTGGATGAAGCGCTCGGGCCCATCGCCCGGCCGGCGGACGCGCCCCTGCCCAGCAGTACCGGGCTGGAGCGCGCCATCCGCCGTGCACAAGGAGCGGCTGTGCGCTCCTGAAGCGCGGTTTGAACCTCAAGGGCGGCCCCCGCGGGCCGCCCTTTTTCATGCCGAAGACCTTGCACGGCAGTGCGCTTCTGGCATGCGGGCTTGGCCGCAGCGGCCTTCGCGCCTAGCATCCGCCCCATGTTCCCCCGCGCCTGCCACCTCCTCAGCCGCGGCGTCGCCCCGACGCCGCGCGTGGCCGCGCGCATGAACTCCACGCTCCAGACCGGTGACCGCTGCGGCCGTCCTACGGACGCACTTTCCTGAGCCCGGCGATCGCTCTCCTTCTTCCCTTTAGCGCACCTCTTTGATCGCCGGGCCCCAAAGCCGCGCGATGGATGTTGTGCGCCGCTTGCGGCGCCACCCACGGAGTTGCCATGACCGCCGTCCTCAGCGGTGAGCTGCTGCTCACCGAACTTGACCGTGCCCGTCTTCTGAAGCTCAACAGTGCCGCGCTGCGCGAGCTGCTGGATGACGCCAGCGCCTTGCCCTCGCCGGAGATCCCGGCCGATGTGGTGACCATGAACAGCCGCGTGCTCGTTAGCGACGACGCCGGTGCGGCCCCGCAGACGCTCTGCTACCCGCCCGATGTCGACCCGCATGCGGGCCGTGTGTCGGTGCTCTCGCCCGTGGGCGCCGCCCTGCTGGGCCGCCGCGTGGGCAGTGAGGTCAGCTGGCGCACGCCCACCGGCGAGCACCGCGCGCTGCGCATCGAGGCCCTGCTGTTCCAGCCCGAAGCCAGCGGCGACTACCTGGCCTGAGCGTCACCCCCTCTTTCCTGATGCAAGCCCCTGTGCTTGCAGGCTCTGTCACGTCTGGAGTTCCCATGAGCGAAGTTCCCACCCTCGACCCGATCGAGCACCCGCCCCCCGCCCAGGCCTTCGAGCAGGCGCTGCTGCACGGCATCGCCCGCGAGGCCGAGCACCGGGGCTGGCACGGCCTGGATGGCATGCCGTACTGGCGCCAGGGGCCGCTGGTCTTCCTGCTGCTGCCGCTGGCCGATGCCCGCCAGGGCCATGCCCGCCTCTCGCTGAGCATGAAGTGGCGGGCGCTGGACCGCGTGCTCTGGCGCACGCTGGGCCTGAGCCTGCCCGAGGACCTGCGCCCGCATGCCGCCAGCGCCCATGCGCTGCCGGGCGTGACCGTGTACCGAAGCGCGGTCAGCGGCCTGGACGGACCCTCCGAGGCGCTGGCGCGCTGGGTGGCGCTGTCCGTGCAGGGCGCGGCCGATGCCGCCGCGCGCCTGGCGGGCGGGCTGGACACCCTGCCGCGCTACCTGGCCTTCAGCGAGCGCGAGCAGCAGGCCTGGCTGCAGCGCCACCCCCATGCCAGCAGCAGCCTGTGGCAGGAGCGGGTGCTGGCCGCGCTGCTGCAGCAGGACGTGGCCGGTGCTGCCGATCTGGCACGCGCACGCCTGGCGGCGGGCGAGTGTGGCGGCTTTCGTGTGCGCGGACACAGCTTGTTCGAGCGCGTGCTGGCGTTGGCGGGGACTTGACCTTGCCACCGGGTCAAGCTTGAGACTGCGCAAAACCCAGCCCCACCGCCCTTGCTACATTGATCGCCATGTCCACCCCCCGCCTGCTGCTGACCCTCTTGCTCGCCCTGTGCCTGGGCCTGCAGGGTGGGCTGGTGCGCGCCGCCAGCCTGGCGGCGATGGGGGGGCAGGGCGCCAGCACACAGGCCGTTCTGCCTTGCCACGAGATGGCGCCAGATGCTTCCCTGCCCGATGCCGGCTGCAGCCACTGCGCCCACTGCTGCCTGCCGGCCGCCTTGCCCACGCCGGCTCCGTTGTGCCTGCCCGCACTGGCCCGCGACGACTGGCCCGGCCTGCAACCGCAGGCCCCGCCGCAAACCGCGCAGCCCCCGCTGCTGCGCCCGCCCCAAAGCCCGCAAGCCTGAGTCGCACCTGCGCATAGCGGGTGTGCCCGTGCGCGCTGCGCACCCTCTCGTTCTTGCTTCCCATGCGCCTTGCCCTTCTGACGCCGCTGCTGGTCGCTCTGGCCCTGCCGGCCCATGCGACGAACCGCACCGACCCTGCCGACCCCAAGGCTCCAGTGCCGGCCCTGCAGCACCGTTCGGTGCTGGCGCGCCCCGCCGCGCCGGTGGCCGACCCGGCCGAGCCCGGCCGCTGGCGCGCCGCCCACGAGGCCGTGCAGCGTGCCGGCGGCTGGCGTGCCTATGCCCGCGAGCCGGTGCATGCGGCGCCGGCTGCCTCCGCGGCCAAGCCCCACCACCACGGGGCGCCGCAATGAGGCGCCTGACCCCTCTTCTAGCCGCCCTGGCCCTGGCCTTGGCCGGCTGCGCCAGCCTGGATCCGCAACCGCGCTTTGCCGAACTGCAGCAAGCGGCCGCCAAGCCCCTGCCCGGCGCCCAGCTGCTGTGGGCGCAAACGCCCGAGCAGGAAGCCGAGCGCGAACGCCGCGTGGCCGCGCTGCTGGCCCAGCCCCTGAGCCTGGACGCCGCCGTGCAGCTGGCGCTCTTGAACCACCGCGGCCTGCAGGCGGCCTACGCGCAGCTGGGCATCGCCGTGGCCGATCTGGACCAGGCCAGCCGCCTGCCCAACCCCGGCTTCAGCTTCGGCCGCAACCGTGCCAGCGCCGACCATGGCGTCGAGCGCGAGATCGAGCGCAGCCTGCACCTGAACCTGAACAGCCTGCTGAGCTGGCCGATGCGCCGCGCCATCGAGGCGCGCCGCGTGGAGCAGGCCCAGGGCGCGGCGCTGCTGGCCGTCATCGAGCGCGCTGCCACGGTGCGCAAGGCCTGGGTGCAGGCCGTGGCCGCGCAGCAAACCCTGGCCTACAGCGCCCAGGTGCTGGAAGCCGCCGAGGCCGGCGCCGAGCTGGCCGCGCGCATGCGCAGCGTGGGCAATTTCAACAAGCTGCAGCAGCTGCGTGAGCAGGGTTTCCAGGCCGAGGCTGCGCTGGCCCATGCGCGCGCCACCGCCGCCGCGCAGGCGGCGCGCGAGCGCCTCATCCGTGCCCTGGGGTTGTGGGGCGATCAGCTGGAGCAACTGCGCCTGCCCGAGCGTCTGCCCGATCTGCCAACTGCACCGGCCGAGCGCCCCGAGATCGAGCGCGAGGGCCTGGCCCAGCGCCTGGACGTGCAAGGGGCCAAGCTGAACGCCGAGGCCACGGCGCGCCAGCTGGGGCTGAGCCGCATCACCCGTTTCGTGAACGTGCTGGAGCTGGGCGGGCACCTCAACACCAACAACGAGGGCGCGCGCGAGCGCGGTTGGGAGCTCAGCATCGAGCTGCCGCTGTTCGACTGGGGCGGCGCCCGCGTGGCCCGCGCCGAACACCAGTACCGCCAGGCCCTGGCCCAGGTGGCCGACACCGCCATCAACGCCCGCTCCGAACTGCGCGAGGCCTACGGGGCCTACCGCCACGCCTGGGACATCGCCCGCCACCAGCGCCAGGTGCTGCTGCCGTTGAAGAGCCAGGTCAGCGAGGAAAACCTGCTGCGCTACAACGGCATGTTCATTGGCGTGTTCGAGCTGCTGGCCGATGCGCGCGCGCAAGTGGCCGCCGTCAACGCCGCCATCGAGGCCGAACGCGATTTCTGGCTCGCCCAGGCCGACCTGGAGCAGGCGCTGATCGGCAAACCCAATCTGGCCGCTGCGGCCGCCAGCCTGTCCGCCCCGGCCGAGGCCGGCGGCGGCCATTGAAGGACATCCCCATGGTTTCCAGAAGAGGTTTTCTGCAAGGCGCCGGCGTGGCCAGCGCGGCGGTGTCCAGCGTGGCGATGGCCGCGCTGCCCGAGCCCGTCATCCAGACCAGCGCCGACACCCAGCCGCCGCTCGTGCCGCCCAACGGCCGGCCCTACAACCCGGTGGTGACGCTGAACGGCTGGACCGCGCCCTGGCGCATGAAGAACGGCGTCAAGGAGTTCCACCTGGTGGCCGAGCCCGTGGTGCGCGAGATGGCGCCCGGCTTCAAGGCGCATTTGTGGGGCTACAACGGCCAGAGCCCCGGGCCCACCATCGAAGTGGTGGAGGGCGACCGCGTGCGCATCTACGTGACCAACAAGCTGCCCGAGGTCACCAGCATCCACTGGCATGGCCAGCGCCTGCCCTGCGGCATGGACGGTGTGACCGGCCTGACGCAGCCCGCCATTCCCGTGGGCAAGACCTTTGTGTACGAGTTCGTGGCGCGCCGCCCCGGCACCTTCATGTACCACCCGCATGCCGATGAAATGGTGCAGATGGCCATGGGCATGATGGGCTTCTGGATCACCCATCCGAAGGGCAAGCATCCGCACATCGACCCGGTCGAGCGCGACTTCTGCTTCCTGCTCAACGCCTACGACATCGACCCCGGCGCCTACACGCCCAAGGTGATGACGATGCTGGACTTCAACCTCTGGAGCTGGAACAGCCGCATCTACCCCGGCATCGACCCGCTGGTGGTGCGCCAGGGCGACCGCGTGCGCCTGCGCGTGGGCAACCTCACGATGACCAACCACCCCATCCACATCCATGGGCATGAGTTCGTCATGACCGGCACCGACGGCGGCCCCGTGCCCAGGAGCGCGCGCTGGCCCGAGGTGACCTGCGACATCGCCGTGGGCCAGATGCGCCAACTCGACTTCCTGGCCGACGAGCCGGGCGACTGGGCCTTCCACTGCCACAAGAGCCACCACACCATGAACGCCATGGGCCATGGCGTGCCCACGATGATCGGCGTGGACCACACGGGCCTGGCGGGCAAGATCCGGAAGCTGATCCCCGACTACATGGTGATGGGCGAGCGCGGCATGCACGACATGACCGAGATGGAAATGCCCCTGCCCGAAAACACCGCACCCATGATGACGGGCGAGGGGCCCTTCGGTGCCATCGGCATGGGCGGCATGTTCTCCGTCATCAAGGTGCGCAAGGACCAGAAACCTGGCGACTACAAGGACCCGGGCTGGTTCCAGCACCCCCCGGGCACCGTGGCCTACGAACTGCAGGGCGAAGCCCCGGCGCCCGCGCGCGCCGCCCCGCCCAAGCCTGCGCCGCGCGACATCGAGGTGCAGGTGCGCAAGCCCGGCCAGCATTCCCATTGAAAGGACAGACGATGAAACGCATTCCCCTGCTGCTGGCCGCGCTCTTGAGCGCAGGCGCGGCCCAGGCCCATGGACCGAAGCACCACGCGCCCGCTGAAGTCAAGAAAGAGCAAAAGGACTGGGGCATCGCCGGCTCGGCCAAGGGTGCGCGCAAGGTCGAGATCGTCATGACCGACGACATGCGCTTCCAGCCCGCCCACCTGGACGTGCGCGAGGGCGAGACCGTGCGCCTGGTGGTGCGCAACCGCGGCAAGATGCTGCACGAACTCGTCATCGGCACGCAGAAGGAACTGGACCAGCACGCCGCGCTGATGCTCAAGTTCCCCGACATGGAACACGACGAGCCCTACATGGTCCATGTGGACCCGGGCAAGATCGGCGAGATCGTCTGGACCTTCAACCGCGCGGGCTCCTTCCACTTCGCCTGCCTGATTGCCGGCCACTACCAGGCCGGCATGGTGGGCACCATCACCGTTCAGCCCAAAGGAGGCCAATCATGATGAAACGACGCCATGCCCTGAGCGCCTTGCTCGCTGCGGCCGCCCCGGCCTGGGCCCAAGGGGCGCTGCCCAAGGTGGAGGTGTGGAAGGACGCCAACTGCGGCTGCTGCAAGGACTGGATCGCCCACCTGCAGCAGCAGGGCTTCACGGTGGAATTCCACGACACCGGCAATGCCGCCATGCGGCGCAAGCTGGGCATCCCGCAGGCCCTGGGCAGTTGCCACACCGCGCAGGTGGGCGGCTATGCCATCGAAGGCCATGTGCCGGCGCGCGAGATCAAGCGCCTGCTGAAAGAAAAGCCTGAAGCCGTGGGCCTGAGCGTCCCCGGCATGCCGGTGGGCTCGCCGGGCATGGACGGCCCTGTCTACGGCGGCCGCAAAGACCCCTATGAGGTGCTGCTCGTGCGCAAGGACGGCAGCACCCGCGTGTTCCAGTCCTACTCCTGAGTGAATCCCTTCATGACCAAGACCCTGCTGCTGGCCTTGTTGGCCAGCCTCTCCACTCCCCTGGCCCAGGCGGCGGGCGAGCACAGCGCCCACCACGCCAGCGCACCCGCCGCGGCAGCGGCCGATTTCACCGAGGCGGAAGTCAAGAAGATCGACGCCGCGCAGGCCAAGATCACCCTGAAGCACGGCGAGATCAAGCACCTCGACATGCCGCCCATGACCATGGTGTTCGGCGTCAAGGACAAGGCCCTGCTGGCCAAGGCCAAGCCGGGCGACAAGGTACGCGTGCGCATCGAGAAGGACGGCGCCCGCTACGTGGTGACCGCACTGGAGGCCGCGCCATGAAGGCCGCTTTCGTTGCCTTGACCCTGCTGGGCGCGGGCGCGGTGCAGGCCGAGATTGCCGAGATCCGCTGGGACGAGCAGGGTCGCGCCACGCAGAGCTTCCAGGTGGCGCCGGGCAAGTTTGCCGAGTACTGCGGCAAGCTCAGCAAGGGCCAGACCGTGCGCTGGTCCTTCGAAGCCCCGGCCGCCTTGGACTTCAACATTCACTACCACGTGGGCAAGGACGTCGAGTACCCGGCCAAGGCCAAGGGCGTGGCGGCGCAGCAGGGTGAGTTGAAGGTGGCGCTGGACCAGGACTATTGCTGGATGTGGAGCAACAAGGGTGGGGCGGTGGTGGGGTTGACGGTGCAGTTGCAGCGTTGATCGTTCTTGTTTTTCGAGTAGTGATAGCCCTCGGGGGCTTCACCCCCGAACCCCGACCCGCATTTCTTTGTCTTGCCAAAGAAACGCGGGGCAAAGAAAGGCGCTCAAGCACACAGTCGCCCTAGGAGTCTGGGCGGCAGACGGCTTTCGAGGGCACAGCGCACGCGGCTGAGTGCCGCAGTTCCCGGTCAATGAAGCGTCGCGAAGTTCAAAAAGCTGCGTTTCGATCTGAAGCCGG